>JAFAYV010000023.1 GCA_019240115.1 Solirubrobacterales bacterium | reverse complement strand
TCGTGGTCGAGGACCGCCGCGTGAAACGGGATCGCCTCTCCTTCCTCGAAGGCGGCCGCCCACACCGCGACCGCGGTGCCGTCCTCGAGCTCGCGGCCGCCGCCGAGAACCCCCCCGGCGCCGCAGCCGACGAGGGCTCGGGGAGCCAGCGCCGAGTGCACGCCCTCGAGCGTGGCCTCCGGGGCGATGAGATGCGAGCCGGCGGCGAACACCAGGGCCAGATCAGCGGGGGCGCCGCCGAGCGCATCGGCGGCCGAGCGTGCCGCAGCCCTACCCGCCTTCAGCGGATCAGCTTCGGTGGAGACACCGGTACCGATCCGCGTGCTCACACGATCGCTCCAGGGCGCATCGCTGCACCATACTGCGGGCCCGATCGCTCCCGGCCCACCGCCTGGACGATACTGTCGGCCGTGCCGCGCACGGAGGTGATCGCCCTGTTCGGCCCGACCGGCGTGGGCAAGACCGACGTCGCCATCGAGCTGGCACGGCGGCTGCGGGAGCTGGGTGAGCGGCCGGTCGCCGTATCCGCCGACGCCCTGCAGGTCTACCAGGGGCTCGAGACGCTCACCGGAGCCGCCCGGGCGGACGAGCGAGCGCAGCTCGAGCACCGGCTGCTGTCGTTCCTGCCGGTCGACGCGAGCTTCAGCGCCGGCCAGTACGCCGAGCTTGCCCACGCCGAGATCGACGGGCTCCTGGCCGGCGGTGCCAGGCCGATCCTGGTGGGTGGCACCGGCTTGTATCTGCGGGCCGCGCTGGCCGAGCTCAGCCTGCGCCCGCCGCCCCCGGAAGGAGCGCGCGAGCGCTGGCTGACCGAGCTCGAGCGGCGCGGCGCGCCGGCGCTTCATGCGGTTCTTCGCGAGCGAGCGCCCTGGGCGGCCGAGGAGATCGACCCGGGCGACCGCCAGCGGATCGTGCGCGCGCTCGAGCTCTCAGACGCCGGCGAGCTCGAGCCCCGCGACTCGGACTCGGAGCTGTGGACCACGGAGATGCGCCGCAGCACCTTGCTGGTCGGCCTCGTCCTCGAGCGCCAGCAGCTCTACGAGCGAATCGACGCCCGGGTCGACGCGATGGTGGCGGCCGGCGTCGAGGAAGAGGTCCGCCGCGCCAACGCCGCGGGCGCGTCGAGCACCGCACGCAAGGCGCTCGGCTTCGAGGAGCTCCTGACCGGGGACGTCGAGGCGATGAAGCGCCGGACCCGCAACTACGCCCGCCGCCAGCTGACCTGGATGCGCAAGCTCGGCGCCGTCCACACGATCGACGCCACCGGCCGCGAACCGGCAGACGTGGCCGGCGAGATCCTGGCGCTGTGGCGATAGCGCGGCAACTTCACCACCCAATCCGCTCGGGACGTGGCGGTCCTGCTCCGCTACGGGCGGCTGCCGGTCATCCTCACGGCAGCGGGGTGAACGGGTAGAGGACGACCGCGGCGGCCACCACGCCCGCCATCCACAGCAGGACGAGCTTGCGTCGGGGACCGATCCGCGCGACCAGATCAGCGACCGCCAGGTAGATCCCGGGCATCACGATCACCATGTAGTACAGGTAGCTCGTCCGGCTTTCGAGCAGGCTGAGCGCCACGAACGGCAGATAGGTCCCGACGAACCAGGCCAAGGCGACCAGGCCCACCTCGTCGGTCAGGCGAATCCGCGGCCGGACGACCGGGCGCGCGGCGAGCAGCAGCCCCGGGATGGCCAGGAGCAGGATCGGCGGGCTGATCAGGCCGATGAAGTGGACCGCCGGCGAGATCTGGTTCAGCAGGACCGTGGGGCGGCCCGGATTGATCCGCAGATAGGTGATCGGCTTGAGATCGATCAGCCAGTCCCAGGGATAGGAGGCGATCCCGGTGGGTCCGTGCGGGCTCGTCTGGTTTGCGGCGTAGCTCAGGATGTGCGCGACGTGGCCGAATGGCCCGTTCGGCACGCGCTTGCCGGTCTGGGGGCTGTAGGGCGGGGCGATCCAGCCCATCACCGTGAGCACGGCCATGAACATCACCGCCGAGGCGCCCGCGCAGATGACCAGGCGGGCCAGCCGCCCCGCGCCCTCCGAGCGCAGCCGCCACCAGCGCACCAGCTCGAGCACGGCCAGGGCAAGCAGCACGTACGGCGTCACCTCCTTGGCGCTGGCGCCAAGCCCGATGATCGCGCCCGCCAGGATCGGCCGATCGCGCAGATAGAGCGCCGCTCCCCAGATCATCGCGGCGACCGCGTAGATATCGAGCGTGCCGATCCGGCCGTGGACGAGCAGCAGGTTGTCGCAGGCCATCAGCGCGGCCGCTCCCAGCCCCAGCCAGGGTCCGCCTCCGGCGGCTCGGACGAGCGCGAACATCCCCAGGATCGCCACCGTTCCGAGCAGCACGCTGGGCAACCGCCAGGCCAGCGGCCCGTCACCGAACAGTTCGATCCCGCCCGCGATCAGCAGCTTGGCGAGCTGGGGATGCTCGGAGTTGCCGTCGTCCCCCAGCGGCGTGTTCGCGTACGGCGAGCCGACCGGGGGCCGGATTCCGGCGATCACGCGGGCGGCGTTGACGTAATAGGCCTCGTCGAAGATGAGGGTGTGGTCGTCCGCGGAACGGCACGGGGCGCGGCAGGGCTCGGCGATCCAGGCCATGCGAGCGACCAGCGAGACCACGACCAGCCCGGCGAGCAGCCATTTGTAACGAGGTCCCACCCAGCCTCGCCTGCGCACTGTCCGTTCCTGCAGGAGCGTCACCATTGCGCGCGCGACGGTACACATACACTGGCGCCCCGTGGAGTTCGAGAAGTGGCACGCCCTGGGCAACGACTACGTGATCGTCGAGGCCGAAGACCTTCCGTTCGAGCTGACCCCGTCGCGGATTCAGGCGATCTGCGCACCCCACACGGGCGTCTCGGCCGACGGGATCCTGCTCCTCTCAGCGCCCGACGACGCGGATTTCGTGGCCCGGCTGCGGATCTACAACCCCGATGGCTCCGAGGCCGAGCTGTCGGGCAACGGCGCCCGCGAGGCGGTGCTGTACCTGCGCCGCCACGGGTGGACCGACGCCGACTCGTTCGCCATCCAGACCGCTGCCGGCGAGATCAGGCCGCTGATCCTCTCCGACACGCGGTGCGCCGTCGACATGGGTCGGGCCCGGGTGCAGAGCGCCGGCTATCCCTCCGGCGCTCCCGATGGCCGGGGCGAGCTCACCGCCGCCGGCCGCACGTGGCGCTTTCAGCACGTCCAGGTCGGCAACCCGCAATGCGCGATCCGCGTCGCCGACGAGGCGGAGCTGGAGGGATTGGATCTTGGGGCGATCGGCCCGGAGATCGAGCACCACGAGCTGTTTCCCCACCGGACCAACGTCTCGTGGTTCGCCGAGCTCGACGGTGGGGATCCCGCCCGGTCCAGGATCCGCGCGCGCATCTTCGAGCGGGGGGTGGGGGAGACCACCGCGAGTGGGACCGGCGCGACCGGGGCCGCCGTGGCCTACGTGCTCGACGGCGGGCGATCACCGGTTACCGTCGTGCTCGACGGCGGTGAGCTCGACGTCGAGGTGACCGGCGAGCTTCAGATCAAGCTGACAGGCTGGGCGGTGCCGGTGTACCGCGGCACCCTGGCCGAGACCTTCGTTGAGGAGTTGCATGCGACGCAGTAGCCGCCTGGACCTGATCCCCCCGTACATGTTCGCCGAGCTCGAGCGCAAGGTCCGCGCCAAGCGCGCCGCTGGCGTCGACGTGATCAGCCTGGGGATCGGGGATCCGGACACCCCGACGTATCCACAGATCGTCGCGGCGATGCAGCGCGCGGTCACCGATCCGAGCACCCACCAGTATCCGAGCAACCGCGGGCGCCAGGAGTTCCGTGAGGCCGTGGCCGCGTTCTACGCCCGTCGGTTCGGCGTGGAGCTCGACCCGGAGACCGAGGTGATGGCGGCGATCGGCGCCAAGGAGTGCATCTTCAACCTCAACCTGGCCTTCCTCGACCCCGGCGACGTCACGCTGGCCTCGGACCCCGGCTATCCCGTCTACACCGGCGGGCCGCTGCTCGCCGGTGGCCGGCCGGTGCTCATGCCTTTGCTGGCCGAGCGCGATTTCGCCCCCGATCTCGGGGCGATCGCCGGCGAGGACCTCGAGCGGGCCCGGCTGATGTTCGTCAACTACCCGAACAACCCGACCGGATCAATCGTCCCGGCCGGGTTCTTCGAGGAGGTGGTCGCCTTCGCCCGCGAGCACGACGTCCTGGCCGTCCACGACAACGCCTACAGCGAGACCACCTACGACGGATACGTCGCGCCGTCCTTCCTGGAGACGCCGGGGGCCAAGGAGGTCGGGGTCGAGGTGTTCTCGCTGTCGAAGGGCTACAACATGACCGGCTGGCGCTGCGCGGCGATCGTCGGCAACGCCGAGGCGATCGGCCACTTCTGGCGGCTGAAGTCCAACGTCGACTCGGGGCTGTTCGATGCGATCCAGCTCGCCGGCGTCGCCGCCCTGGCGCCGGAGGTCGACGCCGAGGTGCGCGAGATGAACGCCCACTACCAGCGCCGGCGTGACCTCGTCTGCGAGGCCCTGAGCCAGGCCGGGGTGTCGATCACGCCGCCGCGGGGGACGATCTACGTGTGGGCGCCGATCCCCGAGGGGTTCGCCGACGCCGCGGCCTACTGCGATCACGTCCTGCAGGAGGCGGCCGTCGTCGTCTCGCCGGGCGGCGCCTACGGTCCGCACGGCGAGGGCTTCTTCCGGATCTCGTTGACCACGCCCGACGACCGCCTGCTGGAGGCGGTGCGGCGACTGAGCCGGTTGTAGGGAACCGGTCGCCGCCCGGCTACCATAGATGGGGTTGGCGCCTTCGGCGAATAGCAACGGACAGCCTGCGTCGAGCCGCAACGGCCGTCGCCCGGACGCCGGACGTGCCGCACGCACCGGACGCGCGCGCCAGCGAGCCTTCATGATCGCCGTCGCCCCCGCCGGGGAGGATGGATGCCTCGACGAGTTGACCGAGCTGCTGCGCACTGCCGGCGTAGCCGCGGTCGGCGAGCTGCACCAGCATCGCGATCGCCCCCATCCGAACACCTATCTCGGCCCCGGCAAGCTCGATGAGCTACGGGGCCTGCTCGCCGATGCCGACGCCAACCTCGTCGCCTGCGACGACGAGCTCTCGCCCCGTCAGGAGCGCAACCTCGAGCAGGCGCTCGGCATGCCGGTGATCGACCGCACGGCGATCATCCTCGACATCTTCGCCGCCCACGCGCACACCGCCGAGGGCAAGCTCCAGGTCGAGCTCGCCCAGCTCGAGTACAACCTCGCTCGCATGCGCGGTCTGTGGTCGCACCTCGAGCGCCTCGGCGGCGGGATCGGCACCCGAGGCCCCGGCGAGACCCAGATCGAGACCGACCGCCGCCTCGCCCGCGATCGGATCGCCGCGCTCAAGCGGCGGCTCGCGCACGTCGCGGGCACTCGGGCAGTCATGCGCGCCGAGCGCGAGCGCGCCCACCTGCCCCAGATCGCGCTCGCCGGCTACACCAACGCCGGCAAGTCGACCCTCCTCAACGCGCTGACCGGCGCCGACGTCCCGGTTCGCGATCGTCTCTTCCACACGCTCGATCCGACGACCCGGGTCCTGCGCGCGGGCGGGCGCAGCTACCTGGTGACCGACACCGTCGGCTTCATCCGCAAGCTGCCCCACCAGCTCGTCGACGCGTTCGGCGCCACCCTGCAGGAGACGCGGCGCGCCGATCTCGTCCTCCACGTCGTCGACGCCTCGGTTGATGAAGACGAGCTTGAGTCGATGACTCGCGCGGTCGACGACGTGCTGCGCGAGATCGCGGCCGACGCGGCCGCGCAGCTGCTCGTGCTGGCCAAGGCCGACCAGCTCAGCGAGGAGCGACGGCGGGAGCTCGCCCACCGCCATCCCGACGCGGTGCTCGTCTCGGCGGCCACCGGCGAGGGTATCGGCACGCTGACCGAGCGGATCGAGGGCGAGTTCGAGCGACGGCTGTCCTCGGTCGAGCTGCTCGTGCCCTATCGCGAGGGCAGCCGGCTCGCCGAGCTGCACGAGCTCGCCGGCGATCTCGAGCGCGAGGACACGCCCGAGGGCGTTCGCGTGCTCGCCAAGCTGCCCGCCGGCATCGCCGCCCGCTTCGCGCCCTACGCGCTCTCGCGGCCCGCGGCGGCCGGCGGCTGATCGACCCGCGGATCGCGCCCGGCCGCTCGCCGCGACGTCGGCGGGTCACGTTCGTCGCCGGAGCCGGCGGGTCAGCGTTCGTCGCCGGAGCCGGCGGGTCAGCGTTCGTCGCTGGAGCCGGCGGGTCAGCGTTCGTCGCCGCTGCCGTTCAGGGCAGCGCGCTCCTGGCGTGAGCGCAGCTTGGCCAGGTTGGCCTCGGCGATCTCCCCGAGGTCGAGCCCGGCTTCGGTGGCGAGCTGGGCGAGGTACCAGAGCACGTCGCCCATCTCCCTCGACAGCGCCTGGCGGCGCTCATCGGTGAGCGCTCCGCCGTCATCGCGGACCATCTTCTTGATCTTCTCGGCGACCTCGCCCGACTCGCCGCAGAGCCCGAGCGTCGGATAGAGGAGATTTCTCCCGCGCTCGGGGTACACCGCAGTCACGCGCGACCGCTCCTGATAGTCGGACATGTGCATCCACGATGAACCTACCTCGTCGTCCGGCGGAACTGGAAGGCCTGCGATCGACGACGCGATCTGGCAGGTGCCGCCAGCGTCGCCGATGACCTTGAGATCGGCCGCCGGCCGCCGCTTGCGCAGCACACCGCCTGCAACATCGTCGCCGAGCTGGGCCGGGAGTCGGCCGGACCGGCGGCGGTGACGCTCGGAGGGCTGCTGGGCCTCCTCGCCTGCGTCGGCTGCTCGCGCTCACCGATCAGCTGCGCAACGACCCGCCGCGCGGCCTGCGGGTGGTGCTGGTCAGCACCGGCTCGGAGGAGCCGTTTCTGGAGGCCATGGTCCGCTTCGGCGAGCGCCACTTCGCCGATCTGCCGCGCGACGCGACCACGGTGCTGTACCTGGCCTCATGTGGCCTGGGCCGAGCCTCCGCCACCCTTCTGCGCTCCCTGCCTCGGGGGCGGTGGGCACGGCTCATGGCGACCCCACCATCGGCGTCAGCAGGCCGTGGGTCTGCAGGAACTGCTTGGCGACGGCCGCGGGCGACTGCGCGGCGGCGGCGACCGCCCAGTTGAGCTGGCGCATCGCGCCCGTCGAGAGCGCCGCGTCGACGCGCTCGATCGTCGTCGCGAACGCGGGCCCCTCCTTGGCGAGCGCCGAGGTCGAGACGACCGGCACGACGTTGCCCCAGCCGAAGATCCCCCGGCGATCGACGAGCAGACGGTAGTCGCCGGTCGCGAGCTGACCGTCGGTCGAGTTGACGTAGGCGGCCTGCACCCGCCCGTCGTTCAGCGCGGTGTACTGGTCGCCGACCGAAAGCGACCGGAAGGTCGGCGAGATCCCGTAGACCGACGCGAGCGTCGGCACGCCCGGGGCCGCGAGGCGGAACTGCTGCGCGCCGCCGATCGTCAGCGGGATGTCGAGGTGGACGAGGTCGCCGATCGTGCGCAGGTGGTTGTCCGCCGCCACGCCGACGGTGACCGCGATCGCGTCGGTGTCGGAGAACGGGGTGGGGTCCAGCAGCGTCAGGCCGTGCGTCCGCGCCCAGCGGCGAGCCGCGCGGACGGCGAGCCGCAGCGACGGGAGGCGATGCCGATAGCCCGCGATCTGGGAGTTGAAGACGTCGAGGTACTCGGGGTACATCGTCAGCGCGCCGGTCAGCAGCGCCTGCTGGGTGACCTCGGTGGGGCCGATGTTCTGATCGATGTCCACCGTGAAGCCCTGCGCCTGCAGCGCCTGCACGTAGAGCTGGCCGAGGACGAACTGCTCGACGTAGTTCTTGTCGCCGATCATCACCGTCGGGCGGCCGGCACCCGGCAGCACGACGCTCGTCGTGGTCGTGGTCGTGGCCGTGGTCGCGCTCGCGGCCGTCGCCGAGGGCGCGTTCGCCGATCGCGTCGCCGAGGTCGAGCGCTGGCGCGGCGGGGGCCGTGCCGGCGGGGGGTGGCTCTGCGAGGATCCGCAGCCCCCCGCCAGCAGCGCGAGCAGCGCGCCCAGTCCCATCGCCAGCAGGCGGGATCGAGGGGAGGGCAAGCGACGGAAGGGGGCCATCGGCGGGGTGGGCGCCGGGGGCCGGTACCGGCCCGGGCGCGGTGAGCGTCCGCTATTGTCACCCGCCGCTTGGCCGAAACGCGTACAGCCTTGATCACGGGGATCACCGGGCAGGATGGTTCCTACCTCGCGGAGCTGCTGCTCGACAGGGGCTACGACGTCCACGGGATGGTCCGCCGGTCCTCGACCGAGAGGTTCGAGCGCATCGAGCATCTGCGCGACCAGATCACCCTGCACCAGGCGGACCTCCTTGACCATCGGTCGCTCGTCGATGCGCTCCGCGCCGCTCGGCCCTCGGAGATCTACAACCTGGCGGCGATGTCGTTCGTTGCGGTCTCGTGGATCCAGCCGACGCTGACCGCCGAGTTCACGGGGGTCGGCGTGACCCGCATGCTCGAGGCGGTCCGCGAGGTGTGCCCCGAGGCCCGCTTCTACCAGGCGTCCTCGAGCGAGATGTTCGGCAAGGTCCAGGAGGTCCCGCAGAGCGAGACGACGCCGTTCTATCCCCGCTCTCCGTATGGCGTGGCCAAGGCCTACGGGCACTTCATAACCGTCAACTACCGCGAGTCCTACGGGCTGCACGCGACGAGCGGGATCCTCTTCAACCACGAGAGCCCCCGGCGCGGCCTCGAGTTCGTGACCCGCAAGATCACCTGGCACGCCGCCGCGATCCGCCTCGGCATCGTCGACAAGCTGAAGCTCGGCAACCTCGGCGCCCAGCGCGACTGGGGCTACGCCAAGGACTACGTGCAGGCGATGTGGCTGATGCTCCAGCAGGACGAGCCCCAGGACTTCGTCATCGCCACCGGCATCGCCCATCCGGTCTCCAAGTGCCTGGAGATCGCGTTCGACCAGGCGGGCCTGGTCATCGACGAGCACGTCGAGATCGATCCCGGGCTGCAGCGTCCGGCCGAGGTCGACCACCTCATCGGCGACCCTGCCAAAGCGCAGCGGATCCTCGGCTGGACCCCTGAGACCCCGTTCGAGCAGCTCATCCGCCTGATGGTCGATGCCGACCGCGCGCTGCTCTCCAGCGCCGTCCGCACCTAATAGCGGCCGCCGGCGCGCCAGCGGGCGCCGGGCGCGCTCTCAGATCCCCGCCGCCTGGCGCGCCTGCGCGTGGGCCGCCGCCTCGAGCTCGTCGTCGAGAGCGCCGAGGGGCTCGGGCAGGCCGGTAGCGGTGGCGATCAGCCAGTCGGCGAACCAGGCGTTCTTGGGCAGCAGCGGCCCGTGCATGTAGGTGCCGATGACGCGGCCGCGGCGCACGCCCTCGTGCCCGGTGCGGCCGTCGTTGCCGTGACCGGCGAGCACCCGGCCGAGCGGCTGCGCGGCCGGGCCGAGCTGGGTGCGTCCGCCGTGGTTCTCGAAGCCGGCGAGGACGCGCCGCCGACCCGGCGCGAGCTCGACCTCGATCGCGATGTTGCCGATCAGCCGTGGCCCCTCGGCGCGGACGGTCGTCACGTCGACGAGGCCCACCCCGGGAAGGGGCTCGGAGCCGAGCTGATAGGAGTGGCCGAGCAGCTGGTAGCCGCCGCAGACCGCGAGCACCACCGCGCCGCGGTCGGCCGCGGCGTGGATCGCATCGCGCTTGACCTCGGCGAGGTCGCGCGCACACAGCCGCTGGTCTCGATCCTGGCCGCCGCCGA
Source organism: Solirubrobacterales bacterium (assembly GCA_019240115.1). Taxonomy (GTDB): domain Bacteria; phylum Actinomycetota; class Thermoleophilia; order Solirubrobacterales; family Solirubrobacteraceae; genus Palsa-465. The sequence continues at coordinate 46,326 of JAFAYV010000023.1, read as the reverse complement.
TGTAGTAGAGGTCGGCGCCGTCGGGGTCCAGCGCCTCGCCGAGATGGCTGGCGGTCAGGGCGAAGCCGATGCCGCGCCAGGCGCAGCGGCGCTGCAGCATCAGCAGGTTGCCGCGGTCGGCGTAGATGTTCATGAGGTCGGGGTAGAGCGCGCAGACGCGCAGCCGCTCAGGCACGAAGCATCACCGCGGTGGCGCCGACGTAGTCGTCGGTGGCCTCGATCGCAATGCGGCCGATCGGGCGCAGGCCGGCCTCCCGCCCCTCGTCCTCGAGCGTGTCGGCGGTGACGGCGTCGAGATGGATGAGGTTCCGCGTCGCCTCCAGGCGCCCGTCGGGGGTGACGAGCTCGCGCCGGCGCTCGAGCTCGAACCCGGTCGCATCGACCCGCACCCCGGTGGGCCGGCTGCTGTAGACGACGTTGTCGACCTCGATGACGTCGGGGAGCGGTCCCGGACCGCCCTCGACGGTCTCGAAGCACTCCAGCGAGTCGGCGATCGCGATGGCGACGACGCCACCGGGCGCCAGGTGCGGGACTGCGCAGCGCCAGAATCCCGCCCGGCCCTCGGCGCCGCCGAGCAGCTGGATCGTCTGCATGGGCACAATGCACAGGCCGAACTGCTCGCCGAGCCCGAACGCTCGGGCGTCGCCGACGATCGTGCGCACCGCCAGCCCCTCGCCGCGGTCGCGCAGCGCCTCGAGCAGCGCGTCGCAGAGGTCGAGGGCGAGGACCTCGTGTCCGGCGGCGGCGAGGTCGAGCGTCGTGCGTCCGGTGCCCGCCCCGACATCGATGACGGGGCCCGGCAGACGCTCGGCGAGCCGCCGCCAGAGCGGCAGGTCGGCGGTGTAGCGCCCGCACTCGAGATCGTGCCAGATCACCTCGACGGGATCGCTCACGCTGATCGCCTCCGCTCGCCCGCCCTCGGGCTTGCGGCCCGCTCGGCATCCAGCCTCGCCGGAACGGGCCGCGCCCGAGTCGTCCAGCTGCTTTCGCGCCTGGCGCGCGCTCGGCATCCGCTCGCACTTGCCGGCCGCTCGGCATCCGGCCTCGCTGCTGCGGCCGGCGCGCGAGTCGTCCCGCTGCCAGATCGCGCGCCGCGCGAATCGTCCAGCTCTCGGCATCCCCTCTGGCCTGCGGCCCGCTCGGCATCCAGCCTCGCGATCCGGACCCACCCACCCCGCGCCAGCGTCATCCGGCTGCCTGATCGGGCAGCGCCGGCGTCATCCGGCTGGCTGTTCCGTAAGTCGGCTGCGTGAGTCATCCGGCTGCCGCCGCGGACTCATAGAAGCGGCCGGCGAGACCGCGCCGGGCCAGCTCGGCGCGCAACGCCAGCAGCGCGGTGTAGGTGGGCAGGGCGTAGACGGCGCCGTCGGGCGGCGCCGCCGACAGCGCCCGCGTCAACGCGGCGCCGAGATCGGCAACGACCTCGAGGCGCTCGGGGGGGACGCCCGCGTACTTGCACCGGACCGCCAGCTCGGCCGCTCGCGTGCCGGCGCACGTGATCCGTCGGGCGCGGCCGGCGAGCAGCTCGAAGTCGGCGTCCCAGATCCAGGACACGTCGCGGCCGTCGGCGATGCGATCGTTGAGGATCGCCAGCAGGTGCAGCTCGCCGGCCTCGAGCGCGAGCGTGCGGAGCACCTCGTTGGCGCCGGCGGGATTCTTGATCAGCAGCACCGACAGCTCGTGTCCGTCGACGGCGATCCGCTCGGCGCGGCCGAACGCGGCGCTGACGCGCCGCAGGCCATCGGCGATCGCGGCCGGCGAGAGGCCGAGCGAGCGGCACAGGGCGGCCGCGCCGAGCGCGTTGTAGACGTTGTAGAGGCCGGGCAGGGGGAGGTGCACGTCGGCGTCGCCCTCGGGGGTGCGCAGGGTGAAGCTCGCCGCGCGGGTGCCGTGCAGCGCGACCGTCTCGGCGGCGACGGCCGGCGTCGGGCGCTGCTGGCCGCACGCCGGGCAGTGGTAGACCCCGAGGTGCCCGAGGTAGATCGCGTCGTAGGCGTAGGCGGTGCCGCAGCGGCGGCAATGCTTGGAGTCAGCGGCGTGCTGCATCTCGGGCAGCGCCAGCGAGCGGTCCTGCACTCCGAAGTAGGTGACCTCGGGGCGGTCGCGGCCGAGATCGGCGACGAGCGGATCGTCGGCGTTCAGCGCCAGACGGGCGGTGGCGGGCAGCGCGGCGACCGCGGCCGCCCAGCGATCGGCGATCGCCTCGAGCTCCCCGTAGCGGTCGAGCTGGTCGCGGAACAGGTTGGCGAGCAGCACCGCGCGCGGCGCGAGCGCGACGCTGACCCGGTCCAGCCAGAACTCGTCGAGCTCGAACAGCCCGAGCTCCCCGGTCATCGCCCCGCGCGGGCGGGCGGCCGCCGCCAGGGTCGAGGCGACGCCGCCGGCCATGTTCGCCCCGGCGCGGTTGTGGACGAGCGCGATGCCGGCCCGCTGGAGGATCGCGGCGGCCATGGCAGCGGTCGTGGTCTTGCCGTTGGTGGCCGAGACGACCGCCGAGCCCCGGGGCAGGCGAGCCGCGAGGCGCTCGATGGCACTCGGATCGAGGCGCGTCAGCAGCTTGCCCGGCAGGCTCGTGCCGCCCCCGCGCCCCGCGCGGCGGGCGAGCTCGCCGACCGCGCGCGCGGCGAGGATCTTGGCGTCGAGCGCGCTCACGCGGGGATCCTGACCCGCACCGCGCCGGCCACGGCGCGGATCGTCGCCGGCAGCTGCGCGATCGGATCGCCGTCGGCGTAGACGGTCAGCGGGCGCGAGCTCGAGACCTCGATCCGCTCGGCCCGCAGGACCTCAACCCCCGAGCGGCGGACGTGGCCGCCCCAGAACACCGTCGGCGCCAAGCGCAGGAACCTCGTCTTGGGCATCTCGGAGATGATGACGACGTCGAGGCGGCCATCGTCGAGACGGGCGCCGGGAGCGATGCGCATGCCCCCGCCGTAGGACATGGCGTTGGCGGCGGCGACGGCGTACCCCGAGACGGTTCGCGGTCGGCCTCCGTCGAGCGCGATCGCGAACGTCGCCGGCCGCCAGACCGCGAGCGCGGCGAGTGCCGCGTAGCTGTACACCGGCCGGCCGCGCAGCCAGCGGACCCGGTTGGCGATGCGGTTGGCCTCGGCATCGATCCCACAGCTGGCGATGCCGACGAAGGGACGGCCGTCGACCTCCCCGAGATCGAGCGCGACGGTGCGCCCGGTCGCCAGGATCTGACAGGCGGCGACAGGATCGGAGCCGATCGCCAACGCGCGAGCGAAGTCGTTGCCGCGGCCCCCGGGCAGCACGCCGAGGACGCCCGCGGTTCCGCGCAGCTCGCCGGCGACCGCGCCGATCAGGCCGTCGCCCCCGAAGGCGACGGTCAACTCGCCGGCATCGGCGGCCGCGCGCGCCGTCCGTCGGGCGTCGTCGAGATCCTCGGTCAGCGTCACCTCGGCGCCGAGCCCGAGCTCGCGCAGGGCCGCGCGCACGTCGTGCAATCGCCTCACGGCGCGTCCGGAGCCGGCCGCCGGGTTGACGATCAGCCTCACGCGGTGACGAGCGCGTGCAGGGTCTCGGCGATCGCGACCGGCCGGGGATCCTCGGCGGCCTGCGCCTGCTCGCGGCTCGTGACCCCGGTGAGGACGATCGCGCCGTCGAGTCCGGCGGCCGCCGCCCCGCCGAGGTCGGAGTCGAGGCGGTCGCCGACCATCAGCGTGCGTCCGGGACCGAGGCGGTCCAGCGCGGCCTGGAAGATCTGACGGTCGGGCTTGCCGACGTTGCGCGCCGTGCGCTCGGTCGCCGTCTGGAGCGCCGCGACGAGCGCGCCGGTGCCTGGCCACGGACCCCCGGCGGCCGGATAGGTCGCGTCGAGCCCCGCGGCGATCATCTCGGCGCCCCCGAGCACCGCGCGGGTGGCGGTCCGCAGCTGCGCGAAGTCAAAGCCCTCGTGCGCGGCGACGACGACCACCTCGGCCCGCGCGGCCTCAGCGGTCCCGTTGACCACCCGCTGCCCGGAGTCGACGACGTGCCGGACGATCGCGGGCGCGCCGATGACGAACGCCGACGCCCGCGCCGCGCGCTGCGCGAGGAAGAACTGGATCGCGGCCCCGACCGTCACCACCTCCTCGAGCGACGCCTGCAGGCCGAGCGACCAGAGCTTACGGACATACTCCTCGCAGGTCAGCAGCGCGTCGTTGGTGATGAAGCAGAGCGACTTGCCGGCGGAGCGCAGCGCGCCGAGCGCCTCGCGGGCACCGGAGGTCAACCCGTCGGCGACCCAGACGCACCCGTCGAGGTCGAGCAGGACGTGGTCGTAGGCGTCGATGAGCGGGGAGAGGGCCATCGCGAGGGAGCCGTGGATTATCCCCACGGCTCGGAGGTCGCCGCGCTCCGTGGTTTGAACGGATGCAAGATCCGTGGCGACCCCGGTCATCGAATCGGCGGCGCGGTCGATACGTGACCGACTCTTTTTCGGTAGCGACCATCGGGGGGGCGACCTTGAAGCCGAACACGAAGAGCGGACGGATGTCGCAGGAGGCCCTCCTCGCGCTGTGGCGGCGGTATCGCGAGCACGACGACCGCGGAGCGCGCGACCGACTCGTGCTCTCGCTCGCGCCGGTGGTCAAGTGCATCGTCTATCGCAAGGTCCGCGAGATCCCCGCCTATCGGGACGTCGACGACTTCATCTCGTGCGGGCTGGAGGCGCTCATCGGCTGCCTGGATCGCTACGACCCCGACCGCGGGGCGACGCTCGAGCAGTTCGTGTGGACGCGCATCCACGGGGCCGTCCTCGACGAGCTGCGGCGTTACGACTGGGCCCCCCGCTCGCTGCGGCGCATGGAGCGCGAGTGCAATCGGGCGCGCGAGCGCTTCACCGTGCTGCATGGCCGCCAACCGACGTGGACCGAGCTCGCCGATCTGCTGGCGATCTCCGCGGACGAGCTCTCGACGCTGCTTGACGACATCGCCCGCTCGGAGGTCGGATCGCTCAACGTGCCGGTGCTCTCCGATGAGAACCGTCCCGCCGAGCGCGTCGACACGCTGCCCTGCCCCGATCGCAGCAACGATCCCGAGCACGCCGCGATGCGCGAGCGCGCCATCGCCCGCTTCCGCGAGGCCTTCGCGCAGCTGTCCGCGCGCGAGCGCACGGTCGCGATGCTGCTGCACGTCTCGGATCTCACCCTCCGCGAGACCGGCGAGATCCTCGGGGTCTCCGAGAGCCGGGTCTGCCAGATCCACGGCAAGCTCAAGCGGGGGCTGCGCGAGAACCTCGAGGACGACGCGACGCTGTTGCGCGAAGTCGCCTGACGTCTGAATTCAAACAGACTGTGAAGTAGTGCCTCTGGCCCCGCAGGGGCCCACGCTCCACCGACCGTTCATTCAGCGCCGACGCGTTGCGTTTTGCGCTGGAACTGGATAGAAAAGCTGACGGAAAGTTGACGCCGTGGCCGTTATCCACGACGCCAACTCCTCCGTGTTGCCTCATCAACCCACCGTCCCGTGGCTGCGAGAGGAGGCTTGATGAATTACCGCGTCGGCTGATCTACGCCGGACCCAAGGGCCCGCCTCCTAGGCGGGCCCATCTTTCTGGTCGATAGGCGCATCGGCAGAACGCGCCCTGCACTTGACATCCGTCCAGAGGCTGTCGTCGTGCTGAAGGCGCGCCCCACCGTGCCGATGAGAGTGGCGTGACGGAGCGCTCCCGCCGATCCCCGGTTGCACCATCTCCGCGCACCGCGCGGCCCGTTCACTGCGTGGCCTTCATGCTGGCGACGGCGGCCGCGATTCCGGTCTGCCTGCTCGTCTCGAGCCCCTCACGCTGGTCGCCGGGACTGTTCGCGCTCCTCGTCGCCCTCGCGATCGTCGCCGAGCTCACGGTTGTCCCCGTCGGATCCCGGATCCAGATCTCCGGCGGCACGTTGGCCTTCGCGCTCGCGGCGGTGCTGCTCGGGGGTGCCCCGGCGGCGCTGCTCGGCGCGTTGACGATCGGTGCATCATGGGCACGATCACGACCGTCCTGGCACTACTCGCTGATCAACCTGGCCAGCTACACGTGGTCGGCGTTGCTGACCGGGTTGGCCTTCCACTTCGCCGTCGGCGCCATGCACCTCGACCCCCGAGACAGCGGGTACTACCTGCTCGGGTTCGCGGCCTGCCTCCTGATGCCGGTGCTGACGTTCGCGTTCGGGGTCGGATACCAGTGCTACCTCGAGCGCACGTCGTTGGTGACCAAGGCGCGCGAGGTGTTCCTCTGGCTGCTCGGCGCCGACCTGATGTCCGCGGTGCTGACCCCCGTGGGCGCGCTCGTCGCGCTGCGGCTCGGCACGCCGGAGCTCGCCATGTTCGCGATCGTCCTCGTCGTCTTCCAGTATCTCGTCGGACAGCTGCTGACCTCGCGCAGCCGCGCCCAGGAGCTCAAGCGGATCGCCACCACCGACGGCCTCACCGGCCTGGCCAACCGCGAGCGCTTCCGCGAGGCCGTCGAGGCGCGCATCGCCGCGGCGGGCCCGACGGGCCGGTTCGCCGTCATGCTGATGGACCTCGACCGCTTCAAGGAGGTCAACGACACGCTCGGGCACCGCTACGGCGACAAGCTGCTGGCAGAGCTCGCGCCCCGCCTGACGCGACAGCTCGGCGACGGCGGGCTCGTCGCCCGACTTGGCGGCGACGAGTTCGCGTTGCTGCCCGCGCAGGACACCGACTCGCCAGAGGAGCTCGACGCCATCGCGACCGTGCTCTGCCGGGCGGTCGACGAGCCGTTTGCGATCGACGAGCTCTCGCTCGAGGTGGGGGCGAGCGTGGGAGTGGCGCGCTACCCGCGCGACGGCGGCGACGCCCATGCCCTCCTGCGCTGCGCGGACATCGCGATGTACGCCGCCAAGCGGGCGCAGATCGACTACCAGGTCTACGCCGTCGAGCAGGACGACCGTTCGAACCGTCGCCTCAACGTCCTGTCCGATGTCCGCCGCGCCCTGACCGAGAGCCAGATCGTCGTCCACTTCCAGCCGCTCGTCGGCGTCGGGGAGCGGTCGGTCACCGGAGCCGAGGGGCTCGTTCGCTGGCAGCATCCCGAGCACGGCCTCGTGGCGCCCGGCACCTTCATCCCGACCGTCGAGCAGACCGGGCTGATCGGACCGCTCACCCGGCTCGTGCTCGAGCGCTCGATCGCCGAGTGCGCGCGCTGGCATCGGGCCGGACATCGGCTGTCGATCGCGGTCAACCTGTCGGTCCGCAACCTGCTCGATCGCGATCTCCCGCGGGAGATCGAGCGGATGCTCGACGCCCACGGCCTCCCGGCGCCGGCGCTGTCGCTCGAGATCACCGAGCGGATGATCATGACCGACCCCGACCGCGCCCTGGCGACCGTCAGCCGCCTGTCGGCCCTTGGCGCGCGTCTGTCGGTCGACGACTTCGGCACCGGCTACTCGTCGCTGGAGAACCTCCGCCGCCTGCCGATCGACGAGCTGAAGATCGACCGGTCGTTCGTCACCCCGATGCTGAGCGACGAGAGCGACCTGATCATCGTCCGCTCGACGATCAACCTCGCCCGCGATCTCGGGCTGCGAACGATCGCCGAGGGTGTCGAGGACGGGGCGACGCTCGAGCGGCTCGACACGCTCGGCTGCGATCTCGCCCAGGGCTTCCACCTCGGCCGTCCCATGGATGCCGAGGACTTCGTCTCATGGCTCAGCCAGGACCGGGCGCCGACCGACATCCTCAGCGCAGGTCCGGGGACGCTGACGCGGCCGCTCACCGGCGTGGTCGTCGCCTCACCGCCGGCGTGAGTCAGAACAGCGACGTCTGGGCGGTGGGCACCGGAGGCGCGAGACACTCCGGGCCGTCGTAGCGGGCGTCGTTGACCGCGAAGCCGACCTCGCTCAGCGCGGTGCGCGCGGCGGGCAGGCCGGCGAGGATCGCGTCGAGCTCACGCGCCGGAGTGGCGGTGTCCAGCCATGGCGCCTCGTGCTCGGGGGAGAGGATCACCGGCATGCGATCGTGCAGCGCGGCGACCGCCGGGTTGGCATCGGTGGTCAGGATCGAGCAGGTGCGCAGCGTCTGATCGCCGTCGCCATGCCAGATCGACCACAGGCCCGCGAACGCGAACGGGCCGCCGTCGTCGCGGGTGATGTGAAACGGCTGCTTGGGTCCGGTCGACGTGCGCCGCCACTCGTAGAAGCCGTCGGCGACGATGAGGCAGCGAAACCGCTCGAAGGCGCGCCGGAACGCGGGCCGCTGCGCGGCGGTCTCGACCCGAGCGTTGATCATCTTCAGCCCGGTGTCGGGGCCGTCGGCCCATGAGGGCACGAGCCCCCACCGCAGCAGCTCGCCGCGTGGCGCGCCCTCGCGGCTCGTGGTGACCGCGAGCACGTCGTCGCCGGGCGCGATGTTGTAGCGGCGGCGGACGTCGACCGACGCGCCGATTCCGAAGCGGTCGCGGATCGCCGCCGGATCAGGAGCGGCGAGGGTGTAGCGGCCGCACACGGTCGCCGCTCAACGGGACGCCGAAGCCTGCGCCTGAGCCCGGCGTTGCCGTCGCCGGCCGAGGAAGACCGCCACCCCGACGGCGATGAGCACGAGCAGCACGCCGTAGAAGATCCCGAGATCGAGCGAGATGCCGCCGAAGGGCAGCGCGACGAGGTTCACGAGCCCGAAGCCGATGAGCAGGATGGCGATGACGAGCGCGACCGCGATGGCGATCCCGCGCACCCGGGCGACCGGCCCGTCGCTGCTCGGCGGAGCGATGAGGCCGATGAACCGCAGAAACCGCACCTGACCCTTCTTGACCGGAGCGCCGACGCGCTCGGCGGCCTTCTGGAAGTCGCCGGCCCGGCGCTCGGCCTGCGCCAGCGAGAGGTCGGCCATGCGCCGCAGCTGCATCCGCTCCTGCGGCGGGGCGGCGGCGATCGCCTTCTGGAAGTGCGCGCGGGCGCGCTTGGCGTCGTACTTCTCGGCGGCGCGCAGCCCGAGCACCGCCTGCGCCGCGGCGCGCGCCTTGGTCTCGACGGCGAGGTCCTCGTCGGACCAATCGCGCATCTGCTCAAAGGCGGCCATCGAGCTGCGCTGCTCGACCCGGGTGACGCGCTGCTTGGGCATGCGCAGGAGAGTCTAGTGGTCGGCCCGGTAGGTTCGGTCGCACCGAGAGCGCTCACCAGTGGATGCCTGGCGAGGACGCAGAAGTCGACGTGTAGCAGCGCTACACGAGGCTTCGAGGACAGCCGGACGACGCGAGCGCGGCCCGATCCGGCGAGGCTGGATGCCGAGCGGGCCGCGGGCTCGCGCAGGCGCCGCTGGGGAGTGCTCGAATGCGAGCGTACCTACGGGGCCGGCCACTGGTGTCGTGAGCGGGGCTTGATGACATAGATCCGCTCTCCGGTGAGCAACCGGCCGGAGTCCGACGGGCTCGCCGGGGGCGGGCGGTAGACGTCGATGTGGCGGCCGTTGATCGCGCCGCCGGTGTCCTGGGCGACGAACCAGCCGCCGTGCCCGTCGTGGCGGTAGGCGGGAACGTAGACGCGGCTGCCGAGCGGGATGACGCGCGGGTCGACGGCGATCGACTGGAGCAGGCGCAGCGGCCGGGCGGCGCCGGCGGTGAAGGTCACCCCACGCAGGGCGACGTAGCGACGACCGGCGCCCGCCGACCAGCCGCCGGCGGCGAGCGGGAAGGTGACCGCCCCCCGGCGGTTGCGCCAGTAGCCGCCGGCTCGCCAGTACGGAGCGCCCGCCGACCAGCCGTTGCCGGGGTCGGTGGGACGGCCGCTCGCGGTCACCCAGCCCCCGTTGCCGAGCGCGTCGATGTGGTAGACGCGCCCGTCGAGCCCGGTCCCGTCGCCCTCCATCGAGACCCCGAGCGCCGAGTACAGCCAGTCGATGCGGTGCCGGCCGGGCAGCCCGGGGGCGCTGACGAGCCGGCCGCGAAACCAGGCCTCGGGCGCCGGCCAGTACTCGGTGACCTCGACCCCGCCGAGCCAGCGGCCGCGGGCGCGCTCGCTCGGCGGGGCCGGGATCCGCGACGGAGGCTCGTGCACCGGCGCCAGCCCGCCGCCCTGGATCGGCGCGCCGCCCGAGGAACCGTTCCCCGGCAACCCCGGTCCGGCGCCAGCGGAGGCATGCCCGCCGCGGGAGCGCCCCGAGGCGGCGGTGCCAGCGGCGCCGAGGCCCGCGCTGCACGTCAGCGCGGCGAGGCAGGCGAGGGTACGGGTGCCGGAGGTCATGACAGCAGCGGGCGAAACGGCAGCCGGCGAGCCTCTTGTCGTTTCGCAGACGAGGGTCGGGGGCCTGCCGCACGGTGCTACTGGGCGCGGGCTTGCGCGGCCGCCGGATCAGTCAGACGTCGGCACCTCGTGCACGTCGATGTCGTCGGGCTCGACGATGAGCCGGCTCGAGCGCCCGTGGCTGACGAAGCTGAAGAACCACTGGAGCGCCACGAACAGCCGGTTGCGAAAGCCGATCAGGTACCAGATGTGGATGACGAGCCAGGCCACCCAGGCCGGCAGGCCGCTGAGACGCAGCCAGCCGAGGTCGACGACCGCCCGGCCGCGCCCGATCGTGGCCACGTTGCCCTTGTCGTGGTAGTGGAACGGCGCGGTAGCCGCGCCGTGCAGCCGGTCGACGATCAGGCGCCCGGCGTAGACGCCCTGCTGGATGGCGACCGGGGCGACGCCCGGCAGCGTCTGGACCTGCCCGTCGGCGTCGCGCACCCGGACCATGTCGCCGAGCACGAGCACCTCGGGATGGCCGGCCAGCGAGAGGTCGGACTCGACCGTCAGCCGGCCGGAGCGGTCGATCTCGCCGCCGGCCAGCTCGCCGAGCGTCGTGGCCAGCGAGGAGGCCTGCACGCCGGCGGCCCAGACGACCGTCCGCGTCGGCACGGTCTCGCGCGCGCCCTGCCCATCCTCGAGCACCACCGACTTCTCGTCGATGTCGACCACCGTGGTGTCGAGCATCGGCGTGACCCCGATCCGCTCGAGCCCGCGGCGCGCCTTCTCCGAGAGCGAGGCCGGAAACGACCCGAGCAGCCGGTCGGTGGTCTCGATGAGCAGCACGCGCGCGGTCGTCGGGTCGATCGAGCGGAAGTCATGCCGGAGCGTATGGCGGGCCAGCTCGCCGATCTGCCCGGCCATCTCGACGCCGGTCGGACCGCCGCCGACGACGACGAAGGTCAGCTCGGCGGCGCGCGCGCCGGGATCGGTGGCCAGCTCGGCGCGCTCGAAGGCGGCGAGGATCTCCGAGCACACGACGATCGCGCTCTCCATCGACTTGACCTCGGCGGCGTGCTCGCGCCACTCCTCGTGCCCAAAGTACGAGTAGCTCGAGCCGGCGGCGACGATGAGCGTGTCGTAGGGGACCGCGTCGGGGATCGACTCGTCGCCGGCAGGCGCGAGGCGCACCTCCCGCGCGTCGAGATCGAAGCCCGACGCGTCGGCGAGCAGGACCCTGACGTTGTCGCTGCCGGCGAAGAGGGCGCGCAGCGGGTAGGCGACGTCGCTCGGCGACAGCGCGCCGGTCGCGACCTGGTAGCTGAGCGGCTGGAAGAGATGGAAGTTGCGGCGGTCGATCAACGTCACCGAGACGGGGGCGTCGCGCAGATGGCGAACGGCGCGCAGGCCGCCGAAGCCTCCGCCGATCACCACGACCCGGTGATCGCCTCGCGTCGCGTTCGTGGACAGCGCGCTCATCGCGCTTAAGGATGGCCGCGCACGGCGGGCGCCAATCACCGATGTGGCGCGGCGACCCCACCGGCGCTCGCCGTCTCCGGGTCGGATTACGATGGACGGCGTTCCAGAGTCGTTCTGCGGGGGAAGTCGATGCACAGCTCGGTCACGGCTCAGGCGGCGCGCTCCGGTCGGCGCACGACGGTGCTCGCGAGCCTGCTCGCGGCGGTCGCGCTCGGTGGCGCGGTCGGGCTCGGTGGCGCGGTCGGGCTCGGCGGCGCGGTCGGGCTCGGCGGCGCGGGCTCCGCGTCGGCCTCGGCGGCGCCGCGGACGTCCCCCGGAATCGAGCTGCTCATCGCGCTGACCCGCCCTGAGCGAGCGCTGGCGACGTTCGTCGCCGAGGTCTCGAACCCGACCTCGCGCCACTACCGTCGCTATCTGTCGGTGGCCGAGCTCGTCAAGCGCTACGGCGCCTCGGCGAAGGCCAAGCACGCCGTGCGCGCCTACCTGCGCGCACACCACCTCCGCGGCCGGATCGACGGCCTCGGCCTCTACGCGACGGTGACCGCCTCGCCGGCGCAGGCGCGCGCGCTGTTCGGCGTCACCGCCGCCCGGGCGTCGAACGCTCGACCCGGCGCGGCGCCGCGGGTTCCCCGGGCCCTGGCCCGCGCGGCCACCGGCGTCGCGGACGGCGAGACCATCGTCGGGCTCTCTCCGCGCTCGCCGGCGGGCAGCGGCCTGACGACCGCCGACGGGCCGACCGGACCGGCGACGGCGCGCGCGACCTCGGCGCGGCCGCGAACCGGAACGCCCTCGGGCTGCCCCGGCGGCCTCGCCGCGGGCACGCCCGCCAGGCTCGCCGCCGGCTACGCGGGGATGACACCGAACCAGTACCTGACCGCCTACGACTATCCGGCGCTCATCGCCCAGACGACGACGGCGCCGGCCGAGCGGATCGCGCTCGTCGAGTTCGGCGGCGGCTTCACCGCCGGTGACATCTCGACCTTCGCGAGCTGCTTCGGGCTGCCCGCCCCGCACGTGCTGACCGCGACCCTGGCGGGCGGCGGACTGCTCCCGCTCGACGAGGCCGAGCTCGACCTCGAGGTCCTCGCCGCCGCCGCGCCGAAGGCGACGAGCTTCAACGTCTACGAGGTCGGCGAGCAGACGATCACCGACACGCTCAAGGCCTACGCGGCGCCGCTTCAGACGCCCCGCCCGCTGCGCCCGAACGTGGAATCGATCTCCTATGGCGGCTGCGAGCGCGACATCCCGGAGCTGCGCAAGCTCTTCGATCTGACCAACGGGGTGTTCGAGTTCGAGGCCGCCGCCGGGATCAGCGTCGTCGCCGCCTCCGGCGACGCCGGCTCGAGCGCGTGCGCCGAGAACGGCAACACCTCCGCGCTGCCGGTCCTGCGCACCCAGTTCCCCGCGTCCTCGCCGTATGTCACGGCCGTCGGCGGGACCAACGTCACCCTGGCCGCGACCAACGCGCTGCAGACCGAGCTGACCTGGAACGACAGCCCGCTGCGCTTCGGGGCCGGCGGCGGCGGCAAGAGCATCCTGTTCGGACGGCCGGCCTGGCAGTCGGCGTCGGGCACCACGCCCGGCGCGCGCGACGTGCCCGATGTCTCGATGTTCGCCGACCCGCTCCCCGGCTATGCCATCTACTGCACGACGGCGTGCGACGAGCTGCCCGCCGGGCTGACGCCCGGCTGGATCAGCGTCGGCGGGACGAGCGCGGCGACGCCGCTGCTCGCCGCGGGCATCGCGGACGCCGACCAGGCCGCGGCGGCCCGCGGCGAGCCGCCGCTCGGCCTCCTCGATCCGCTGCTGTACCTGGCGCGGACCCGATCCGCCGCGATCGACGACGTCACCGTCGGCGACAACGACCTCGGATCGATGCTCATCCACCACCCGCTCGGCTGCTGCACCGCGCGCGCCGGCTACGACCTCGCCACCGGGCTGGGGTCGGTGGACGTGAGCGCCCTCGCCGCCCAGGCCGAGCAGCGCTACCGGGCCACGCGCGGGGGGTAGGGTCGCGTGATGGACGCCGAGCTGGCCATCTGTCGCACCTGCGGGACCCAGTTCGGCGTCGTGAACCCCGAGCGCTGTCCCATCTGCGAGGACCCCCGTCAATACGTCCCCCGCGGCGGCCAGGCGTGGACGACGCTGTCGGCGCTGCGGCGCGACCACCACAATCGCTTCGCCGCGCAGGGCGAGCTGACGGGGATCGTCACCGAGCCGTCGTTCGCGATCGGTCAGCGCGCCCTCCTCGTGCCCTTCGGGGAGCGCAACCTGCTCTGGGACTGCATCACCCTGTTCGACGAGGACACCGCCGCGCTGGTGCAGCGGCGCGGCGGCCTGGCGGCGATCGCGATCTCCCATCCGCACTACTACTCGGCGATGGTCGAGTGGGCCCGCTGGTTTGACTGCCCGATCCATCTGCCGAGCGCCGATCGCGAGTGGGTCGTGCGCCCGGATCCGCGCATCGCCTATTGGGATGGGGATCGACTCGAGCTCGGTCAGGGGCTGACGCTGATCCGGACCGGCGGCCACTTCCCCGGCGCGACCGTCCTGCACCGCGCCGCGCCCGACGGGTCGGGGACGCTGTTGGCCGGCGACGTCTGCCTGCCCGTCCCCGACGCGCGCTACGTCTGCTTTCTGTGGAGCTATCCCAACCGCGTGCCGCTGCCGGCGGCCGACGTGCGGCGCATCGGCGACGCCGTCGCGCCGTTTGACTTCGAGGTCATGCACTGCGCCTTCTGGGACAACGAGGTCGCCGATGCCAAGCGCGTGTGGACGCGCAGCATCGAGCGGTTCGCGACCGCCGTGCAGACGCCCGGCGGTTCGCGCGAAGCGGCGGATCAGTAGGCGGTCGTCCGCGCGCGGGGCCGCGGGCGGGCCTTGCAACGCGGCTCCTGGCCCCGGGTCCAGAGGACCATGTCGACCTCGGCGGCGCTCAGCGACGACGCCGCCGCGAGCCGCTCGACGGCGTGCAGGGCACACGCCCGCAGCTCGACCTCCTCGGGCGAGTCGTGGACGAGCAGCTGCTCGGCGGCGATCCTCTCGGCGAGCCGCGGATCGAGCGCGAGCACGCCGTCGAGCGCCAGCACGTGGGGGACGAGGTTGTCGGCGAACGCGGTCAGCCGGTGCAGATCGGAGAACCGGGCCACCCCCGCGCCCTGGAGGTCGGCGGCGGTCAGCTGGGCGCGCTTGTAGAACGGCACCTCGAGCTCGTCGTAGGGCGAGACGTCGGCGAAGCAGGCCCATCCGGCGAGTGCAGTGGCGAGCGCGACCGCCGAGCCCGCGGCCGCGTCGACGACGCGGGCGAAGCTGCCGTCGGCCTCGTCGCGAACGTGGCCGCCGAGGACGCGCAGCGATGCCGCGAACAGCGCCATCAGCTCGTGGCCGGGATCCTGACCGAGGACCGCGGCGACCTCGGCGGCCTCGATCTCCGCCAGCTCGTCCGCCGGATAGGCGCCGGCGGCGCGGAAGCGATCGGCGAGCCCTGAGGCCATCGTCAGATAGCCGGAGCGGCCAGGGCGCTTGCGAACGGTCGGCCACCAGCCCGACCCGAAGTTGATCGCGTCGAGGCAGAGGATGAAGGCGATGACGGCGTCGCGGTCGCCGTGCACGAAGCGCGCCTGCGGATCGAGGCCGGGCACGTCGGCCGGCGTGGGCAGCGCCGCCGCATAGGATTCGATCCGCTCCTCGACGACGCGGACGCTGCGGGCGCGCGCGGCGACCTGCGCGCACGCGTGCCGGACCCGGTCGGGCAGCGGCGACGCCCGGCGGCGCGCGTCGTCAGCCGGCACAGGTCGAGCAGGCGCCCCGCAGCACGACCTCGTGCTCGGAGACGTCGAGCGGGACCCGCGCCGAAAGCCGGCGGATCGCGCGCTCCAGGCCCTCGTCGGAGAACGGCTCGAGCCGTCCGCAGCGGTCGCAGACGAGATGATGGTGGTGTCCGTCGCCGCGGTGCAGCGGCTCATAGCGGGTCATCCCCGAGCCGATGTCGACCCGCTGGATGACGCCGATCGCCTCGAGCTCCTCGAGGATGCGATAGATGCTCGCCCGCGAGACGCGGCGATCGCCGCCGGCGAGCGCCTGCTCGATCTCGAGGGCAGAAAGGGCGCAGGTCTGCCCGCCCAGGAGAGTGAGCAGTTCCTTGCGCGCCCCGCCGCGCCGGTAGCCGGCGTCCGCGAGGCTGTCGAGAGCGCGCTCGGTCCATCTCTGCGCGTCAGTTGACTGACCCATGAGTCGCCAGTCTAGATAGGACGGCGTCGTTTCTGGCGCCTTTGGCCGAGAGGCGGCGCGGGCGATCCCGGTGAGCTGGCGTCCGTGAAGGTCGCTGAATGCGGAAGCTGGTGGTGGTGGGTGCGGGCGGCGTTCCATCCCCGCCCGAGGCCGTAGGCGAGCGCGCTGATCGTGCCGACGAAGAATCCGATCGGCCAGTTGGTCTGGTAGGAGAGGGCGATCGCCGCCCACACGGTGATCAGCGCAAGCGCGACCGAGAGGGCGATCGCGGCGCCGGGCCGGGGGGTCAGCGCCCGGGCGGCCGCGGGCGGGCCGATCATCAGGCTGAAGATCAACAGCGCCCCGACAACGGGCACGGTCATCGCGGTGGCGAGGGCGAGCACGATAAGGAACGCGATCTCGATGCGGTCGGACCGCACGCCCTTGGCTTCGGCGATCTCCGGCATGACCGAGGACAGCAGCAGCGGCCGGTACAGGACCGCGACCGCCAGCAGGCAAGCGGCGCCGAGACCAGCGACGGGCAGGAGCTCCGTCGTGCTCACGCCGAGCACCTCGCCAAACAGGAGCGAGAAGATCTCGGGAGCGTATTCGGTGGTACGGCTGAGAAACGCCGCGCCGCAGGCGAGCATCGCCACGAGCGCCAGCGCGGTCGCGACGTCGTGGCGGCCGCGGCGGCCCAGAGAGCCGATCCCCAGCGCGGACAGGACGGCGAACACGCCGAGGCCGAGCAGGCTGCTGACGCCGACCAGGACGGCGCCGGCGGCGCCCGCGAACGCGCCGTTGGGGATCGCATGGGCGGGGAACGCCGAGCCGCGCAGGACCACGAAGAACCCGACGACGCCCGCGATCACCGCGACCATCGTGGCCACGATCCAGGCGTTCTGCATGAACGAGCTGAACACGTCGGCGGCGTCTGGGGCTAGCGCGCCGCTCGGGGGTCGCGGTCTCCGACGAGGGCACCCGTGCGCCCGGCCGCGGTCGACCGTCGGGTGGCGCGGTGGGTGGTGAGGTCAGAGATGAGGTAGGCGAGGAAGATCACGGCGACGATGAAGAAGCTGACCGGTAGACCGTTGCCGTCGCTGAACCAGTGGGCGCTGTCGTAGGCCAGGAGCACCCCGATCCAGGTGCAGGCGATCCCCAGCCCGGCCGCGCCGATGAGCGCCCGTCCGGCGCGTCGGGTGGCGTGCAGGGCGGTGGCGGGTGGCCCAATGAGCAGGGCGGTGGACAGGATCGCGCCGATCGCCAGCGATGACAACGCGACCGCGAGGGCGAGGGCGAGCATGTACGCCAGGCCGACCAGGCGCACCGGGACGCCGCGGGCCGCGGCGAGGTCGCCGCTGATCGACGTCAGGAGCAGCGGCCGGTAGAGCGCCAGGATGATGGCCAGCGAGGCGGCGCCGAACCCGGCGACGATGGGCACGGTGCCCGGCGCGGGGGCGAAGATCGAGCCGAACAGGATCTGCTGGGTCGCGCCGGTGGTGGCGGTGGCGGTGGTGTCAAGGTATAAGAACAGGGACGCCAAGCCGATGGAGGCGCCGAGCACGATCCCGGTGGCAAGGTCGCGGCCGCGGGCGTGGCGCACGCCGATCGCCTCCATCGCCCCCGCGGCGGTCACAGCGCCGACCACGAACCCCAACAGCGGGTTGACCCCGGCGAGCAGCGATCCGGAGCCGCCGGTGGCCGAGGCATCGGTGAGCGCGTGCCCGCCGAAGGACTGGCCGCGGATGACCGTGAACACCCCCACGACCGCCGACACCAGCGCCGCCGCTGCGCCGATGACCAAGGCGGTGTGCACCTGTGCGCTGGCAAAGAACCCCGGTTCGATGAGCCAGCCCACCGCGCCTACCTCGCGTCGGGAAGCGGGGCAGCGCCGGGGAGCCCGTCCGGGGAGCCGTTTGTCGCCGCAGGGCCGCCGGCGACCACGAGGATCCGCCCGGCCACGTGCAGCACCTCGACCCGATGGCCGTACAGGCCCGAGAGCACGTCAGAGCGGATCACCTGGTCGGTGGTGCCGCTGACCGCGCGGCCGCCCGCGAGGTACACGACTCGGTCCATGACCGATAGCAGCGGGTTCATCTCGTGGACGGAGAGCAGCACGGCGATCTCGTGCTCGGTTGCGATTCGGTCAAGCAGCGAGACGATCTCCTGGCCGCTGCGCAGGTCGAGGTTGGCCAGCGGCTCGTCTAACAGCAGCAGCTGGGGACGGGCAACGAGCGCATGAGCGATCAGGATGCGCTGCTGCTCGCCGCCGGACAGCCGCCCAACCCGAGAGTCGGCGAACCGCTCGGCATCGACCGCGGCCAGCATCTCGGCGACGAGCTCACGACGCGCCGGCGACGGGCGCGCGATCCCCAGCCGGTGGCCGTCGATCCCGAGCTCGACGAGATCGCGGGCGCGCATGGGCAGGTCGGGATCTAGACCGACTTTCTGCGGCACGTAGCCGATCGAACGGTTACGCCGCGCCCGAGGCCGTCCGGCGAGGAGCACCCGGCCGGCGTGCGGACGCTGCAGACCAAGGATGACCCGCAGCAATGTCGTCTTGCCGGCGCCGTTGGAGCCAATCAGGCCGGTGAACTGCCCACGCTGCACCGTGAACGCAACCTCGTCGAGGATCCGCCGGCCGCCGAGCGTCACGCTCACCCCGTCGACTGCCAGCGCCCGCACGTGAGGATGATGCTGGGCTGCTGGTCTCATAGGCGAAGCGTCGACTTCTGGTTGGTCACGGCGGCTTGCAGCGCCTTGGCCTCGGCCAGCATCCACGACTGATAGGTGTAGCCGGGGGTCGGCATCGTCTCATAGACCCCGACCACCGGCACGCCGGCCTTTTGAGCGTTGGCGCGGATCGACTCGGTCAGCGAGTCGACGACCTGCTGGTTATAGGCAAACACCTTGACCTTGTGCTTGGAGAAGAACCCGTTCTCGAGGGCGACGTTCTGTGCGCTCGGGTCGTTGCCGTTCATGATGTCGGCCTGCAACACGAACGGGGTCAGATTCTTCGTCCCCATCGCCTCCAGCAGATAGTCCGCGACCGGCTCAGTCGTGGCCACCGGCGTGCCGCGGTACTTGGCTTTGAACGCGGCGACCGCGGCGTACCACGGCTTCAGCGACGAATCGAACTTGGCGACGTTGGCGCGAAAGAGGGCGGCGTGGGACGGATCGAGCGCCGCGAGATCCGCGCCCAGCGCCTTGGCGACCGCCGGCATCGTGTTCGGCGAGTACCACAGATGCGGGTTTGGAGTGCTGTTGGGCAGCCCGAGCAGGTGCTGCACGTCGATGATCTTGCGCGAACTGCTCGGCGAGGCGGACTCGATCTTCGTCATGTAGTCGTCGTAGCCGACTCCGTTCTGGACGATCAGCTTCGCCTGGCTGACCTCCTGGGCGACGCTCGGGCTGGCCTCGAAGGTGTGCGGATCGGTGTTCGGGTTGCTCTCGATCGCCGACACCCGCACGTACGGGCCGCCGATCTGCGAGATGACGTTTGCGTACTCGTTCTCCGCCCCGACGGCGGCGATCGGCGCTGAGGTCTTGGCGCCTGCGCCACCCGAGGCGGCGGCACCTGAGGACGAAGAGGATGACGAGCTGCCACACCCGGCGACAGCCACCCCGACCAGCACAGCCAGGACGGCGAGATGGAGGCGTACCGAGCGCGGGCCAGCAGACATGGGCGACCTCAGAAGAGGCGAAGACGAAGAGCGCAATCAGCGAGCGACCGCCAGGACTATACCATTCTAGGACTAGGTCTCATTCTGGCCTTCTAGGGCAGGCGAGACTTGTCGAGTGCCGAGCTGTCGCGGCGATGTGATCAAGCTTTAGATGTACCGCGAGCCGATTCCATGGACCGCGAGCTTGATTCCGGACGAAGATGGATGGGAGCCAGTCTCGTTTGACAACGATCGTGCTCGGATGAGGATTGGCGACGGCGGCGACCACTTCCCCGGGCCCGGTCTGGAACGTCGGCGGGAGGGAGCCAGGGAACCGGAGGGGTAGCGCGACATCCGGCAGCGGCGCGGTGATCGGGAGTCGTACAACCCCCGGTCTCCGGGGGTCAGACGACATCGGCCCGGGAACGGACCGTCCAAAGTCGTGGCGCCCGCGGTCACGGCGCAACTCGATCGTCATCCTCAGCGGTGAGGCGCGACGGTTCGGCGGCCACCTCGTGACCACCGCGTGCGGTCGGTCACCCGGTAGCCAGCGACGCCCCGCCGGGGCAGAGCGCCCGGTAGAGCTCGCCGCCGGCGCGCCGGTCGCGTCGCTCGGCAGCGCCCACGACGGCCACCGCGCGGACCGATGCGCCCGAGCCGACGGGCGACTCCTGGATGCGGTCGCTCAGGGCTTGAAAGTCGTCGTGGACCAGGTCGCCGAGCACCGGCCGGCCGCTGTCGAGCGCGAGCACGCCGAGGTCGCCGCCGGCAAGCGCGGCGTCGCCGGCGAGGTCGGTGGCGGCGGCGCGCGACCGGCTGCCGCGCGCGCCGGCCTGGCGGAGCGCGCGATAGTCGGCGCGAACGCGACTGCAGTCCTCGCTGGCCGCCGCGGTGCCGCTCGGCGCGGCGGCTCCGGCGGGCGTGGGCCGGGCGCTCGGAGTGGGCCCGGCCGTGGCGACGAGCATCGCCGCCGCTCGGGCGCCGGTCGAGCGGGCGCCGGCGCGTCGCGCGGCGTGGTCGCCGGCGGACACGAACAGAAGCGCGGCGAGGACGAGCAGCGCCGCTGCGGGATAGGCGATGTGCCGGGGGAGCATCGGGGGCTCATCGGACGGTCGCCGGGCGTGCGTGACCCGTGTCCTTCTGCGATCGACCGACGTTCGAGCCGCCCGCCGAGCGCCCCGCGAAGTCAAGCCCGAGAAGGAGAGGGCCCGCGCCACGCGCCGGGGAAGGCTGAAGCGGAGACGAGACCGCCCCAGGGCGGTCAGCCGCAGGTGCCGGCCGCTGCCGCGGGGGCGAGATCTACGGCCCCGGCGAGCACAGGACGCTGAGCAGTGCCCCGACGGCGTCGGGGCCCCGATCCGCGTGCTCCCGCCCTTGACGGGGAGCCGAGATAGGCCCTGACGCCGCGCTCGAGCCCGGTGAGGTAGACCGCGCGCAGGCGGTCGCCGTCGCGGGCGACCGCGACCGCCCGCTGCACCGCCTCATGGGGATCGCCGAAGGCGTTGCTCGAACTCATGCCGGCAAGACTCATGCGGCACCATCGACGATCCCCGCTGCCCGCTTGAGAACGACGGGCCAGGGTCGACCCTTCGTCCAACCGCGCAGCGGTATGGTGTCCGTCGCCAGATGGAGTCCTGGCGCAGGCCCGGTGGGTCGCGCGAACCGTCCGCCGAGACAAGGGCCGATGACTCCTTTCGCCAACTCATCGCGATCGCGAAAGGAGCCTTCCATGAACCACGGCCGCCGCGGCGACCCGCCGGGTCCGTGATCGAGCATGGCCCGGCTGGACCGACGAGAGCTGGCGGCGATCTTCGCCGGCGGAATGATCGGGGCGCTGCTGCGCATCTGGGTCAGCGAGCGTTTCACCGCCGCCGCACCCGCTTGGCCCTGGGCGACGTTCGTCGTCAACATCAGCGGATCGGCCGTGCTCGCCTACGCCGCCACGCGCCTCCAGGAGCGCCTGCCGCAGTCGACGTATCGCCGGCCGTTCATCGGCACCGGCTTCTGCGGCGCCTATACGACGTTCTCGACGATGCAGGTCGAGGTTCTGCGGATGCTCGACGCCGGACGGGATGGGCTCGCGCTCGGCTACGCGGCGGCCAGCATCACCGCCGGCTACGGTGCCATCTGGTTGACCACCGCGATCGTGCGCCGGCCCCGGCAGCTGGCGTGAGCCCCGGGGTGTGGGCGGCGATCGCGGGGCTCGGCGGCGTCGGCGCGGTCGGCCGCTTCCTCATCGACGGCGCGATCTCCCAGCGCGCCGGGCGTGCGTTTCCCTGGGGAACGCTGGTGATCAACCTCAGCGGCGCGTTCCTGCTCGGTCTGCTGAACGGGCTCGGGCTGACCGGCAACGCGCTCCTGCTCGCCGGCACCGCGACCCTGGGGTCCTACACGACCTTCTCCACCTGGATGCTCGAGACCGAGCGGCTCGCCGAGGAGGCCGACACCCGCGGCGCGCTCGTCAACCTCGCGGTCAGCATCGTCGCCGGCGTGCTCGCCGCCACCCTCGGACGCGCCATCGGGAGGGCGGCATGAACGACGACTGCCTGAAGCTGACCACCTACTTCGGCGAGCGCGATCGCTCCGAGGGTCGCCTGCTCGGCGACCAGCTGCTCGATCTCTTCGGCGGCAACCGTCTGCAGACGAGCATCCTGCTGCGCGGCGTCGAGGGGTTCGGGCGCCTGCACCATCTGCACACCGACCGTCTGCTGTCCCTGTCGGAGGACCTGCCGGTGGTCTCGATCGCCGTGGACCGCCGCGAGCGGATCGAGTCGCTGCTCGAGCTCGTCCTGCAGGTCAAGCAGCGCGGGCTGATCACCCTCGAGCGGGCTCGCCTGCTCTCCGGCGACATCGCCCGGGTGCAGCTCCCCGAGGCGTCCCACGAGGCGACCAAGCTGACCGCCTACGTCGGACGCCGGGAGCGCGTGGACGGCACGCCCGCGTTCGCGGCGGTCTGCGACCTGCTCCACCGCAGCGGGATCGCGGGAGCCACGGTGTTCCTCGGCGTCGACGGCACCCACCGTGGCCGACGCACGCGCGCGGCGTTCTTCGCCGCCAATGCCGACGTCCCGATGATGGTCATGGCCGTGGGAGCCGGAGCACGGATCGCCGAGATCCTCCCCGAGCTCGGGCGCATGCTCGACGATCCCCTCGTCACCGTCGAGCGCGTCCGCGTCTGCAAGCGCGACGGGCAGCTGTTGGCCCGTCCGCACGAGCTGCCGGCCACCGACGAGCACGGCCTCGCGATCTGGCAGAAGCTGACGGTCTTCAGCTCGCAGGCCGCGAGCTACGAGGGACGCCCGCTGCACGTGGAGATCATCCGCCGGCTGCGGCGCACCGACGCCGCCGGCGCCACGAGCGTGCGCGGCGTGTGGGGATTCCACGGCGATCACGCTCCGCACGGCGACCGGTTCTTCCAGCTGCGCCGTCACGCTCCGGTGGTGACGATCACCGTCGACACCCCCGAGCGCGTGGCCGGCTCGTTTCAGATCATCGACGAGCTGACCGCCGAGCGGGGCCTCGTCACCAGCGAGATGGTCCCGGCGCTGAGGGCCATGAGCGCCGAGCGCCACTACGGCGGACTCCGGTTGTCGCGCCACAGTTTCTGAGTCCGCGGCGCCGCCCGTTCACGCTCGATAACGGATCTTATGTCGCCCACGGCCCTCGCGAGGTGGCGCGCTCGGCGCCTGGCAAGCCACGTGCCTGGGATCCTGCCGGCCCGTGGGACGCGCCCCAAGCGTCGCGTCCCGGGGCTTGCGTAGGCTTACGCATCGCGATGATGTCCGGACCCGGTTGCCAAGGGCGTGCAACGTGAGCGTCGCCGCGCCGCCGCCAACGCGCCCGTCAGATCCGCCGTCCGCTGACCCAGAGGGCAAGCCGCCGCGGCGCCGGATCGTCTGGCGGCTGCTGCTGGGCTGCCTGATCGTGGTGCTCGCAAGTGGCGGGGCGACGGCGGTGTTCATCCTGGAGCAGGTTCACACCGTGGCGCATGACCTGCGGGCGGGCCAGCCGCTGAAGATCGATCGCCGGGCGCTCGCCCCGGACTCCTACGGAAGCCCGGAGACGCTGCTGCTCGTCGGCGACGACTGGCGCCCGGCCACCCGGTACTACGCGCATGCGGTGCCCCATCTCGCCAACGAGATGCTGCTCGTGCGCATCGACCCGAGCAAGCCGTGGATCTCGATGATGTCGATTCCGCGCGAGTTGTGGGTCCCGATCCAGACCCCGAGCGGGGTCGTCGGCCCGACGCGACTGAACGCGGCGTACACGGGGGGGCTCACATATCTGCTGCAGACGATCAAGCAGGTCACCGGGGTATCGATCAACCACGTGGTCGTGGCCACGTTCGGCCGCTTTGAGAAGGCGATCGACGAGTTGGGCTGCGTCTATTCGACGGTCGATGAGCGCTACTACCACAACAACGCCGCCGGCGGTGCCCAGTATCAGAACGTCGACCTGCAGCCTGGGTATCAATGCCTGGGCGGGAGCCAGGCCGAGCAGTTCGTCTCCTACCGCCATACCGATACCTCGCAGATCCGCGACGCGCGCGACCAGGCCTTCCTCCTGGACGTCAAGAAGCAGTACGGTCCCGAGCTCTCCGGCAACGTCGGCAGGTTCGAGAGGATCTTCGGCCAGACCGTGCAGACCGATCCGGGGCTGGACAGCTCGACCGAGATCCTGCACCTGGCCGATCTGCTCATCACGGCCGCCGGGCTGCACGTGCGCCAGGTGCCGTTCCTCGCCAGCCCCCTCCCGAACGGCGACCTGACCGCCAGTCCCGCTCAGATCCAACAGAGCGTGCACGACTTCCTGGTCGGCGGCAAGCCGCCGCCCACGAGGCAGACGGCGGCCGTTGCGCGAAGGGTCGCGCGCCGTCTCACGCTCGCGCACCTACCGCTGACGCCGACGCTGGGAGCAAACGTTGCCGCCGAGAAGGCGGCGACCAGAAGGATCCCGTTCGTGGCCGAGTTTCCAAAGGTGCAGAGCCTGGCGGGCAGCGGCATGTTCGCGGTCTCAGCGCGCTGCACCACGCAGGTGCAGGCGTGCATTCGCGACTATCTCATCCAGGGCCCGGGCGGGAAGGCTTATCCCGCCTACGTCGAGGTGTTCTCCAACGGGCAGCTTGGCCAGTTCTACGACGTGCAGGGAACGACGTGGACCGACGCGCCGCTGTTTACAAACCCAAATCAGATCCTTCGGGTCGGCCAGCGCACCTATGCCCTCTACTACGACGGAGCTCAGCTGCAGATGGTGGCCTGGCGCGAGCACGGCGCCGTGTACTGGGTACACAACACGCTGACGAACGGGGTTGGCCACGGCGAACTGCTCGCGATCGCCGAGCAGACGGTGCCGATCGGCGCCGTCGCCGGCGGTCGGGGAGCCGGTGCTGCAAAGCGCGTGATTCTCAACGCCATTTCGGCGCCGGCTCGGACGACCTCAACGGTCCACGCTTCGCCCGTGCAGACGATCGGCGTGGTCGCGGGACTTGCGACACTGGTTGCCTTTCCGCTGCTGGGGCTCGTGCTCTTCAGACAGCGGCGGCTGGCGCGGCAGGTCGGCAGGCAGCTTGAGGCGAACCTGGCTCGCCAGGCGGACGTCCGCGCCGCGATGGCAGCGTCGGTCACTACGGGACGCCCCACGCGGCAATGAGGCGACCGGCTCGCCCGCGGCGTTGGTTCACCGGTCATGAGCTGGGTAGCGCGCGGTCGATGCCCACACCGCGCCGTCTCCGACGTGCCCACCCTCGCGCTGACCTTTGACGACGGTCCCGATCGCCGGACGACGCCGCGGCTGCTCGACATCCTGGCGGGCGCCGGCGCGCGCGCGACCTTCTTCGTGATGGCCGACCGTGCGGCCGCCAGCCCGGAGCTGATGGCGCGGATGACCGACGAGGGACACGCCGTCGGCCTGCACTGCCTCGAGCATGTGCGCCACCGTGATCGCGACGTGGCGTGGGTGCGCTCGGACACCGCGCGAGCGCTCGACGCCCTCGCGGCGCTCGGGCTCCGGCCCCGGCTGTGGCGCACGCCGTGGGGCGATCGGGCGCCGTGGACCGCGGCGCTCGCCGATGAGCATCGACTCGCGCTGGTGGGCTGGACGGTGGACACCCACGACTGGCGCGGCGACAGCGCCGACGCGATGTTCGCGGCCACCCGCGCGGGGCTGCGGGCGGGCGCCATCGTCCTCGCCCACGACGGGATCGGCCCCGGCGCCCGACGCGACGACGCCGAGCAGACGCTCGGCTTCACCGGGCGGGTCATCGATCATGCGGAGCGCCACGGACTGCGATTGGGGGCGCTTGAGTGACGGCCGCCGCGGTCCCCGGAGCCACCCCGCCCGGCGCCACGACGCTCGAGAGCGCGGTCGCCGCGATCGCGGCCGGCGCGGCGGCCCGCGACGCCCAGCTGCACCCGCGGTTCCCGCGCGACGCGTTCTGCACCCTGCGCGCCGGCGGGGCTCTGCGCTGGAACGCCACCGTCGGACGGCAGCGTCCCCCGGCCGCGGACGAGCTTGCGCTCGTCCGGCGCGTCGCTGCCGCCGACGGTTCGGTGGGGCGGATCTTCGACGGACACCTCAACGCGATCGAGCGGCTCGCCGTCCACGCGCCCGCCGACGTGCGCGAGCGCGAGCGCCAGGCGGCGATCGCCGGCACGCTGCTGGCCGGCGTGTGGGGCGGGGATCCCGTCCCCGGCGAGGGTCCACCCGCGGCCGTCGTCGGCTCCGGTCGCCGTCAGGTCCTGCGCGGCGTCAAGACGTTCTGCTCGGGAGCCGGAGGCTGTAACCGGGCGCTCGTGCTCGCTCGCCCCAGCCCGGACCCCGACGCGGGTCCGCCGGTGATGGTGTGGGTCGACGCGCTCGACGCCCGGCACGTGCTCATCGACGAGACCTGGTACCGGGCCCACGGCCTCCGCGCCTCGGTCTCCCATCGCGTCGTCTTCCGCGACGCCCCGGTCATCGCCATGATCGGCGAGCCCGGCGCGATCGCCGAACAGCCGTGGTTCGGCCGCGACGCCCTGCGGACCGCCGCGAGCTGGGCCGGCATGGCCGACACCGCCGTCGAGGCCGCGCTCGACGCGCTGCGTGCGCGTCCGCGGCGCGGCGAGCTCGAGGCGCTCGCCGCCGGGCGCATCCTCGCGGCGCAGCGGACGATCGACGTGTGGCTCGCCGCCGGTGCGCGGGCCATGGATCGCGCGGAGGCGCACCTCGCCGAGACCGCCCTGTTCGCGCGAACCGCGATCGCCGACGCGTGCCGAGCGCTGCTCGACGAGGCCGCGCGCGCCTGTGGCTCGCGGCCGTTCGCGCTGGCGGAAGACCTCGACCGCGCTCGGCGCGACCTCGAGCTCTTCATGCTCCAGCACCGGCTCGAGCCTCTGCTCGCGCGAGCGGGCGAGGCCGCTCTCGAACGCACCTGAGATGGCCCAGCATATGAGCAACGCCGACTTCGAGGCCCTGTACCAGGCCGATCCCGACCCCTGGTCGTATCTGACCAGCGATTACGAACGAGACAAGTACCAGGCGACGCTCGCGGCGTGCACGCGGGGCCGCGCCGCGCCGTTCACGACGGCACTCGAGCTCGGAGCGTCGATCGGCGCCTTCACCGCCCGGCTCGCGCCCGCGTGTCGGTCCCTGATCACCGTCGACGCGTCGCCGACCGCCGTGGCCGACGCCCGCCGGCGGCTGCTCGGGCTCCCGCACGTCACGAGCCTGCTCGGCGTGATCCCCGACGCCATCCCGCTCCAGAGCTTCGAGCTCGTCGTCGCCTCCGAGATCCTCTACTACCTGGCCCCGGTAGACCTGAGCGACACGCTGGACCGACTCGGCCGATGCCTGGGCCCGCAGGGCCGGCTCGTGGCCGTGCACTGGCGTCCCGCGGGACCCGAGCGACCCTTCACCGCCGCCGAGGTCCACGCCCGGCTGCACGACACCCCATGGCTGGCGCCGGTGGCCATGCAGCACACCGATGACTACCTGCTCGACGTCTTCGAGCGACGCGGAGAGCCGTGTCGCTAGCCGCCGTCGTCGTCGTGCCGGCCCGCAACGAGGAGCGGCACATCGAGGCGTGCCTGCTCGCGCTGGGCGCCCAGACGCTGCGCCCCGGGAGGTTCGCCACGATCGTCGTGCTCGACGCCTGCCACGACGCCACGGCCCTCGTCGCCGCTCGCACCGCCCGCGCCGTCGGTCTGCCCCTTCGCTGCCTGACGGGCCCCGGAGCCGGGTCCGGCCCCGCTCGCCGCCTGGGGATGGACGCCGCCTGCGCCCAGCTGCTGCGCGCCGGCCGCCCCACCGGCCTGATCGCCAGCACCGACGCCGACACCCGACCGGCGCCGGACTGGCTCGAACGACAGCTCGCGCAGATCGACAGCGGCGTCGAGGTCGTCGCGGGCCTCATCGAGCTCGACGACGCCGAGGCCGCCCAGCTACCGGCGCACGTCCTCGCCCAGCGCGACCACCAGGCGGGGATCCGCCTCGAGCGCGTCCAACGCAATGACCCGGGCGCCGCCCACCATCATTTCGCCGGAGCGTCGTTGGGCGTCACCGCACGCGCCTACCGCCGCGTCGGAGGCCTTCCCGACGTCCCCGATCTCGAGGACGCCTCGTTCCTGCGCCGCCTCGTCGATCATGGCGTCGCGGTGCGCCGCGCCGCCGACGTTCGGGTGCGAACCTCGGCGCGGATCGACGGCCCAGCCAGGCGTGGCCTCTCGACCGACCTCGCCGCCGCGGTGCGAGCTGGGGTCGCCGACGCTGATCGGTCGATCGCCTGCGGGGCTCCGGGCGTCGGCGCGGGCGACGCGGGGACCGCGCTCCGGTAGAGCCCGAAGGCCTGATCCCGGCGCCGCCGATGTGCGTGTCATCGGCCGGGCGGCCGGATGCGGGCCGGGGCTCGCGGAACGTCAACGGCGCGCAGGCGGCGCAAGGGCCATCGCGGTCCGAGGCTGCCCGCGGACAAAGTTAGCGCTGGGCTCACGACGGGAAGGTGCGGAGGGTGAGGATCGACGAGGAGACAACGCAGACGGCGGCGAGCGATCGACCGCAGGACGACGGAGCCGGGAACGAGCGGGCCCGGGCCAGCGCCGCCGACATCTACGAGCGGGTCAAGCACGACGCCTCCGAGGAGCTCGGTCGGCCGGTCCCGTCGCTGATCTTCTCCGGACTGTTCGCCGGTGCCTGCGTGGGCTTCGGGGCGGTCGCCTCGGCGGCCGCGTCGACAGCACTCGCCGGGCATCACGACGCCAAGCTGGTGGGGGCGATCTTCTTCCCGATCGGCTTCATCGTCGTCATCATCGGGCGCGCCCAGCTGTTCACCGAGAACACCCTGTACCCGGTGACGCTCGTGCTCGACGAGCGCCGCCATCTGCTCGCGACGCTGCGGCTGTGGATCGTGGTGCTCGCCGCCAACCTGATCGGCGCGATGCTGTTCGCGCTGCTGATCACCAAGACGAGCGCGATCGCGCCCGACGTCGCCGCCGCAGTGGCGCAGGCCGGCCATAAGGCGACCGTGGGCAGCTGGGCGTCGTTCTTCTGGAGCGCCGTCCTCGGCGGGTGGGCGATCGCCCTCGTCGCCTGGCTGATCCAGTCCGGCACCGCGGTCATCGGGCAGATCGCCCTCATCTGGGCGCTCGTGTTCCTCTTCGGGGTGCTCCAGCTCGACCATGCCGTGTCGACGACGATCGAGGTGATGTGCGCGACGCTGCGCAGCGAGGTCCAGGTCGGCCACGCCCTCGCCTGGTTTGCGGTGGTGCTGCTCGGCAACATCGCCGGCGGCGTCCTGATCACCGCACTGCTGAACTACGGTCAGGTCCGCGCCGGAGGCGACTAGCACGCCCCGGCATCGACGGCGGATCGCCGAGGAGCACGATCACGGCGCCATGGGCATCCAGCTGCGACCGCTGGTCCGCGAGGACCTCACGACGCTTGGACGGTGGCTCGCCGAGCCTCACGTCTGCACCTGGTGGCGCGAGGCGAGCGACCCGACCTCGGTGCGCGCGACCTATGCGCCGGCGATCGCGGGCGCCGATCCGACCGAGCTGCTGATCGCCGAGCTCGACGGGCGGCCGATCGGCATGCTCCAGCGCTACCTGCTCTCGGACAATCCCGACTACGAGCGGGCACTGGCGCCCGCGCAGGCACCGTCGCCGGCGGCGAGCCTCGACTACCTGATCGGCGTCCCGGAGCTGACCGGGCGCGGCCTGGGACCGAGGATGATCGCCGCCGGATCGTCCGGCGTCTGGCTGCGCCACCCGGAAGTCGTCGCGATCGTCGTGGCCGTGCAGCAGGCCAACCGACCGTCGTGGCGGGCGCTCGAGAGCGCCGGCTACCGCCGGACGTGGGCGGGCGCGGTCGCCAGCGGCGATCCGAGCGACGAGGGCTCGAGCTACGTCTACGTGCTCGACCGTCCGCTGGCGCTCAGCACGTTGCGGATGCGGCGGCCGGCCCCGACGGCCTGACCCGGTACCCTGCCAGCGTGCCCGCCGCATCGACGTTCGTCCGCAAGCTCAACGAGCAGGTCGCCAACGAGTTCGCCGCCCATCAGCAGTACGTCGCCTGCGCGGTGTACTTCGACGCCAAGGCGCTGCCCCAGCTCGCCGGCTTCTTCTACCGCCAGGCGCTCGAGGAGCGCAGCCACGCGATGATGATGATCCGGTTCCTGCTCGACACCGGCGCGGAGGTCACCACCCCTGGCGTCGAGGCGCCGCGCGCCGGGTTCTGCGACGTGGTCGAGCCGGTGGCGCTGGCCCTCGAGCAGGAGCGACGCGTCTCGGAGCAGATCAACGAGCTCGCGGCGACCGCGCGCGATGAGCGCAACTACCCGGCCGAGCAGTTCCTGCAGTGGTTCATCGCCGAGCAGATCGAGGAGGTCGCGACGATGAGCGACCTGCTCCAGGTCGCCGAGCGCTCCCGCGACCACGTGGCCGAGATCGAGGGCTTCCTCGCTCGCGAGCACCCGGGCGGCGACGGCGAGACCGACGCGGGCGCGCCCAAGGCCGCCGGCGCGTAGCGGTCGCGCGCGGGATCTGCGGGCGCCGTTCGCCGGCTCAGGCGCGGTAGCGCAGGCCGTCGAGCGCGATGTCGAGCATGTGGTCGATCTCCTCGGGCGCCCGGCCGGGGATCTTCGCCACGCCGCCGACGAGCTGTAGGACCTCGTCGAGGTCGGTGTCGGGACGGACCACGCCCGCCTCCTGGGCGTGCGTCAGCAGCGGTGCCCCGGCGCTGACCAGCGCCTCACGACAGCTCCGGAACACCGAGGCGTCGCGGCCGAGATGGTCGAGCAGCTCGGGGGCGAGCGCCTGCTTGGTCCGGATGTAGGCCACGAAGCCGTGCAGCCACGCGACGAGCGACTCCCAGGGCGGGAGGTTGTCGAGACGGGTCGCCGAGGCGCACAGGGCCTCGACCTCCTCGACGTAGACGGCCTCGAGAAGCGCCTGGCGGTTCGGGAAGTTGCGATACAGGGTGCCGATCCCGACCCCGGCCCGGCGCGCGATCTCCTCCAGCGAGGCCTCCGCTCCGCCCTCGGCGAACGCGTCGCGGGCGGCCGCGAGCACCTTCTCGTAGTTGCGCCGGGCGTCGGACCGCTTGGGACGCGCCGCCACCGACGGCGAGACGGAGTTGCTGGTGGCGGTCATGGGCGCGGATCGCTTGACAAAGTGGAGGATGCCTCCGCTATTATCTGGAGGCGACCTCCGGTTGTTTCCGGAGACGTCCTCCAGTTTACCACCGATCCTCCTTTCGCCTCAACAGTCTGGATGCACATGACGAACCTCATCTCCTCCCTGCAGCCCGATCGCCGCCGCTGGATGGCCCTCGTGGTCGTCTGCATGGCGCAGCTCATGATCGTGCTCGACGCGACGATCGTGAACGTCGCCCTGCCCGACATCCAGCGCGATCTCGGCTTCACCCAGGACGATCTCACCTGGGTCATCAACGCCTTCCTCATCACCTTCGGCAGCTTCCTGCTGCTCGCCGGCCGCCTCGGCGACCTGCTGGGGCGCAAGCGCGTCTTCCTCCTCGGCGTCACCGTGTTCACGGCGGCCTCGCTGCTCTGCGGCCTGGCACCGACGCAGGGCGTGCTCATCGGCGCCCGCTTCCTGCAGGGGATCGGCGCCGCCATGCAGGCCTCGGTCATCCTGGCCATCATCGTCACCCAGTTCGCCGAGCCCGCCGAGCGCGCGCGGGCGATGAGCGCCTATGTCTTCGTCGCCGTCGCGGGCGGGTCGCTGGGCCTGCTCGCCGGCGGCCTCATCACCGAGGCGCTCAGCTGGCACTGGATCTTCTTCGTCAACCTCCCGATCGGACTGGCGACGATCGCCGCCGGACGTCTGCTCATCCCCGCCGACGAGGGCCCGGGGCTCGCGCACGGGATCGACTGGCTCGGCTCGCTGCTGGTCACCGCCTCGCTGATGACCGGCGTCTACGCGATCGTGCAGGCGACCGCCGACGGCTGGGGCTCGAGCACCGTGCTCGGCTTCGGCGCGCTGGCGATCGCGCTCATGACGGCCTTCCTCGCGCTCGAGGCGCGGCTCGAGAACCCGATCATGCCGCTGCGGATCCTGAGGCTGCGCGGGCTCAGCGGCTCGAGCGTCGTCCGCGCCTTCCTCGTGACCGGCATGTACTCGACGTTCTTCTTGGGCGCGCTGTACCTCGAGCACGTGCGCCACTTCGGGGCGTTGGCAACGGGCCTGGGCTTCCTCCCGTGGACGATGACCGTCGGCGCGCTGTCGCTCGGGATCACCGCCCGACTGGTCAACCGCTTCGGTCCCATGCGGGTGCTCGTCGCGGGCATGGTGACCGTCATCGGCGGGCTCGTCCTGCTCAGCGCCGCGGGCGCCGCCACGCCGTACTTCCCGACCGTGTTCGCTGCCTTCCTGTGCATCGGTCTGGGGATCGGCTCCGCGTTCATGCCGCTGCTGACGATCGCCATGGCCGACGTGCCGGCGGCCGACGCCGGCCTCGGGTCGGGCGTCGTCAACGTCTCCCAGCAGGTCGGCGGGGCGCTCGGCCTCGCCGTGCTCGGCACCGCCGCCACGAGCCACACCAGGGCGCTGGTCGCGGCGGGTCACCCGCTGACCTCGTCGCTCGTATCCGGCGACCACTTCGCGTTTCTCATCGGGGCGGGGTGCGTCTCGGCCGGGATCCTGGTCGCGCTCGTCGTCCTGTCCGGCCGCCGGACCGAGCCCGGGCTCGCGGCGGTCACCGAGACCGAGATGGCGGAGGAGCCCACCGCCGAGCTGCAGGCGACGTGACGACGATGCGACGCGCGTGGATCGTGGATCCCGATCGCGCGCACGCCGATCGAGGGCGCAAGGCTCCACCCCCTGGCATCGGGATCTCCTCGTCGCCCATCGTCTGACCCGCCGTCGCCGGTTCGCGCGCGGTCAGTGCTTGCGCACGACCCGCTCGGGCGAGCCGTGCACCCACGACGTGAGGTCGAGGTGACCGCCGCCGACGTGGACCGAGGCACCGCCGATCAGATCGGCGCGGAACAGGTGCTCGAAGGGCCGGCCGCGCAGGTCGAACCCGGTTTCGTCGAACAGGGCCTGGGCATAGCGGGCGTGCAGGTCGGGATCGAGGACGTCCTCGACCACCCCCCAGACCTTGGCGTCGCCATCGCCGACCCGGGGATCGATCGTCGCGGTGTGCAGTTCGAAGCGGGGGTCGCGCACGAGATCGGCGAACTTGACGGTGCGCGGCATCCCCCCGAGCCACAGCTCGTCCTCGAAGATATGGGACTCGATCGGGCTGATCCGCGGGCTTCCGTCGCGCCGCAGCGTGCCGAGCAGGCAGAGATGGCCGGTGGCTTGGTGGCGGCGATGGAACACCGCGGCGATGCGCGGCGCCTGCTCGGCGAACTCGCGCCAGCCCGGCACCTCAGGTCAGCTTTCCGTGCCGCGGACAGGGACCATGCTTCGAGGTGTTGCCGCACGTGCAGGGCCGGCCGATCGTCGAAGCCACCGGGCGCAGCGACCGCAGGAAGCCCAGGAAGCCGGCGCCGGCGGCCGCGAGCTGGTCCCGGAGACCCGCCATCGTTGCAGGGTAGCCGCCGCCGAGACCGCCGTCCGGCTCACGTCGGCTCGGTGTGGACGACGACGTCGACGAGGTCGGGACGCTCGAGGCGAAGGTCGTGCTCGAGCTGGCTCGCCAGCGCGTGCGCGCTGGTCAGGTCGGTCCCTGCGTCGGTGCCGATCGTCAACAGCGCCACCGGGCCCGCGTCGGTCTGGCGGGTCTCGACGTCGATCGCCGGGCGCCCGAGCAGGCGGCGCACCACCGCGGACAGGCCGCCGTCCGAGCGACCGCTCGAGGTCAGCGGGATCGGCGCCTCGAGCGGCTCGAGATGGGTCTGCACGGCGATGACGCGGTCATCGAGCGCGCGGATCGCGCCTTCTACCCGCTCGGCGGCCTCGTGGGCGCTGCGCAGGCTCGTGCCCGGATCGAGCTTGACGTGGAGCGTGACGACGCAGCGGCCGAACCGGTCGGTGTAGATCGCGACGTCGTGGACGTCGCGCACCGCGGGATCGGCGACCGCGGTGGCGAGGATGCGCTCGCGCAGGTCGGCGCCGCGCATCGCCGGCTCGGCATGGACGACGACGTCTGAGTGGGGGGCGATCTCGGCGATCGCCGCCTCGATCCGCTCGGCGATCCCGTGCGTCTCCGAGGCAACCGACGCCGGCGGCACGCCCACGGTCACGTCGCCGTAGATCCGCCCCGCGACGTCGCGCAGCCGCAGACGGCGCAGCTCGGCGCCGGGCTCGGCCCGGACCACGGCGGCGACCGCCATCCTCGAGGCCGGCGGCGCGTAGTCCATCAGCGCCCGCACGTTCTCGAAGCTCAGCCGCCCGACCGCGAGGAAGATCAGTCCCGCGACGACGAGCGCGGCGATCGCGTCGCCGGCCTCGACGCCCGAGGAGACGAGGATGAGCCCGACGAGGACCGCGAGCGACCCCGCGGTGTCGCCGGCGAAGTTGAACGCGTTGGAGCGAAACGCGGCACTCGCGTAGCGGCGGGCGGCGCGCCGCGAGATCACGATCCGGGTGACGTCGATCGAGAGCGCGATGCCGATCACGGCGAACACGTACCAGCGCGCGTCGATCGGCGCCCCGGGCGCGATCAGGCGCTTGATCGCCTCAAACGCGATGATGCAGCCGCCGACGAGCACGATCCCGGCCTCGCCGAGCGCGGCGATGTTCTCGGCCCGGCGGTGCCCGTAGTTGTGATCGCTGTCGGCGGGGCGTCCGGCGAGGCGGATCGCGCCGAGCGTCAGCAGCGCGGCGATGACGTCGCCCGAGGACTCGACGCCGGCCGAGGCGAGCGCCAGGCTGCCGGTGGCCAGGCCCGTGCCGAGCTTGAGCAGGACGAGGGCGACCGCCGCCGCCAGCGAGGCGATCGCCGTCCTGTCCTGCCGAGTCGTCGCGTCGGGGCCGGTCGCTGCCGCGGAATCCTCGATGCCGGGATTATCGGCCGCAAGGCCCCCGGCGCGCCCGGCAGGCCGCGCGCCGCGGGAGCGTCGGGCAGAATGGCAGGGCCTCGTTGACAACCAGGGAGCTTCATGACCGCCACCGCCGCCGTCGATCGCCTTCCCCGCCACGCCGTGCTCGCCGACGCCGTCCCCGGAGCCTGGGCGCGCGACGCGGCGCTCGTGCTCGCGGGAGCCCTGCTCACCGCGCTGTGCGCGCAGATCACGATTCCGTTCAGACCGGTGCCGATGACCGCGCAGACGCTGGCCGTCGGGCTCGTCGGGGCCACCCTCGGCGTGCGCCGCGGAACGCTGGCGATGGCGCTCTACGTCGTGCTGGGCTTCGTGTTCCCGGTGTACGCCGACGGCACCTCGGGGATCAGCACGCTGTGGAGCGCGAGCGGCGGCTACCTGATCGGCTTCGTGCTCGCCACCGCGGCGATCGGCTGGCTGGCCGAGCGGGGCGCCGACCGTCGGGTGCTGACCGCGTTCGTCGCCTTCGTGACCGCGCAGCTGCTCATTTTCATCCCCGGCGTCGCCGTCCTGCACGCGGTCATCGGCGGCCCGTGGTCCACGGCGATCCACTCCGGCTTCACCGTGTTCATCCTCGGCGGCCTGGTCAAGGCGGCCGCCGGCGGTCTCATCCTGCCGTCGGCGTGGAGGCTCGTCCGGCGTGCCGAGGGCCGCTGAGCGAACCGGCGTCGCCGGCGATCTCATCCGCTGGCTGTCGGGCGCCTGGTCGCTGCGACGCGCCATCAACGACGATCCCGAGGCCTTCGTCGGCGAGGCCACCTTCACCGTCGAGCGGGACGGCGCGCGGTGGCACGAGACCGGGCGCCTGCGACTCGACGGCCACGTCGGACCGGCGTCTCGCACGCTGCTGGTCGTCCCCGCCGGCGATGCGTGGGCGGTGCGCTTCGAGGACGACCGTCCGTTTCACCCGCTCGACCTGCGCGACGGCCGCTGCGAGGTCGAGCATCCGTGCGGCGCCGATCGCTACCTCGGGACCTACACCTGCCTCGGTGACGACGAGCTCCGCGTTGCATGGCGGGTGACCGGACCGAGCAGGGACGACACGATCCTCACCCACTACCGCCGCCATCGTGCCTCGAGGGCGAGCGTGAGCGCTCAATCAGTCACTCGACGAGCGGCGGCTCCCGCAGCGAGGCGTTGAGGTGGTCCGACAGGGCGACCGCCGCCGCCCGGCGGGCGGCAAGCCGGTCGCGCTCGTCGTGGGCGTGGACGAGCTCGGCGTCATAGGCCGCGGCAGCCGCCTCCCAGCGCTCGTGTTGGCGGTCGGTGGCCAGCCGCGCGCGGCGGCGCAACGCCTCGAGCTCGGC
Organism: Solirubrobacterales bacterium; assembly: GCA_019240115.1. GTDB lineage: Bacteria > Actinomycetota > Thermoleophilia > Solirubrobacterales > Solirubrobacteraceae > Palsa-465. Next base: position 10,028 of record JAFAYV010000023.1, on the reverse strand, counting down.
GGCAATCTCCTCGGCGGGGGCATCGGCGTCGAAGTGCCGCACCTCGCGGACCGAGCGATCGAAGGCGAACATGCCGGCGTCGGTCAGCACGGGCCGGTACAGCGCCCGCTCGACGGTCGTGGAGGCGTCACCTCCGACCGACGTGCGCACCGCGAAGCGCGGATAGGGCTCGAGCTCGGCCAGCCACACCCGCTCGCGTCGCTGGCCCGCCTGCCCGTGGCGCTGATCGATCGAGACGCCGACGTACTCGGCGACGTGCACCCAGCCCCAGTGCGTGGCCACGAGCGCGAGCCCGAGGATCAGCAGGACGACGGCCATCAGGCCGCCGCTGCCCTTCAGCAGCCGTGCCGCGCCCCACACCGCGAGCGCCGCGCCGCCGAACAGCGTGATCGCCGTCGTCAGCGAGCCGGCGGCGACGAGCCGCGCATGCGCCGGCCCGGCCGCGTCGATCGCCGGTCGGGGCGGGATCCCCGGGACGCCGTCGAGATCCTGATGCAGCAGCCGCGGGTCGGCGGCGACGCCGAGGAAGTCGACCAGGCTTGCGTCACCGCCGGCCATGGTTCTTGTCGCGCTAGGTCCTTCGCCGGGTCTCGTCGCGCTAGGCCTTCGCCGGGCCGCTGACGCCGTTGGCTCGGGTGGCGTCGGCGGCAAGGGTGCCGGTCAGCATTCCCTCCTGCACCTGGCTCATGAGCGAGCCGACCGACGCCGGCGAGTGCGGGAGCAGCAGCGTCGTCATGTTGCCGTGCTCGCCGACCGAGCGCAGCGTGTCCATGTACTGGGTCAGCGCGACCAGCCCCATCGCCTCCTTGGGGTCGATCCCGCTGTGATCGGCGATCAGGGCCAGCGAGTCCTTCAGCCCCTCGGCGATCGCCTTGCGCTCCGCGGCGACGCCCTCGCCGTGCAGGCGCATCGACTCGGACTCCGCCTCGGCCTTCTTGATGCGCAGCGTCTTGTCGCCCTCGCCCTGAGCGGTGGCGGCCTCCTGGTTGCGGCGGGCGGCGTTGATGTTGTTCATCGCGTCCTTGACGCGCTGGTCGGGCTCGATGTTCGTGACGAGCGCCTTGAGGATCTCGTAGCCGTACTCGGCCATCTGGCGCTGCAGCGTCTCCTGGATGTGCTTGGCGATCGTGTCGGCGTCGGCGTAGGCCTCGTCGAGGTCCATCGTCGGGATATGCGAGCGCACGACGTCGAAGGCGTAGGAGGTCATCTGGCGCTCGGGGTCGTCGAGCTTGTAGAAGGCGTCCTTGACCTTCTGCTCGTCGGCGCCGACCATGTACTGGATCGCGAGCTTGACGACCACGAACACGTTGTCCTTGGTCTTGGTCTCGATGTCGGCGGCCAGCTGTTCGACCTGCAGGCTCATCCGGCCGGCGACCTTCTCGACGAACGGGGTCTTCTGCTGCAGGCCCGGTCCGGCAACCCGGACGAACCTCCCGAAGCGTTCGATGATCGCCCGTTCCTGCTGTTCGACGGTGAAAAAGAACAAGGGCATGAGGGCTCCTTTGGCGTAGTGCCGCCGGCCGGCAAGCGCAGCCCTGGCCCCGCAGCCGGGAGCGGACCGAAATCTTGCCTTTAATGGTACGCCGGTCGGGAAGTCACGTGTGAGCGTGCTCCGTGCAGCGCGCGCAGCCGCTCCGGGTCGGCCAGCAGCGCCTCAGCGATCGCCACCGGGGCGGCATCAGTCCTCGTCGTAGCGCTGCGCCTCCTCGCGCGCCTGCAGCGCCGCCTCGCGCGCCTCCTCGGCCTCGCGCTCGGCCTGCGTCGCGTCTTCGCCGGCGTTCTGGGCGCGCCTCTGCGCGGCGTCACGCGCCGCGATCTTCTCGCGCGCGGTGATCGACAGCTGATCGGCGCGATCACGAGCCGCCTGGGCCTCCGCGCGCCGGGCCGCCTGGTCGGCGGTCTCAAGGGTGACGCGATCGGAGAATTTGAGCCCATAGGCGGCCGCGACCTTGTCGAGCTCTGCGTGGTCGGGGGCCTCGTCGGGGGCGTCGGGCGCCGCGTCGACCGCTTCCTTGCCGTGGACGAGGCGCACGTGGTCGCGGCCCACGGTCGCGCCGTCGAGCGGGATGAGCTTCGCGCGGCGGCCCATGAGCCCGCTCTTGACCAGGGCCAGCAGCGGCGTGCCGCTGTCGCGGTCGAAGTAGATGTCCTCGAGCTTGCCCAGCTGCTCGTCGGCCGGGTCGAGCACGCGCTGGCCGCGCCAGTCCTCGATGTTCTCGATTGTGATCACGGGTTTTCTCGTACCCGGGCCACCGGCGCACCAATCGCAGTCGCCGCCGTGAACGCACCGCGGCTGGCGCAACTTCCCGTCCGTCGCCGGTATAAAGATCGTGCTCGCCCCCTGCAGGAGGTTCGCTCGATGAAACGTGTCCTGAAGATCGCTGTCCTCGTGGGGATCCTGACCGCCGGCCTTGCCGGACTGGCCGTGGCCGCCTCGTCGCCCACCGTCATCACCGGCGGCGCGGCGAAGATCACCGGCTCGGCGGCCGTCCTGAACGGACGGGTCAACCCGAACGGGGCCCCGACCGGCTACCTGTTCCAGTACGGCACGACGACCTCGCTCGGCGCCGACAGCCCGTCGCGCTCGGCGGGCTCGGGCAAGGCCGAGAACGTCTCCGAGGGCATCGGCGGCCTCATCCCGGGGACCGTCTATTACTACCGGATCACCGCGGTGTCGACCGCCGGCGCGACGAACGGGGCGATCCGCCACTTCACCACCGCCGGGTTCCCGCCGCCCGGCGCGGTCACTGGCCCGGCGATCGACGTCGGCATGACCGTCGCCACCCCCACGGGCGTCATCTCGCCCAACGGCGCCCCCACCGCCTGGGTCGTGCGCTACGGCCTGACCGCGAACTACGGCATGACCGTCGTGGGCGCGCTGCTGCCGGCCTCGAGGATCGCCACGCCGGTCTCGCTCGAGCTGATGGGCCTGGCGCCGGCGACGCTGTTCCACTACCAGATCGTCGCCTACCACGGAGGCATCGCTTCGCCGGGCGCCGACGCGACCTTCTTCACCGAGCCCGCTCGCCGGCCCAGGCCGACCCTCTCGACGCGGACCTCGCCGAGCTTTCATCGCAAGTCGCCGTACACCTTCACGACGCGGGGCACGCTGAAGGGCGGCAACTACATCCCCGCGGCCCAGCGGTGCACGGGCAAGGTCGGCGTGCGCTTCTACAACGGCAGGCGCCAGCTCGGCGTGAGCGTGGCGCCGGTCGGCGGCGACTGCAGGTTCAGCGCGCAGACCTCGTTCCGGCGCACGCACGCTCGCGGCCCGGCGCACCTGCGGGTGACGATCAGCTTCCGCGGCAACGGCTATCTGGCACCGGTCAACCACGTCGACCACGTGACCGCCGGCTGATGACCCCGCGGTGGTCGTCCCCTCCCGGGGCGGCCACTAGTGGCCGCCCCCGTAAGTACGCTCGCATTCGAGCACTCCCCAGCGGCGCCCGCGCGAGCCTGCGGCCCGCTCGGCATCCAGCCTCGCCGGATCGGGCCGCGCTCGCGTCGTCCAGCTGTCCTCGAAGCCTCGTGTAGCGCTGCTACACGTCGACTTCTGCGTCCTCGCCAGGCATCCACTGGTGAGCGCTCTCGGTGCGACCGTACTTACGGGGCCGACCACTAGGCTGCCGCCGATGGGGGCCCCGCGGTCGGCGTGGACGGACAAGCCGCGGATCGCGGGCTGGCACGTCGTCCTCCTGGTCGTCCTGGCCGGGTGGGCGCTGTTCCCGCTCGCCCTGCTGCTGATCGGGGCCGCGCGAGCCCACGCGAGCTTCACCGGCGCCGACGGCCTGATCGGCGCCGACGGCGTGCTCGGCGCCGATCAGCTGCAGTACCTGTCCTGGGCGCGCGACGCGTCGGTCCACGGGCTCGCCTCCGACCTGTTCACGCTGCAGCCCAACGGCCACGTCTACCTCGAGCCGCTGTTCGCGATCGTCGGCGGCCTGCATCGCCTCGGGCTCTCGCTCGCGCTCGCCTATCAGCTGCTCAAGCCGATCGCCATCGTCGTGCTGTTCGCCGCCGCGGTCGCCTGGGCGCGGCGGACCCTGGCCGACTCGCCCGCGGCCCAGGCGGCGGCGGTGGTGCTGGCGCTGTTCACCTGCACCCCGGTAGCGGCGCTGTTCAGCTGGGCCGCGCTCGGAGCGGTCCCGTTTCGCTTCTCGCTGTATCTGCTGGGCGACGAGCTGCTCGTCGCCGACAAGCTGTGGGGCTACATCCCGAGCGCGGCGGCCATCGCGCTCGTCGTGGCATCCCTGCTGGCGGTCGAGCGCGCGCTGACCCGCTCGCGCCCGGCGGGCGCCGCCGGGCCGGTGACCGCCGCGAGCCCGGTGACCGCCGCGAGCCCGGTGACCGCCGCCAAGCCCGTGACCGCCGCCAAGCCCGTGACCGCCGCCAAGCCGGTGACCGCCGGACCGGTGACCGCCAAGCCGGTGACCGCCGCCAAGCCGGTGACCGCCGCCACGCTGGCGGCGCTGCTCGCCGCCTGGTTGCATCCCTGGCAGGGGATCACGCTCATCGTCATCTTCGTCGCGCTCGCGCCGTTGCGGCGGATGCGCGGCGCCCTCACGCTCGCGGGGCCGACGATCGGCGCCGCGCTGCCGCTCGCCTACTACGAGATCCTCGCCCGCTCGGATCCGGCGTGGCGCCTGGCCTCCCGCTACGAGGTGATCGCTCGGCTTCCGGCGCTCGTCCTGCTCGCGGGGCTCGGCCCGCTTGCCCTGCTCGCGGCGCTCGGCGTGCGCCGGCCGCGCGGCGACGTGCTCGAGCAGATGCTGCTGCTGTGGGTCGGCGCCTGCCTTGTCACCTACTTCGTCAACGACTCCTTCGCGCCCCACGCGCTGCAGGGCCTGAGCTTCCCGCTCGCGGTACTGATCGTGCGCGGCGGACAGCGGGCGATGGTGCCGGCGGGCCTGGGCGCCGCGGCGATCGCGCTGCTCACGGTTCCGGGCCTGGCCTACGACGCCCGTAAGTTCGCGAACACCGCCTCGCGTCACACGCTTGCGCAGTACTACCTACCGCGGGGCGACCGGCAGGCACTGCACTGGATCGCCGACCACCGGCTCGGTGGCGTGCTCGCGCCGACCCCGTTCGCCGTCGTCGTCCCGTCCCAGACCGGCGCCGCGGTCTGGATCGGCGACGGCTACTGGAGCCGCAACTATCCCGCGCGCGCGCGCGACGTCGACCGGCTGTTCCGCGGGGACATACGGCCGGCGGCCGCGCGGCGTTTCGTGCGCGCGACCGGCGCGGCGATTCTCATCTCCGACTGCCGCCAGCGCGCGAACCTCACCCGCCCGCTGGCGCCGCTGCTGGCCTCCGTGCACCGGTTCGGATGCGCCCGAGTCTACGTGCTCGACCGCCCGCGTCGGCGCTGACCTCTCACGTCTGGGCCTGCTCGACGACCTCGGCGATGAGCTTGGAGAGCTGGCTGCCCTGCCAGGCGGTCGGGGATCGGCCCGGCTCGTCGGTGATCAGCCGCGCGTCGGAGATCGCCTCGGCGTAGGCCTCCCCCACCGCCCGTGGATGCTCGGGATCGATGTCGTCCTCGGATGCGACCACCGTCGTCGGGACCGCGATCGCCGACAGCTCGGCGACGTCGCCGAACGGCGCCGACCGCGGCACGACGTGCAGCGCGTCGGCGACCGCGTCGAGGTGCTCGTGCTGGGAGAGGCGCTGGCGGATGACCCGGGTCACCGTCTCGCGCCAACGCTCGGGCACGCGCGGCTCGCCCTGGGCCTCGAGGAAGCCGTCGATCCCATCGTCGCGCAACCCCTTCGACAGCGCGTCCCATCGCGCCAGGCGCTCGCGGTCGGCGTCGGGCTCGAGGAAGGCGGGCGTGATGAGCACCAGGCCAACGACACGCTCGGGACGCTGCAGGGCGAGCCACAGACTCGTATGGGCGCCCATCGAGGCGCCCGCCAGCACCGCGCGCTCGATCCCGCGGTCGTCGAGCACCGCCTCCAGGTCGGCGCCGAGCTGCTCGTACTCGTAGGCGTCCGGCTCCGGAGCCGGCGAGGAGGCCCCGTGGCCACGCGCGTCGTACGCGACGACGCGATGGCCCGAGCGCTGCAGCGCGCTCGACCCCATCACGACATAGCGGCGCGTCGCGGTCAGCCCGTGCAGGAGCACAACCGGCGCGCCCTCGCCGCTCTCCTCGGCGGCCAGACGAACCGGGCCCGACGCGATCGACGTCTCGCTCACCCCCGGCTGTCTACCGGATCGCGGGCCCCGAGGACGCCCCGGGACGCGGCTACCATCGGACCATGCCCGACGTCACCGACGCAACCTTCCAGGCCGACGTCGTCGAGCGCTCGCGCACGCTGCCCGTCATCGTCGACTTCTGGGCCGAGTGGTGCGGCCCCTGCCGTCAGCTCGGACCGGTGATCGAGCGGGCCGTCGAGGAGCGTGTCGGTCAGCTCGAGCTGGCCAAGGTCGACGTCGATGCCAACCCCATGGTGGCCGGCAGCTACGGGATCCAGAGCATCCCCGCGGTCAAGGCGTTTCGCGACGGCGCGGTCGTCTCCGAGTTCGTCGGCGCGCAGCCGCCGGCGGCGGTCGCGGAGTTCCTCGATGCCCTGCTCCCCTCGGAGGCCGACGAGCTCGTTGCGCGCGGCGACGAGGACTCCCTGCGCCGGGCCGTCGAGCTCGAGCCCTCGCGCGCCGATGCCGCCGTGCCGCTCGCCCGGATGCTGCATGCCCGAGGCGACGCCGACGCCGCCTACGCGCTCGTACGCGAGGTCCCGGGAAGCTTCACCGCCGATGGTCTGGCGGCGCGGATCGAGCTCGAGCGTGCCGATGCCGCGCCTCATCCCGACCTGACGGCGGCCTTCGCGGCGCTCGACGCCGGCGACCCGGAGCGCGCGCTCGACCTTCTCATCGGGGCTCTGCCCCAGGCCGACGGCGTCCGCAACGACATCCGCCGGGTCGTCGTGGGGATCCTCGACGAGCTCGGGGTGCAGAGCCCGCTCGCCCGCGAGTCGCGGCGGCGTCTGGCCTCGGCGCTGTACTAGACGGCGAAGGCCAGCTGCTCGACGTCGGCGTTGCTCGCGGGCTCGAGCCCGGCGACGCGCACCCCGAGGAGACGCACCGGCCGCGGCGCGTCGAAGCGGCGCAGCAGGTCGAGGGCGACGGGGCCGACCCGGTCGGCGCTCGCCACCGCCTCGGCCAGCGTGCGCGCGCGCGTGTGGGTGGAGAAGTCGTCGAGGCGCACCTTGATGCCGATCGTGCGGCCCCGGCGCCGCTGGCCGACGAGGCCGTCGCAGAGCTTGGCGACGAGCTCGTGCAGCGCCGCCTCGAGCTCGCGCGGATCGCTGATGTCGACGTCGAAGGTCGTCTCGCGCGACTCGGAGATGACCTTGCGCTCCTGGGTGACCGGAGCGTCGTCCTCGAACCGCGCCCGCGCCTGCAGCGCCGGGCCGAGCCGCGCCCCGAACGCCGCCGCCAGCTCCTCGGCCGGCGCGTCGGCAAGCCGGCCGAGGGTGTGCAGACCGGCGGCCCGCAGCCGCTCGGCGGTCTTCGGGCCGATCCCGGGAACGAGCCCGCATGGCGCTGCGGCGAAGCGCTCGCGCGCCTGCTCGCGGGTCAGCACGACGAAGCCCCGCGGCTTCTCGGCGTCGGAGGCGACCTTGGCCACGAGCTTGCTCGGCCCGATCCCGATCGAGCACTGCAAGGTGGTCCGGGTCTCGATGCTCTCGGTCAGGCGCCGCATCCGCGGCACCGGCTCCGGCTCTCCGGTCAGGTCGAGATACGCCTCGTCGAGGCCGATGACCTCGACCGCGGGCGCGCTGGCGCGCACGAGGTCCATGACCTCGCGCGAGGCGGCGCGGTAGTAGGGGAAGTCGGGCGGCAGGTAGACGCCGTCGGGGCACAGTCGCCGCGCACGCGCCGCGGGCATCGCCGAGCCGACACCGTAGCGCCGCGCCTCGTAGGACGCGGTCGTGACGACCCCCCGGGGGCTCGTGCCGGCAACGATCACCGGCTGCCCGCGCAACTCGGGCCGGCGGCGCAGCTCCACCGAGACATAGAACGCGTCCATGTCCAGGTGGGCGATGCAGCGTCTGGCCATGCAGCGGCCAGGCTAGGCCGCCCGCCGGACGTCTGGCGGCTGCGCGCGCAGGCTATTGGCTGGACCAGACGGCGCCGACCCCGCCGAAGCCGAGCGCGGCGGCGGTGTTCTGGTTGAGATCCCAGTCCCGGCCGCCGACGTACGGCCCGCGGTCGTCGACGGTCGCGGTCACCGTGCGGCCGTTGAAGCGGAGGCTCACCTGGGTCCCGCAGGGAAGCGTCCGGTTGGCCACGCCGTAGCGGGCGTGAAAGCCGCAGGCGGTGTTACCGCCGTCGTTGTACCAGGAGGCTCCCGCCTCGCGATAGACGGTCATCTGGCCGAGGGCGGCGGCGGACCCGCCTTCTAGCCGGTCACCGGCGAAGCGGACCCGGACGCGCTCCTGGCCGGCGGCACCCGCGACGTAGCGCAGCACGAACCGGCCCGCGGCACCCGTCCGCGCCATGGCCAGCGTCTGCCATTTGCCGCCCTGGCGCGCCTGAAGGCTCACCCGGCGGCCGGGGCGGCCCGGGAGCAGCCACCCGCGAACCTGGACGGCCTGGCCACCGAGAACGGCCAGCCGCCGCGGGCGGACGCGCAGACGCGTGGCCACTTCGACCGGGATCCCGCCCTGCAGGAGGGGAACGCGGAACGCGAGCGGGGTGATCTGCAGCGACTGCGGGGCGGGAGCGGCCAGGGCCTGGCCGGCGGCCAGCGCCACGGCGCTGCAGGGAATGGCGAGTATCAAAGCGCCTGCACCCAGCCGGGCGCGGCGCCATCGTTTCATGGCTGTGACAGGCCTCAACATGAGGACCTCCTGTTGGTCTTCGACCGGGCGCCTACGGGGTTAGCTGTCGGGCTCGCGAACCGCTGACGTCGCGCCTGAGCGCGTGTCCTGAGCGCTACGACTGCGGCCGGCTGTTGGCGCCGGGCAAGTCGATTCGCCCCGGCCAGGCAACCGTCGCCTGGCAGTGGGTCCCCCGTTCACCCCCGTTCCGGACGGGGATGACTCGGCAGGTCGATTAATACGTCGGCCAGGTTAGGTGAGGTCTTGACGGGTTTGATGTGAGGTCGATCACAGTCGGCACCTCGGACTACCATGCGTTCGGTGGCGAACCAGGACAGGCTGACCGGGCTCGACAGCTCGTTTCTGCATCTCGAGCGAGGCTCGGCCCACATGCACGTGGCGGGGTGCTCGGTGTTCACCGGCGAGCCACCCGCATATGCCGAGCTGATCGGTGTGATCGAGTCTCGGCTGCACCTGGTTCCCCGTTACCGACAGCGGCTGGCGTTCGTCCCGTTCGACCAGGGACGGCCGGTGTGGGTGGACGACCCTCACTTCAACGTCCGCTACCACGTCCGCCACACGGCGCTGCCCCGCCCGGGCGGCGAAGCCGAGCTCAAGCGGCTGGCCGGCCGAGTGTTCTCGCAGGCACTGGACCGCAGCCGGCCCCTGTGGGAGCTGTGGTTGGTCGAAGGGCTGGCCGCGGGACGCTTCGCGGTCCTGTCGAAGACCCACCACGCGCTCGTCGACGGGATCTCCGGCGTCGACATCGCCACCGTCCTGTTCGACACCTCGCCCGAGCCGCTGCCGGTGGCGGCGCCCGACCACGAGTGGGTCGCGCGGCCATTGCCGAGCTCGGCTCAGCTCCTGGCCGACGCGCTGCTCGAGCGCGCGACCGTCCCGGCCGAGGTGGTACGCGGAGCCCGCGCCACGCTCCGCGGGCCGCGCGCGGTGGCGACCCGGGTGGGCCGGGCCCTGGGGAGCGTCGGCGCACTGGCCTGGACGGGATTTCAGGCGGCGCCGTCCAGCCCGTTCAACGTCCGGATCGGGCCGCACCGGCGGTTCACCTGGGTCGGGGCCGAGCTCGCTCGGTTCAAGGCGATCAAGAACGCCCTCGGCGGCACCGTCAACGACGTCGTGCTCGCGGTGGTGGCGGGCGCGCTCGGCAGCTACATGCGCCTCCAGGGCGCCAGCACCGACGAGATGAGG
>JAFAYV010000062.1 GCA_019240115.1 Solirubrobacterales bacterium | reverse complement strand
GCACCGGCCATCGGCGGAGCGCAGCAGCTCAGGCGACACCGCGGGCGAGCTCACCCCACGAACCTGTCGCCGGCGTAGTTCATGAACTTCGGGTACTCCTTCTGGAAGGTCAGCACCACGTCCCCCACCGGCCCGTTGCGGTGCTTGGCGATGATGATGTCGGCCTCGCCGGGGCGCTCGGAGTCCCGTTCGTAGTACTCCTCGCGGTAGATGAACATCACGAGGTCGGAGTCCTGCTCGATCTGGCCGCTCTCGCGCAGGTCGGAGAGGACCGGCTTCTTCTCGCCGCCGCGCTGCTCGACGGCGCGGCTGAGCTGGGACAGCGCGATGACCGGCACGTCGAGCTCGCGGGCCAGGCCCTTGAGCCCGCGACTGATCTGCCCGACCTGCTCGACCCGGCTCTCGATCCGGCCCTCGTGGCGCATCAGCTGCAGGTAGTCGATGATGATCAGGCCGAGACCGCCCTCGAGCTGGCTGTGCAGGCGGCGCGACTTGGCACGCACCTCGAGGACTCCGGTGTCGGAGGAGTCGTCGACGAACAGGGGCGCCTCGGCGAGGCGCTGGCAGGCCTCCAGGACCTTCGGCCAGCGGGACTCGGCGACCCGGCCGCGACGGAGGTCCTCGCCCTTGATCCGCGCCTGGGAGGCGACGAAGCGCTGGGCGAGCTCGGATTCGGACATCTCAAGCGAGAACAGCGCCACCGAGTGGCCGGCGAGCACCGCGTTCTCGGCGATGTTGGCGACGAGCGCCGACTTGCCCATCGACGGCCGGGCGGCGAGCACGACCAGGTTGCCGGGCTGAAACCCGCCCGTCTTCTCGTCGAGGTCCTTGAAGCCCGACGGGGTCCCGGTGAGCGGCGTCTTGGCCACCGACAGCCGGTGCAGCTTGTCGGTCTCCTCGTGCAGGATGTCCGCGATCGAGCGGATCTTCTTCTGGCGATCGTCGGTGGCGACCTCGAGCACCGAGCGCTCGGCGGCTTCGACGAGCTCCCGGGCCGGCGCCTCGCGGGAGAGGACGCTCGCCTGGATCTCGTACGACGCGGTCAGCAACGAGCGCAGCTTGAAGTTGTCGTGGACGATGCGCCCGTACTCGCGCGCGTGGCCCGCCGCGGGCACCCAGCCCGCGAGCTCGTCGATCGCCGCGGGCCCGCCCATGTCGTCGAGCTTGCCGTCCTGGCGCAGGATCTCGGAGACGGTCAGGTGGTCGATCTTGCGATCGCTCTCGTACAGCGCGAGCATGGCGCCGAACGCGGCGCCGTGCTGCTCGCGATAGAAGTGCTCGGGCCGGAGCTGCTCCTCGACGAGCAGCGAGTGGAGATGGCGCTCGTCGAGCAGCACCGCGCCGAGCACCGATTTCTCCGCCTCGAGGTTGTGCGGCGGGACGGCGATGTTCTGGACGGCGCTCACGGGGGCGTCCGAATATAGGTTCGGGATCGGCGGCAGGCCGCGCCGCATCCCGCTGTCAGCGAGCTTTGCTCAGCGGGCGCTACGTGAACGCCGAGACGCCGGTCAGGTCGCGTCCGACGAGCAGCGACTGGATCGAGTCGGTGCCCTCGTAGGTGGCCACGATCTCCATGTCGGAGAGGTGGCGGCCGACGACGTAGTCGAGCAGGACGCCGTTGCCGCCGAGCAGGTCGCGCGCCTGCGAGCAGACGTGCTTGGCGCGGCGGGCGTTGTGGAGCTTGGCGAGCGAGGCGATCTCGGAGGTCATCTCGCCGCGCTGCTGAAGGTCGGCGAGGCGGAAGCAGTAGAGCTGGGTGGCGGTCGTATCGGCCGCCATGGAAGCCAGCTGGGCCTGGACGAGCTGGAAGCCGGCGATCGGACGGCCGAACTGGGAGCGCTCCCGGGCGTAGGCGATCGCGTGCTCGAGCGCCGCCATCGCGTGGCCGACGCACTCCCAGGCGACGCCGCCGCGGGTCGCGGTCAGCACGCGGTTGGTGTCGCGAAAGCCGCTGCAGTGCTCGAGTCGGTTCTCGGCCGGGACGTGGACGTCGGTGAGCGTGATCTCGGCCTGCCAGACGGCACGCTTGCCGAGCTTGCCGCTCATGACGGTCGCGTCGAAGCCCGGGGTGCCCTTCTCGACGAGGTAGCCGCCGACATCGCCCGCCTCGTCGCGGGCCCAGACGATCGTGACGTCGGCGAAGGAGGCGTTGCCGATCCAGCGCTTGGCGCCGTTGAGAACGAAGCCGTCGCCCGACCGTGCGGCGGAGGTCTCGAGCGAGACCGAGTCCGAGCCATGCTTGGGTTCGGTCAGGGCGAAGGCGCCGATCGTCTCCAAGCGGGCCATGGGCGGCAGCCAGCGGGCCTTCTGCTCCTCGGAGCCGAGCATGCCGATCGCGCCCATCGCCAGGCCCGAATGGACCCCGAAGAAGGTGGAGATGCTGCCGTCGGCGCGTGAGAGCTCGCGCGAGACGATGCCCGAGGCCAGGTGCGACATGCCCGGACAGTCGTGGCCCTGGATGGTCGTGCCGGCAATGCGCAGCTCGGCGAGCTTGGGCACGATCTCGAACGGGAACTCGGCGCGCTCCCAGTGGTCGGCGATGATCGGGGCCACGTCGAGCTCGCCGAAGGCGCGGAGCCGATCGCGGAGCTCGCGCTCGGCGTCGGAGAGCGTGTCGTCAAGCCGGTAGTAGTCGGCCAGCGCGACGGGCGCGGTGATCTCGGTGGTCATCGTCTCTCCTCGGGTTGCACTCGCTGTCGGATCTCAGTATGGAGCCTCGCCGACCGCCTCCGGCCGCCGGGCTCCCCGGAGTCACCACCGGGCTCCGGCTGAGGTCATCCTCGAGCCTCCTAGGGTGTCGGGCGTCCGCGTGGGATTCGCCACCAGCCCCGGATTCACCACCGGGTTCCAGGCAAAGCGCGAAGCGCCAGCCACGTGCACGCGGACGGCGACCGAGGCCTCCCGATCTGACGCCCTTGTGTCGTCTGCGCCTCCGTGCGGTCGAGCGCCCCCGATGAACGCGGGCGTCAGACCGGGACGGTCTCGGCCGCCGCACGCGCGCGGCCAAAAGGACAGCTACGCAGCGACGACCATCGTCTTGACGGTCGCGGTCACGTCGTCGGCGACCTCGACGACGACCATGTAGGTGCCGACGTTCCGGATCGGGTCGTCGAGATGGATCTTGCGCCGGTCGACGCGGAGGCCGCGAGCGTCGCGGATCGCCTCGGCGATGTCCTGATTGGTCACCGACCCGAACAGGCGTCCGTCGTCGCCGGCCTGCTGAGCGATCGTCAGCACCGTGCGACCGAGCAGCGACGCGTTCTCCTGCGCGCGCTCACTGGCCTCGCGCAGCGCGCGGTCGGCGTCCTGCCGGCGGCGCTGGGCGACCTTGATCGACGCCGCGGTCGCGGGCTCGGCGAGCCTGCGCGGCACGAGGTAGTTGCGCAGATAGCCGGCCGACACGTCGACGACCGTCCCGCGCTCACCGAGGCTCTCCACGTCCTGCAGCAGAATCGCCTGGGGCATGATGGGTCGGCTAGCGGTCGCGGTCGCGGTCGCCCCGGCCACCGCGATGATCGCCGCCCTCGGCGACGTAGGGCAGCAGCGCCAGCTCCCGGGCCCGCTTGACCGCGCGCGCCACCTGGCTCTGATGCCGGCGGCAGGCACCCGTGATCCGTCGCGATCGGATCTTGCCGCGATCGGAGATGAACCGACGCAGCATCGAGACGTCCTTGTAGTCCGCCTGATCGATCTTGTCGCGGCAGTAGGGGCACGACTTGCGGCGGGTGGAGGTCCCACCGCCCTTGCGGTCGCGCCGCCGCACCGGACGCCTGCGTTGCTTGGCCACGTCGCTCAGCCTAGCGTGCGCGAACGCCCGGTGCCCTTTGGGCCCGCGATTCGCAACTGACGACTCCGGCGGCGTCTGGACGCACCTGACGCCGCGCGCTCGCCCTCATGTATCACCAATACGATCGGGCTCGCGCGCGACGCCAGGCACGCCCAGCCACTCGCTGGATTCCGCCACTTGCTCAGTCACGGACCCTGACGACTCAGAAGGGGATGTCCTCGTCCGCGCCGGCTCCCACCGGCGTGCGCTCGAAGTCGCCGGTGTCGATCGGCACGTCGCTCTCCGGGGCGCGGGTGCTCGAGGAGAACCCGTTCCCGTTGCCGCCGTCGTCGCGGCCGCCGAGGAACTGCACCGAGTCGGCGACGATCTCGACCGACTGGCGCTTCTGCCCCTCGCGGTCGGTCCACTCGCGCCACTGCAGGCGACCGTCGATCGCCACGGGACGTCCCTTGCTCAGGTACTTCTCGCAGTTCTCGCCCTGCGAACCCCAGACGGTGACGTCGAAGTAGTTCGGGGCGTCCTCCCACTCGCCGGCGCTGTTGCGCCGCCGCCCGTTGCAGGCGACCCGCAGCGAGCAGACGGACGTGCCGCTCGGCAGCGACCGCAGCTCGGGGTCGCGGGTCAGGTTGCCGGTGATGATCACCCTGTTGATGTTGCTGCCGGCCATCGCTTGGCTCCTTCTCTCGGAACGAACTGAACCCGAGTCTATGGTCGCGCCAGACGGAGACCGGCCTGCGGCTCGGAAAATGGAGAGAGTTGTGTGAGTCGGGACCGCAAGGCGTCTCGCGCCGTGACAGAGACGCCAGGAATCCGGCCGCGGTCGCTCAGGATTCGGCGGCGGCGCCGCTGAGCACCGGCGGGGCCGCATCGGGCGGCGGCGGGGTGCCGGGCAGCACGCGGATGATCCGGAAGCGCAGCACCGCGTCGTTGATCCGCAGGCTGTGCGACAGCGCCTCGAGCAGCTCGGGCGGACCGGAGAACTGCAGCAGGTGGTACTCGCCCTCGCCCTGGTGGCGGATCTCGTAGGCGAGCGGCCGTGACCGCCAGTCGTCGTTGCGCTCCACGAGCCCGCCCCCGGAGCTGATCTGCGCCTCAACGTCGGCCATGATCTGCGCGCGGCGATCCTCCTCGGCTCCGGTGGAGAGCACGAGCATGAGATCGTAGATGCGCGGTGGTGCAGCCATGAGCGATCGCCCGGGGCGCCGGGCAGCGGCCGACTATAGCGGCTGTCCATCGACGCTCCGGCGCGCCGGATGGAGGAATCGCACAAGTCCGGTGCCAGTTGCCCACCACAAGACGATGCGCGCGCGCCGGACGGTCCCGCCGCGTGTTCTGATGCGCGAGATGGCCGACCGCTTCGCCCCTCGTCCCCGTCACTACGTCTCCCCGGCGATGCTCACGGCCCTGTGGCCGGTCCTGCGCTACTCGGAGACCCGCGAGGCCTTTCTGCTGCGCGCGGTCGGCGGCCGCGTCGGCCCGGTGCTGCGCCCCGACCGGCGGGCGCGCCGGCGCACCGATGCTGCCTACGCGGGCCCCGAGCGCCGCCGGACGCTGCGCGCGGCGTCGAGCTGACCCGCGCCGCCCCTCACGGCGCGCCGTCAGGCTCGGCGCGCCGTCAGGCTCAGCGCGCCGTCAGCGACTCCTCCTTGGCGCGGATGTCGGCGAGCTGCTCGTCCACCCAGTCGCCGGGATTGCGCGCGGTGACGATCGAGATCAGGCCCTCGTGCCGGCGCTGGCGCTCGTCGTAGGACATCGTCAGCGCGGCGTGGATCGAGTCGGCCATCTCCTGGATGTCGAACGGGTTGACCGACAGCGAGTACTCGCCGAGCTCCTCGTGCGCGCCCGTGTTCTCCGACAGGATCGAGACGCCCGCGCGCTCGTTGATCATCGGGCCCTCCTTGGCGACGAGGTTCATGCCGTCGAACATCGCGTTGACGATCAGCAGGTCGTAGTGCTTGTAGGCGGCGACCGCCTCGTCGAGGTCGTCGCGGAGCTTGAGCTGGATCGGCATCCAGTCGGGTGAGCCGTGACGGTGGTTGACGACCGCGACCACCGCCTCGATCCGCTCGAGATACTCGGCGTACTCGGTGACGTCGGTCCGCGACGGCATCAGCTGGGCGATGAAGGTGACGCGCTCGCGGAACTCCGGGTGCTGCTCGAGGAAGGTGTCGAAGGCGCCGAAGCCGCGCAGGACGTTCTTTGAGAGGTCGGCCCGGTCGACGCGCAGGATGAGGTGGTGGCGGCGCCGGCGCAGCAGCTCGCCCTCCATCTCGCGTACGCGCGAGCGGCGCGCGACGGCCTGGATCGCGGTCGAGTCGATCGGCAGCGGGTACGCGCGGACCCACACCTCGCGGTCCTCGACGCGCACCACCCCGGCGTCGTGGTCGACCTCGAGGCCCATCAGGTCCTCGCAGCACTGCAGGAAGTTGCGCCGGTACGAGCGCGTATGGAAGCCGACGATGTCGTTGGACAGGATGCCGTCGTAGATCTGGCGGCGGATCGCCGAGGGCAGGACCCGCCAGGAGTCCGACTGGCTCCACGGGATGTGGACGAAGTGATGCAGGAACACGTCGGGCCGCTCGCGGCGGATGAGGCCCGGCAGCGTGTACAGGTGGTAGTCGTGGAGCATCACCACCGGGCTCTGCACCCCGTCGATCTCCTCGAGCGCCGCCTGGGCGAGATCGTCGTTGACGGCGTTGTAGCCGAGCTCGAACGCCTCGGTCTCGTTGCGGCGGATGTCCGGCGCGTTGGACAGGTCCCACAGGTAGTGCTGGATGAACCACAGCAGCGGGTTGGCGATGATGCTGTAGAAGCCGTGGTAGGCCTCGGAGTCGGAGGCCACGAGCTTGACCCGGTACTCGTCGCCCTCGGGCCCGGTCACCGGGAACGGCTTGCCGTCGGCGCGCTCGGCGGCCTGCACGTCGCCCTCGGTCATCGCCGAGGCCACCCAGGTCACCGGACGGTGGGAGGCGAGCCCGATGAGCGCGGTCACCAGCCCGCCCGTGCCGCGCTTGATGCTCCCGTCCTCCTGAAAGGTGACGGGCCCGCGGTTGGAGACCAGGACGAGGGGAGTGTCGGCCGACATCGACGCCTGGCGTTGACGATAGACGTATCCGCGCGCGACGCCAAAGGCCACAATTCCGGTTGACTTGCTACCGTCGCTCCGATACCTCGCCAAGGAGACGCCATGAGCACCACCGACGACCTGCTGGCCAACAACGAGTCCTACGCCGCGTCGTTTCGCAAGGGCGACCTGCCGATGCCGCCGGGCCGCAAGACCGCGGTCGTCGCCTGCATGGACGCCCGCCTCAACGTCTACGGCATGCTCGGTCTGCAGGAGGGCGACGCGCACGTGATCCGCAACGCCGGCGGCGTCGTGAGCGACGACGCGATCCGCTCGCTGGCGATCTCCCAGCGTCTGCTCGGCACCGAGGAGATCATCCTCATCCACCACACCGGCTGTGGGATGCTCACCTTCACCGACGACGAGTTCAAGGCGTCGATCCAGCAGGACACCGGGATCAAGCCCGGGTGGGCGGCCGAGGCGTTTGGCGATCTCGACGAGGACGTGCGCCAGTCGATCGCCCGGATCAAGGCCTCGCCGTTCATCCCGAGCAAGGACTCCGTGCGGGGCTTCGTCTACGACGTCGAGAGCGGGAAGCTGCGCGAGGTCAGTTGACGGCAATACAGTAGGGCCGGTGTCCGAGCACGACGTGATCGTCATCGGCGCCGGCCCCGCGGGCGAGGTGGCGTGCGGCCAGCTCGCCGACGAGGGCCTCGACGTGTGCCTGGTCGAGCGCGAGCTCGTCGGCGGCGAGTGCGCGTTCTGGGCGTGCATGCCGTCCAAGGCGCTCCTGCGCCCCGGCGACCTGTTGGCCGAGGCCGGCCGGGTTCCCGGCGTCAGCGAGGCGTGCGACGGCGAGCTCGACACCGCGACGATCCTCGAGCGCCGCGACGAGGTCATCCACGATCTCGACGACGACGTCCAGCTGCCGTGGTTGCGGGAGCGCTCGATCCACCTCGTGCGCGGCCAGGCCCGCTTCGCGGGTGAGCGCCGACTTCGGGTCGGCGACGAGCTGCTGCAGGCGCGCCGCGCCGTCATCATCGCCACCGGGAGCGGCGCCGACATCCCGCCGATCGGCGAGCTGCGCGAGATCGCGCCGTGGACCAACCGCGAGGCGACGACCAGCAAAGAGGTTCCCGCCAGCCTCATCGTGCTCGGCGGAGGCGCGGTCGGCTGCGAGCTCGCGCAGGCGTGGCGCACGCTCGGCACCCGGGTGACGCTCGTCGAGGCCCTGCCACGGCTGCTGCCCGCCCACGAGCCGTTCGCCGCCGAGCTGCTCGAGCAGGCGCTGCGCGACCGCGGCGTCGACGTGCGCACGGGCGCCCCGGCGACCGGGGCCGCCCGCACGGACGGCTCGTTCTCGCTGACCCTCGACGGCGGCGAGACGCTCGAGGCGCAGGAGCTGCTCGTCGCGATCGGGCGCAAGCCCCACACCGACGACCTCGGCCTGGAGGCGATCGATCTCGCGCCCGGGGAGACGATCGCGGTCGACGACCGGATGCGGGTGGCGAGCCACGAGTCCTGGCTCTACGCGGTCGGCGACGTCAACGGCCGGGCGCTGCTCACCCACGCCGGCAAGTACCAGGCGCTCGTCGCCTGCGCGACGATCATGAACCGCGAGGCGCGCGCGATCTGGGATCGCGAGCTGGCCCCGCAGGTGGTCTTCACCGAGCCCCAGGTCGCCGCCGTCGGGCTGACCCTCGAGCGCGCGCTGGCCGCGGGCGTCCGGGCCCGCGCCGTCGACGCCGATCCCGGCAGGACCCCCGGCGGCAGCTTCGTCGGCAAGGGCGCCGCCGCCCGGACGCGGATCGTCGTCGACGAGGAGCGCGAGGTGATCGTCGGCGCCACCCTCGTCGGCACCGACGTCGCCGAGAGCCTGCAGGCGGCGACGTTCGCGATCGTCGGCGAGGTGCCGCTGGGCCGGCTCGTCCACGCGATGCCGGCGTTCCCCACCCGCAGCGAGGTCTGGCTCAAGCTGCTCGCGGACTGGGCGCCCTAGAGCCGCGCGGCGCTCGCTCGGCGCGCTCTCAGTGCGCGTGGATGATGACGCCGCGGATGTTCTCGCCGGCCTCGAGGTCGTCGTATCCCTGGTTGATCTCCTCGAGCTTGTACTGGCGGGTGATGAGCTCGTCGAGCTTGAGCTTGCCCGAGCGGTACAGCGCGAGCATCTTCTTGATGTCCTCGGTCGGGTTGCAGTCGCCGAACAGCGAGCCCTTGATCTGCTTGCGCATCAGGGTCACGTCGGTGCCCGACAGGTGGACGGTCAGCGCCTCGGGGTGCGCGAGGCCGGTGAGCACGATCATGCCCGCCTTGCGGATCGCCGCCGCGGCCTCGGAGACGACCTCCTCGGTCGCGACGTCGACGGTGATGATCGCCACATCGGCGCCGACGCCCATCGTCAGCTCGCGGGCGAGCTCCCCGGCGGCCGCGCCGTCGGCGGCGCTGTGGGTGGCGCCGAGCTCTTCGGCGAACTCCCGCTTGTTGGCCTTGGGGTCGACCGCGATGATGTTCGTCGCGCCGGCGAGCGACGCGCCCTGCACGGCGTTGGCCCCGATGCCGCCGACGCCGAAGACGACGACGGTGTCGCCGACCTGGACGTTGCCGGCCTTGACCGCCGAGCCCCAGCCGGTGGGGACGCCGCACCCGCACAGCACCGCGACCTCGAGCGGCAGGTCGTCATCGATCTTGACGCACGACGTCTCGTGGATCGTCGCGTACTGCGAGAACGTGCCGAGCATGCACATCGCGCCGGTGTCCCTGCCGTTGAACTGGAACGCGTAGCTGCCGTCGGGGAAGTGGCCGGCGAGGATCGTCGCTCCGGTGTCGCACAGGCTCTGCATGCCGTTGGCGCACCAGCGGCAGTGCCCGCAGGAGGGGATGAAGGCGCACACGACGTGATCGCCGACGGCGACGCGGCTGACGCCCGGCCCGACCGCCTCGATGACCCCGGCGCCCTCGTGGCCGCCGATGTAGGGCATCTCCACGGGCAGGTCGCCGGTCATCAGGTGCATGTCGGAGTGGCACAGGCCGGCCGCCACGTAGCGGATCAGCACCTGGTTGGCCTGGGGCTCCTTGACCTCGACCTCCTCGATCGCCCAGGGCTTGCCGACCTCGTGCAGCACCGCGGCCTTGCTCTTCATCCCGTCACTCTCCTCGCGCTCGAGCGGTTGCACCGAGCAGCCTACTCCTGGGTGTCCAGGCCGACTCTCGGACGCAGCCGTCTGCCGAGGGTGCGGGTTTCGTGATTGATCGGCATCGTGACCCGCCGCGAGGATCGGCTCGCCCGGGCCGGACCGCCGCGACAGCCCGCTCAGGCCGTCGCGAACCGCCCCAACGTCTGCTCGGCTCGCACCCCCGGCAGATGCTCGCGCCAGATCCGGTAGTAGGCAAGCTCCTCGCGCGTGCGCAGCGGGGGGTCGACCTCGGCGGCCTGCGCCGCGAGCTCGGCTTCGGTGACCTGGCTCTCGGCCGCCTCGGTCAGCACCGAGGAGGCGCCGCTGCCGTCTCCGAATTGTGCCTTCTCGCGCCACAGCAGCTCCTCGGGCAGCCAGCCGGCGAACGCCTGGCGGAGCAGCCGCTTCTCGGGGACGCCGTCGCCGGCGGTCTTCCACGCGGCCGGCAGCCCGAGGACGAGCCGGATCACCGCGCGGTCGAGGAAGGGCACCCGGGCCTCCAGGCTGTGGGCCATCGTGACCCGGTCGCAGCGCTGGAGGTTGAGGTTGTGCAGCCCGTTGAGGTTGACGACGAGCTCGTCGTGGAGCTCGTCGGGATCGGAGAAGTCCTCGTGGAAGTACTGGTAGCCGGCGAACAGCTCGTCGGCGCCCTCGCCGGTGAGCACGACCTTGACGTGCTCGGCCGTCATCTCGGCAAGCAGGTAGTTGGGGATCGCCGAGCGCACGAGCGAGACGTCGAAGTGCTCGATCGCGCGCACGACGGGCGCCACCGCCTCGACCGCCTCGGTCGCGGTGTAGATGCGCTCGTGGTGGTCGGTGTCGAGGTAGGCGGCCGCTTGGCGCGCGGCGACGACGTCCGGGCTGCCCTCCAGCCCGACCGCGAACGTCGGCAGGCGCTGGTCGCGCTCGGCGAGATAGCGGGCCGCGATCGCCGCGATGAGGGTGGAGTCCAGGCCCCCGGAGAGGAACACCCCGACGGGCACGTCGCCCATCATCTGGCGGTGGACGGAGTCGACCAGCACCTCGCGGGTGCGGTCGAGATCCTCGGGCGACGGCTCGTCGTGGCTGTGATCGGCGCCGCCCGGGATTGCGGGGACGGCGTCGGCGAAGCGCTGCAACCCCCCGTCGGGGGTCCAGTGGTGACCCGGCGGGAAGGCCTCCACGTCGCCGTGCCACTGGTGATCGAAGGCCGCGATCTCGGAGGCGAAGCGAACCTCGTCGCCGCGCCGGGCCCAGTACAGCGGCTTGATGCCGACCGGATCGCGGGCCGCGACGAAGTCCGAGCCGTCGGGGGCGGCCGAGAGGAGCGCGTACATGCCCTCGAGCTCGCCGAGCGCGTCGGCGCCGCGGGTCTCGAGCAGCCGCAGGGCGACCTCGTTGTCCGAGCTGGTCAGATAGGTCTGGTCGCCGAGCGTGCGGCGGACCGCCTCGTGGTTGTAGATCTCGCCGTTGCCGACGAGCCACCGCCCGCCGTTTCCGTCGCCGAGCGGCTGGTGGCCGCCCTGCACGTCGACGATCGACAGGCGGCGATGGCCGAGCCAGCAGCCCCCGATGCAGACGTCGCCCCCGTCATCGGGCCCGCGGTGCACCATCCGCTCCAACATGCGCTGATCCTCGCCCGGAGCTTCGGGCCCCAGGCGAGCGGCGATGCCACACATCAGGCGAGGCTGCCGGCCGGGCTGAGGCCGTAGGCCACCGGCATGCGGTCGCTCAGATGGGAGAGCTCGTCGCGCGCGGCGCGCACGGCGACGCCAGCGTCGATCCGGGCCAGCGCGAGCCCGGCGCGGGCTCCGGTCCGGGCGAGGACGCGGCCCTGCGGATCGACGACCTTGGCCTGGCCGGGGAAGCGCAGGCGGCCGTGCCGGCCGAAATGGTTCGCCGCGGCCCAGACGACCTGGTTCTCGACGGCGCGGGTGATGTCGATGAAGTTGAAATGACGCACCTGCCTATCATTGCGTATGAGGCGGGTGGGGTGCGTCCTGCACACGGGCCAGGCTGCCATGCAGGCGACGATCTCGGCCCCGTCGAGTGCCAGCGCGCGAGCCGCCTCGGGGAAGACCTTGTCGTAGCAGAGGAGCATCCCGACGCGTCCGGCCGGGGTGTCGAAGGCGTTAAAGCCCGCGCCGGGAGCGAACACACCGTGCTCGGAGGGCGGGATGTGGACCTTGCGGTGGTGGCCGAGCACGCCGTCGCCGCTGATGCACGCCGCGCTCGAGTACGCCCGGCCATCGGTCGCCGCCTCCGCGTAGCCGAGGCAGATCACCGTGGGGCCGGCGATCGCGGCGAGCCGAGCGAACACCGCCTCGCGATCGCGCAGCACCGGCGCCGGCGCCACCCGCGGCGCGCCGTCGACGTACTCCTCCTTGACATAGCCGCCGAGCGCCGCCTCGGGGAAGACGACGAGGCCGGCGCCGCGGCGACGCGCGTCGCCGACGGTCCGCTCGATCGAGCGCAGGCAGCTCTCCAGGTCCTCGCCGAACGGCGCCGAGACCGCCGCCACCGCCGGTCGACGGGAGAGAGCAAGCCGATGATGCAAGCGCGACACGACGAGATCGTCCCGCTGCGCCGCGACATTGCCATTGGCCCCAGGGCCAATGTTGACGGGCTGAAATCGATCAAACCGGCAGCGCCGGTGCCCCGTTGTCGCCACTTGCGCAAGTGCGTTGGCCATCGCGCAGCTGAGCCGGGATCACCCGGCATCTCGAGCGTGATGTCGTCGCCCTCGCGTTCGACTGCACGGATACCCTCCGTGCGGCATGCTGGACGTGCGGATCTACCGGACCGGCCTGGCGGTCGCGGCCATGGCCCTGGTCGTCCTGGCCTTCTCGCTGGCCAACCAGCAGGGGGCGCGCCAGCCCTCCCTGGCCCCGGATGCCTTCAACGCCGCCAACGTGTCCGCGTCGATGACCTCGATCGCGGCTCGCGACCCCTCGCGGCGCCCCGGCTCCTTCGGCGACGACGCGCTCGCCGCCCAGGTCAGCCGCACGCTGACCGGCGACCGGTTCTCGGTGCGGACCGACACCTTCCGGGGCCGCACCGTCGACGGCGCGCGCACGCTCGAGAACGTGATCGCGACCCGCTTGGGGACCACGAGCGGCGCGATCGTGGTCACGGCGCCGCGGGATCTCGGCGGCGGCACCGGCGCCGACGGCCTCGCGGGGTTGTCGGGCACCGCGACGCTGCTCGAGCTCGGCCGCGACCTCGGGGGCGAGACGCTGAATCGGACCATCGTGCTCGCCTCGACGAGCGCCTCGCAGGGCACCGCGGGGGCGCTGCGCCTCGCCTCGACCCTCGCCGGTCCGATCGACGCCGTCATCGTGCTCGGCGATCTCGCCAGCGCCCACCCGCACCAGCCGATCGTCGTCCCGTGGTCGAACCGCGCGCGGATCGCGCCCCCGGTCCTGCGCGACACCCTCGGCGCCGCGCTGCAGGCCCAGAGCTCGGTGACCTCGGGCTCGACCGGCCTCCCAGGACAGTTCGCCGAGCTCGCCTTCCCGTTCACGATCGGCGAGCAGGCCCCGTTCGGCGATCGCGGCGTTCCGGCGGTGACGCTCTCGGTCTCCGGGGACGCCGGCCCGCGTGACGATGCCCAACTCGCTGGCACGCCACAGCTGACCGGGCTGGGGCGTGCGGTGCTCTCCACGGTCTCGGCGCTCGACGGCGCGGCGCTGCCGCGCTCCTCGGCGTATCTCGAGCTGTCGGGCAAGCTCATCCCGCGCTGGGCGATCGCGCTGTTCGTGCTCGCACTGCTCCTCCCGGTGGCGCTGACCTCGGTCGATGCGCTCGCGCGCGCCCGCCGTCGCGGCCACGTCGTCGGTCGGTCGCTCGCGTTCGTGCTCGCGGCGGCGATCCCGTTCGCGCTCGCGCTCGCCGTCGTGCTCGCCGCCCGGCTGCTCGGCGTCATCTCGGCGGCTCCCCCCGGCCCCGTCGGTCCCGGCGCGATCCCGCTGGACAGCGCCGGCATCGCGGTGCTCGCGGTCGCGGCGCTCGTCGCGATCGGCTCGGCGGCGGCAGTGATCCGCCTGGCGCGCAGCCGGCTGGCGGCCGCGGCGGCACGTGCGCCGAGCCGGCGGCCTCGCGGAGCGCAGCGCTCCAGCGACGGGCTCGCGGTCGCGCTGATCGTCGTCCTGTGGCTGATCACGTTCGCGATCTGGCTGCGCAACCCGTTCGCCGCGGCGCTGCTCATCCCGGCCGTGCACCTGTGGCTGTGGGCGACCGACTCCGAGCTGCGGATCGCCCTGCCGGTGCGCCTCGGGATGATCGCGCTCGGCCTGGCCCCCATCGCCCTGGTCGTCGTCTACTACGCCAACGCCGACGGCTACGGGCCGTGGCAGCTCATCTGGTCGGCGGCGCTGCTCGTCGCCGGACACGTCGTCGGGCTGACGAGCCTGCTCGAGTGGTGCGTCGTGCTCGGGTGCCTGGTCACCGCGGCCTCGCTCGTGCTCCGCGCCGCACGCGAGCCGAGCGACATGCCGGCCACGGTCACCGTCCGCGGCCCGATCACCTACGCCGGTCCGGGCTCGCTCGGCGGCACCGAGTCGGCGCTGCGCCGCTGAGCTCGGCGTCGACGTGCCGCCGTCGGGCCCCGAGCACCAGGCACGAGACGCTCCGCACCAGGCGGCGCACAGACCCAGGAAGCACGCGCCCGCCGGGCCACGGCGCCGCGGCGAGACGGGACGGCCGCGAACTCGCCGTCCTTGAGTCGCCGGCGCCCCAGCCCGCACCCGCACCCCCGAACTCGCGGACGGCGAGTTCGCGCGCCGTCGCGGTCTCGCCGCCGGCCGCCACCGCCACCAACCCGCCAGCGCGCGTGCCACCATGAGCTCAGTGCGCCGCCTGCTCCGCGACGTCTCGTCCGTGCTCGTCCTGTCGGGCCTGCTGCTCCTGCTCGACGCCGGGATCACGCTCGTCTGGCAGGAGCCGGTGACCGCGGCGATCGGCATGGTGATGCGCGGCCAGGTCGATCAGCGCTACCTCAGCTATCGGACCGCGCCGCTGACCCGCGCCGACTCCACGGCGCTGCACGCGATCCAGCCGCTGGGCGACCGGATCGCCTATCTCGCCCGCCAGGAGCGGCGCCAGGTGCGGACGGGCGACGCGATCGGGCAGATCGACATACCGCGGATCGGTCACACGTACAACATCATCCAGGGCACCGACACCGAGAGCCTGGAGGCCGGCCCGGGCCACTATCCGTCGACGGCGCTGCCCGGGATGGGCCAGACGGTCGGGATCGCGGGCCATCGCACGACCTATCTGGCGCCGTTTCGCTTCCTGGACCGGCTGCACCACGGGGATCTGATCCACGTGACGATGCCCTACGGCCGCTTCACCTACGTCGTTCAGTATCAGCGGATCGTGCTGCCGACGGAGGTGTCGGTGGTCGACGACGTCGGCTATGACCGGCTCGTGCTCTCGGCGTGCAACCCGCTGTACTCGGCGAGTCAGCGGATCGTGGTGTTCGCCCGGCTGCGCTCGGTGACGCCGTTGGGGCCCGCCGACCACGAGGAGTAGGGAGCCCGCCCCCCGGGCCCGCCCCCCCGGGCGCTCCTCCGACCACTCGTCGATCCGCCCGTCCGGGCGACGGCCGCGCCCGGGCGGGCACGGCCGTCGAGCTCGGGCGGGGACTCAGGCGGTGGCGCCGGCGGCCGGCCGCTTGGCGCCGCCGTTGGCGGCGGCGAGCTCCTGGCGGACGATCGCCGCACCGTCGGCGAGCGCGCGGAGCTTGGCCTGGGCGGTCATCCGCTGCAGCAGCACGAGGCCGCAGTCGGTGGTCAGGCCGAGGCGCTCGGCGGGCACGTACTCGAGGACCGCGCGGATCCGGCGCGCGACCTCCTGGGCGGTCTCGGTGATCGTCGACTTGACGTCGATGACGCCGGCGACGAAGTCGCGGTCCCAGTTGTGCTCGCGAAGCGGTTCGAGGTCCGCGGGCCCGGTCCGGCCGACCTCGTAGTTGAGCACGTGCATGTGCGTGTCCTTGACCTGCGGGAAGATCGCTTTCGCCCGCTCGGGAGCCGGCGCGTCGTCGGCGCGCTTGTCCAGGACGTAGGAGTCGAACTCGCGGGCGGTCTCCTCGTCGAGGAAGCCGGGCGTCCCGCCGTAGTTGCCCCAGCACGCGTGGGCCCAGAACTGGATGCCGGGGATGTCGTCCATCGCGAGGTTGAACACCTCGATCTGCCAGTCGCCCATCTCGTAGGGCCACAGGAACTCGTCGAGCTGGACGATCTCGACGCCGACGTCGGCGAGCTCCTTGAAGTCCTCGCGATACGCCTTGGCGATCGCGATCGCCAGATCGCGCATGTCCTTGTAGTACTCGTCGTTGGAGGCGGCGGCGAGGACGTGGATGCCCTGGTAGGAGATCTTGATCGGCTTCCTCGTCGCCCTGCGCACCGCGCGCAGCGTGTCCATCGCGAACGACGAGCGCCGCGAGACCTCGCCGACGACGGTCGGCGCGTAGAGCGAGGAGTAGATCGGCAGCCCGATGTTCGGCCCGTGCATCTCGTAGCCGCGCATGCGCTCGTAGTAGTGGTAGATGACCTGACCGTACGGGCTGTCGCCGCCGTGCACGCGGCCGTCGGAGATGATGTCCAGGCCCGCCGACTCCTGATCGTGCACGATCGCCAGCACGGCGTCCTCGTAGGCCTCGCGCGTGATCGAGTCGTAGACGAGGGTGCCCGGCGGCAGCTTGGAGTTCGGAAGTCCGTCGTACCAGCGGGGGTTGGGGTAGTTGCCGACCATCGTGGTCGGGAGCAGGATGTCCTCCGAGCCCACGCGCATGTCGCTCCTCCTTCGGTCGAGGGGTTCGTGCGCAACGTAACCAAGCTGGTTAACGCCCGTCTACGGGCGCCGAGGGACAAAGGTTGAGGGTTCGCCTTCCCCTGTGGGAGGATTGCCGCCGTGATCGCAGCGGACCTGCGGTGGCTGTCCGAGGGTCGCGTCTTCCAGGTCGGGATCGTCGTGCCCGATCTGCGCGCCGCGGTGCGCCGGTACTCCGACTGGCTCGGGCTCGGACCGTGGCTCGGGTTTCGCTTCGACCACGAGACGGTCCGCGACTTCACCTACCGGGGAGCGCCCGCGTCATACTCGATCGACCTCGCGATGACCGTGGACGCCCAGCCCCAGGTCGAGCTGCTCGAGATCCACGGCGAGCCGAGCCCCTATCACGGTGGCGGCCTGCACCATCTCGCCACTCGGGTGCCCGACCTCGCCGCGGTGACCGTCGAGCTGGCGGCCGCCGGGTGTGAGCCGATCTGCTCGGGTCACGGCTTCGGCGCCGACGGCGACGGCGCCTTCGCCTACTTCGACACCGAGCCCGTGCTCGGCGTGCTGCTCGAGTGCATCGAGGCGCCGCGCGCGCGCCGCGAACCGGACTTCGTGTTTGCCGCCACGGACGCGTGACCGATGCACCGGATCTCCCGTCCGTCAAACGTCCAGATCGTGGCCAGCGTCTCGCGAACGGGGAGTCATCGTGCCGAAGCCTGAGGTCAGCATGACCCCCCTCACCGGCCCGGGAAGAGAAGTGAACGTGAGACTGAGCGAGATCCAGAAGCAGATCGGCACCGGCGAATACCGGGTGCAGCCGATGGCGGTCGCCGACGCGATCGTCCGCCGCCTGCTGGCCGAGCGGGAGCTGGCGGTCGCCCCGCGCGACGGCGCTCACCCCGAGTGCTCATAACCGCCGGAGACGCCTGCGCCGTCGACGAAGGTCGCCTCGCCGGCTCCCGCCACCGTCCGGCCGATCACGGTGAGCCCCGGTAGCGAGCGAGTAGCCGCCCACGCCTCCCGCGCCGGCGCCAGCGCCGCCGGAGGCAGGCAGACGCAGAGCTCGTAGTCCTCGCCCGCGGTGGCCGCGAACGTCCTCGCGTCGACCCCGAGCTGCTCGGCGACCTCGGCGACGCCCGGCGTGAGCGGCAGATCCGCCAGCGTCAGCTCGACCCCCACCCCGCTGCGCGCGGCGAGATGGCGAGCATCGGTCGCCACCCCGTCGGAGATGTCGATCATCGCACGGGCGCCGAGCGCCGCGAGCATCCGCCCGGCGTGCAGGCGCGCCTGCGGCCGCGCGTACCGCCGGCGCAGCTCGCGCGCCGCGCCCGCCGGTAGGCCGCGGTCCCGCGCGCGGTCGTCGAGCAGCGCCAGGCCCGCCCCCGATCCGCCGAGCGATCCGGTGACGACGACGACGTCGCCCGGTCGCGCGCCGTCGCGGCCGACGAGCGCGCCGGGATCATCGACCCAGCCGACGACCGTGACGGTGACCGTCAGCGCGGGGCTGAGGCTGATGTCTCCGCCGGCGACGATCGCGCCCGCGCCGTCGGCGACGGCGTGGGCCCCGCGGACGAGCGCCTCGGCGGCCGATCGCTCGGTGTCGCCCGGGAGCCCGAGCGCGAGGTACACCTCGCCGGCGGGCGCTGCCATCGCCGCCAGGTCCGAGAGCGCGGTGGCGACCGCGCGGTGGCCGATCTCCTCGGCGGTCAGCTGCGCTGAGCGGAAGTGCACGCCCTCCACGAGGGTGTCGACCGAGGTGACCGCGTACCCGCGCGCGCGGACGACGGCGGCGTCGTCGCCGGGTCCGCGGACGAGGCGTGCGCGGTCGGCCCGGCCCGCGGCGAGGATCCCCGACAGCTCGGCGATCAGCTCGAGCTCGCGCATCGGCGCGTCCGGAGCCGCTCAGCGGTGGCGGTAGACGATCCGGGCTCGGTCGAGGTCGTAGGGCGACAGCTCGACGCGCACGCGGTCACCGGGAAGGATGCGGATCCGGAACCGCCGCATCTTGCCGGCCACGTGGCCGAGCACGGTCCGGTCCATGTTGTCGAGCTTGACGCGGAACATCGCGTTCGGCAGGGCCTCGACGACCTCGCCCTCGAACTCGACCTTCTCTTCCTTCGGCATGCAGTCTCTGACTCGGTGGGGGTGGGGCGGCGCCGCGGAGGCGCCGCCTCGGCGCAGACGAGGCTACCAGTCGTTCAGCGGTGGTGGCCGACGCCGCTCCCGCCGCTGTGCCCCGAGCCGCTCCCGCCGCCGTGGCCGCCGCCGCCCCCGCCGCCGTGGCCGCCGCCGCCGCCGCCGTGGCCGCCGCCCCCGCCGCC
>JAFAYV010000032.1 GCA_019240115.1 Solirubrobacterales bacterium | reverse complement strand
CCGAACGAGTACTGCTCCTGCGCCAGGTCCATGAAGTCCAGGTGAGCGCGGTACTCCCCGTAGCCGAGCTTGGCCGCATCACGTACCAGGCGCTTGGCCACGTCGTAGGCGGCGCGCGCCTGCGGTTCGTTCTTGGTGTCGAAGATGACCAGCGTGATGTGGGCGAAGCTGCGCGCATTGATCGGCAGCAGCGCCGCGATGTAGTCCAGTCCCGCGTCCTCGATCATCCCCCGCAGCAGGTCGCGCAGGGCGCTCGCGTCGTGGCCGGTAAGCGGGGCGATCGGCGAGAAGCCGATGTGCCCGCCCTCCTCTCCGCCGTACCAGGCGGTCATCGCGTTCAGGTCGAGGCTCGGAACGCCGCCCTGCACCCGCTCGGCCGGATTCTCGAGCGCGGGGATCTCGTCGGGAGCACACTTGGAGCCCCACACGTCGCAGCCCGGGATCCGCCCGAACTCTCGTTGTACCTTGGCAAAGCGATAATCGACGACGGCCTCGTCGCCGTATAGCGCGGCCCGCAGCAGCCAGCGCCCGATGTCCAGCTCGCGCCCCATGTGGTCGATTGTCTCGTCGGGCATCGGCCCAGCGCCCTGCCACCACTGCTCGCGACGAGTGAACACCGAGCCATACAGGAGCGTGTTCATCACCTGCGGGACCATCCGGATCGTGTCTTCCAGCATCAGCCGGCGCAGCGTGTCGACCACCGGCCCGAGGTGGTCGTCTTTCCACACCCGCACCCAGATCGGCATGTACACCTCGGGATAGGGCATCAGCCATACGCCCATCTTGGTGACGATCCCGAAGTTCGACTGCATGAACAGCTGGTCGGGCGTGGGCCCGAGGCCGCGCTTATACACATGCCACGCGCGGTTGCCGGGCATCGCCCCCATCCCGGTGCGCATCACCTCGCCGCTGGCCAGCACGACCTCCATCCCGCACTGCATCCCCATATCCACGCCGTAGGGCATGTAGGTGATGCCGTGGTCGAGCGTGTTGCCGATCACGCTTCCCCATCCGACGTCCGCGATCGACAGCATCAGGCGGTGGCCGCCGGTCTTGATCGCCTCGTACAGGTCGAACCAGCGCACCCCCGGCTCCACCACCGCGTACCCGAGCTCCTCGTTCATCTCAAGCACGCGGTTCATGTTGCGCAGCGACACGATTACCGAGCCCTTGACCCGCGGCGCCGGACCACCGTACCCGTTGTTGCGCCCTTGCCCGAGAGTCCACAGCGGCACTCCGCGACGGCTCGCGATCCGGACGATCTCCTGGATCTCCTCGACCGTCTCAGGCATCACCACCGCCGAGGCGGTGTACTCGTCCCAGTTCGAGTGCTGGAACGGATCGCGCCACTCGACAAGCCCCTCCTCGGAGCTGATCACCCTCTCTGAGCCAAGCAGCGAGTCAAACTCGTGCAGCGCGGCAGCAGAGACGCTGGTGGGCGGCGAAACGGCCATCTGACGACCTCCTGACGGAGCGGTACCGGCTTGCGTTGCGCAATCTAGCGCCGCCCCGGCAGTCGAGCCAGCCATTGCGCGCAGGGCCGCATGTCCGGGGGTGCACGTGCGCGCGGAGCCAGGCAGATCCCGTGCGGAGCAGTCTGTCAGGTGGCGGATAGTACGTGGCGGTGACTTGGTCGACGAGTCGCCGTAGGTCATCCTCGCGGTCTTGCCAGCCGCCGCCTCCCGTGTCGACCACGCCATCGGGCGGATTCTCCGAAACGTCAGCGGCGCTCCGCCGCTGACGCGCTTCCATGAACTCGGTCGCGCGTTGGTGATAGAGGTACGTGTCGAGGGTCCCGGCAGCGGCGACCCGCGGAAGTCCTCGAACGGCATGAAGAACCGCACTGCGGAGGGGTCCGGTGACCAGATCCTGTAGGTGGGAGAACTCAACGCAGCCGGAGAAGCTCGCCGAATAGCCCGAAGAAGCCCTCGTACCGGGCGAGCACATCGCCGGCGGACTGGGCTCCTCCAGGTAATGCCGGCGGATGCACTCCAACGTCAGATCGAACCGGTCCCCCATACCCGGATGGAAAGACGCACACCGTTGATCGTTCTCTTGCCATCTGCGCGCTGGGTCGAACGACAACGCTCCCCCCGATCGCGTGGCCGCCGGGCCAGAGCGCTTCGCGCTCCAGCTCCCGGAACTGAGCAATGATCGCCGCCAGGTACAGGGAGTTCGGGACGCAATGTCACTCGACAAGACGAACTGCCGCTAGGAGCGATGGTGCGGGTAATACGGCGGGCGACCGCTGGCGTCGTCCCAAGGAGGACACCGGATGAAGCTGCACGGCACCGTCAGGGGGGTCTGGAGGGGCTGGTGGATCGCTCCTCTGCCCCGGCCGCAGTCGCGAACCGAACTGATGAGCGGCGCATCGAGGTGATCGCGGCGCTCCGGCG
The DNA here is from genome assembly GCA_019240115.1 of Solirubrobacterales bacterium. Taxonomy (GTDB): domain Bacteria; phylum Actinomycetota; class Thermoleophilia; order Solirubrobacterales; family Solirubrobacteraceae; genus Palsa-465. The sequence goes on along the minus strand of JAFAYV010000032.1, from coordinate 45,662 downwards.
GCTGCGGATGACCGGGGCAGAGATCGCCGAGGTGCTCGAGATGCCGCTCTCGACCGTCTCGGGTCTCCTGACGCCGATCGCGATGGGCGAGCTAGGCCGGCTTGGCTTAGAGCCCGCTCAGCGCCATGAGCGACAGCGGCCGGGCGAGTTGATCCGCATCGACGTCAAGAAGCTCGGTCGGATCCACCAGGGCGCCGGGCACCGGGTGCTGGGCGTTCAGGGTCGCCGCTGCACCGGCGCCCGACTCGACGCTGCTGGGGTCCGTCGCAACATGACTCCGGGGGCCGCGGGAGGCTGCCGACACACGTGGCCAGCCTCGTCAGCGGTGGTCTTCGATGGGCTCGAGGTAGTCGAGCATCTCTTGCGCCAGGTGCGCGAACGGCGGCGGGATCTGGACCGTCGTGCCGAGCTGGTCCTCGGGCTCGTCGATCAGGAAGCCGCGATCGGCGGGCGTGAACGCGTACTCGAACAGCGCGCCCCCGGGCGTGCGGTTGTAGCACGACAGAAAGTAGCCGCGGTCCTTCTGCTCGGTCACGTCGGTGTAGCCGAGCCCCTCGATGAAGCCCTTGAGCCCCATCTGGTTGTCCTCGTCGGTGACGTCCCACGCCCAGTGGTGCGGCGTGCCCTCGGCGAAGTGCCACGTCCCCGGCCGCAGTTCGGGCTCGTGGACGATCTCCACGCGGCCGCCGAACCCGCCGGCCACCTCGAACGCCTGTTGCGGGCCGTCCTCGTCGACCTTCTTGGCTTCGAGACCCGTCTCGAGGTACATGACCATCTCGTCGGGGTCGATGACAGAGATCACGGACGCGTAGGCACCCTTGATCCCGTGCTCGGATGGGACGCCGCCCTCGCCGTAGCCGCGGCGGTTATCGCCGCTCGTGCCAACCAGCGTGTACGGAATCCCGCACGGGTGGGCGAAGCGCAGGCGCTTGGTGCCAAGCGCCTCGGTGTGCTCGGTCGCGAAGCGCAGCTGATCGAGCCGGTTGGCCCAGTAGTCGATCGAACCGACGTCGATCGAGAGGCCGATCTCCTTGATCTGGTTGGAGCCCCGGCGGCCCATCTTGCCCTGCTGGCGCATCGGGAACGACGTCAGGATCGACCCCGCGTCGATGTCGGCGTTGGCGTAGTACAGGTGGTAGACCGGCTCGGCGCCGTCGTAGAGCATCGTCTTCTTGACCGGCCGCAGTCCGAGCGCCTGCGTGTGAAAGTCCCAGTCCTCCTGGGCGCCGCCAGTCGACAGCGTGATGTGGTGGTTGCCGACGATCCTGCTGCTCATCGCGTTCTCCTCCGCGGCTCAGGCGAACACGGGGGCGACGTCCCCGTAGACGCGGTAGTCGTCGATCTTGCCGTCGTCACGCTCGTGGTAGATGGTCACGATCGGGACCGTGACGGTGGCCCCGTCTTTGCGGATGTAGGTGACGTCGGATCGCACGATCGTGGTAGGGCCGCTCTCCCAGTGGTCGAGCATTCGGTGACTGACCCCGTCGATCAGGCCGTAGAAGTCGGCCAGGCCCTGGCGCGCCGCGTCGCGCGTTGTGGTCTCCGCGCCGTTCCCGAAGCGAAACCGCGCGTCGTCCGTGAGCCAGTTGGCCCACGCGACCGCGTCCATGCGGTCGATGTCTTCGAACATCGATGCGTACAGAGGCATGACCGTGATTATGCCTTGGACGGGAGAGCCGTCGCGGTCGCCTGATCGCGGAATGAGAGACCGAGATGTCTGAGGAAGAAGTCTTCGTTAGCTCCGCGAACCCCGGGCCAAGTCAAGGACGGGATGTCGCGAGCTTTCTGCCGACGCGAGCAGCGCCCCGCCTTGCGCGCGCAAGGGAGGGTTCTCGCAAATCCGGTCGGGATGCTCGTCGCCGAGTCGAAAGCAGGACTCCGAGGGCGTCGCGGCACCCGGGCAGCAGGTCATCGCGCCCGCCCGCGAGCGCGTCACCACGGCGTGGCGGCTTCGTCGGCGTCCGGTGTCAGGTGGCGCTGGAAGGCGTGCAGAGACGCCAGCAGGTCGTCGGAGTCCAGGCCGTCGACGATGAAGACCAGCCGCGAGTCGCGGACGCCGTCGCGCCAGCGGTCGTGGTGGATGGGGGGGTGGATGATATGGCGCACGCCGTCGAGCTCCACCGGTCCTGTGCCGCCGGCGTCGACCAGCGCCTTGAAGCGCAGCATCCGCTCGCCGTGGGCATGGACGAGCATGCTCAGCCATACGCCGAAGACCGTCCAGTCGAGCGGGTGGTCCAGGTTCAGCGCGACCGTGCGCACCGCGCCCGCGCCGTGGCGGGCCGGCACGCAGGGATCGGCCGTCCGCGAGGGGCTGTGGCTTTCCAACAGCGGCACCACATCCATCTGTCCCCGGGTCGCCTCGACGACGCGGGCGGCGGGGTTGAGCGCGATCAGCCGCCGGCGCAGCGCGTCGACGCGGTCGGCGCCGGCGAGGTCGCCTTTGCTGATGACCAGCCAGTCGGCGGCCGCGGCCTGGGCCCGCGCCTCGGGTCGGAGCTCGAGCTGCGCCGCGCCATCGATCGCGTCCACCACTGCGATGACCGTCTGCACGGAGTACTGGTGGCGCAAGACGGGATCGGAGGCGATCGTGGCCAGGATCGGGGCGGGGTCGGCGAGGCCGCTGGTCTCGATCACCACCCGGCGCACCGGCCGCCGTCCCCGGTCGTCGAGCTCGCCCAGGTCGCGCAGCGCGTCCACGAGGTCGGCTCGTCGAGCGCAGCAGGCACACCCTCCGGCGACCGCGATCGCGCGCTCGCCCATCGGACGCACGAGGTCGTGATCGAGCGCCACCTCGCCCAGCTCGTTGACGATGACCGCTGCCTCGTCGAGCTCGGGCTCGCCCAGCATCCGCGCGATCAAGGTCGTCTTGCCGCTCCCGAGAAAGCCGGTGATGACGGTGACCGGCCGGGGAGTCATGGCTTGAGGCGGCGCAGGAGCTCGGGGTCGAGCGGGTCGGGCATCCGGACCGACAGCCGCGCGGCGCTCGACCAGACCTCAGCGAGGTCGCGAGCCAGCGCCGAGGCGCCCTTGCCGTCAGCGAGGACGAGCCGGCGGCCGTTCCAGTCGCGGACGGTGAGGCCGTAGGCGCCGAGCACGGGGCGCAGGACGGCCAGCCGGCGCAGCCATGCCCGCCGGCGGTCGCCGTCGCGGTCCTCGCCGGCGAGCGCGACCCCGATGGGCGCCGGGTCGGCTTCGCGGTCGGCCCAGTGCACGTCGCTGAGCGGCTCCCCGCACAGGACGCACATCGCGCTCGGGCCTCAGGCGATCGTCGCGTCAGCCGCCGCGCGGGTGGCGGCGGTCGAAGTCGTCGGCGATCTCGTCGAAGGTGACCCAGCGGACCCCGGGCTTGGCGCTGATGTGCTCGATCAGCCGCTCGTGGGCGAGCAGGACCTGCGGGCGGCCGCTGACGTCGGGGTGGACGGTCATCGTGAACGCCGCGTAGTCGTGCTCGCGATAGACCCAGTCGAACTGGTCGCGCCACATCTCCTCGATGTCGCGCGGGTTGACGAACCCGTGGCTGTTGGGCGAGCCCTTGATGAACATCATCGGCGGCAGATCGTCCAGGAACCAGTTGGCTGGGATCTCGATCAGATCGGTCTCCTCGCCACGCTGCAGCGGCTTCATCCATTCCGATGCCGGCTTGGAGTAGTCGATCTTCGTCCAGTGATCGCCGACCCGCACGCGGTAGGGATGGAAGTCGTTGTGCATCAGCGAATGGTCGTACTTGATGCCGTTGCGCAGCAGAAGCTCGTTGGTGATGGTGGAGAACTCCCACCACGGTGCGACGTAGCCGGTGGGCCGCCGGCCCCCCAGCTCGCTCACCAGGTCGATGCAGTGCAGCAGGACCTCCTCCTCCTGGGCCTCGGTCATCGCGATCGGGTTCTCGTGCGAGTAGCCGTGGACCCCGATCTCGTGGCCCGCGTCGACGACGGCACGCATCTGGTCAGGGAAGGTCTCCACCGAATGTCCGGGGATGAACCACGTCGTGCGCAGCCCGTAGCGCTCAAACAGGCGCAGCAGGCGGGGAGCCCCGACCTCGCCGGCGAACAGGCCGCGGGAGATGTCATCGGGAGAGTCCTCACCGCCATAGGAGCCCAGCCAGCCGGCGACCGCGTCGACGTCGACCCCGTAGGCCACCACGATGTCCTTTTCAGGCATGTTCTCCCCTCTCGCTCGCCGACCTACATTCGTCTACCCGTGGCGGCGGCCGGCCAAGCCTGCCTCTGCGCGATCGAGCCAGGTCGCTCACGTGAAGTGCAGACGCGCGAGCTCGACCGCCCGCCCGGGACGTCCCCGGGCGGCTCCCAGCGCAGCCATCAGCAGCATCCGTGCTTTGGGACCTCGCAGATCGCCCGCGGGCACGGCGCCGGCCAGCGCGAGATCATGCCCGCCGCCGTTGCCGTAGAGCGGCGCCACCGCGCCGGCATGACACCGTGAGGTGACCAGCACGACGACGCCGGCCTCGACCGCCTCGGCGACCGCCGCCACCACGTCCGGGTTGGCGTTACCCACGCCGAAGGCCTCCAGCACCAGGCCGCGGGCTCCGGCGCTCATCGCCGAGCGGATGAGCTCCCCGCCGATGCCGACCACGAGCCTGATCAAGGCGACGCTCGGCTCCAGCGTGTCCAAGTCAGGGAAGCCCGCCGGCCGCGACCGCCGACGCCGGACCCGTACGCCGTCGGCGCCGATGTCGCCCAGCGGGCCGGCGCCGGGGGAGCCGAACGCGCGCAGCGCCCAGCTGTCGACCTTGGTCGCCTCCCGTGCGGCCTCGATCGTTCCCTCGAGCGCGATCACGGCGCCGAGGTCACGAGACTCCGGCGCCCGGGCGATGCGGACGGCGTTGAGCAGGTTGGCCGGCCCGTCGCCGCCGGTCATGCCGGCGTGGCGCTGCGCGCCGGTGAACACGATCGGCTCAGGGCCAGCGTGCAGCAGGTCGGTGAGGTAGGCCGACTCCTCCATGGTGTCGGTGCCGTGGGTGACCACGACCCCCGCCACCTCCGGTCGCGCGGCCGCGTCGCGCGCCGCGCCGGCGATCTCAAACACCTGCTCGACGCTCAGCGCGAACGCGTTGACGCGCATGAGATCAACCACCTCGAGCGGTCCCTCCTCGCTGAGCTCGGGAACGGCCGCGATCAGATCATCTCCGCTCATGCTCGCCACCACGCCCTCGCGGCCGGGCCGCGAGGCGATCGTCCCGCCGGTGGCGATCACCACGATCATGGCGCGCCCATCGAGTTCGCGCCACGAGCGTGGCGAGCGCCGAGGACGGCCATTAGCCGCCGACCGCGGGTGTGCTCGCGGGTGGCTTGACGGAGGGGGCGGTGGTGCTCGCGCGCAGCCGCCAGCGTGCAGGCAGCCAGTGGGCAAGTCCGCCGATGCTGGGCACCCAGATCGAGATGGCGTGGTAGAGGAGCACGGCTCCGACGGCGGCAGCCGGCGGGAATCGGTACAGGACGAGCGCGCCGGCGAGGCCGGAGTCCAGCACGCCGATGCCCGCCGGCATCGGGAGCATCGTGGCCAGGTAGCCGATGAAGTACGCCAGTGCCAGCGCCAGCCCGCCGATGGGATGGCCGGTCGCGCGGCACGCGGCCCAGAGCGCGGCGATATCGAACAACAGAAACCCACCGGCGCCGAGCATGCGCCAATGCGGCGCCAAGAGCGAGTCGCGCGCAGCTTCAAGCGACTCTGTCAGAGCCCGTACCGGTGTCGGAGCGCGTGCTCCCCAGCGGCGGCCCAGGAGCATGGCGATCGTGGCTGTGCTGATCACCAACAGCGAGACCAGGATTGGGATCCCGGCGTGCGCACCGTCGTGTGGACCATCTCCGATCCCCACGAGGAGAAGCGCTCCGGCCAGTCCATTGACGACAAAGCCGAACAGGGTGAGCAAACACAGCAGCGCCCCGCACCGCTGCACCAGACAACGCGCTCCGATGCGATGGTGGCGCAGCAGCAAGCCCGTCGCCGCCGCCGACGAGAAGTTCCCGCCCGGAAGCACCGCCCCGGCACCCATGGCGATCCATGCCACGCGCCGGCCGTCGGGACGTGACGCCTCCGGAAAGAACCGCCGGAACACCACCACGTAGCTCAGGCACGAGGACACCTCCAAACCGACGGCCGCGAGAAGCCAGACGGGATCCATGCCGGCGATCGAATCGATCACCTGCCGCGGCGGGGCCACCCACAGCAGCACGCCGATCGACAACGCGCCGAGGACCGCCGTACCCACTCCCCGAGCACCGCGTCTGCTCCACCTTTCGCGCCGGTCAGGCGGGCTCGGCCTCGAGATCACATCGACCAGTCTGACCGGTCCGTCGCAGACTGTCCATCAACCGCCGCCGCGCTTGCTTGGGGCACTGGTGGCACGATGCCCACAGCATTCGCCACGAGCGCGTGGTCGCGGAGGCAATCGCGCGATGGCCGCCCACCGAAACGCGAGGTCGATCGCGGCTGAGGGCGTCGGCGCCTGAGACGGTCGTGCGGCAGCCTGCGGGCGCCCGGCGTCCGCGGGGGTCAGCTCACGGGCTGCACAAGAAGCCGCCGTCCACCGGCAGGGTCTGACCCGTCACCCACGACGCAGCGTCGCTGCACAGGAACGCGATCACCGACGCGATCTCGGACGGCTTGCCGAAGCGGCCCAACGGCGTACGGGCGATGATGGGATCGGCGGCGTCCGGATCGTTCTTGAACGGCGCGAGCGACGGCGTGTCGATCCAACGGGGCGACCGACGTCGATGACGATGGCGGCATCAGCCGCTCATGCCGCCGTCGATGGACAGGGTGTGCGAGGTGACCATCGCCCCGGCGTCGGATGACAGGTACAGGACGGCCTGAGCGATCTCCTCGGGGGTCGTGTGACGGCCGAGCGGGATCATCTCGTCAAATGCCCTGGCCGCCTCTTCCTGGCTCTGACCGGTCGCGGTCATCTCGATCGCGTCCTGGAACGCGGTCGACGTGGGTCTGGGGTGAAGCGTGTTGACGCGGATCCGGCGCGGCGCCAGCTCCTTGGCGGCCGACCGCATGAGGCCGACCTGGCCGTGCTTGGCGGCGACATACGCGGACAGGTCGCCGAAACCCACGAGGCCAACCACGCTGGACGTGATCGTGACGCTGCCGCCGTCCGCCAGCAGCGGCGTGCCGTGCTTGAGGATGTGGAACGCGCCGAGCATGTGCACGCTGATCGTCCGCAGGAAGTCCTCCGAGGGGAAGTCCACGATCTTGCTGATGGCGCCGGAGACGCCGGCGTTGCTGAACAGCACGTCATACGTGCCGAAGCGCTCTGCGCCGGCGGCGAACGCGGCCTTGACCGCTTCCTCGTCCGTGACGTCGGCGGTCGAGGCGAGTGCCCTGTCGGCCCCGATCTCGTCGGCGGCGGCCTTCAGCTTGTCCTCGTCGATACCGACGAGATGAACGCGTGCGCCTTCGGCGACGAACAGCTTGGCGGTCGCCAGGCCGATGCCACTCTCTCCACCGGTGATCAGCGCGACCTTGTCTTGCGGCAGAGCCACGTCAGCCTCTCCTCTCTATCGACGACACGGTGACCGACGGTCCACGTTTGCCGTCGGTCCGACGGATAATGGCCCGGTGCGCTGCTCGTCGCCGGACCGGGTCGCCGGCGGCCGTCGGACGCCGTGGAGATCGGGCATCGATCGTCGCGGGGACGACGTGATCGTCAGGCTGACAACCGTCGCGTGACCGGCCTCCCGAAGATTCCGAAGGAGCGTCGTGGCCATCATAAACAGGCCCGTGCCATCGGGGATTGCTGACGGGGTCGCGTGCGGTCAAGGCCGGCACCGCAATCGCGACTGGTCACCTGCTGCACATCGACGAGCGCCGACAGCCACGACGGTACGCAGTGAGCGTGAGCGGGCGGCGCCTGAACACGCAACGCCAGGCGGTCATGCCCGCCGACTCCGGCTCGGTAGTCGATCCGAGTGATTCGACAGCATCGACGCTGCAGGACGGCGATCGCTCTCGCCAGAGCGGTCGGGCTCTCGGCCCGCAGCGTCATCGTGAGGGCGAGCTCTGCGGCGCCGACGATGCGAGGGCCTGCGCTGGGGGACTTCGATGTCATGCGGTCTCTCCTTCTGGATCTGAGAAACCGAGCCATGCGTCCTACCAGCTCGGTTCCAGAGAACCGGTCTGATCCGCGGCCCACGACGAGCGGCGGATCTAGCTGGTAATGACGGCGATGCTGCGCAGCGACAGGCCCGGGACGGCCAGGCAGGTCTGGTGCGACGGCAGCATCGCTCGACAGCTTAGCGCCCCGGGCAAGCTGGGTTCACGAGCGAGCCGCGAGCCACCGTCCCCGGGGTGCTCGCGGGCGGCTTGCCACCGCGCACCGTGCGGCCCGCTGACCGTCGGTCTTGGCGGCTGGAGCGCGCCGGTGGCTCAGCCGAGGGCCGTATCCAATCGACTCAGCAGGCGGGACAGCGCGCTCGCATCGTGCGCGATTCCGTACACGTACCAATCGGGACGCACGACGACGGCGGCGCAGCCGTGGGCGTCGAACCAGCGGGCGTAGTCGCCGTCGAGATCGACGAACCGGGTCGCGCCGTCGCCGGCGGTCTCCGTGATGGCGCCGTCGGATGCGAACCAGGCCATCCGCCCACCGATGCGTGACCAACGGCGTGCCTGCTCGGCGTCGAGAGTCGCAAGCGGGTCGGTGGCGCGAGAGATGAGCGTGAACCCCTGGCCGATGCGGTCGTCGAACAGCCCGCGCCGGCCGGCGACCTCGACCAGGCCCTGGATGAACAGTTCCCCGGCTCCGGTCTCGGCGTCCTCGGGCTGGGCCGCGGCGGCGACGAGCCCGCCGGTGAGCCCCGGGAAGCGCAGGCGCTCGGGCTCGGCGTGCTGCGCGCGCAGCGCAAGCCAGCGCTCGTCGCGTTCGCGGACGGCCTCGGGATCGCGCAGCGTCTGGATCTTCCCGAGGGCGATCGCCATTTCGGTGATCGCCCGGACGTGGGGGTCGCGCTCGGGCTGGTAGGTGTCGAGCAGCGATGCATCGGCGGTGCCGGACAGGATCAGGTCGAGCTTCCAGGCCAGGTTGTGGGCGTCGCGGATCCCCGAGCACATGCCCTGGCCGAGAAACGGCGGCATCTGATGGGCGGCGTCGCCGGCGAGCAGGACGCGGCCGCGGGACCAGGTCTTGGCGATCAGCGAGCAGAACGTGTAGTGGGCCACGCGCTGCATCTCCACGTCGTCGGGACCCACCCAGCGGGCCACGCGCCTCCAGACGTTGTCCGGATCGGTCGCGTGCTCGACCGTCTCGCCGTCGTGGAGCATGAAGGAGAAGCGCTGGTGGTTGGGCCCGATCCGGATGATCGCCGTCGGCTGCTCGGGATCGCAGACCTGCAGGGCGGCCGGGAGGCCGAGGGGGCGGCGGATCCGGAAGTCGGTGACCAGCCACGGAGCCTCAAAGCCGTAGTCGTCGAGCTCGATGCCGAGCGCCGGGCGGACGAAGCTGTTGCCGCCGTCGCAGCCGACGACGTACCGCCCGGGGACGACGGTCGCGTCGCCGTCGGCGCTGACCGCCACGACGGACGCGACGTCGGCGCAGTCGGTGACCTCGGTGACCCGATGACCGCGGAGGATCTCGACGTTCGCGAGCCCCCGGCAGGCGGCGTCGAGCACGTCCTCGAGGTGGGGCTGGTACATCATGTACCACTCGGCCCAGCCGGCCCGCCCGCGCTGGTCGAACGTGTGCTCGATCAGGAGCTGGCCGTCGGCGTTCTGCCACTCGTAGTTGAGCTGTCGCATCGTCCCCTCCGCGACGGCGGAGGCGAGGCCGAGCTTCTGAAAGGTGCGCATCACCTCGTCGTCGAACGTCGCCGCGCGCGGCTGGTTGTAGAGGCCCCTGTGCGCTTCGACGATCGTGACGCGGTGCCCGCGCTGGCCGAGCAGCAGGCCGAGCATCATGCCGGTCGGGCCGTAGCCGACGATCACGACGTCGCGAGGCTCGGCCGGTCGGATGCTCGAGGCCATCAGCGCATCGATCCCGGAGCGGCAGCGCGGGCGCGCATGTCGCCGGTGGTCTCGGTCGGACTCAGCCCGAGCAGCCGCTGCGCGTTCGTGCGCCCGATCTTCAGCCGGTCGGGCTCGCTGATCGCCACCGTGTCGAACCAGGCCGCCGCGTCCGCGTGGCTCTCGAACGGATAGTCGACGGCGAACATGATCCGGTCAGCGCCGACCTGCAGCAGCGCGCCGATCAGCGACTGGGTGTGGAAGTTCCCGCTGGTGGTGACGTAGAAGTTCTCCCGCAGGTAGGCGGGGGCGGATCGCTGCAGGCTGAACGCGGGCACGTGCGAGAGGCGCTGCTGCAGACGATCGACGGCGAACGGGAGCATCTCGCCGAGGTGTCCGAGGATCACGGTGAGGTCCGGGAATCGATCGAACAGCCCGCTCGTGATCAGGCGCAGGGCGTGGGTGGCCGTCTCGACCGCAAACGCCCACGCCGGTCCGAGCAGTTCGCCGCGATCCTCATAGATCCGCATCTGGCTCTCCCACGGGTTGCGGGGATGGAGGTACAGCGGTACGCCGAGCTCGGCGAGCCGCTCCCACACCGGCAGGAACTGCGGCTCGTCGTAGTAGGCGATCCCGTCGCCGAGGTTGCTGTAGCCGTTGACGAGCGCGCCCCTGAAGCCGAGCTCCTCGACCGAGCGCGCGAGCTCGTTCGCGGCCGCCTTCGGGTCCTGCATCGGCAGCGCCGCGAAGCCGGCGAACCGATCCGGATGGGACTCGACGACGCCGGCCAGGGCGTCGTTCGACGCCCGGGCCTGAACGACCGCTTCGTATGGGTCGGCGATCAGCTGGATGCACGGCGCGGCGAGCGAGAGGACCGCGATCTCGACCCCGTGGCGGTCCATCTCCTCCAGGCGGAGCGAGCCCGCCTCACCAAGGCGGCGCTGCACGTCAGCCCACTCGTCCGGATCCCATCCGATCGTCGGAAACAGCGTGTGCTCGAGCCCCGCAGTCACGAAATGCTCCTCGATCGCGATCTTTCCCTGCATGCGAGCTCCCCTCCAGTCGTCGGGTCTTGAGACGTTGCCTTGCCGCTCATATCTTCAGCAGCGCTTCGGCGTTGAGGTGGGCGATCCGTGCCCGGTCGCCGGGTCCCAGCGGGGCGTCGGTGAGGAACTCGGTGGCCTCGTTGCCGTCGGAGAATGGGTAGTCGACCGAGAACATCATCCGGTCGGCGCCAAAGACGGTCAGCGCGCACAGCAGCGGGGGGGTGGTCGTGTATCCGCAGGTGGTGATCCAGAGGTGCTGTTGCAGGGTTTCGGCCACGGAGGTCGAGAGGTTGACGACTGGACCCAGCTGTTCGTCAGCGCGGGCCAGCGAGAAGGGCAGGTTCTCCCCCATGTGTCCGACGATGACCTGCAGGCCGGGGAAGCGCTCGAAGGTCCCGGTGGCGGCCATCCGCAGGACGTGCATGCCGGTTTCAACATGCCAGCCCCAGCCCGAGGTCGACAGCCGTGCCGCGACACCTGGGTCAAGACCGGAGAAGTAGGCGTCGAACACCGTTTGCGGTGGGGCCGCCGGATGCAGGTAGACGGGCACGTCCAGACGTTCGGCCGCCTGAAGCACGGGTCGCATCGAGGGATCGTCGAGGAACGCGCCGTTGGTCTGACCGGCGACCAGCACGCCGACGAATCCGAGCTCCTGTACGGCCCGCGCGAGTTCATCGGCGGCCGCGTCCGGGGCGCACATGGGCAGCGACGCGAAGGCCCGGAAGCGCCCGGGGTGGGCGGCGATGACGGCCGCCATCCGGTCGTTGAGCTCACGCGACAGCGCTGTGGCCCTCTCGGCGCCGAGCTTCTGGATGCCCGCATTGGGCACCGACAGGATCTGGACGTCGATTCCCGCCTTGTCCATCACCTCCAGTCGCTTGTCGCCGGTGTCGCCCAGCGCGTCGAACAGACCCCACACGCTGGCGGGATCGATACCGGCAGCGGTTGCGACATCCTGCGGGAGGAAGTGCTCCTCCAGGGCGATCATCCTCATCTGCGTCCCTCCCTCGCTGTGGCCACTAGCCGGCGTGTGGGCGATCGAGACCCGGTAGGAGCCTCAGCGCGTTCCGAGTGGTCAGCTCACGCCAGGTATCGCCCGCGGGCTGCGGGGCATCGTCGACTGACTTGACCTGGGCCGTGGTGCCGGCGTCCGGCGTCCAGCAGTAGTCGCTGCCATACAGCAGGCGCTCTGCGCCGAACGCCTTGACCAGCGCCGGGATCTGGTTGGGAAACGGCGTGCCGGCCATGTCGAACCACAGCCGGCGGATCTGCTCGGGCGCGCTGGGCTCATCGGGATCGGCGGCCATGAACACGGACCGGAACAGCTCGATGCGGTCAGCGAGCAGCGGCAGCGTGCCTCCACCGTGGGTGAAGATCCACTCGATGTCGGGATGGCGTCTGAGCACCCCGCTGAACACCAGATCGCTGACGGTCCGGGTGGAATCGAAGATGAACTCGAGCATCGGGCGGGGCCGCCCCAGCGACACCGCCTCCCAGCAGCATGGAGATGTCGGGTGCACGAACACGACGGCCCGGCGGGCATCGAGTTCGGTCCACAGCGGCTCGTAGCGCTCGTCGCCGAGATAGCTGCCCTCGGCATTGGTCTCGATCGCCAGCCCCCGGCTGCCCAGCTCCTCCAGCGCATAGCCGGCCTCCTCGATCGAGCCGGCGACGTCGGGCAGCGGCAGCGACGCGAAATGGCCGAAGCGTCCGCGATGCCCCCGAGCGATCCGCGCCCCGAACTCGTTGACCTCCCGTGCCAGCGCACGAGCCGCCTGGTCATCGCCGAAGTGCACGCCGGGGGAGGAGATCGACAGCACCGACGTCCGGACTCCCCACTGATCCATCAGCGCAAGGTGACGTTCCGCATCCCAGGCGGGGTAGCCGGGCATGCCGTCGGGATGGGTGTGCCCGGCGGCCTTGGCCGCCTCAACGTATCCGTCGGTGACGAAGTGCGAATGCACGTCGATCAGCAGCGCGTCGTGGCCGTGCGTACTCATCGGAACCCCGGCCTCCACCAGCAGCCCGGGACGTCATCGAGCGTCACCGATGCTTCCTAGACGGCCTCATCGCCGGCCGCCACCGGCAGCCGCAGGTCAAGCGGGGTCGCCGGCGAGAACTCGCCCTCATACGCGCGTCGGTGCAGGTCCTGCGGCGTCGCGTCGGCATCGCGTGCGGCGACCACCTTGTCGGGGTCGAGGCTGACGCCGATCGGGTTGGCCGCGAACTGCGATGACGTGCGCATCCACTGCTTGGACTGGCTCCAGTCGCCGAACTCGTCGCATTGCAGCTCGACCGAGTTCTCGTCCGGGTCGACGTAGTAGAAGGACATCGTCATCCCGTGGTCCAGGCAGGCGTGTGGGACGATGCCGTGCTGCTTGAGGCGCACGTAGGTGTCGAGCAGGTCGTCCATCGACGGGTACTCGTAGGCGGTGTGGTGCAGCCCGGCGTGCTTGATCTTCTCGGAATCGTCCTCGACGCCGGGGCCGGTCAGCAGCGCGATGCGGTGGTTGGCGGCATCGTTGGACAGCCACGCCCCGCCCTCGAACTGGTGGGTGACCTCAAGGCCGATCACCACGCCGTACCAGTCGATCATCTCCTGCATGCGCGTCGTCTTGAAGTTGACGTGATGCAGCGTCGGGTTGGGGGTGCTCGTTGTGGACATGGTTGCTCTCCTCGTGCGTTGTCAGTCAGGCCGCCGCGGTGACGGGGTTGCGCAGGGTGCCGACGTCCTCGAGCTCGACCTCGACGACGTCGCCGGCGTTCAGGAACAGCTTCGGGTCTCGGGCGTTGCCGATCCCCGCCGGCGTCCCCGTCGCGATGATGTCGCCGGGCTCGAGCGTCATGATCCGCGACAGGAACGCGATCGTCTCCGCGACGCTGAAGATCATCTCGGCGGTGTTGCCGTCCTGGACGGTCTCGCCGTTGACGCGCGTGCGGACGCGCAGCGCCTGCAGGTCGGGGATCTCGTCGATCGTCACCAGCGCCGGCCCGCAGGGCCCGAAGGTGTCGATCGCCTTGCCGCCGGTCCACAGACTGTTGGCCATCTGCAGATCGCGCGCACTGACGTCGTTGAACGCCATCGCTCCCGCCACATGCTCCAGCGCGCCGGCAGCCTCGACGTTGCGTGCGCGGGCGGCGATCACGACGGCCAGTTCGGCTTCGTAGTCCACCTGCGCAGCGCCATCCCGAGGCGGCACGATCGGGTCGGTGGGGCCGATCAGCGAGTTGGCGAACTTGGCGAAGAACATCGGCGCCGCCGGCTCGCTCAGACCCGCCTCGCGGGCGTGGTCGCGATAGTTCAGGCCCAGGCAGATGATCTTCTGCGGGTCGGGGACCGGCGGGCCGAGGCGGACCTCGCCGGGATCGTGAAGCGCACCACGCTCACGCAGCTGCGCCGCGTGGCCTTCCGCGGCCTGCGCCAGCTCAGCGAGGTCCGTGGCCGGGAGGGCGAGCAGCTGGCGCGTGCTCGTCAAGGCGTCGCGGCCCGCGCCGTCGAGTCCGGCCACGGACGCGATGGCCTCGACGTCGGCGATCCCAGCCGCCGTCACCAACCCTGAGCGCCGCGGGCCAGCGTCGTCGGCGCTGAAGCTCACCAGTCTCATCGCTGCTCGGCTCCTCGGTCGGGGGTTCTCATACGAGCCCTCCGGCACGCCGCATGCGCTCGCGGTGCAGGTCGATGCCCCGCTCGTTGTCGCTTCGGATCGCCTCGCACGCCGCGGTCAGATCGCCGGCCTCATAGGCCTCGACGATCCTGACGTGGTCGGTCGCGACGTCGTCGCCGAGCTCGTCGTCAGGTCCAAGCGCGCGGGTCATCAGGCCGGGCACGGTCAAGCGCCGGTGTGCCGCGATCAGCACCTGGCTACCGGCCGCGCGAAGCATGTGCTCATGGAAGGCCGCGTTCGCCTCGAACCACTCATCGGGACTCATCCGCGTGCCATCGCCGCGAACCGGCAGCGTCTTCTCCATCTCGCGGCGCAGCGAGGTGAGCTGCTCGGCGTTCAGTCCTCCCACCGTCATCACCGCCGCCCCGAGCTGCAGCGACGTGCGCGCTCGGAACGCATCCTCGATCGTCTCGAAAGTCAGCGGCACGACGAGGAACGAGCCATCGTCCTGCTGGGACACCAGGCCCTCATCGCACAACCGGACGAGACCCTGCTGGACCGAGCGGTCCGACACGCCGAGTCGCTGTGCGACTGCCTCCAGGTGCAGTGGCTCCCCGATCGCGATCGATCGGTCGATGATCGCGCTGCGCAGCGCCGCGTGGGCATGCTCGTCCTGTTGGATCTGCAGGCGACCGAACTGGCCACGGAAGTACGCCAGCGGAGTGCCGGCCTGTCCCGACGCGCGGTCGACTTCGCCGATGTACACGGTGTGCGTGCCCCCCAGCACCTGCTCGGTCACCCGGCACTCGAGATGGGCAAGGGCGCCCTCGAGCAACGGCTCCCCGTGCTGTCCCGGGGTCAGGGTGATCCCGTCGAACTTATCGGGATCCTTGCGCGCGAACCGCACGGCAAGATGGTCCTGGTCCTCGGCCAGGATGTTGACGACAAACCGGCCGACCCGAGCGATCGCCTGCCCGGTGCTCGACTCCCGGTTCATGCAAATCAAGAGCATCGGCGGCTCGAGCGACAGCGAGCTCACGGCGCTGGCGGTGGTGCCGTATCGCTGTCGCTCATCGCTCGTGGTGATCACGGTGACCCCCGTCGCGAAGCGGCCGATCACGTCGCGGAACTGCTGTGGTGTGATGGCTCCGGGCGCCGAGGCTGATTCGGTCATGGCTGTACCTCAGGGGCGGGATCGGCGCCCACCGCCGAGAGCCTCTCAGCCCTGGCGGCGGGCGTGGATCGCTGTCAGATCAGCGGGGTGATGTTCTCCTCGTAGGGGATGCCAAGCAGTGCCTTGCCGTAGACCTCCTGGTTGACCAGCGGGTCGGCGACCGCGTGTCGCCCGGCGGTGCTCGAGTCGCGCCAGATCCGCTGCAGCGGGCTGATGAGCGCAAAGCTCGAAGCGCCGTGGGCCGAGAGCAGCAGGTCGATCGCCTCACGGATCTTGGTGATCGTGTAGGCGGTGTCGGCCCTGACGCGCGCTCGCTGGACATAGGTGAGCTTCTCGCCGCGGGCGGCGGCATCGTCGATGTCGGCGGCGGCCCGGAACGCGTGCAGGTGCGCGGTGTCGATCAGCATCGAGGCCTGCGCGACCTGCAGCTGGAACGCCGTGGAGTCGACCTGATGCTCGAACTTCGTGTAGCTGATCCCTCGGCGGGGGGCCTTCTCCTTGACGAAGTTCAGCGCGGCGCGACCGAGCCCGAGTTGCGCCCCGGCCAGGATCAGCGTCAGCACCGGGATGAACGACGAGCGGTACAGCGCCTCGTCGGTGTGCTCGGTGGGGTACTCGTTGTCGATCGCCCGCGGGGTGGACGCCAACCGATACTCGGGCACGAACACGTTCTCGACCACGATCGTGTTCGAGCCGGTGCCCTTCATCCCGGCCACGAACCACGTGTCCTCGATGGCGTAGTCGCTCTTGGGCAGGAACGCCAGCGCCTGATCGACCTCGCGGCCGGACTCGTCGGGCACGACGATCCCCACCAGGGCCCAGTCGGCGTGCAGGCTGCCCGACGCCCACGGCCATTTGCCGGTGATCTCATACCCCCCGTCGACCTTCCGGACATCGGAGGATGGGTTGAGCACGCCGGCGACCCTCGCGTCGGGATTGGCGCCCCAGATGTCCTGTTGCGCTTGGTCGGCAAGCGTGCCCGCCATCCAGTTGCACACGTTGGTCAAGGCCACCACCCAGGCCGTCGACCCGCACGATTCGGCCACTGCCGCCGAGACCTCGAGCTTCTCGCGGATCGTCATCTCATAGCCGCCGAAGCGACGCGGGGTCATCACCCGGAACGCGCCCGCGGCGCTCAAGGCGTCGATGTTCTCCTGCGGGATCCGACGCTCCGCCTCGGTCTGGTCGACGTTGCGCTCCAGGATCGGTCGCGTCTCATCGATCCGGGCCAGCAGCTCCTGCAGGGTGGGCACCGCTGCGGTGGTCGCGGTGGTGGTCATGATGCACTCCTCTGCTCGGGGGACGCCGGCACCGCGGTCGCCACGTCGTCGTAGTCGACGGAGATCACCGTGTCGGCGTATGGGTGTACGTGGCGCTCGACGAAGTCGCCGTGCGCCGGATGATTGGCGAACGCCTCGAAACCCGCCGCGTTCTCGAAGGAGAAGCCGTATGCATCTCAGCACCTGCTCCATGCTTCTTCGCGGCGCGTCTGGGCGATCTGGCTGATCGCGACGAGCGGGATCTGCAGCTGCTCGGCCGCCGCGAGCAGCTCGGTGCCGTTTGCCAGCTCTCCCTCGCGGTCGAGAACGTCGCACATCGCCGCGGCGGGCTCCAGCCCGGCCAGACGCATGACATCGACGGCCGCCTCCAATCGGCCGCAGCGCTCGTGCAGCCCGCCCGCGGCGGCGAGCAGCGGGAAGACGTGTCCAGGGCTGACGAGCTCGTCGGCTCGGTTCGCCGGCTCGGCCAGGATCGAGATCGTGCGGGCTCGGTCGGCAGCCGAGATTCCGGTCGACACCCCGCGGCGGGCTTCGACCGAAACCATCGTCGGTGTCCGCTCGCACAGTCGGCGTCCGCCGCTGCGGCGCACGGGAAGCGTCTGCAGGGCCAGCTGCCCAGCCCGCTCCGGCGTCAGCGCCACCGACACCAAGCCTCCTGCGCGGCGGACCATCGTGTTGACGATCGCGGGAGTCGTCAGCCGCGCCGCGGCGATCAGATCCCCCTCGTCTCGCTCGTCGTCGTAGAGAGCCACCAGCCCACCATCGCGCAGCTGTCCCAGCGCGTCTCGGACCGCGCCCGTCAGCTTGCGTTCGGCGGCGTCGACCTGCCAGGTCGAGCTCAGGCCCCGCAGGTCGACCGTCGTGTCACGGGTCCAGCGCGTCGCACGGTGGGCCAGGCCGGCACGCCTCTCACCGCCGACCTCCTCGCCATCCCACACCAGACTCGCGAGCCGATGACGGTCGAGCCTGCACTCAGCGACGGGCATGATCAGACCTCCTTGATCCCGGGGCGGTGACGGTTGCCTCGCTGCCGGCGAGCACGGCGCGCAGCGCGCCACGGATCATCGCCGGCTCGTGCTCGGGGGCGATCTGCGTCAGCGAGGTCAACGCGGTGCGCGACAGGTGCCGCGCCAGCTCCGCGGCCGCGCGCGCGGCGTCCCGCGCATGGCACGCTTCCACGATCGCCTCGTGCTCGGCCGCGCCGATCGACATCGCCCGCGGCTCGCTCGTCACATACAGCCGGCGGTAGCGCTCGGCGTGATCGGAGAACTCGGCGAGCATCCGACACAGCCGCGCTCCACCGCCCCGCACCAGGTGCGCGTGGAAGGCACGGTGATGCCGCTCCCAGGCATCGATATCACGCTCGGCCGCGTGGCCGGCCATCTGGCGCAGACCGTCCTCGAGGATCGCGTCGTCCTCGGAGATCATCCCGGGGACCGTCAGGCGGATGGCCAACGCCTCGTTGGTGATCCGCACGGCGTAGAGCTCTTCCACGTCCTCGGTGGAGAACGGAGCCACGCGCACCATCCGGTTGGCCTCCCCGGTGACCAATCCCTCTCGCTGGAGCATGCGCACCGCCTCGCGCAGCGGGGTCCGGCTCACGCCCAGCTGCAAGGCGAGCTGAACCTGCGAGACCACCGACCCGGGAGCGAGGTGGTTGTGGAGGATCGCTTCACGCAGGCGCGCGTAGACCAGATCCGCTCCGGTGCCGATGGGGCCGCCATCCGCAGACATGTCAACCGGACTCAGCTCCACGGCCCCGCCAATCGACCGCGGCGACCGCGTGACTGCGTGCAGGTATGGCCAAGTCGGTTGCCCTCCTGAGCCATCTCAATGGACTGCAAAGCGGACCTGTGGCCCCCGAGCGTGAGCTCTGTCGTCGCACAGGCCGGAATGAAGTCGTGAACAAGCATCGTGGGCACCAGAGACCTCCTCCATGCGGAGACTGTACACAGAACCAGGGGAGTCGTCAAGCATTCTGCATACAGATGCGAAACGGCGGGCCGCCACGGTTAGCGGTGATTCGTGATCGGGTAGGGGTGGCGTAATGGGCGACTCGAGCAACGCCGACGGTGGAAGTGTGCGGGGCTCGGGACCGGGGCGGGCGATGGTGGTCACGGCGGCGATCACGGCCCTGGGCGGACTGCTGTTCGGCTATGACACGGGGGTGGTGTCAGGGGCGCTGCTGTTCCTCAGCGACACCTTCCACCATCTTTCGTCGTTTCAGAAGGAGCTGGTGACGAGCTTGCTGCTGGTCGGAGCGGCGGTGGGCGCGATCGGCGCCGGCCGGGTGGCCGAGCGCATCGGGCGACGGCTGACGATCCTGATCACGGCGGCCATCTTCGTTGTGGGCGTGCTGCTGGCGGCGTTTGCGCCGGTGTTCGGCGTGCTGCTGGGCGCGCGGGTGGTCATCGGGCTGGCGGTGGGCTCGGCATCGATGACCGTGCCCATGTACATCGGGGAGGCGGCGCCCCCCCGGTACCGCGGAGCCCTGGTGAGCTTTAACCAACTGGCGATCACCTCGGGCATCCTGGTCTCGTATCTGGTCGACTACGGCCTGTCCTCCTCCCGGGACTGGCGGCTCATGTTCGGGCTGGCCGCCCTCCCGGCCATCTTGTTGTTCGTCGGCATGCTGACCCAGGCCGAGACCCCGGCGTGGCTGGTCACGCACGGTCGTGAGGATGATGCTCGACGCGTGCTTCACCGCCTGCGCCACGCGGACGACGTCGAGCCCGAGATCGACAGCATCAAGGAGGGAGCCAAGCGCCAGGAGGTCAGCGCTCGCGAGCTGTTCGGCCCTCGCCTGCGCGGAGTGGTCACCGTCGGGGTGCTGCTGGCCGTCTTTCAACAGATCACCGGCATCAATACGGTCATCTACTACGCCCCCACCTTGCTGAAGACCACCGGGTTCGGCTCGTCAGCCTCGCTTCTGGCCAACGTCATCAACGGGGTCGTCAACGTGGGGATGACCTGCGTGGCCATCTGGCTGCTGGATCGCGTCGGTCGCCGGCGCCTGTTGATTCCCGGCACCTGTGGCATGGCCACCGCCCTGGTGCTGATCGGGGCGATCTTCGCGCTCGAGGGCTCGCACCTCACCGGCGCCGCCGCCTACGTGGTCATCGTCGCGCTCTTCTTCTACACGGGCTCGTTCGCGATCGGCCTGGGGCCCGTGTTCTGGCTGTTGATCTCAGAGATCTACCCCGTGCGGGTCCGGGGTCCGGCGATGAGCGTGGCCACGTTCGCCAACTGGGCGGCCAACTTCGTGGTCACGATCTCCTTCCTGACCCTGCTGCACGCGATCACCAACACCGGAACGTTCTTCTTGTTCGGCTTCTTGACCGTGGTGGCGGTGGCCTACTTCACGGCTCGAGTGCCGGAGACCAAGGGGATGCGCCTCGAGGACATCAGCGCCCAGATCGAGGGACGCCGGGTTCAGCCGACCGGGCCGCAGCGCTCCACGCGTCCCGCCTAGATCGAGCGTTGGTAGGCGCGGAAGGAGCGGGTGGCCAGCCAGGCGCTGGTGAGCAGGAGTGCGAGGAGACATGCGGTTCGGGTGGCGACGAGGTTCCAGTCGGTGTGCTGGGTGGCGGCTGAGCGTCCGGCTTGGACGGCCCAGTTGACGGGGTTGAACCTCGCGATCACACGGATCCAGTGCGGGACCAGGGTTTGCTGCATGAACGCGGTCGAGAGGAAGGTGAGCGGGAGCGTCACCGAGGTGACGGCGCCGATCAGGCTCTCGCGTTGGCGAACGACGAGCGCCAGCGCGTTGGACAAGGACGCGAAGCTGGCGCCCAGCAGCGTGGCGACGCCGATGAGGATGGCCACGCCGCCGACCCCGTTGGGGAAACGCCCGCCGACGGTCAGCGAGAGCCCGGCTACGATGAGTGACTGCAGGGCGATGATGATGATCTGCTGGGTGACGCTGCCGGCGTTGAGGGCGCCGCGCCAGATCGGGGAGACCAGGAAGCGGTCCATGACCCCGAGGTTCATGTCCTCGATGTAGGCCATGCCGCTCCAGCCGGCGGAGGAGATGGCCAGCATCACGATCAGGCCCGGGGTCAGGAACTCGATGTAGGAGCCGCCGTGAAATCCGGGGATCCTGGCGATGCTCTTGAACAGCGCGCCGAACAGCAGCAGCCAGATCATCGGCTGCACGAGGGTGATCCCGATCCAGGCGGGTTGGCGAAACAGAGCTCGCAGGTAGCGCAGGGTGACCTGCCAGGTGTGGCGAAGCGGTGTCACGCAGCCTCCTTATTCGCGCTCGTCGTGCTTGGTGTAGAGATGGCCGGTGTGGCGCAGGTAGACGTCGTCGAGTGAAGGACGGGCGAGGGTCACCGAGGAGACCGCGAAGCCTTCGCGCTCGAGCGCGCCAAGAAGCCCAGGGATCGCGGAGGCGCCATGCTCAGCGCGCGCTCGGACGATCCGTCCGTCGGCGAGGATCTCGCTCAGACCCGGCAGGGCGAGCAGCGCCGCGGTGACGCGCCCGTCGCTCGGAGCGGCCTCCAGCTCGAGCTGGATCGCGTCGCCGCGCAGCTCGCGCTTGAGCGTCTCCGGCGGCCCCTGCGTGACGATCCGCCCGCGATCGACGATCGCCAGGTGATCTGCGAGACGATCGGCCTCGTCGAGGTAGTGCGTCGTCAAGAGGATCGTCATCGCCCCGTCGCCTGCGAGCCGCTCGATCTCGAGCCACAGCGACGCGCGAGCGTCTGGGTCCAGGCCGGTGGTGGGCTCATCGAGGAACAGCACCTGGGGCCGATGGACCAGACCGAGTGCGACGTCGAGGCGTCGGCGCATCCCTCCGGAAAACGTCTTCGTCGGACGATCGGCCGCTTCGCGGAGGTCGAACCGATCGAGCAGCTGGTTGACCCGCTGGCGCAGCGCGCGGCCGCTCAGTCCGTAGATCTCACCCTGCATCACGAGGTTCTCGGAACCCGTGGCCTCAGGCGTGGCGCCCGTCTTCTGACCGACCACGCCGATCGCCTGCCGTACTCGCTCGGGCTGGCGCAGGACATCGATTCCGGCCACCCGCGCGCTGCCGGTGTCCGGTCGGCTCAGCGTGGTCAGGATCTTGAACGTGGTCGACTTCCCGGCCCCGTTGGGGCCAGCCAGCGCGAAGATCATTCCCGAATCGGCGCTCAGGCTCAATCCGTCAAGCGCGCGCACTTCTCCGGGATAGGTCTTGACCAGCTCGTGCGCGATGATCGCTTGCGTCATGGGGGGAGATACCCTTCAACGGAGATGAGGTTTGGCGGCCAAGCATCTTAGGCGTTGAGAGATCAGAGTGTCAAGACGCAAACGCCAGCTGTGGGAACGGCTGCTGAACGAGGTTCGCGCCTCGCAGAACGCGACCGACCGCTTCGACCAGGCGGTCTCGGACGCGATGGGGATGAACCGCACGGACATGCGCCTGGTCGATCACCTCGAACGCGAAGGGCGCCTCACCGCCGGTGAGCTGGCCCAGAGGACGGGACTCACCACCGGGGCGATCACGACGGCCATCGATCGCCTCGAACGCGCCGGCTTCGCTCATCGCGTCCGCGACCTTGACGACCGCCGCCGCGTCTACGTCGAGCTCGATCACGCAGCGCTGTCCGCCGCAGGCGACTTCTACTCAGAACACGCCGAGATGGGAGAAGCGCTCTACCACCGCTACACCGAAGAGCAGGTCCAGCTCCTGCTCGAGTTCGTCTCGCGCGGCCGCGAGCTCAACGAGCGCAGAGCCGCCGAACTCGAAGCCGAACTCGCCGGGCGTGCTCGCAGAGATGCGGCCCGGTGATCAGAGGGGTATCGCTGCCCAGGTAGCCGATCCTGGGCTTCGTGTGCCGCTGCGCCACGAGAGCCTCACCGACGAGACGCGCCGCCGCGGTCCGCGCGAGCTCATAGCGACGCCCCACACCTGCGGGCATAGCCACGCCTCGCACCTGCGCGGCTTGCGCTCGTGCGTGCATCGGCAGCCGGAACACGAGCGCGAAGACGATCGCGAGGACCTGGGCTCCTTCGCTCGCGGCATGCGGACGATGACCCTGCGCCACCCGTGGATGCCGTTCCAGCGCGCCAGCCTCCGGGGTCTCGGACCGCGTACGGCCGAGCGTCACGAGCAGGTGAATGCTTCCCGAGTAGCCCATGCTCGGGCCTGTGGTGGGTCGTCGAGGCGGCACGCCCGCCGAGGCTTCGGGAGTGTCCGAGCGGCGAGCCCAGCGAGCAGGTTTCGTGGCGATCAGACCCCGGCCGGTCAGGGGAGCCTGAGGCGGCGTGTCAGAGGGTACCGCTGCAGGTCGCCTGTCCGACATGGACGGTGATGGTCTGCCCGGCGGCTGAGGCCGGCGCCTTCAGATAGATGTCGGCGTAGCCGTCAGAGTCGGTGTGATAGCTGGCAGTGGTCCCGGCGCTGTCGCTGACGGTCGCCGTCGTGTCGCCCTCGCCGGAGCGCACGTACACATCCCAGTCGTCATAGCGGCTCGAATGCGACGCGCTGACCGAGCAGGACGGCGATCGTCCGCCCGCCCCACCGCCTGGGTCGTGGCGACGGTGACTGTAGGGGGTGGCGTGGGCGTAGTCGTCGTCAAAGGTGCGCGCCAGCGACGTGCGGATGGGCGCGTCGTTGGTGATGAGCCCGAGCTCGCGGTTGTCGTTCATCGACACGGTGGAGAAGTTCTCGGACCCCACAAACGCCCTGGCCGGGGTGAGAATCATCTTGGCGTGGATGTACAGGGAGGCGTCGGCGGGGTAGGTGCGGACGTGCACGCCGGCGGCGGCGAGAGCGGCGAACGCGCTGTCCCATGAGCTGTCGGCGGTCATCGTGACGCGCACGTCGACGCCGCGGCGCGCGTCTGCCTCCAGCGCCTGCTCAACGGCCGTGGAGTCCATCTCCTCGTTGTAGATATCCAGCCGACCGGTCGCTTTTGAGAGGAGGTAGACCAGCGCGGCCTCGGAGCCGGGGCTCCACACCAGATCAGCGCCGGCTGGGGGGTCGATGCGCTGGTCCGCCCAGTCGGCGTCGAACGTTCTCTGAATGGCGGCGTCGTCAGCGGGCCGGGTGTCGATGATTCCGAAGTCGCGGCTTGTCGCATAGTACTGCGGGGTCAGGTTGAACGTCAGGATGTAGGCGCGACCGTCCACCACCAGGGTTTTCTGATGGGTGAGCGCAAAGGCATGCGGGGTGAAGCGGACCGGTACGCCTTGACCTTTGAGGTAGGTGTAGGCGGCCTGGTTTTGCGGGGACCCCTGGCCGTAGTAGCCGCCATTGAGCAGGACTCGGACACGGACGCCGCGATGCACGGCGGCGGCCAGGGCGGCGTTCACCTGCGTGTCTGAGTCCTCGTACATGACCATGTCGACCTGACGGCGGGCGCGCTGGACCGCCGTCAGGACCGGGGTGATGCCGTCGTGCGGTTCGGTGATGAGCGACAACGCTCCGTCTGAGGCGGTCGGCGTGCGATGCGCGCGGCGGGCGCGCCGGGCGTGGTGTACGGAGGCGGCCTTCGTGGTGTGCGAAGCCGCGGCGGAGCTCTGAGACGAGGTGGTGGTGGCGGCGCACCCGATGAGGGCCAGGGCAGCGGCGCACACGGCGAAGAGCGATCGGCTGGGCATGGGGGTCACGATGAGGGCAGGTGCGGGATGGGACTCTGACCGAGTCTGACGACGAGCCCGGCGCCACCGATGGGCCTCGGCCCGTAGCGCCGGTATCGTCTTCGGCGCGGTTCGGCCGCGACTTGAGCGTGTTTGCCGCACGCGCATTGCGGGACCGCGGCGCGGTCCACGAGAGATGCCCGTTCGACGGCCAAAGCAGGCAGGGCAGCGGGCGCTGTCACAGGGCTCGGCGACCTGTCTCGAGTGTGCCCGCCCAGGGAGCGGGTAGGTCGTGCTCGTCGGCCGTGACGTCTGCGGTAGCTGAGCGAGCAACCGCTCGAGCGCGGCGACGTCGGTCTCATCGATGCCTCCGCGGAGGCGTTCGTCAAATGCGGTTGCGGATCGCGCGAGCCGCTGGAAGAGCTTCTCGTCCAGCGCCGCGACCGATTCGCCGCCGCGGGGCGAGCCGCCGCGCCTGGTAGTGGTCGACGGCGGCGTCGGGGCCGGGAGAGGTTGGGCGCGAACGGGTCGAGGGCCCGTGGGACTCGGACGCCTCAAGGGGCGTTGGTGAATCGTTGCTCCCGCTGATGGATGCGAGGATGTTCGCGATGCGACTCGGTCTGCATGCGATCGGTATCGGTGCCGGCGCGCGCCGCGCGACGATCGAAGTGGTGGCGAGAACCGCCGAGACATGCGGTTTCACGACGCTCTGGGCGGGCGAGCACGTGGTGATGGTGGATCAGCCGCAGTCGCGATATCCATACTCGCGTGATGGGCAGATCGCGGTGCCGGCCACCGCCGATTGGCTTGATCCATTCGTGGCGCTCAGCTTCGCGGCCGCGGCCACCCAGCGGATACGCGTCGCTACCGGGGTGTTGCTGCTGGCCGAGCACAACCCGGTGATCGTCGCCAAGCAGGCCGCCAGCCTCGACGCTCTCAGTGATGGACGGCTGACCCTTGGGGTCGGCGTAGGGTGGTCGCGCGAAGAGTTCGATGCGCTTGGCGTCCCGTTCGCCGGGCGCGGGGCACGTATCGACGAGTACCTGCAGGCGATGCGCGTGCTGTGGCGCGAGGATGTCGCGTCCTTCGCCGGCGAGTTCGTCGCGTTCTCCGGTGTCCGTCTCAACCCCAAGCCAGTTCACGGTCGGCGGGTTCCGATCGTCATCGGCGGCAACAGCGATGCCGCGCTTCGGCGGGTGGCCCGACTGGGAGATGGCTGGTATGGCTTCAATCTCGTCGGCCTTGACGCGGTGCGCGAGCGGTTGGTGCGACTGCGGGAACTGTGCGAGCAGGCGAGTCGAGAGTTCGGCGAGCTCGACATCGCGGTCGCACTCCAGGACCCTCGCCCCGGTGACCTGGCTGCGCTGGCCCACCTCGGCGTCCGCGAGCTCGTTGTGGCGCAGGCGCCACCCGAGGATCCGCGCTCGGTCGAGGCGTGGGTAGCCGCACTCGCTCGCCGATGGGACCTCGCGACGGCCTGACGCGCCGGCGCCTCCGATCGGGTCGTTTGACTGGTTACGAGAGGCCGCGAACGGGATCAAGCGTCGCGCTCACGTCGACCACGAAGCGCTCGTCAGGCGCCGGATGAGGCCCGGCCGGCCTGGACGACGATCGTCACCGCCTCGAGGGCGGACGCATCGTCCATCGCGCTGATGTCGCCCACGGGAGCTCCCCGCACCACGATGTCGCGCAGCAGGCGGCGCATGATCTTGCCCGTCCGCGTCTTGGGCATCGCCGGGGTGACGTAGACCGCCTCGAGCTGCGCGTACCCGCCGATCTGAGCCGCGACCGTGCGTCGGGCCTCCGCGCTCACCGTGTCGGCGTCGGCCGAGGCTCGCACGGTGATGAAAGCAACGGGCACGGTGCCCTTCGTGGGGTGGGGGACCCCGACCACGGCGGCCTCGGTGACATCCGCGTGAGACGCGACCGACGCCTCGATCTCCATCGTCGAGATCCGGTGCGCGGCGATGTTGATCACGTCGTCGGCGCGGCCGAGGACCCAGAGGTGGCCATCGACGTCGACCACCGCCTCATCCCAGGTCGCATAGCAACCCGGGAAGCGCTCGAAGTACGTGCTCAGATAGCGCTGGTGGTCGCGCCAGACGGTGTAGGCAAGCGTCGGGAACGGCCGGGTCAGGACCAGGTTGCCCTTGACCCCGGGTGCCACCGGCTCACCGGCGTCGCTGAGGACCGCGTATTCGTGACCGGGGACCGGGGTGCCGACCGACCCGGCCTTCAGATCGTCGACTCCATAGATCGGATAGGTCCACGTCGACCCCGTCTCGGTCTGTCCATAGGCGTTGACCACCGGAACCCCGCCGCCGAGGTGCTCGGTCGCCCACGTGAACGTCTCGCCGTCCAGCGGCTCGCCCTGCACGGTCACCAGGCGCAGGTCGGGGAGCGGGTGGGCGGCGGCGAGATCATCGCCGAAGCCGCGCAGCATCCGCAGGACGGTCGGCGCGGCGAGCACCTTGGTCGCCCGGTGCCGCGCGCAGATCTCGTAGAACCGCGCCGGGCTCGGGACGTTCAGGGCACCCTCGTAGCAGACGAGCGTCATGCCCTGCGCGAGCCCGCCCACCGCCGCCTGGATCGGGAAGGTCAGCCAGCCGACATCGGCCGCCACCCAGTACACGTCGCCGGGCTCCGGACCGACCTGCCAGCGCACGTTCGCCCAGGTTCCCACGAGGAAGCCGCCGACGCTGTGCACGACGCCCTTGGGCTGGGACTCGGTGCCGCTCGTGAAGATGAGGAACGCGGGATCGCTCGAGGCCAGCGGCTCGAGCGGAGCGCTGCGCCCCTGCGCGTCGACCAGCTCGCGATAGGACGATTCGTCCTGACGCAACGCGACGCCCCGACCCGTCCGGTCGACGACGATCACGTGCTCGACGGTCGGCGCGCGGCGACGCGCCGCGCGCAGGATCTCGAGCAGCTCCACCGGCCGCTCGCGCCGGTAGCTGGCATCCGCGACGATCACCGCCTTGGCATCGGCCAGGCTCAGGCGGGAGGCGACGGCATCCTCGCCGAATCCGGAGAACAGCACCGTGTAGATCGCCCCGATCCGGTTGCACGCCTGGATGGAGGCGATGGCCTCGACGAGGTTGGGCATGTAGATGCCGACCACGTCGCCCCTCGCGATGCCGAGCTGCCGCAGGCCCGCGGCCAGCCGCCCGACCTCGTGCGCGAGCTCGGAGTAGGTGACGGTACGGATCTCGCCCGGCTCGCCCTCCCAGATGACCGCGGTCCGGCCCGCGCTCGCCGGATCCTCGGCCCAGCGATCCACGCAGTTGTCGGCGACGTTGATCTGACCGCCCTCGAAGTACCGGCAGTCGCCGAGCTCGCCGGTCCGCAGCGTCTGCCAGGGGCGGATCCACCGCTGCTGGCCGGCCGCCCACGCCCAGTACTCGTCCGGATCCTGGGCGTGCAGGGCCCGCGCCGCCGTCGCCGCCTCCGTGTGCACGGCGGACCTCCACCGTTCGGGCAGGGGCGAGATCGGCGCGGAGATGAACTCGGTGAGGCTGTCGGACACGGCGTGCTCCTTCGGAGGTGCGGCAGGGTGTCAGTCAGGTCGATCCGTCCCCCGCGCGGGCAACGACGTCACGGGCCGTCCGCAGCATCGGCTCGTCCACCATCGCACCGGCCACGACGATCGCGCCGCGCCCGTCCGCAGCGGCCCCTTCGGCCTCGGCGAGCAGCTCGCGCGCGGCGGCGACCTCCTCGTGCGACGGCGTGAACGCCTCCCGGGCGAGCGCCACCTGGGAGGGATGGATGCACAGCTTGCCCCGATAGCCCAGCGCTCGGCCTCGGGCGGCATCGGCGCGGAACGCATCCGCGTCGTGGATGTCCACCACGACCTGATCGAGGGCCAGCACGCCGGCCACCCGACAGGCCAGCGCGACGCGCGAGCGGGCGTAGAGGACCTCCTGCGCACCGGCGCTGCGCACTCCACCGAGATCGGCGATGTAGTCCTCGGCGCCGAAGTACGCGGCGGTGACCGGCCCGCCGAGCAGGTCGCGGACGTCGAGGATCCCGCGAGCGGTCTCCAGCCCCGCGATCACCGCCAGGCCGTCGCGACCGGCGCCGACGAGCGCGTCGGACACCTCGGTGAGCTGCTCGGGATGCTCCAGCTTGGGGACGACGATCCCCGCCAACCCCGCGGGCAGCGCCTCGACGTCGTCGGGAAACCACGAGGTGCCGGGGGCGTTGACCCGCACGTAGGTCGCGAGCCCCGGTGCATCGGCGAGAAGGTCGCCGACGAGCGACGCGAGCGCCGACCGAGCGTCCTCCTTGTGCGCTGGCGGGACGGCGTCCTCGAGGTCGATGATCGCGGCGTCCGGACGGCTGCGCGGGAGCTTGGCCACCAGGTCGGCGCGGCCCGCCGGAGCAAACAGGAGGCTGCGCATCACTGGGGACGACGACGCATGAGGGCGGTGCGCTCACAGCGGGCGGTGAGCTCGTCCCGCTGGTTGTAGCCCCGGTGCTCGAAGGTCACGATCCCCTGCCCGGGCCGCGAACTCGATGGCCGGGCCGAGAGCACGGTGCTCTCGACGCGCAGCGTGTCGCCGTGGAACATCGGCGTCGGAAAGGCGATCGCGCCGAACCCGAGATTCGCCACCGTCGTGCCGAGCGTGAGCTCGTAGACGCTGAGGCCGACGAGCATGGCGAGGGTCATCATGCTGTTGACCAGTCGCTGGCCGAACTCGCTCTCGGCCGCGAAGTGGGCGTCGAGGTGCAGCGGCTGCGGATTCATCGTCAGCGTCGAGAACAGGGTGTTGTCGCCCTCGGTGATCGTCCGCGTCACCGCGTGGCGGACGACGAGGCCCTCCGGGAGGTCCTCCAGCCATCGCCCGGTGACCGGGCGCTCGGTCATACCGGGAAAGCCCCGTGGTGGCGGCCGGGCGTCGCGCGCCGCCAGCCGTCGGCAGCCGCGAGGCGAGCGCACAGCTCGGCGCGCAGGTCGGCGGGATCCACGACCGCCTCGATCATCAGCTCTGAGGCGACGCGGATCGCGTCGAGCTCCTCGTCGATCTTGACCCGACGCTCCTCGATGAACGCCTCTCGCTCGCGCTCGTCCTCGAGCTCCTCGATCCGATTCGACCATACGGCGTTGATCGCGGCCTCGGCGGCCATCGCCCCGATGCGGGCTCCGGCGAGGGCGATCGTGGCCCGCGGCGCGAAACCCGGAGAGGACATCGCGTAGTACCCGGCGGCATATGCCTTGCGCAGGACCACGCAGAAGCGCGGGACCTCGGCACTTGACATCGCCGCGATCATCTTGGCCCCGTGGCGGATCATGCCGGCCCGTTCGACCCGTGAGCCGATCATGAACCCGGGAAGGTCGGCGAGGAACACGAGCGGGACGTTGAACGCGTCGCACAGGGAGATGAAGCGGGCGGCCTTGTCCGCGGAGTTGACGTGGATCGCGCCGGAGCCGACCTTGGGCTGGTTGGCGACCAGGCCGACGGCACGGCCGTCGATGCGGGCGAAGCCGACGAGCATCTCCGCCGCCCACAGCGGTTTGATCTCGAGCAGGCTGCCGGCGTCGACGATCCGGCGGATGACCTCGTGGACGTCGTAGGCCGAGCGGTGGCTGGCCGGCAGCACACCCTCCCAGTCCGTCGACTGCGGTGCCGCCGGCGCCGTGCGCCGCGGCCGCTCATCGTAGTGCGCGGGCAGATAGCCGAGGACCTCGCGGGCCCCGGCGATCGCGGCGGCGTCGTCGGCAAAGAGCGCGTCGCCGGACCCGGAGACTTCGCAGTGCATGCGAGCGCCACCCATCTCCTCGAGGGTGACCGTCTCGCCCGTCGCCTTGGCCGCGATGCGCGGGGAGGCGAGGAACATCGATGCGTTGCCCTCCACCATCCCCACCCAGTCGCAGAACGCCGGCATGTAGGCCCCGCCCGCGGCGGAGGGCCCGAACAGGCAACACACCTGCGGCACGCGACCGGAGAGGCGGACCTGGAGGTGGAAGATCCGGGCGGCTCCGCGCGGTCCGGGGTGAAAGCCCAAGGCGTCGGTCAGACGTCCGCCCGCCGAGTCGACCAGGAACACGACCGGCAGCAGGTCGCGGTCGGCCAGCTCGAGGATGCGGATCTGCTTCTCGACCGTGCGGCGTCCCCAGGAGCCGCCCTTGACCGACGGGTCATGGGCGATGATCGCGACCGAGCGGCCGTCGATCGTGCCCGTTCCGGTCAGCACGCCGTCGGCGCGGAGCCGCTCGTCGCAGGCGCTGGCCAGGACGCCGTCCTCACGGAACGAGTCGGGGTCGAGCAGGAGGGCGAGGCGCTCGCGGACCGGCAGCTTGGTTCCGAGACGCGCCGGGTCGCCGGGGGCGCGGGCCGCCTGCAGCTCGGCGACGAGGCGCTCGCGCTCGTCCGAGGCGGATGCGGACGTGCTGCTCACAGCCCCATCCGCTTGGCAAGGATCTCGAGCTGCACCTCGTCGGTCCCGCCGCCGATGCGCAGGATCCGGGCGTCGCGATAGTGCATCGCCACCCGCGTCTCCTCCATGAAGCCCATACCGCCGAAGATCTGGACCGCGCCGTCGACGACCGTGTTGGCCACCCGCGACGCCAGCAGCTTGGCCATCGCGACGGTCGTCGCGGCCTCAGGATGCCCGGAATCGCAGCGCTCGGCGGCCTGATAGGTCAGCAGGCGGGCCGCGGCGACCTCGGTGGCCATCTCGCCCAGCCGGTGGCTGATCGCCTGCCGACGGCTGATCGGCGCGCCGAAGGCGTTCCGATCCCGGGCGTACCGCACTGCATCGTCGAGCGCCGCTTGGGCCAGTCCGACTCCCATCCCGGCCAGCGACACCCGCTCGGCTTCGAAGCACTGCATGATCTGTTGGAAGGCCCGCCCCGGCTCTCCGAGGATCCGATCGGAGCCGACCCTGACCTCGTCGAGGACGATCTCCCGGGTGTCGGACGCGTGCCAGCCCATCTTCTGGAGCGGAGCCCCCAGCGACAGGCCCGGCGCCCCGCCGTCGACGATGAACGTGGTGATGCCCCGATGTCGGTCGGCGCCGTCCTCGGTGCGGGCCGCGACGACGAGCACGTCGGCGAGGCCCGCGTTGGTGATGAACATCTTCGCCCCGCTCAGCAGCCAGTCCTCGCCATCCGGTGCAGCGCGGGTCCGCAGGCCGGCCACGTCGGACCCCGCGCCGGACTCGGTGACGGCGATCGCCGCGACCGCCTCGCCGCGCAGGACAGGCTCCAGGAAGCGCCGGCGCTGCTCGGGAGTGCCGAAGCTCGCGAGATGCGGAGCGGCCATGTACGCGCTGACCAGCGGCGTGATCGCGACGCCGCCGGACGCGTGGGCGAGCGCCTCCGAGAGGATCGCGAGGGCGAGGACGCCGCCGCCGGTGCCGCCGTGCTCCTCGGGATGGCCCAGGCCGAGCAGTCCGGCGGCAGCGAGCTTGGGCCACAGCTCGACTGGGAAGGTACCCTCGCGCTCGGCGGCCGGGACGAGCGGCATCACCTCGCGCTCGACGAACGCCCGGCACACCTCGCTCAGCTCGCGGTGGTCGTCGTCGAGCTCGAAGCTCGACGCTGGCGTGTGGGTGGCGGTGACCGTCACTGCGGCGTTCTCTCCCGCTTTGAACCGACCGGACGGACGGATCCTAGACCGTAGGGGGCGCGGGACGAGCACGACGGCCGAGTCAGCGGGCGACCGGGACGACCTCGACGGCCCTCCCGGGCGGCGGGTGGTGCTCTCGCGATCGGTCTCGGCTCGGCCTCCGGCGAGCCGTGCCTAGGCGACGCCTGCTCGGACCGGCACTCGGGGCTGTCGGTGCCACGGCAGGGTGGCATGAAGAAGTCTCTCCGTCGAGCGCCCGTCTTGACTTCAGGGCAACAATGAAAGTGCGCTGCGATCCGTGTCCTGGATCGTGGCGGGACGATTGTCTGAAGGCTTGACGAGCCGGCGACGGCTGCGAGGAGAGATGACCACAGTCAGCACACCTGCCAGCACCACGGTCCACGCCGCATGTCCCCACGACTGCCCTGACACGTGCGCGATGCTCGTGACCGTCGAGGACGGGAAGGCCGTGAACCTCCGCGGCGACCCCGATCACCCCTACACCAACGGCGGGCTCTGCGTCAAGGTCAGTCGTTACCTCGATCGAGTGTACGATCCCGATCGCGTCCTTCACCCGCTGCGACGGACCGGACCGAAGGGCAGCGGGCGGTTCGAGCGGATCTCGTGGGAGGAGGCGGTGGAGGAGATCGCCTCGCGGTTTACCTCGATCAGCGACGAGTACGGTGGCGAGGCGATCATGCCGGTGAGCTACCTGGGAACCGAGGGGATTCTCAACGGGCTCAACGTGGGGGACCCGTTCTTCGCCAGGCTCGGCGGCACCATTGCGGAGCGGACGTACTGCGACTCCGGTTCGTGCACCGCGTACACGATGACGATCGGCGACACCGCGGGGGTCGATCCGGAGAGCCTCGTGCACTCGAAGTTCATCCTCGTGTGGGCGTGCAACATCGTCAGCACGAATCTGCACCTGTGGCCCTACGTCACCGAGGCGCGCAAGCGAGGCGCCAAGGTCGTCGTCGTCGACCCGGTGCGCACCCGCACGGCTGCCGCCGCCGACCAGCACATCCCCATCCGGCCCGGAACCGACGCCGCCCTCGCGCTGGCCATGGCGCACGTGATCATCGTCGAGGGGCTCACCGACCAGGACTACGTGGACGACCACTGCGTCGGCTACGCCGAATTCGCCGAGCGGGTCGAGCAGTACACCCCGGAGTGGGCGGAGGCCGAGACCGGCGTCCCGGCGCCGACGATCCGCGAGCTGGCTCGCGAGTACGCGGCCGGTCAGCCGTCGGTGATCCGCATCGGGGTCGCGGTGGAGCGCCACGCCGGAGGCGGGCAGACCGTGCGCGCGCTGTCGCTGCTGCCCGCCCTGGTCGGCGCGTGGCGCAAGCCCGGCGGTGGGATCCTGCAGTTGCCGCTGTGGGCGTTTCCGGTCAACTGGGGCGCGTTCATGCATCCGGAGCTGCTCACCCCGGGCAAGCGGGTGGTCAATCAGTTCCTGCTGGGCGAAGCCCTCACCGGCGGTCTGGGGCTGGACCCGCCACTGCGGGGCCTGATGGTCTACAACTCAAACCCGGTGGTGGTCTGCCCCGACCAGGCGAAGGTGATCGAGGGACTCCAGCGAGAGGACCTGTTCACCGTGGTGAGCGAGCAGTTCATGACCGACACCGCGGAGTACGCCGACATCGTGCTGCCCGCCACCACCCAGATCGAACAGGACGACATCATGTTCTCCTGGGGTCATCTCTACATCACCTACAACCAGCGGGCGATCGAGCCACTCGGAGAGGCGGTGCCCAACACGGAGATGTTCAGGCGGCTCGCCGCTCGGATGGGCTTCGACGATCCGGTGTTCCGGCGCACCGATGAGGAGATGATCGCCGAGGCGTTTGACTGGTCGCATCCTCACATGGAGGGGATCACCGTCGAGTCGCTCAAGCAACGGGGCTGGCAGCGACTGAACGTCCCACCCGCCGACGCCTACGCGCCGCACGCGGAGGGCAACTTCCGCACCCCCTCGGGCAAGACGGAGTTCGTCGCCGCCGCGGCGGCGGCCGGCAACTTCGTGGTGCCGCTGTTTCGCCAAGGGTCGAACGACTACCAGCCCGGCCAGGAGGTCGACCCGCTCCCGCACTACATCCCACCCCGAGAGTCCCCGCACACGAACCCCGAGATGGCCGCGCGCTATCCGCTCAATCTGCTCAGCCCCAAGTCGCACGCGTACATCAATTCCAGCTACGCCAACCATGCCCACCATCGCCAGGTGCAGGACGAGCCCACCGTCGTGATCCACCCCGACGACGCCGCCGAGCGCGGCCTCAGCGACGGCGAGTCGGCCCGCGTCTTCAACGATCGGGGCGAGTTCACGGTGCTCGCGAGGATCGATGCGGCCGTGCTGCCCGGGGTCGTGGTGTCGAGTCTGGGCGGATGGCGCAAGCACTCCCAGGCCGCCGCGACCCTGGCGGCGGTCAACTCGACGCGGTTCGCCGACCTCGGCAACGCGCCGACCTTCTCCGACACGCTGGTCGAGGTCGAGCGCGCGGAGACCGTCGCGCCATGAGGGGTCGTCCGCGGCCGCGCTGATCAGGTCCAGCCGGGGTTGTGAACCAACCTCGGCGCCGGCCGTCTCCCGATGGCTGGCTTCGTTCAGAGGGTCTGCGGCTTCGTTTTCGGGGCGGCGACGTCATCGAGTTCTTGTCAGGCTGCTCGTGTGTCCGAGCCGACGCCTGCCGCTCAGGACGGTTCTGGGCGCCGGTGGGTGCGCCGTGGCGTGCGGTTGCTCGACGTCGACCCGGACCTGGCCGCAGGGCTCGACGGAGAGGAGCTCGCCCATGCGCGTGAGCACGCGATCCTGCCCAAGCTGGTCTTCGAGCGGGCCCCCTGGCCCGCGAGCGGCTCTCCGACGCTCGTGTCGTCCGTGGCGATGCCCGCGGCTTCCTGCTGCTCACCGGAGCGGTGACGATCGACGTGTCGATGATGGGCCGGTCGTGCACGCGCCTGATGACTCCCGGCGAGCTCGTCCTGCTCGACGGCCGCGAGACCGACTCGATCCCGCTGCGCTGGGGCTGGTCGGTGCTCGAGCCGGCCACGGTCGCGGTGCTCGACGATCGGCTGCGGCGATCGGCCGTCGCTGGCCGACGCTGATGGCCGCGATCCTCAGGCGCGGCGCCCAGCAGCTGCGCCACGCCCTGCTCCAGCAGGCGATCTCACAGCTCCCGCACGTCGAGGACCGACTCCTGGCGTTGATGTGGTCGATCGCCGATCGCCAGGGCGTCGTCCGCGGGGACGGCATCTGGGTGCGTCTCCCGGTCACCCACGACGCGCTGGCGCAGATGATCGGCGCGCGCCGCCCGACCGTCAGCCTCGGGCTCGCCGAGCTGGCCGGCGCGGGTCTGCTGACCCCCGAGGGGCACGGCTGGCTGATCGACCGCAGCTCGCTGGACCGCTTCGCGGACCCCGGCGCCCGCGTGCTCCTCCCTCGGCGGCTCTCCGGCTGACGGGGAGACGTTGAAAAGCCACGCGACGGCCGGCGCTGGCGTTGGTTTGCAACCGGACACGGGCGGACGGCCGGACGGAGCCGTAGGCTGCGCGCATCGCAACTGTCGGGGATGATCTCTGACCCGCGGTTCGCGCTCTCCGTCGGCCGTGCCATTCGTCGCCCCCACGTCAGCGCGGTCGGCGGCGGAGCGCTCCCTTCGTAGCGGATCTCCCCGCGTGAGGCAGTACGGCCCGGTTCAGGCGACGCCGGCGAGCACGCAGACGTGCGGTTGCTTACCAACTCCCGCCGCGCTCGGCGGTTGGTTTCCAACTGAGCTCGCATTCCGCCGGTTCCCGGCGCCTCAGAATGCGCCCCCGGCCTCTCCGCCGAGCAGGCGGGGCGGCGAGTCACCCTCCTCCTCAGGACTCGCCGCCCCAGCTTGCGAAGGGTCACGCCCGAGCCAAGCCAGGGTTCCGTCCTGGCCGCACGAACGTCGTCAGGTTGTTGCCGGCGTCGACGATCGCGATGGTCCGGCGGTCGTTCGCCGACGCGCGTCGCGGCCGACCCAGCGATCGGAATCGAGAAGCGCCGGTGGCCAGCCGGACCTAGGATGCCGATGCATCGCGTACGGGGGTCGGTCTCGGCCGTCCCGTTCGTCCCCAGGCCCGATGAGGCACACTGACCCACGAACTCAGGAGTGACCATGACCGGCTCGTCCACCCAGGGAATCAAGATCGTTCTGCACCCGGTGTCCGACGTGGCGG
Organism: Solirubrobacterales bacterium; assembly: GCA_019240115.1. Lineage (GTDB taxonomy): Bacteria > Actinomycetota > Thermoleophilia > Solirubrobacterales > Solirubrobacteraceae > Palsa-465. The sequence goes on along the minus strand of JAFAYV010000032.1, from coordinate 9,254 downwards.
CGGCCAAGCCCGTGTACGCCGCGCTGCTCGGCATCGCCCCCCAGACCGACTCGGAGTACTACGTCGGCTTCGACGCCGAGGGCCAGCACATCGGCCTGGTGCCGGGCGGCGGCCCGCAGGGCCTGACCTCCCCGGTGGCCTACTGGCACGTGTCGGACATCGAGGCCAAGCTGGCCGAGGTGACCGCTGCGGGCGCCACCGTCAAGGACGCGGTGCAGGACGTCGGGGGCGGTCGCCGGGTGGCGTCCTTCACCGACCCGGATGGCAACGTCCTCGGGCTCGTTCAGGACGGCTGACCACCGACGGGCATGGCCACGAGGACGAAGCAGTCAGCCAAGGCGCAGGCTGACGTCCACGACCTGATCCGCGTGCACGGCGCGCGCGTGAACAACCTGCGGGACATCAGCGTCGAGATCCCAAAGCGCCGACTGACGGTGTTCACCGGCGTTTCGGGGTCGGGCAAGAGCTCGCTCGTGTTCGGCACGATCGCCGCGGAGTCGCAGCGGCTCATCAACGAGACCTACAGTGCGTTCGTGCAGGGCTTCATGCCGACGATGGCGCGCCCCGACGTCGACGTCCTCGACGGGCTGACGACCGCGATCCTCGTCGACCAGCAGCGGATGGGCGGCGACGCTCGCTCCACCGTCGGCACCACCACCGACTCGGGCGCGATGCTGCGCATCCTGTTCAGCCGGATCGGCAAGCCGCGGATCGGCTCGCCGAACGCGTTCTCCTTCAACGTTCCCTCGGTGAAGGCGATCGGCAAGATCACCGTCGGCGACGGCAGGACGGTGAACCGGACGTTCACCCGCACCGGCGGGATGTGTCCGCATTGCGAGGGCCGGGGCACGGTTTCCGACATCGATCTCACCCAGCTCTTCGACGCCTCTCGGTCGCTCTCGGAGGGCGCGATCCTCGTTCCCGGCTACACGGGCGGCTGGAACGCCCGGCTGTACAGCGAGTCGGGCTTCGTCGACCCCGACAAGCCGATCAGCAGGTACACCAAGCAGCAGCGCCACGACTTCCTGCACCACGAGGCCGAGCGGATGAAGATCGCGGGGATCAACATGACCTACGAGGGTCTGATCCCGCGGGTGCAGCGATCGATCCTGTCCAAGGACGTCGAGTCGCTGCAGCCGCACGTGCGCGAGTTCGTCGACCGTGCCGTCACCTTCACCGAGTGCCCGAAGTGTGACGGCACCCGGCTCAGCGCGGAGGCGCGGTCGTCGAAGATCGGAGGGCTGAACATCGCCGACGCCTGCGCGATGCAGATCTCAGACCTGGCCGGATGGGTCGACGGCATCGGCAGCAAGGCCATGGCACCGCTGCTCGAGGCGCTCACGCGGACGCTGAGCTCGTTCGTCGAGATCGGGCTGGGCTATCTGTCGCTCGACCGGCCGTCGAGCACGCTGTCGGGCGGCGAGGCACAGCGCGTCAAGATGGTCGGCCATCTCGGCTCCTCGCTGACCGACGTCACCTACGTGTTCGACGAGCCGACGATCGGCCTGCACCCGCACGACATCCAGCGGATGAACGATCTTCTGCTGCGGCTGCGCGACAAGGGCAATACGGTCCTCGTCGTCGAGCACAAGCCACAGACGATCGCGATCGCCGACCACGTCGTCGACCTCGGCCCCGGCGCCGGCGCCGACGGCGGCACGCTCTGCTTCGAGGGGACCGTCGAGCGGCTCCGCGCCTCGGGCACGTCGACCGGTCGCCATCTCGACGACCGGCCCGTGCTCAAGACCGGGGTCCGGACCGCCACCGAGCGGATGGAGATCCGGGGCGCCACCGCCCACAATCTGCGGGACATCGACGTCGACATCCCGCTCGGCGTCCTCGTCGTCGTCACCGGGGTGGCGGGCTCGGGCAAGAGCTCGCTGATCGGAGGCTCGGTGTCCGGGCGCGATGGGGTCGTGTCGATCGACCAAGCCCCGATCCGCGGCTCGCGCCGGAGCAACCCGGCGACCTACACCGGACTGCTCGACCCGATCCGCAAGGCGTTCGCCAAGGCCAACGACGTCAAGCCGGGCCTGTTCAGCGCGAACTCCGACGGCGCCTGCCCCGCCTGCAACGGCGCCGGCGTCATCTACACCGACCTGGCGATCATGGCGGGCGTCGCCACCACGTGCGAAGAGTGCGACGGCAAGCGCTTCGGGGCCTCGGTGCTCGAGTACAAGCTCAGCCGCCGCGACATCTCCGAGGTGCTGGCGATGTCGGTGACCGAGGCCGCGGAGTTCTTCTCCACGGCGCAGACGCCCGCCGCGCAGAGGATCCTCGAGCGGCTCGCCGACGTCGGGCTCGGCTACATCACCCTCGGCCAACCGCTCACGGCGCTGTCCGGGGGCGAGCGTCAGCGCCTGAAGCTGGCCGCTCGGATGGGGCAGGCCGGCGACGTCTACGTCCTCGACGAGCCGACCTCGGGCCTGCACCTCGCCGACGTCGAGCAGCTGCTCGGCCTGCTCGACCAGCTCGTCGACTCCGGCAAGTCGGTCATCGTCATCGAGCACCACCGGACGGTCATAGCGCACGCCGACTGGATCATCGACCTCGGTCCCGGCGCGGGCCACGACGGCGGCCGGATCGTCTTCGCCGGCACCCCTGCCGACCTCATCGCCGACGGCGCCACGCTCACCGGCGAGCACCTCGCGGAGTACGTGGGCGCCTGAGCGGGCCGCGGAGGCGAGCGGCGGATCTCGACCGCCGTTACCTGCAAGCAGTGCTGTGTCGCCTAGCCGCCGACCGGGCGAAGGCGCGCGCGGAGATCGCGCTTGAGATCGTCGTCGCAGAAGGCGGCGTCAACCGCGGTGTCGGTGATGGCGCGCAGCTGCGTCTCGCTGAACCCCATTCGCTCGGCGCACGCGCGGTACTCGCCGCCGATCGTCGCGCCGAAGTACGGTGGGTCGTCGGAGCCGAGGGTGAGCCGGACACCGGCATCGCGCAGGCGGGGGAGGGGATGCTCCTCGTAGGAGCGAAACACGCCGAGGACGACGTTGCTCGTCGGGCAGGTGTCGAGCACGATCCCACGGCGGGCGAGCTCGGCGACGAGGCCGGGATCCTCGATCGCGCGCACCCCGTGGGCGATCCGGGTCACCGGCAGCGTGAGCGTGCCGCGGACGCTGTCGGCGCCGGCCCACTCGCCGGCGTGCATCGTGCACCCGAGCCCGGCGGCGGCGGCGATCGCATAGGCGTCGGCGAACTGCTCGGCGGGGTAACCGGCCTCGTCGCCCGCCATCGAGAAGCCGACGACGTGGGGGTGGGCTCGCGCCGCGGCCAGGCGCGCGATGCGTGCCGCCCGCGCGGGTCCGAGGTCGCGGATGGCGACGACGAGGATCCGCGCCTCGATCTCGTGGTCGCGCCGAGCGTCTTCGATCCCCTGGGCGATCCCGTCGAGCTCCTCGCCGTCGGTCAGCCCGACGACCGCGGCGTGATCGGGCGAGGCGGTCAGCTCGACGTAGATGGCGCCCTCGCGCGCGCACGCTGAGAGGTACTCGTAGGTGATGTCGCGGTAGTCCCGGGGTGTGCGGATGACGCTCGCCGCCAGGTCATAGGTCCGCAGGAAGTGCAGGAAGTCGCCGTAGGCAAAGCGCCCGTCGGCGTCGAGGAGGCGATCGGGGAGGGCGACGCGGTTGCGGTCGGCCAGCCGGCGCACGAGCTCCGGAGTCGCGGTGCCCTCGAGATGGACGTGAAGCTCGACCTTTGGGAGGGTCATGCGACCCGAGGTCTAGCGCAGGCGGGACGAAGCCCGGCAGCAGCCGGGTGAGACGCTGCGCGACGCGCGGGGCGCGTTCGGGTTCAGGACCGCAGCGCGGCGCGGTGAAACGACCCCGGCAGCAGCTCGCCGAGCGTCGTCGTCCGCGGCGCGGCACCGGGTCGGCCGAGATGGACGGGCGTCGACGCCGACCCGAACTCGACGAGCCGTTGACGGCACCCACCGCACGGCGGACAGTGCTCCAGGCGCTCGGCGACGACCGCGACCTCGGTGAGCGCGGACTCGCCCGCGGTCACGAGCGCCCCGATCGCCGAGGCCTCGGCGCACTGGCCCTGCGGGAAGGCGACGTTCTCGACGTTGGCCCCCGCGTAGATCGCGCCGGTGGCGCCGCGGACGGCGGCGCCGACCTTGAACTGCGAGTAGGGGGCGTAGGCGCGGCGCATCGCGGCCTCGGCGGCCGCGAGCAGCGCCGCGGGCGCGTCGAGCAGCAGGTCGCAGTAGCTGACCGCGACGAGCGCGTCGTCGGCGATCGCGAGCTCGGCGCGCAGGCGGGCGAGCGCGGCCCGCGCCCGCGCCTCGCCGGCGTCGCCGCCGACGATCGACTCGAGCTCGACGAACGTGCCGAGCCCCTCCACCTCGTCGAGATGGATGCGCACGCTCTCCCAGGTGAACAGCCGCCGACGCTTGTCGACGACGACGATCGCGGGACCGAGCGCGGCGACGAGCGCCTCGCGCAGCGCCGCCGGATCGCCGGCCGGCGCGCGGACGTACCCGCTGGCTCCGGGCTCGGCGCCGTCGGGACGGCGGTAGGCGATCAGCTCGGCGGGGCCGTCGGCCGTCTGGCGGAGCTTGAGCCGGCCGACGCGGCCGTGGAAGTAGGTGTCGCGCTGCTCGAGCACGCCGTGGTCGCGGGCTCCGAGCGCGCGGCAGCGGGCGGCGGTCGTCCTGGGGTCGGCGTCGCGAGCCTTCAGCTCGACGTTGACGGAGGCCATCGGCGGGGGCGAGGCTACCGTCCCGGCCCCCGGTAGCATCGCCGCGTGGGGCAACGCATCATCACCGTCCAGCACACGGTCCTCGCCGACCGCCTGACGCTCATGCGCGATCGCGCGACCCCGCACGGGATCTTCCGGCAGGCCGTGTACGAGGCCTCGGCGATCATGGCCGTCGAGGTCGCCCGCGACCTGCCGGCGCTCGAGGTCGAGATCGAGACGCCGCTGGAGCCGACGCGCGGGCAGCGGATCCGCGACGAGGTCGCGGTCGTGCCCGTCCTGCGGGCCGGGCTGGGGATGGTCGAGGGCTTCCTGCGGCTGTTGCCCGACGCGCGCGTCGGGCACCTCGGCATCCAGCGCGATCACACCGACCACGAGCCGATCGACTACTTCGAGCGGTTGCCGCCGGGGCTGGGCGAGACCCGCGTCTACGTGCTGGACCCGATGCTGGCCACCGGGGGCAGCGCGGTTCGGGCGCTGCACCACCTCAAGCGCGCCGGCGCGCGCCAGCTGCAGCTCGTGTGCCTCGTCGCGGCACCCGAGGGGCTGCGGGCGCTGGAGGCCGAGCATCCCGACGTCGTCATCTGGACCGCGGCGATCGACCGCGAGCTCGACGAGAACGCCTACATCCGCCCCGGCCTGGGCGATGCCGGCGACCGCGTCTTCGGCACGCTCTGAGGGTCCAGCCACGTGTCGGGGGCCCGGTGGCGCTGGGCGGCCAGGCGCTGCAGCAGCGCCTCGGGATCGCGCTCGACGAGCAGGGCGTGGCGGTGCTCGGCGCGCAGGAACCGCTCGGCGACCATCCGGTCGAGCATCGTCAGCAGCCCGTCCCAGTAGCCGGCGACGTTGAGCAGGCCGATCGCCTTGTCGTGGAGGCCGAGCTGGCTCCAGGTGTACATCTCGAACAGCTCCTCGAGCGTCCCCGCGCCGCCGGGCAGGACGGCCACTGCGTCGGAGAGCTCGGCCATCAGCGCCTTGCGCTCGTGCATCGTGGCCACGACGCGCAGCTCGGTCAGCCCGCGGTGGGGCACCTCCCGGACCTCCATCAGGCGCTCGGGGATGACCCCGATGACCTGCGCTCCGCCGCCGAGCGCGGCGTCGGCGATCGTGCCCATCAGCCCGACGCTCGCGCCGCCGTAGACGAGCCCGAGGCCACGGGCCGCCAGCACGCGGCCGAGCTCGGCCGCCGCGGCGGCGTACTCGGGCCGGCTCCCGGGGCTCGAGCCACAGAAGACCAGAACCCGCTGCATCGCTGCGTCCAGCATAGAGCCGGCCCCGGTTGCGGCTGAGACGCGCCGCTCGCCGGCCTCGACCTCGAGGTGCTCGGCGTCGCCGACATCCCCGCGCGGGTTGTCAGCCTGCGCTCACGACCGCATGGCATCCCGTCGGGGCCTAGCCTCGCCGCCCGACGGGACCGGCGCGCGAAGCACGTCCTCGAGCAGCAGGACGCGCCGCAGGATCGCCAGCGACCCGGCGTAGGTCGAGTCCATCCCGTAGTAGCTGAGCCCGCGCGCGCCGAGGGTGCGCGCCTGGGTGTAGGGCGTGTCGGAGGCGTAGTGGATGATCCCGAGGTCGATCGGCAGTCGCGAGAAGCTGACCGCCTCGCCGACCGGGTGGCGGTCGGGGTCGGCCATCTCGTAGACCGCGTTGCAGAACGGGCCCGCCTCCATCTCGACGACCGTGTAGGCCTCGCGGTAGTAGAAGTCGAGATAGGAGCGGTTCTGCAGGAACGTGCTCTTGACCGTCACCGCGCGCTGGTTGTCCAGCCCGGTCCCGAACCTCAGGTCAGCGGCGAGGTCGCCGACGTCGAACGCGTTGTCGAGCCAGTAGGTCGAGCTCGAGTGCTCGTCGTGGACGACGCTCGAGATCATCACGTCGCCGACGTCGGCGTTCAGCGTCGCCGCCGTGCCGAGCACGTAGACCCCGCGCAGTGCGGCCCGGTCGACGGCGACTTCGCGCAGGATGTTGTACGCCGCCGCGCCCAGCGGATAGTCGATGTTGACGATCACCGCGTCGCTCGATGCCAGCGCGTCGGCGTCGACGTCGCCCACGCGCGGGTCGAGGCCTTCGCACTGCAGCGCCGCCAGGGGGAGGATCTGGGCCGGGACGCGCAGGGCGGTGGTGCTGCGCATGTGGGTGACGCCGTTGGCCAGCTCGGCGGCGCGGCGCTCGGCCGCGCCGGCCGCGCCGCGGGCCGAGAAGTAGATCCGGGCGACGAAGTACAGGAAGTTCTCCCACGAGCCCTCGGCGCGTCCCTCCCGGAAGGCGGCGAGCTCGTGGCGCAGGATGTCGTCCGGGTCCGTCGTCTCGACGAAGGCGACGAGCTCTGACTCGCGGTCGCGAGCGACCGAGGTGGCGATGTTGACGAGGCTGTGCGAGTTGGAGCTGACGAAGTACAGCGGGCGCTCGGCCCGGCCGAGCTCCTCCGAGACCGGCGTCCACCAGCGGCGGGTCAGGCGCGCATAGCCGGCGTGCGACCCGCCGAACATCCGCAGGCGCAGCGACATCCGCTGCGCCGAGATGAGCCGCAGGTGCGCGGCGAAGCGATCGCCCCACGCCTCGCGCAGACGTCCCCAGTCCTCGCCGCTGCCGCCCAGCAGCCGGTGGCACTCCGCCGCCGACGGGTCGTCGTCGCCCACGGTCTCGCTCCAGCCGGCGGCGCGCTGGCGGACCCGGATCTTGTTCCATTCGATCTGGAAGGCGACGAGGGTCGGGACGAGGTCGTCGACGTCGGACGCCGAGGCGAGCAGGACGGCCAGCGTGCCCGCGTCGTCGTCGTACCACCGCCGCCGCCGGGCCGGGGCCTCGGCCTCCTGCCAGGACTGCACCGGCATCCCGGCCCGCAGCAGCGCCTCGACCTCCTGGGCCATGACGACCAGGCGCGCGCCGATGATCCCGTCGGGCAGCCGGCGGATGGCGTAGATAAAGGCCCCGAGATCGATCTCGTCGCTGGCCGCCAGCGGGTGCAGGCTCGAGCCGATCGCCCGGTGCGAGGGCTCGAGCACCCGCAGGTGCGTCTCCCCGCTGGAGCGCAGCAGCGTCGTGTAGGTCCGCTGATAGAGCTCGATCTCGTCGCTCAGGCGGACCGTCCCCTCGGGCATGCTGGCGACGGCGAGGCGGGCGACGGCCACGGCTGCTCAATCCTTGACGTAGGGGATGCCGCTCGCCGCCGGGGGGCGCGAGCGCCCGAAGCTGACCGCCGCCTCGACGTTCTCCTCCTCGCCGGCGAACGTGCCGTTTTCGGCGAAATCCGGCAGCTCATTCATACGCCCGCTCAGTTATACGCCCGCCGCCCCCGCCGTGTTCGCGGTTGCGCGCCCGCCCGTCATCGCGACCCCGAGCGTCTCCTCGGTCATCTCGGGTCCGAACTCGCCGCGGATGCGTCCTCGTAGATGACGAGGATGCGGTCGGCGGGCGCGTGCACCGCCTCGAACTCGAGCGAGACCAGCAGGACCGCCCGTCGCTTTCGGCGACGAGCCGACGATGGACGAGCTCGATCGCGCCGACGTCGTGCCCTCGCATCGATCCGCGCGTCGGGATCGACGGCGAGGCCGTAGATGGACCATGCCGGCCCCGAGCTCGATCGCCCGCGCGGGCGAGTCGATCTGCACCGGGAACGCCGCCGGCAAAGCTCATCCAGATCGACCGTGGCGGCACACGTCGATTTCCAACCCGGCCGGTCATACGCGCCGTTCGGCGCCGGTCACACGATGGGCGACGACATGTCCCTCTCTCCCTCGCCGCTGGACCGCCGGACTCGGCATTGCCAAACTCCGAGAGAGACAAATGACCAATCACCGTGGTCCAGAGGAGTCGCGGGCGCGCGCATTGCGCTACCGCCGCGCGCCACCGAGGCACACACTGACAACATCAGCACCGAGACAGCGGTCGGCGGCGACGCCGAGGACATCCGCTGGGCGATCTACCACCAGGTCCACGGGCTGTGGGTCAGCCGCAGTACCGAGGCATGGCAGCCCCACGTCGGAGCGCTGGTCGATCGCGTTGGCCGACTTGACGACTGGCTTGAGGAGCACCGCTGTCCGCGGTGGCGGCTGATCGAAGCCTGGGCGCTGGGGGCGCACGGACCGGCGATGGCCGCCGCGGGCGCCGGACGGCTCGCGCTGTGGCGCGAGGACCATGCTCATCACGGCCCGTGGCTGGACCGCGCTGGACCGCTACGGCCGCTACGCCCAGGCGCGCCCCCCGGACTGGCCCGCGGTGCCGGTCGCGGCGTTCGCGCGGTTTGTCACCGACTGCGTGTCCGGACTGGACGGACCCGAGCACGGGATGGCCTATGACGTGCAGCGCTTCAACGAGCTGACGCGGCAGATGAGCGCCTACGCCCACATCACCCATCCCGACAACGCGACCCGGGCCACGAGCCGGGCCCGGCGCCGCGACGCCGCCCGGGCGCTCGCCGAGCAGGTCAACGCCCGCCTGCGCTTTCGACTGGACGCAGACGCTCGCTTGCGCACCGCCGCGCAGCTGCTCGACTCAGACCATCCCGCTCACCACAAAGCCGGCCGCGCCATCTGGGCGGGCGCCCAACACGA
>JAFAYV010000060.1 GCA_019240115.1 Solirubrobacterales bacterium | reverse complement strand
CCAGCACGTGCCGCGACGGCTGGAGGCGGCCCGGCAACAGTTCGCGCAGCTGCTGGAGACGGTCACCGCCAACGATTGAGCTGGCCGCGTGCCGGGCGAAGCGTCGGCAGTCATCTACCTATGCAATGCTTTGGCGGATGACCGATGGGTACACGCTCGGCGAGGCGGCGCAGGCAATCGGGGTCAGCTTGGACACCCTGAGACGATGGGACCGTGGCGGGAAGCTGCGCACCGAGCGCGATGAGCGCAACCATCGCATCGTTCCCGTCGACGAGGTGCGGCGCTTAAGCGGCCGGCCGCCCCGGCACGAGACCGGGGCCCAGCTGTCGGCTCGCAATCGCCTGAAGGGAGTGGTCCGCTCGGTCGAGGTCGACGGGGTGATGGCGCTGGTCGAGATCGAGGCCGGCCCCTTCCTGCTCACCGCCGCGGTGACCCGCGACTCGGTCGAGGAGCTCGGCCTGGCACCGGGCGTCGAGGCGACCGCCACCGTCAAGGCCACGTCGGTGATGGTCCAGCGGGGTGGTTGAGCCGGCACTTGGCTCCCAACTCCTTCCACGGCTTCTTCGAGGCCGCCGCCGGCGTCGCCGGCGCCCTGATCGGCTTGCTGTTCGTCGCCGTCTCGGTCACCCAGGAGCGGATGATCGAGCGCGGCGAGACCCAGATCCATCGCATCCGTGCCGACGCCGCGCTGACCGCGTTCACCAACGCGCTGGTGATCTCGCTGTTCGCGATCATCCCGACCGACGACCTCGGAGGCACCGCGGTCGTGGTCGCGATCCTCGGGCTGTTCTTCATCGCCGCCTCGTTGCTCTCACTCGTGCGCCTCATCGGCCCGCGGCTCCGGGAGCTGCGTGACGGATTCTTCCTGTGCGGCCTGGGGGTGGTGTTCGCCTTTCAGATGATCGCCGGGATTCGGCTGCTGGGCAATCCTCACCTCAGGGCGCCCGTGCAGATGCTCTGCATCCTCGTCATCGTCTGCTTCTCGATCGGAATCCTCCGCGCCTGGGAGCTCGTGGGCGGTCCGAACCTTCATCTGCACCGCGAGCTCACCGAGCTCGCCCGGCACGGGCCGGCGTCGGCCGACGAGCGGACGATCGAGGACGAGTAGCGTCAGGACCAGATCGCGTGCAGGCGCGGCGGCTTGCGAAACACGAGCCCGCGCACCGCGGCGGGCCGGTCCGGGTGCAGGCGCAGGCGCGGCAGGCGAGCGATCAGCTCGGCGAGCGCCGCGCGCGCCTCCAGACGCGCGAGGTGGACCCCGACGCAGACGTGCGGGCCCTGGGCGAAGGCGAGGTTGCCGCGCCGCCCGCGGCCGGGCTCGAACACGTCGGGTCGCGGGAACACCGCGGGATCGCGATTGGCGGCGGCCAGCGAGAGGCGGACGAGCTCGCCGCCCACGATCTCGGCGTCACCGAGCACCGTGTCGCGGGTCGCGTAGCGGTCGATCACCGCGGCCGCGGGCTCGAGCCGCAGCGACTCGTCGATCGCGTCGTCCAGCCCGGCCGGATCGTCGCGCACAGCCGCCCATGCACCGCGCTCGCGCAGGAGCATCAGCAGCGCGTTGGCGATCATGCCCTCGGTCGTCTCGATGCCGCCGAACAGCAGCACGGCGGCGTTGGAGGCGATCTCGTCGTCGGTCAGCGCCGTGTCGGCGGCCGCGGCGGCGAGCAGCGACGCCTCGTCGGACCCGCCGATCACCGTCTGCAGCCGCGCGCGCAGGTCGGCGAACGCCCGCCCGCCGGACTCGGTCGCCGCCGCGCCCGCCGTGATCGACGTCACCGAGGCGACGATCGCGTCATACCAGCGCAGCACGTCGGCGGCCTCATCGGCGGCGAGGCCGAGCGCCCGCGTCACGATCACCGCCGCCATCGGTCCCGCGAACGACCGCCGCAGCTCGCCGCGGCCCTCGGGCGCCAGCGCGTCGACGAGCCGGGCCGCCTCGGCGGCGGCCACGTCGCCGAACCGTGCGCGGACGGCCGCGGGGCGAAACGGCCCGGCGAAGGGCGCCCGGTGGTGTTCGTGCCGCTCCCCGTCGAGGCTGAGCATGCTCGGCCCGATCACCTGCGCGGTCGAGAACCGCGGATCGTCGACGGTGAACGTGCCCGGATCGCGCATCGCCGCCAGCGCCAGGTCGTGCCGGGTCACCAGCCACCCGCCGAGCACCGGCAGCCAGGAGACCGGCTCGGCAGCGCGCAGGCGGGCGTGGACGGGGTGCGGGTCGGCATCGAGCTGCGCGAGCGTGACGGCCGCCCCGAGCGGACAGCCACGGTCGTGGTCCGGTGCGGGCATCGTTGTGAGCATGCGAGCGTACTTGCGGGACGGCCACGAGGGAGACGACGCTCATGCCGAGGGCGGTTGGCAACCGAGGTCGCTGAGATGGCGCGTGAACGCCACTCGGTCGCGGTCGGGGAAGAACGGGTCGATGCCGTCGCGCAGCAGCCCACCGATCCGCTCAAGGTCGAAGAGCAGCGACAGCTTGCCCGGCGGGTCGTCCCACTCGCCCGAGTCATAGCGCGCGACCCAGGCGGCAAGAGCGGCGAGCACCTCGACCTGGAGATCGTCCTCCCACCAGCCCGAGCGCACCGACAGCCGGTAGCGGTCGTGCAAGGCGCAGACGTCGTCCCAGAGCCGTTGAAACCAGATCCACCGCTCCCGCGGGAGCAGTCCCCGCCAGGTCAGCGGCCAGCGGCCGGCGTCCTCGTCCATCCAGTCGTCCTCATCGGCGGGCCACGGGCGGGAATCGTGGGAGTCGCCGTGGTCGCGAGGGTCCAACGGGTCGTCCGGGTCGATCGGTTCGTCCGGAGTCATGCCACGCCGTCGGGGTCCGCGGGCGTCGCGCCGGAGCGCGGTGGCCCGCCGTGGTGCGGTGGCGCGCCTCGGTGCGTGGGTGGCTCGCCGTGTTGCGCGGGCGGCCGGCCACGAGCCAGCGCGCGCAGGCGCCGGTCGGCGAACCACATCCGCAGGCGCACGAGGGCCGGCGGGATCCGCCCGTACAGCAGCAGCGCGTGGCCGGGGGGCAGCTGCCGGAGCGCCTCGGGCGCGACGAGCGGACGCCGCCGCCGGCCCGTCGTGCGTGTCCCGCCGTCGATACCGGTGGTGCGCTGGGTGTCGCGCGCCTCCTCCTCGCCGGCGAGCCCGGAGAAGTAGCGCAGCGTCTCCAGGTCGGCGACGCCCGGGAGCAGCATTCGCGCGCGATGGCTGTTGACGACGGTCTCGGCCTGCGTCCCGTAGCGACTGCGCGCCTGGGCGAGGTCGTGGAAGATCGAGACGAGCTGGATGTTGTGGCTCGGCGCGGTCGAGGCGACCTCGGCGAGGTTGGGCAGCGGGGCGACGTTGCCGGCCTCGTCGAGGCACAGCAGGAGCGGCAGGTCGAGGCGGCCGCCGGCGAGCGTGGCGCGCTCGTAGGCGCGATCGACGATTTCCGACAGCAGCGCGAGGAAGATCGGGCGCAGGAGCTTGGACGCTTTCGCGTCGCCGATCAGGTACACCGTCGCGCGCTCGTCGAGCAGGCGGTCGGGATCGATCTCGCACGAGGCCGCGGAGCGGATGACCCGCGCGAACCGATAGGCGCGCAGCAGTCCCTGGGCGGTCGCCTCGATCGACGTCCGGGTGCGATCGGCCTGCGCTTCGAACGCCCGCAGCGCGTCATAGGCGGCGTGCGCGCCCTCGAGCTCAACCGCATCGCGCGCGGATCCGGTCAGCTGCGAGATGGCGGCGTCGAGCTCCCGCGTGCCCTGCCCGTACGTCCAGCGCACGACCGTCTCCATGCCGGCGCCCGTCCGCGCCGCCGCGTAGAGCAGCGGCGCGAGGCGCTGCTCGGCCGCGACCGCCCAGAAGTCGCCGCCCTCGACCCCGCGCTGGTCGAGCTCTCCGGCGGCGGCGAGCCGCCAGGCGACCTCGAGCGCGCCGTCCCAGCTCGCCGCGCCCCGCAACGGAGACCACGTCTGTCCGGCGGCGCCCGAGAGCTCGAACGGATCGAACACGCGCACCGGCCCGAGCGCGCGCCGTCGTCCCTCGGTCGCCGCGAGCAGGTCGGTCTTGATCGACGAGGCGACCGCGGGCCCGTCCCACTCGAGCAGCGCCGGCACCGCCAAGCCGGCCGACTTGCCCGACTGGGGCGGCCCGAAGGCGACGAGCGCATGGCGTTGCTCGGCGGACACCAGCCGCCCACGGTGGCGGCCGAGCACGAGCCGACCGGTGCCGCGACGACGCCGGCGCAACTCGCGGAGCTCCCCCGGGCGCGCCCAGCGCGCGCCGTCGGTCGGGCCGCGCAGGACGGCGACGATCGCCGAGCCGTTCAGCGTCCGCAGCGCGGCAACGCCGGCCACGACGAGCAGCGCGAGCGCGGCGTAGCACCCGGCGATGCCCGGCAGACGAGCGGCCGCCGGGCGCGGCCAGGCACGGGCGGGGTCGTCGAGGCGGCCGGGCAGGCGCACGACCACCCCCGCGAGCTGGGCGGCGGTCACGTGGGGCCATCCCGAGCCGAACAGCACGCCGGCAACCCCGCCCCACAGCCACACGCCGAGGCCGACGGCAGCCGTGGCGGCGAGCAGCGCGACCATCGCCGCGTCGGAGATCCCGCGATGCGACTCGCCCCTCACCGCCGTGCGCCCCTCACCGCCGTGCGCCCCTCACCGCCAAGCGCCCCTCACCGCCAAGCGCCCCTCACCGCCGAGCGGCCCTTCCCGCGGAGGCGCCCCTCCCCGGCGAGGTGCTCATGCCCGCGTCGGTGTCGGTCAGCCGTGCCTCGGTGCGCGATCGATGGTGGACGACCACGAACGAGCGGTTGCCCACGCGCCACAGCGCCTGGCCGGGCGACAGCCTCGAGATGAGTCGCGACTCGGTCTCGGAGAGCCCGAGCAGCGAGCGGGTCAACGGGACCTGGCTGTCATCCTGGTGGTAGACGATGCGCGTCGAGGCATCGGCGACGAGGCCCTCCGCGATCCGGGCCGCCCGCGACCCGGCGTCGCCCGCGGCCTGCAGGTCGGCGAGCTTGTGCAGGACGACCAGGTTCATCACGCCGAACTGGCGCGCGAGCTTGAAGTTGGACTGAAACCACTCGCCGAGACCGGTGTGCTGGACGATCTTCCACGATTCGTCGGCGACGTTGATGAGCCGCTCGCGGCCGGGACGCAGCGCGGTGCGCGCGAGCAGCGCGCTGATCCAGGCGGTCGCGCAGGCCATCAGGATCCCCACTGCGGATGAATCGCGGACAGCGTGCAGATCGAGCACGATCAGCCGTGCGTCGAGCTCGCGACGCAGGCTCGGCGTCGTCGGGCCATCGAACATCCCGCGCAGCGGGCCCTCGCACAGGTCCTGCAGCGCGAGCGCCGCGCGTCGCGCGTCGGCGGCGAGCGCCGCAGGAGTCGTTTGCAGCCGCTCGGACATCTCGGCGACCGGCGAGAACAGCACCGCGGCGATCGCGGGCAGCGTCGGCTCCTCATCGCCCCGCCCGCGCACGACCCGGAGCGCCTCACGGAGGGCGCCGGCCTCGACCTGGCTGAGCGGTTGGCCGACGGCGGTGACGGTCACCGCGCGCAGCAGTTCGAGCTGCGCGTGCTCCTCGGGGTGCGACGCGAGCGGGTTCAGTCGCACGCCGCCGCCGGGCCGAAGCGAGATCGGGCTCACCCCGGCGGCCTCGCACAGCGGGCCGTACTCGCGCTTGACGTCGAGCACGAACGCACGGCGCCCGAACAGCATCATCCGCCACAGCAACGTCTTGACCAGCGAGCTCTTGCCCTGGCCGAGCTTGCCGAGCACGATCGCATTCGGATCGTCGAGGACGCCTTCGCGATACAGCAGCCACGGGTCATAGCAGAAGGCCCCGCCCCCCGAGTCGCGCCCGACGAACATCCCGCGGCCGCCGAGTACACCCGGATTGACGAACGGGTAGACCGCCTGGGCGTGACGGGTCGTGCACCGGTGGCCGGGGCGCTCGACGGCGTGCCCGCTCATCTCAGCCCGCGGCACAGCGGCAGCGTGAAGGCGAACGCGTCGGCCTGCTGGCCGTAGAGGCGGTGCACCTCGAGCCGGGCGCGGGCGGCATGCTCGAGCACCTCGCCGCACGCGCGGTGCAGCTCGTCCTCGTCGCGGCCCGAGACGGTGATGAAGCCGCTGAGCCGGACCTCCCCGTGTCCGGCGGCGAGCTCGGCCTCGCGCCGCCGGGTCGCCTCCGCGGACTGGCGCTGGCGGGCGGTCTCGGATTGTCCAAAGCGCCCGCGCAGCTCGCGGTCGGCGCGATCGCGCGTCACGGCGGCCTCGACCTCGCGAGTCGCGCGATCCGCCGGCAGGGGCTCGAACGTCACCGCGACCGAACGGACCGTGCTGGAGTGCCCGAGCAGGGCGTCCATGAACATCGGCGAGACCTCGACGCGCGGCCAGCCTGCGATCCAGTACGTCGCGTGCACGGCGCCGTCGCAGCGATAGTGATCCCAGGCCTCGCGCGCGCCGACCGGCCAGGCGTTGACCTCGCCGAGCCCGTCGCGCCGGGGATCGGCGGCCTCGAGCGTCGCCACCTCCGCGCGGGCATAGGGGTCGAAGGCGGTGCGCAGAGTCCGGGCGAGCTGTCCCTCGCTCAGGGCTCCGAGGACCGTCACCTCGGCGGCCTCGAGCCCCTGCGCCACGCGCTCGGTCTGCTCGACGAGCGACTCAGCGACCGCGTCGCGGCCCCGGGCGCGCACCCGCCGCGCGTCGACCTGGATCGCCAGCAGCACCTCGTGCTCCTGGGCCACGCGCGTGCTCGACGAGATGAGCTCGAGATAGGACTCGATCATCGCCGTGCCCCGCAGCGGCACCTCGGGATCGCGCTCGGCGTGCAGCCAGCGCGCCAGCTCGTCGCCCTGCGCCGGCGCCGTCCGCTCGATCCACTGCAGCCGCCGGATCGCCGTCGACCCGCTCGTCGAGAGCACCAGGCCCCAGCGCGCCAGCCGTCGCGCCTGCGCCTCCGGGTCGAGCAGCGAGAACGCGCCCACCCGGCAGGCGAGTACGGCGGTCAGCCGCTTGCCCGACCTCTCCCGCAGCGCTCCGATCGACCGGTCGCCTCGGCGCGCGCTGATGATCCGGACGTCGCCAAGGGCGTCCGGCGCGATCGGGGCGGGCCCGTGCGCGGCGGCGCCCGGCGTCGGCGTCCGCACGGTGCCCGCCTGGACCGCGGGTGAGCGGAAGCGGTGGCGGCGGCGCACTCGGCGTGCCACGAACGCCATCGCCACCGGGCCCCACCCCTCCAGCGTACGGCCACCGACCGGCAGGAACGCAACCGCGAGCGCCGCCGCCACCACGACGATCACGAGGATCGCGCCGGAGATCGACGGGGCTCGATCGAGGACGAGGACCGCGGCGAGCATCCCCGCCGCAAGCACCGTGGCCTGGCTCGCACGCACGCCGCCGAGCACGCCCCGGCGCTCGAGGGGGCCGAACGAGTAGGACTGCGGCGCGCGACTCATGGTCGACCCTCGTCATCGACCGATGGCTCCCTTGGCTCGTGCGACGGCCCCGGCGGCCCGTGCAGCGATGACGGCGACGGGGGAGTGGGCGGCGCTGGCGGCGTCACCGTCGCCGGGTCGCGAACGGGGTCGGGGTCGATGACCGGTGGGGCTTGCGGATCGTCGATGTCGATCGTCAGCCAAGGGCGCCACCAGCTCGGGTTCATCCCGGGCGAGCCGAAGTCGGCGAGGCGGCGATCCAGGGTGCCGCCGGCGGGGGACTCCACCGCCCCGCCGGCGGGACCCACCTCCGAAGGCGCGTCGCCGTTCACGCCGACGCCGAAGCCGCCGCCGCCACCACCGGTCTCGTCGCCGGCGACCGGGACGAGCCGGCCGCTCGAGGCGACCGCCGCGGCCGCCTCCTCGCCCGCCGTCTCGATCTGGTCGTTATCGGGCACGTCCGCGCTCGTGGTGCCGCCGGTGCCGCCGGTGCCGCTGCCGGGATCGGCGGGCGGAGCGTCGGCCGCCGGCATTCGGTGGGCGCCGTCCATCGGCGGCTGCGCGCCGGCCCAGGCCCGGCGCAGCAGCGAGCCGGCGCCGTCCTCGCCGGTGATGAGCCCGGCGGCGGTGTCGGCATGCGACGTGAGCTGATGGCTCGCCGCCTGGCGCAGGCCCCCGACCGCCGACGCGGCCACCTCGTGCAGCGGGAGGATGCGGATCAGCGCCCACGGCGTCAGCCCGGCGAGCAACACTAGGGTCAATCCGGCGAGCAGCGAGCTCGCGGCGACCGTGTGGATGCCGTTCTGCAGGGCCGCACCGCCGAGCGCGAGAACTGCCACGATCGTGAACTTGGACAGGATCAGCGCGACGAGCAGCTCGATCGCGCGCGTGGCCCACACGCGTCGCGCGGGCCACACCATCGCCGCGAAGAAGAGCGGCAGCAGGAACACGACGACGTACACCGCGGCCTCACGGATGAGGAGCTCGATCCACAGCGTCACCGCGGCCGCCGCGGTGAGCAGGGCGACAAAGCAGGTCACGAACGGGCTTGTCGCCACGCCGGCGGTGCCGACGGCGAGGCCCGCATGCCCGAGGAAGCTCGTGCTTGCGCCGTCCGAGGCCCCAGACACGATCGCGGACATCTCGTCCGACGCGGCGAGCAGCAGCGTCGTCAGCGGCGCCGCGAGCCCCACGCCGATGAGGCCGAGCGGCAGGTATCCGAACGCGGCTCGCAGCAGGAGCGCGAGATCGGAGCGGACGAGCGCCTGCACCGCGGCGGCGAACAGGAACGGCAACGTCAGCAGCGCCGAGACGCCCGCCATCCGCCAGTAGGCCGACGAGAACCAGGTGCTGCGCAGGTCGGGCCGCGTTGTGGCCCCGATCACCGAGGAGGTATCGCGCAGCGCCGCGCGGGCGCCGCCGGTGATCCATGACGCGATCGAGCTCAAGCCGGCGCTCGCCGCCGATCCGGCGATCGTGGCCGCCGCGCCCCCGGTGTCGCCGGAGGCGAGCTTCTGGCCGGCGCGCACGATCGTCACCCGCTGACCGGCGAGCGACCTGCACGTCCGGCCCGCCCCCGGCCCGACCAGGCCGAGGACCTTACAGCCGAGGCTCGGGACGTCGGCGCGCGCCGGCGCCGGATGGATGGCGGCCGCGACGAGCGCGACGGCCGCGACGGCTGCGACGGCCGCGCAGACCATGATGGTCGCCAGCCGCATCAGTGCGCCTTGGTGCCGAGCGCCTGGAAGAAGTTGACCAGCCCGGGTGCCGCACCGACGACGAGCGCCGCCGCCCCCGAGATGAGCGCCGCCATCCGGCCGCGGGCCGCGTAGTGGTGGTTGTGGGTGTGCGAGGCCAGCGCCCAGACCCCGGCGCCGATGAAGGCGCCGATGAGCGCGATGGCGAGCGCCCATGCCGCGGTGCCGTTGATGAGCTGCTGCAGGACGTTGCTGCCGGGCAGCCCCTGCACGTTCGGGTGGGCGGAGACCACGCCTATGAACATCTGTCACCTCCGAGGCCAAATGAGCCAATTGCTTGCCGTCAAGGCTATCTGCTAACAATTGATCTAGCTAGGCTGTTTTGTAATTAGTTGCTCTCAATTTGAAAGGGTGATGGGATGCGCGGATCGATGGTCCGGACGGCCGGCGGTGGCGGCGCGGCGCCTGGCACGCTCGAGGACGTCGGCGAGCTGTACGCCCAGCACGCGGCGAGCGTGCGCCGGCGGGTGGGCGCCGGCGTCCGGGCGCCCGACCCGCTGATCGAGGACGCCTGCCAGATCGCATGGAGTCGCCTCGTCCATCATCGGACGCGCGTGCACCGGGAGACCGCCACCTCCTGGCTCGTGCGGACCGCGATCCACGAGGCGCTGCGCCTCATCCGCCGCGGCGGCCGCGAGCTGTCGCTCGACGAGCTCGTCGACGGGAACTCCGAGGCGCAGGGATCACGCACGCCCCAGCTGCTCGATGAGCTCGTCGAGCAGCGAGCCGTGCTCGACGCGATCCGGATCCTGCCCGAGCGTCAGGGACGCCTGCTGTGGCTGCAGGCCCTCGGCTTCACCTATGCCGAGATCGCCGGCGAGACCGGCGACACGACGCGCACCGTCGAGCGCCAGCTGGCCCGCGGTCGTCGTCGGCTCGCCCGGGAGACGGGACGGTGATGGTCGGCCTCGTGCGCCGGTCGGCCTCGTGCGCCAGTCCACCCCCGATGGCCGCGTGTGCACGGTTCACCGGGGTGCGCGGTCTACCGGCGGGCGCGGTCTACCGGCGGGCGCGGCCGCGCTTGCGCCGCTTGCGCTCGGCGGGGCTGAGCTTGCGGCTCTTGGTCGGTGCCTTCGAGCCCGGGCGCGCTCGCGCCCCGCCGGGCCCGAGCTCGGATCCGCCGCCGCGCGACCGCCCGGGGGCGCGCCGGCGAGCGTCGCGGACGATGAAGACCGAGATCCCGCCGAGGACGATGATGGCGCCGGCGAAGATCGCGAGCAGCCCCGGCGTCGAGAGGCCGCCGGAACCCGACGAGGTCGTCGAGCTGACGATGGTCGGTGTGGTCGATGTCGTCGTCGGGGTCGCCGTGGGGCCCGGCGCGGTCAGACCGCCGCCGAGCGGGCCGCCGCCCGACGGCGTCGTCGCGCTTCGGGCCGAGCTCGCCGCGGCCCTCGGGACGCCGACCGTCGCCGTGACGAGGATCCCCATGCCGAGCATCGCCATGCCGAGCGCGAGCAGGAGCCCGATCCCCAGAGCCGATGTCCGCATCGCCCCGCGTCCGCCCGTCGTCTCCCGCCGGCGACCCGCCATCCGGAACCCGCCCGTCGTCTCCCGCCCGCGACCCGCCACCGCCCGGCGCCTCGAGCCGACCCTCCGCGTCAGCGCTCGGAGGCGAGCGGCTGCTCCATCGCCGGCGTCTCGGGCGACGTGCGGTACGGGTCCTCGTTCTCCCGGTGCTCCTCGTGATAGACGCTTTCGGCGTTGACCGACCAGATGTCGTGGTGGGTGCCGAGCAGGATGTTGTCCACGGCGCGCATGGCGGTGAGCATGGAGTGGTCGGAGTTGTTGTAGCGGTGCAGGCCGTTGCGCCCGACCTGGGTGAGGTTGCCGATCGTCTGAAGCCAACCGCGGATCGTCTGAACGCGCTCGGCGTAGAGCTCGTCATAGATCGGATAGGCCTTGTGGACGCGCTCGACGAAGCCGAACTTGACCCGGTCGGCGCGGGCGAGGTGCAGCTGCTCGATCTCGCGGCCGGCCATGGCGACGAGATCCTCGTCGTCGCGGCTCCAGAGATCGTCGCCCTCGAAGCAGAAGTACTCCATGCCGATCGAGGCGTCGGTGGCGTTGGGCACCATCCAGGGGCTCCAGGACTTGAAGTTCTGGATCCGCAGGACGCGAACGCCCGGCTGATGGATGTAGATCCAGTTGTCGGGGAAGGGATCCTCGCCGTCGATGACGAGCAGGACGGTCAGGAACTCGCGGTAGCGCAAGCCGCGGGCGGCGTCGCGGACCTCGGGCGGCGCCTGGGGCTCGGTGATCCCGACCGTGGTGCGCAGCGGCAGCGAGGAGATGACGTGCGACGGATACAGGGTCTCGCCGCCGGCGACGACCTCGGCGACGCTGCCGTCGTCCACGCGCAGCCGGGTGACCGGCGCGTTGAGCCGGACCTCGCCGCCGCGCGCGCGGATGTCGGCGGTCATCTGCTCCCACATCTGGCCGGGACCGAAGCGCGGATAGTTGAACTCCGAGATCAAGGACTTGATCTGATTGCCCTCGTTGCCGAAGAAGGCGGCCCTGGCCGCGGAGAAGAACGACAGGCCCTTGATCCGCTGGGCCGCCCACTCGGCGCGGATCTCATCGGCCGAGACGCCCCACAGCTTCTCGGTGTAGGTCTTGAAGAAGTGCTGGTAGAGCCGCTTGCCGAAGCGGTTGGATACCCAGGCCTCGAACGTGTCCTCGCGGTCCTTGGGCTTGACCGCGGCCCAGGCGTAGGAGGCCAGGCAGCGCGACAGCTCGACGAAGCCGAGCTTGCGGATCACGTCCATGCCCTGCAGCGGATACTCGAGGAACTTGTCGTTCCAGTAGATCCGGCTCTGGCGCGGGCGACGGAGGAACTCCTCCTGCATGATCTCGTGCCAGAGGTCGTCGACCTCCTTGACCTTGGTGAAGAAGCGGTGGCCCCCGAGGTCGAAGCGATAGCCGTCGCGCACCTCGGTGCGCGCGATCCCGCCGACCTGGCCGCTCGATTCCAGCACGATCACCGGCTTGCCCGCGTTGGTCAGCTGATAGCCGGCGGTCAGGCCGGCCGGGCCGGCCCCGAGCACGACGACGGGGTGCTCGGCGGTGATCTCCTGCCCGCGCTGGAGTTGGTCCTGCGGGGTGATGTCGGTCATATCGGTTGCCTAGGAGGAGGTCTTGCGGTAGAGCACGGCGCTGTCGGCGACGCAGCAGGCGCTCCGGTAGTTGTGGGGAGCGACCGCGACGGCGTCGAGCCGGCCAGCGGCTACGTCCTCGGTCAGGATCTGACCCCACTGGGCGCTGCGGCGCCGCACGAGCTTCGTCCACGGCTCCTTCCAGTTGCGCGCCCCCTCGTCGAGCGGACGCATGAAGAGCAGCTGTTGGCCGGGCCTGAGACTAGCAACGAGCGGCTGCAGGATGGCGGCCGGTTCGGCGCCCTGCAGACGCGACTGCGCGTCGGACCAGTTCATGGTGCTCGGGTCCGACTCGGCGCCGAGCGTGCTCGCGTAGCGCAGGCCGCCGGGCAGGTAGTAGAAGGCGAGCGGGGTCTGCTCGGGCTGGCCGGAGACGACCAGGTCGCCCGGGTGCAGGCGCGTGCCCAGCTCGGCGGCGACGTCGCGCATGTCGCTCTTGTGGGCGGGCACGTACGAGCTGGGGTTGGCCACGAACGCGATGCAGAGCGCGATCGATACCACGCCGACGAGCCGCGCGCGGGCGCTGAGAAGCGCGGCGAGGAGCAGCAGCGGCGCCACCATCGCCCCGAAGTAGCGCGCGACCCATGTCGGGCTGGCCAGCGAACCCACTCGCGCGAGCACCAGCGCGGCGACGGGCAGGGCGATCAGCGCCCACATCGTCAGCGCCTCGGGCGAACGGCGCGCAGCGGCGGCGACGAGCGGGGTCAGGCCGACGACCGCAGCGATCAGCAGCGCGACGTCGACGCGCTCGCCGCCGAGGATGCCCGCCGGCACGTCGGCGCCGAGGACCGGCGCGTAGTGCCACGGCGACGTGGCGTGCCCGATCTGGTGGATGGTCGTCGGCAGCCACGGCAGGTAGAGCACGAAGGCCCCTCCGAAGCCGATCGCGAGGTCGCGCGCGAGCCCGCGGCGATCCTCGCTGCCGCGATGGACGACCGCCGCCGCCACGAGCGCGCCGAACGCGTACAGCCCGGCCGAGCCCTGGGTGTAGAGCATCGCCGCCAGGCCGAGCGCGAACAGCCACAGGTAGCGGCGCCGGCGGTGGCAGTAGGCCTGCACGAAGCCGGCCGTGGTCAGCAGCCCGAGCAACAGCAGCAGCGCGTAGGGCTGGGTCTCCTGGGCGTAGCGGGTGCCGTAGGCGCTGAAGGCGAGCAGGGTCGCGGCGAAGATCCCGGCCCGGCGCCCGCCGAGACCCCAGGCCAGCCAGCAGGCGACGGGGATCGCGATCAACGTGATGACCAGCGACAGCGCGTGGGTCGCGGCGACACCGCTGCCGAAGATCTCGATCCAGACGTGCAGCAGCGCGTAGTAGAGGGGCGCGCCGCCCGCGTCGCGCACGAAGCCCGGCAGCTCGCCGAGCGAGTGCGAGGCGGTGCCGATGGCGATCGCCTCGTTGAACCACAGCTGGCCGGTCAGCTGCCGCGTGCGCAGGAAGGTCGCGATCAGCACCAGCCCGACGAGGATCGCGCCGATCGACAGCCATCCGGGCAGGCGCGCGAACCAGCCGGGCGGGTGGACCTCACGGATCGGCGGGGCCTGCACGTAGGAGCTGAGCGGCCGGCGGCGCGGCGCGGCGGTCGTCATGCCGGAGCGCGCGCCGCTGTAGTGGCCGTCCCCCGCAAGTACGCTCGCATTCGAGCACTCCCCAGCGGCGCCTGCGCGAGCCTGCGTTCGCGCCTGGCGCGCGCTCGGCATCCCGCCTCGCCAGATCGCGCGCCGCGCGAATCATCCGGCGCTCGGCATCCAGCCTCGCCTGATCGGGCCGCGCTCGCGTCGTCCGGCTGTCCTCGAAGTCTCATGCAGCCCAGCTGCACATCGACTTCTGCGTCCTCGCCAGACATCCACTGGTGAGCGCTCTCGGTGCGACCGTACTCACGGGG
>JAFAYV010000042.1 GCA_019240115.1 Solirubrobacterales bacterium | reverse complement strand
ATCGTCGCCGGCGAGGAGGTTGTCGACTTCGTCGGACACTTGCCGCAGCGCTGAGGCCGGCGACTCACCTCAGGCTGCGGTGACCTGGGCGAGGCGCCGGCGGGCTCGGCCGAGCAGGCGCGACACCTGCATCTGCGAGCAACCGAGGCGCTCGGCGATCTCACTCTGCCGGATGTCGCAGCAAGCGCGCATGTCGACGACCTGGCGCTCGACGAACGGCAGACGCCGCAGCCCGTCACCGAGCGCGGAGACGAGCTCCACCAGGTCGTAACCGTCGTCCTCGCGACCGAACGTGTCCTGAAGCGTCGCCTCGTCACCTTCGATCCGGTTGGCGGGAGCGTCCAACGACGCGGCGAAGTGAGCGGCCCGAGCGTCGAGCCCCTCGAGCACGTCCTCGGTGCAAAGCCCGAGGTGGTCGGCCAGTTCGCCCACCTGCGGCTCGCGGCCGAGCTCGTTGGTCAGCGCGGTCACCGCGCGCTCGATGCGCAGGGCCCGCTCCTGGGCCTTGCGCGGGACGTGAGCCGTCCAGCCGGTGTCGCGAAAGTGCCGCTTGAGCTCGCCGAGGATCGTCGGGACGGCAAAGGACACGAAGGGGGCGCCGTGGCCGGGGTCGAAGCGCTCGATCGCGCGCAGCAGCCCGATGCTGGCCACCTGGGCGAGATCGTCGAAGGGCTCGTTGACGTTGCGATAGCGGCCCGCCAGCTTGTGGGCGAGCGGCAGCATGCGCCGCAGGAGCTCGTCGTCGACCGCCTCGCGGTCGTGCTCTCGGAGGCTCCACAGCGACTCCGTCGGAGTCCGGCGCAGTTCCGGACGGGCCGGTCGCAGTCCCGGCGGACCCTGGTCGGTGGACACGGTATCGCTCCTGTCGTCGCTGACTCGGGAGCGCCACCGGGGTCTGGAGCGGCGCGGTTCGCAGAACGTACGCCAACGCTGCACCGCTCCGCAGCGTTGCGGTTGCTTCTCAACCTCGACCGATCAGGCCGAGCCGGGCTTCGCCTGCCGTCGGTGCGACTCGGCCTTGACGCTGTCGGGCAGCACGCGACTGCCGATGCCCTGCGCCTTGGTCGACCACGAGTGCGACACGACGCGCTCGTCTCCGGCCATGAGCGCGTCGAAGCCGTCCCGGGCCACCTCGGCGGGGTCGTCCTTCTCGCTCGCGCCGATCTTCGTGTCCTGCATCCCGGCCCGCTCGAAGAACTCGGTCTCCACCGGTCCGGGCATCAGTGACGTCACCGTCACCCCGGTGTCATTCAGCTCGTTGCGCAGCGCCAGCGCGAAGGACTGCACGAAGGACTTCGAGGCGTTGTACACCGCCTGGAAGGCTCCGGGGATCGTCGACGCGATCGACGAGGTGAAGAGCACCCGGCCCGATCCGCGCCCCACCATGTCGGCGACGACGTACTTGGCGAGATGGACGGTGCTGCGCACGTTGAGGTCGACGAGCGCCAGCTCCTTGTCGAGCTCGGTGTCAGTGGCGAACGCGCCCCCGGCGCCGATGCCCGCGTTGAGCGCGGCCGCGTCCAGCTGGCCGGTGTCCAGGACCCGCTGGTAGAGCTCATCGGGACCCGAGGCCGCCGCCAGGTCGACCTGCACCGCCTCGACGCGCGCGCCTTCGCGCCGCAGCTGCTCGGCGGCAGCGGTGAGCTCGTCGTCCTCGGCCGCGATCACGAGATCGAAGCCCCCGGCGGCGAACTGCCGCGCGAGCTCGAACCCGATGCCGCTCGAGGCTCCGGTGACCAGGGCCAGCGGTCGCGTTCGGTCGGTTTCCATGCGCGTTCCTTTCGTCGTGGTGTGCCAGCGCGCTACCCCTCGACGCAACCGGGTCACAGGCATGCGCGCCGGTTTGCGCGCGCGGGACGGGGGTAGCGAGGCGCGGCCGAGCGAATAGGAGACAGCCATGCCACAGGTTCCCCAGCACATCACCGACGACGTGATCAAGGTTCGTCAGGTCTCGCACTACCAGTTCAGCTGGGTCGCGGGCGAGCCGCAGGCGGCGGGCACGTTCACGCTGCAGCTCGTGCTCGACGAGGGCGCGTGGGAGGAGGTGGTCACCGCCACCGCCGAGGATGCCGAGGTGCTCCAGGGGCTGTTCGCGCGCGCCACGCCCGTCTACTACGACATCGAGCGCCGCACGCTGATGTTCGGGACGCGGCCGCCGGGCACGTGATGGCGGTGGGCGGCGACGCGATGAGCTCGCCGCCCGCCACCGCAGCACCGGTCGTACACCGCGGCGCCTGACGAGCTCGCGGCCAGCGAATGTTTGGCCGCCCGCCGGAACGCGCAGCAGGAGGGATGAAGATGAAGTGTCTGAAGCACTCACCCTCGACCCAGGAGCCGACGTGCCCGAACGGATCTTGATCACCGGCGGAGCCGGCTTCATCGGCTCCCATCTCGCCCGGCGCCTCCTGCGCGACGGCAACGTTGTCCGCGCGCTGGACAGCCTCGTCGAGCAGGTCCACGGTGGCTGTCGCCGTCCGGCGTACCTCGAGGACGACGTCGAGCTCGTCGTCGGCGACGTGCGCGACCGCGAGGCCGTCGACCAGGCGCTTCGCGAAATCGACGTGGTCGTCCACCTGGCGGCGCGCGTCGGCGTGGGCCAGAGCATGTACGAGGTGGCCGACTACGCGTCGGCCAACACCCACGGCACGGGCGTGCTGCTGCAGGCGATGATGAAGCGGCCCCCGCGCAAGCTGGTCGTGGCCTCGAGCATGAGCATCTACGGCGAGGGTCTGTACCGCGATGTCGGCGGCCGCGTCCGCCCCGGGACCGAGCGGTCCCGGGAGCAGCTCGAGGGCGCGCGCTGGGAGCTGCAGGACGAGGACGGGCGGACGCTTGAGCCGATTCCGACGGCCGAGTGGAAGCCTCCCGCGCTCGCATCGCAGTACGCGCTGGGCAAGTTCGATCAGGAGCGGATGTGCCTGCTGTTCGGCTCCGCGTACTCCGTGCCCACCGTCGCGCTGCGCCTGTTCAACGTCTACGGCCCCGACCAGGCGCTGTCGAACCCCTACACCGGCGTCCTGGCGATCTTCGCCGCGCGCCTGCTCAACGGCCGGCCGCCGCTCATCTTCGAGGATGGCGAGCAGCGACGGGACTTCGTCAGCGTCGCCGACGTCGCCCATGGCTGCGCGCTGGCGATCGCGCACGACGGGGCTGACGGCCAGGCGCTCAACATCGGCAGCGGCTCGCGGACCACGGTTGCCGAGATCGCGCGCCGGCTGGCGGCGATCCTGGACGGCCGTGGCTGCGAGCCGGTGATCACCGGCAAGTACCGCTTCGGCGACGTGCGTCACTGCTTCGCCGACGTCGGGGCCGCGCAGCGGCTGCTCGGCTACGCGCCCGCCGTCGAGCTCGAGGCGGGCATGCTGGAGCTCGCGCGGTGGCTGGAGGGGCGGGTGTCCGAGGATCGCGTCGAGGCGGCCGCCGCCGAGCTGGCGGCCCACGGGCTGACGATATGAGCACCGCGCTCATCACGGGCGGCGCCGGCTTCGTCGGCACGAACACCGCCGACCGGCTGTTGCGCGACGGATGGCGGGTGCGCGTCCTCGACGATCTGTCGCGGACCGGGGTCGCCGCGAACCTCGGCTGGCTGGAGGCCACCCACGGGTCCGCGCTCGAGGTCGTCATCGCCGACGTGCGCCAGCCCGCGCGCGTCGCGCGCGCCATCCGCGGCATCGACCACGTGTTTCACTTCGCGGCCCAGGTCGCCGTCACGACCAGCTTCGACGCGCCGCTGTGCGATGCGGGCGTCAACCTGCAGGGAACGCTGAACGTGCTCGACGCCTGCCGGGGGCGCGCGCATCCGCCGTCGATCGTGTTCACCTCCACGAACAAGGTCTACGGCGCCTTGCCCGAGCTCGCTCTCGACGAGCGCGGTCGCCGCTATGACCCGCGGGAGCCCGACATCAGGACGGGTGGGATCGACGAGACGCGACCGTTGCGCTTCTGCACGCCGTACGGCTGCTCGAAGGGCGCGGCCGACCAGTACGTCGTCGACTGGGCGTCGAGCTATGGCGTGCCGACGGTCGTCTTTCGCATGAGCTGCATCTACGGCCCCCACCAGTTCGGCACCGAGGATCAGGGGTGGGTCGCGCACTTCCTCATCAGCGCGCTGCAGGACCGGCCGATCACGATCTACGGATCCGGCAAGCAGGTCCGGGACGTCCTGTTCATCGACGATCTGGTCGACGCGCTCGTGCTCGCCGCGAAGGGTTCGCGTCGGCTGAGCGGCCGCGCCTTCAACATCGGCGGTGGGCCGGCGAACGCGGTCAGCCTGCTCGAGCTGCTCGACATGATCGGCGAGCTGTGCGGGCCGCCGCGCGTCGTTCGCGCGCCGTGGCGCGCGGGCGATCAGCGCTACTACGTCTCGGACACCTCGGCGTTCTCGCGAGCCACCGGCTGGACCGCGCGAACCGATCCGCGAATCGGGCTGGACGTCCTGCACGCCTGGCTGATCGACGAACGCAGCTCGCTGGCGATCACCTCATGACGACCGACCGCACGATGCGCGCGGCGGTCGTGGTGGGCGGCGGCGAGATGCGGATCGGCCAGGTTCCCCGGCCGGCGCCCGGGCGCGGCGAGGTCCGCGTCGCGCTCGAGGGGTGCGGGGTGTGCGGCTCCGACCTCCCGGTCTGGGAGGGCCGGTCCTGGTTTGACTATCCGCGGCCCGCGGGCGCGCCGGGTCACGAGGGATGGGGTCGCATCGACGCCGTGGGCGCCGACGTCGAGCAGCCGTCGATCGGCGCCCGCGTCGCCATCCTCGGCTATCACTCCTACAGCGAGTACGAGGTGGTGGACGCGGATCGTCTCGTCGTGCTGCCGGCACTGCTCGACGATCAGCCGTTCCCCGGGGAGCCGCTCGGGTGTGCGGTCAACGCGTTTCACCGGGCGCAGGTCGGAGCCCGCGACACCGTGGCGGTGATCGGCGCCGGCTTTCTCGGCTGTCTTCTGATCGGGCTGGCCGCCTCTGCGGGCGCGCGGGTGATCGCGGTGTCGCGGCGCGCGACGGCTCGGCGCGCCGCCGCCGCGATGGGGGCCGAGATCACGCTCGCGCCCGAGGACCGCGAGCGCCTCGCGCAGCTCACCGCGGGCCAGGGCTGCGATCTCGCGATCGAGGCCGCCGGCAGGCAGGACACGCTGGACCTCGCGGGCGACCTGGTCCGCGTCCGCGGACGGCTGGTGATCGCCGGCTATCACCAGGACGGGCCGCGGACGGTCGACATGCAGAGCTGGAACTGGCGGGGGCTTGACATCATCAACGCCCACGAGCGCGACCGCTCCGTCTATCTCGACGGCATCCGCGGGGCCGTCGACGCCATCGCCTCCGGACGGCTGGACCCGCGTCCGCTGTACACCGACCGCTACTCGCTCTCGGGGTTGGGCGAGGCGTTCACGGCGATGCGCGAGCGGCCCGCCGGCTTCATCAAGGCGCTGGTGACGGTGTGAGCACGCTCGCTCGAGCGCGAGCGCGATCGCGGGCACGGCCGTCGACACGACGCCCGCGCATCGCGTTTCTCGGCGCCGGGTGGATCGGCGCTCGCCGCTTGGCCTCGCTCATCGCCTCGGGGACCGCGCATGTCGTCGGCGTCGCCGATCCCGGTGCCGAGGCCCGGCGCGAGGCGGCGCGGCTGGCGCCCGAGGCGGACGTCGTCGTCGGGCTCGAGGAGCTGCTGGCGCTCGAGCCCGACGGGGTGGTCATCGCGACCCCGAGCGCGCTGCACGCCGAGCAGGCGATCGCGATCCTCGGCCTCGGCGCGGCGGTGTACTGCCAGAAGCCGCTGGCTCGCACGGGCGCCGAGACCCGGCGGGTGCTGGCCGCGGCGCGCGCCGCGGACCGCCCGCT
Source organism: Solirubrobacterales bacterium (assembly GCA_019240115.1). Classification (GTDB taxonomy): domain Bacteria; phylum Actinomycetota; class Thermoleophilia; order Solirubrobacterales; family Solirubrobacteraceae; genus Palsa-465. Next base: position 50,589 of record JAFAYV010000042.1, on the reverse strand, counting down.
CGGCGTCGACCTCTGCTACCGCCACACCGATGCCGTCGGCGGCCTTCGCCTCGCGCTCGCCGGGGACGGGATCGGACGCGTTCACTCCGTCGACCTCGCGTTTCACAACGCCTACGGCCCCGACAAGGCGTGGTTTACGCAGCGCGAGTTGTCCGGAGGCGGCTGCCTGGTCGATCTGGGCACGCACCTCGTCGACCTCGGGCTGTGGCTGACCGCCAGCACCCGCGCCGAGATCGTCAGCGCGCGCGTGCTCGCAGGCGGCGAGCCGGTCGACCCCGACGGATCCGCGGTGGAGGAGTTCGCCACCGCGGAGATCGATACCGACGCCGGCGTGCGGATGCGGCTGGCCTGCTCCTGGTTTCTGTCCGCCGGGCGCGACTGCGTGTTTGAGTGCACGCTGTACGGCACGACGGGGGCGGTGACGATGGGCAACCTCGACGGATCGTTCTACGACTTCGTGGCCGAGCGTTGGGTCGGCACCCGGACCGAGCGCCTGAGCGCGCCGGGAGAGGACTGGGGAGCCCGCGGGATCACGCGATGGGCGGCTCGGGTCGCGGACGGCACCGGCTTCGATGCCGACCGGGCGCGCGGCCTGGAGCTCGTCGCCGACGTCCTGGACCGGATCTACGACGCCGCGCGATGAGGATCCTGATGACGGCCGACACCGTCGGCGGAGTGTTCACCCACGCAGCCGAGCTGATCGCCGGCCTGCGCGAGCGCGCGGTCGAGGTCGTCCTGGTCACCTTCGGCGCCGCCGCGCGCCCGGCGCAGCGGGCGCGCATCGCGGAGGCCGCGCCCGCGCAATGGTACGAGAGCGCGGGCAAGCTCGAATGGATGTCCGACCCGTGGGACGATCTCGAGGTCGCGCAGCGCTGGCTGCTCGAGCTCGAGCGCGAGCACCGTCCCGACGTCGTCCACCTCAACGGCTTCGGCCACGCCGCCGCGCGGTGGCGGGCGCCGGTCGTGGTGGGGGCGCACTCCTGCGTCTACTCCTGGTGGCGGGCGGTGCACGGACGCACCCCGCCGGCGGAGTGGGATCGCTACCGAGCCTGGATCCGCGCCGGGCTGGACGCCGCCGACGCGGTCGTGGCGCCGACGCGAGCCATGCTCGACGCGCTGGCGCGCGAGCACGGCGGGGGTCGTGGTCATCGCGCGGTCATCCACAACGGCACCTCGGCCCCCGTTGCCTGCGCGCCGGAGAAGCAACCGGTCGTGCTCGCCGCGGGCCGCCTCTGGGACGAGGCCAAGAACCTCGCGCTGCTCGCCGACGTGGCGACCCGGATGCCGCCCGGCACCGTGCGGGTCGCCGGCGATGCGGGTGACCGGCGCGCCGACGCGCACCTGACCCGCCTCGGGATGCTGGACGCCGAGGAGCTGGCCGCCGAGCGACGGCGCGCCGCCGTGTTCGCGGCTCCGGCGCGCTACGAGCCGTTCGGCCTCTCGATCCTCGAGGCGGCGCGCGATCGCTGCGCGCTGGTGCTCGGCGACATCCCGTCGCTGCGGGAGGTGTGGGACGACGCGGCAACCTACGTCGCTCCGGGCGATGCCGCGACCGCGGCCGCGGTGCTCGCGCGGCTGCTGGCCGATCCGGCGCAGACCGCACGCCTCGGGGAGCGAGCGCAGCGCCGGTCGCGGCGCTACGGCTCCGGGCGGATGGCCGATCGCTATCGGGAGCTCTACGAGCTGGTGGCGCGATGAGAGTCGTCGTCTTCTGCCACTCGCTGGTCTCGGACTGGAACCACGGCAACGCGCACTTCCTGCGCGGGATCGTCAGCGAGCTGCAGGACCGTGGTCACGACGTCACCGTCTATGAGCCACGCGGCGGCTGGAGCCGCGCGAACCTCGAGCGGCTCGAGGGCGAGCGGGCGATCCGGGCCTTCGCGGAGCGCTTCCCGGACCTCGTCAGCCACCAGTACGAGCCGGAGCGGCTCGACCTCGAGCGCGCCCTCGATCACGCCGACCTCGTGCTCGTGCACGAATGGAACGATCCGGAGCTCGTCAAGCGGATCGGGACGCATCGCGGCGCCGGCGGTCGCTACACGCTGCTCTTCCACGACACCCACCATCGCGCGGCGACGGCCCCCGACGAGCTGGCGCGCTTCGACCTCGCGGGCTATGACGGGGTGCTCGCCTTCGGAGAGGTCATCCGGCAGATCTACGTCGACCGGGGCTGGGCGAGCCGCGCCTTCACGTGGCACGAGGCCGCCGACACGCGCGTCTTCGCCCCCCACCCGCCCGCCGCCGATCCCGCCGATCTCGTGTGGGTCGGCAACTGGGGCGACGACGAGCGCACCGCGGAGCTGCACGAGTTCCTGCTGCACCCCGCCCGGCGGCTGGCTCTGCGAGGCGCGATCCACGGCGTGCGCTATCCACGGCGGGCACGGTGGCGGATCTGGCGCTCGGGCCTGCGCTATCGCGGGTGGATCGCCAACCACCGCGTGCCCGAGGTGTTCGCGCGCCACCGGCTCACCGTCCACGTCCCCCGCGGCCCCTACGTCCGCGCGCTTCCCGGCATCCCGACCATCCGGGTGTTCGAGGCGCTGGCGTGCGCGATCCCGCTCGTGTGCTCACCCTGGGACGACGTCGAGGGGTTGTTCACGCCCGGGGAGGACTTCCTGAGCGCGCGTGACGGGCGCGAGATGACGACGGCCATCCACGCGCTGCTGGCCGATCCGCAGGCGGCGGCGGAGATGGCTCGCCACGGCCGGGCCACCGTGCTGCGCCGGCACACGTGCGCGGCCCGGGTCGACGAGCTGCTGTCCATCCATGAGCGGCTGGCGCCGGTCGGGGCATCCTCGATGCCGCGATGACCGTCCGCTCGCGTCGTTTCGCCTTCTTCGGCTCGAGCCTGATCTCGGCCTACTGGAACGGCGCCTGCACGTACTACCGCGGGCTCGTCCGGGCGCTGCACGCGCGCGGCCATCGGATCACCTTCTATGAGCCCCGCGCGTACGAGCGTCAGGAGCATCGCGACATCGACGATCCGGCCTGGGCGCGCATCGTCGTCTATGAGCCGACCGACGCCGCCGCGGTGCGATCGGTCGTGGCGCGGGCGCGGGGGGCGGACGTGATCGTCAAGTGCAGCGGCGTCGGCGTGTTCGACGACGTGCTCGAGGCCGCCGTGGCCGACCTGGACGGTCCCGCCATGAGGATCTTCTGGGACGTCGACGCGCCGGCGACGCTGACCGCGATGGAGAGCGGGGAGCTGGCCGGGCTGCGGTCGCGGATCGCCGACTACGACCTCGTGCTCACCTACGGGGGCGGCCGCCCGGTGGTCGACCGCTACCGCGCGCTCGGCGCGCGACGCTGCGACGCGGTCTACAACGCGCTGGATCCCGCCACCCATCACCCGGTGCCCGGGCGCCGAGACCTGGCGTGCGATCTGGTCTTCCTCGGCAACCGGCTGCCCGATCGCGAACGTCGGGTCGACGACCTGTTCTTCGGCGCGGTGGCGCGGGCGCCGGCTTCGCGCTTCGTGCTCGGCGGCAACGGCTGGGGCGACCGGGTGAGATCGCCGAACCTGCGTTACCTCGGACACGTCTCGCCCGCCGACCACAATGCCGTCAACTGCAGCGCGCGAGCCGTCCTCAACGTCACTCGCGACAGCATGGCGGCCAACGGCTTCTCGCCTCCGACCCGCGTGTTCGAGGCCGCCGGCGCCGGAGCCTGCCTCATCACCGACGCCTGGGAGGGGATCGACCAGTTCCTTGCCGCCGACGAGGAGGTCCTGGTCGCTCGCGACGGCCGGGAGGTGGCGGGGCTGGTCGCCGAGCTCGATCCCCGCCGGGCCGCCGAGATCGGCGCCGCGGCTCGCCGGCGCATCCTGGGCGCGCACACCTACGCCCATCGCGCCGCGCAGGTGGAGGCGATCCTCGCCGAGCAGGAGGTTGCGGTCTCGTGAGGGTTCTCGCCGAGCAGGAGGTTGCGATCTCGTGAGGGTTCTCGCCGAGCAGGGGGTCGCGGTCTCGTGAAGGTCGTGTTCGTCGGCCTGTCGATCACGTCATCGTGGGGCAACGGCCATGCCACCAACTACCGAGCGCTCGTCGGCGAGCTGGCGGCGCGCGGCCACACCGTGCTCTTCTGTGAACGCGACGTCCCGTGGTACGCCGCGCACCGCGATCTGCAGCGCCCGCCCGGCGGGGAGCTGTGCCTGTACCGGGACCTGGGCGAGCTGCGCGATCGAGCCGGCTCCGCGGTGGCGCACGCCGATCTCGTCCTGCTCGGCTCCTACGTGCCCGAAGGCGTGGCCGTCGCCGACTGGCTGCTTGCGGCCGCCGGCGGCTGCGTGGCGTTCTACGACATCGACACGCCCGTGACGCTGGCCAAGCTTGCCTGCGGCGACCGCGAGTACCTCGACGCCGACCAGGTCCCGAAGTTCGACCTCTACCTCTCGTTCACGGGCGGACCGACGCTCGACGTGCTCGCGCAGCGGTTCGGCGCGCGGCGACCGCTCGCCTTCTACTGCCTCGTTGACCCCGCCGCCTACGCGCCGGTCCAGGCGCCGCTCACGTTCGAGCTGGGATATCTCGGGACCTACAGCGAGGATCGCCAGGCCGGCGTCGAGGCGCTGCTGCTCGAGGTCGCGCGCCGGCTGCCAGAGGGGCGGTTCGCGCTGGCCGGGCCGAGCTATCCGGTGCAGATCGCGTGGCCGGCCAACCTCACGCGCACCGAGCATGTCGCTCCCCCCGACCACCCGCGCTTCTACGCGAGCCAGCGATTCACGCTCAACCTCACCCGTGCCCGGATGCGGGCGGCCGGCTGGTCGCCGAGCGTGCGCCTGTTCGAGGCCGCTGCCGTGGGGGTGCCGATCATCTCCGACGACTGGCCTGGTCTCGACGAGGTGTTCTCGGTCGGCGAGGAGATCCTCGTCGCGCGGAGCACCGACGAGGTGATCGAGCTTCTCCGCGACCCCGACGAGGCCCGGCGCCGAGATATCGGCCGCCGCGCGCGGGCGCGCGTCCTGGCCGAGCACACCGCGGAGCGTCGCGTCGAGATGCTCGAGCGTGAGGTCGCGCGTGCCCGCGGGGCGGTGCCGGCGTGACGCTGCAGTCGCACGGCGCGCCGGGATGCGGCGAGCGCCGCCGAGAGATCAACGCGCTGGCGCCGTGGTTTCACAACCTCCATCTTCCCGGCGGGGAGAGCACGGCGCCCGATCATCCACTCGGGGACTTTCCGGACTACAAGTGGCAGCAGATCGGCGCCATCCTGCCCGCCGACCTGCGCGACGTGCAAGCGCTGGACGTCGGCTGCAACGCCGGCTTCTACAGCTTTGAGCTCGCCCGCCGGGGGGCGCACGTGCTCGCGCTGGACACCGACGAGCACTACCTCGGCCAGGCGCGCTGGGCCGCTCGCTGGCTGGACCCGGAGGGGCGCGTCGAGTTCCGGACGATGCAGGTCTACGACCTCGCGCGGCTGACCCGCCGCTTCGACCTGGTCCTCTTCCTCGGCGTGCTCTACCACCTGCGCTATCCCCAGCTCGCGCTCGATCTCGTCGCCGGGATGACGACGGGCACGCTCGTCGTGCAGACGCTGACGATGCCGGTCCCCTACGTCCTCGATACGCCGCGCGATCTCCCGTTCGGCCGGCGTGAGCGGCTGGCCGCGCCCGGCTGGCCGCGCGCGGCGTTCGTCGAGCACTCCCTGGCGGGCGACCCCACGAACTGGTGGATTCCCGACGACGGCTGCGTGCGGGCGATGCTGCGCTGCGCCGGGATGCGAATCCGCGCCACGCCCGGCCACGAGATCTATGTCTGCGAGCCGGATCCGGCGGCCGACGAGGCGCGCTGCATTCGCGACGCTGAGCTTGCCGCGGCCGGCGGTCGCTGATCGCCATCGCGCGGCGCAGCGGCCTGCAGCCAGCGAAAGTACACCGCGTAGCGAATCCCGCCGGTTCGGTTGATGGCGCTCGAGTGCAGGAGCCCGGGGTCCATCCGGACCGCGTCGCCGGCCGCAAGCTGCACCGCGACGACCTGATCGTCGGGGCGGACGAGCAGGCCGCCGTTGGCCGCCGACCACGCGCTCAGCGCGATCCCGACGATGCGCAGGTAGCGACGGCCGTCCGCCCAGTCGGGCTCACGGTCGAGGTGGAAGGTGATCTCCGGCTCGGGCCCGGTGTGGGGGAACTGCAGCAGGATCTGCGTGTTGCAGCGCTCGCCGCTGCGCCACGACTCGGGCAGCGCATCGGCCAGGGCGACGATCCGCGGGTCGTCGTTGAGGTGGGGAAACCAATGGCAACCCCACAGCCAGCGGCCTAGCTCGTCGGCGGTCGCGCCGCGCTCCAGCAGGTCCAGATGCAGGATGCGCAGCGCGTCGTCGATCACGCGCGGGGGAATCACGGCCCGGGCGATGTCAAACGTCGCGGGAGACGACCGGGGCGGTTGCATCACGACGGCCTACCCCGCGAGGGCCACCGACAACATCCCCGCTTGACGCCCGACGTCAGTCGCGGCGCAGCAGGATCGCGAAGCGCTGCAGCGCACGCCGGGCGGCCGCCATCTGCGGCGCCAGGAGCCGGCGGCTGTCGCGGGCGAAGTCGTCGATGCGATGGCCCGCGGCCTGCACCTCGACGACCCCGCGGGGCTGGGTCAGCCACGTGTCGACGAGCAGCGCCGGGGTGAGCTCGAGGTGGGCCTGGCTGCCCCAGGCGGCGGCGCCGAGACGGTACAGGGCGTCGCCGGGGCCGGGGGTGGTCCCGAGCTGGGTGGCGGACCCCGGCGCCTCGATCAGGTCCTCGTGCCAGCGCAGGACGCGCAGCTCGTCGGGGAACTCGGCGAACACGGGATCCTGCGCACACGACGGCAGCCGCCGCAGCTGCGGCCAGCCGGCGCGCATCTCGCCGAGCGCGCGCACGTGGCCGCCGCCGGCGACGGCGAGCAGCTGCGCGCCGAGGCAGAAGCCGAGCACCGGCACCTCCTCGTCCAGCGCGCGGCGCAGGAGCGCCACCTCGGCGGCGAGCGCGGGGTCGCTCGCCACCGCGGTGGCGCTCTGACGGCCGCCGAGGGTGACGATCCCCGCGATCTCGTGCAGCGCCGGCAGCGGCTCGGCGGCGAGGGCGTCGAAGCGGCGGACCGGGGCGGCGCGCATCAGCGCGTCCTCGACGAGTCCCGAGTCGCGATCGGCCAAGTGGGTGATCACGAGCGTCGGGCGCACCGGGGCGAGCTTAGGGAGTGTGCGCGGGAGGGGGTCGGTGGTCGTCCGGATGCTTACGGGGCTGGCTGCCGCTCATGGGGGGAGTGGCGCGAGGGGCTCAGGGCCGGCTCGACGCGGAGGCCGTAGCGATACAGGCCTACCGACACGAGGAGGAGTGTGACGATGATCGCCCCGATGACGGCGGTCAGTGTGGTGAGACCGTCGATCAGCACGCGCGCGAGCAGCGCGAGCAGCACGATGCTCAGGATGCGAATGACGACGCGAACTCGGCTCATCTCGCGCTGCCAGACCTCGCGTCGCCATTCGTGATCTGTGGGTGTGCGCGAGGGTCGCGATGGAGCAGGTCTGGCATCGGACTGGCGCGGGCGTCTTGACGTCGTGTTCGTCATTGGATAGGTGTGCTGACACGAGCGGTCACGTGCCCGGCGGCGTCGGCTAGCGCGGCTCCGTAGGCGGGGGGGTGCTCGGCGGCCCGGCGAACCGCCGCGCTCTGCTGCGCATCGGAGCTCGGTTCACCCGCGGGCAGCAAGCCGGTCTCGGTCACGGTCGTGTCGCGTCCTCCGCGAGGCTTGTCCGGTCCGCACGTTCTCGAACGGCGGCCAGCAACGGTGGCGAGTACCACGCGGCCGCCTGGCCGGCAAGGAACCGCTCCAGTCGCGGCGTCTGCGGGCGGGCCCCGCCGAGCAGGTAGAGCAGGATCGCGATCCCGGCGCCGCCGACCGCCATGCCCAATCCGACCCAGAGCGCGATGCCGGTTCCCGTCCCGGGCTTGCCCCCGACGGTGGCGGCGAAGTGTGCGAACACGGGAGCGATCATGAACGCAGCCACGGCACGCAGTAGCTCCACGATCGCGAACACGCGTTGCAGGTTGGCCGAGGGCAGGGAGAATCCCGCGGCAAACAACGCTGGCGCTACCGTGGCGCCGAGGCCGACGCCGGTCAAAGCCGATCCGATCAGCGTGGTCGCCGTGGTCGGGGGAAGCTGGATCCGAAACACCGCGATCCCCGTCGCCAGGAAAGCCATCCCGACCAACGGCAGATACTGCATCGCGCGCTTGTCGATGACAACGCCGAGCGCAACCGCGGTGAGCACCGCACCCGCGAGTTCAGGCAGGTACAGAAGCCCGAGGTGCACCGGGCTGTAGCGGCCCGTGAGAAGGTTGGCAGTCAGGGCTGTGGCCGACACCGAGGCCGCGGCAGCAAACAGAGCCAGGACGATCCCGGCTATCGGAATGGTGCTGGACAGCATGCTGCGGATGGTCAAGAGCGGCCGCTTGGCTCGATATTGATTGACGATGAGAATCACGATCAGCGCCAAGCCGATGATGAGCAGCCCGAAGGTCCGGACCTGGAGGAACTTGTGGGTGAGCAGCTGCGAGGCCCCGTAGAACGCGGCCGCTGCACCAGCTCCGGCCAGGGCGATCGCCGTCACCCCCCGAGGAGCGCTTGGGTCCGCCGGCGGAGCGTCCTCGAAGGTCAGGACCGAGAGCACCAGCGCCGCGGACGAGATCCCGGCGATGATCCAGAAGAGGGGCCGCCACCCGTGGGCGCTGGCCTGAAGGCCGCCGACCGTCGGTCCGAGCGCCACCGCGCCGAAGATGCACATGCTCATGATCACCGCAGTCTCACGCAGCCTCTCCAAGCCGAAGCCGAGAGCCAGCGGTGGCACTGCGGCGATCAGGAGCAAGCTCGTGCACATCCCTTGGAGCACATGTCCGGCAATGAACATCGCGGGATCTTGCGCTGCTGCCGCGAGCACCGATCCGACGACGAGAAGCGAGACGTAGACGAGCATCATTCGTCGCTGCGGCAGGTGCTGGGCGAACCACACCGCCAGCACCGTTCCCATGGCGTACGCGGCGTTGCCCATGCCCGATGCCACGCTCATCGTTTGCAGGCTCGCGTGCAGCTGATGGGCGATGATCGGCGTCACGGGACCTATGGCCGCCGACAGCGCCAGGTACGGGATCAACGCAAACATCACCATCGCGGCCGCGGCGGGATAGCGACCGGCGAGCGGACCCGGGCGCATCAGCGAGGCGCTATCGAGGACGTGGTCTGGCGCCTTCGAGGCGCGCTTTCCAGATGCTGGCAAGCGATCGGGGAACCTATAACAGAATCGGAGAACTTTGTCCATTTAGGTTCGCTCCAGGTGATCCGAGACCAAGCTGGCGCACTTGCGGGCACCCCGAACGCGCTACTAGACTTATTCAATGACCACCATCAGCGACGCTCCGCGTCGTAAGGATGCGCAGCGCAACCGTGAGGCAATCCTCGCCGCTGCGCGCGAGTTGTTCGCCGAGTCCGCTGATGTCCCGATGTATGAGATCGCGCGCCGGGCCGGCGTTGGCCAGGCCACCCTCTATCGCAACTTCCCCGACCAGCGAGAGCTTGCGGCAGCCCTGCTGGACGAGGGCCTCGGCCATCTCGAGCAACTCGCCGAGACCCACGCCGCGGACCCCGACGCCTTCTTCGTCCTGCTGCGATCAACAGTTGATTCATGTGCATACATGCATGCGTTGAGCGAGCTTGCGCAGCAGGACGCCTGCCTCGGCTCCCGGCTCGAAGCATGCCGCCACCGGGTTGAGGAACTGCTCACGGGGCCGCTCTGCGCTGCGAAGGCAGCAGGGAGGCTGCGCCGCGACGTAACCCTCGACGACCTCTTCACCGTGCTGTCGATGGTCAGAGGCGCGGCGTCGACCGCCGATGGCCCAGCGGCTCGCGCCGCCGCGGCAAGCCGAGCCCTCACCCTGGTGGTCGACGGCCTGGCGCCCCCGCCCATTCGCTAAGGCCGGGAACACCTGTCGGATCACGGGACCCGGATGCCTCGGCAAGACGCGTGGCATCCGGACACCGCACGCCGCGAACTGGCACGCTGTATCGGTGCGCGCGCTGCTGGTGGCGATCATGGCTGTGCTGTCGAGCCTCGGGGGCGCGGCCGGAACCGCGCACCGCGCCGGTCATCGCAGCCCCGTCGGTCCGCCGGCGGCCAAGCCGCCGATCGTCTGGGACCCGATCCCGTTCGGGGCCACGCGCAAGGCCGAGACGGTCGCCTACACCCGCCGCCACTACGGGAGCTTCTTTGCGCCGACGTGGCGCCTGCGCGACCCGCACGTGATCGTCATCCACTACACCGACGCGAGCTACAGCTCGACGTTTGCCACCTTCGCCGACGACGTCCCGGACTCCGAGCTGCACGAGCTGCCGCAGACCTCGGCGCACTTCGTCATCGATACCGACGGGACGATCCACCAGCTCGTCTCGCTCGGCACGATCGCCCGCCACACGGTCGGCCTGAACTGGACCGCGATCGGGGTCGAGCACGTCGGCGACAGCGACGCCCAGGTGCTCGACGACCGCGCCCAGATCACCGCCAGCCTGCGGCTCGTCCACTGGCTGAGCTGCCGGTACCACATCCTGAACCGCAACGTCATCGGGCACAACGAGAGCCTCTCGAGCCCGTATCACCGCGAGGACGTGCCGTCGCTGCGCACGCAGACCCACGGCGACTTCGTACACAAGGACATGCAGGTCTACCGGGCGCGGCTCCGCGCGCTCGGCGGCTGCTGAGAGCGAAAAGGAGCGCCCATGAGCGCAACGGAACCCATCACCCGCGTCGCCGTCGTCGGCGGCGGCTTCATGGGCTCGGGCATCGCGGAGTCGGCCGCCTCGGCGGGTCTCGACGTCACCGTGTTCGAGCCCCAGGAGGCGCCGCTGCAGCGCTCGCGCGAGAGCCTTCAGCGATCGGTCGCCCGCGCGGTCTCGCGCGACAAGCTCAGCCGCGACGCCGCCGACGACGTCATCGCGCGGGTCGCCTACACGACCGACATGGCCGACCTCGAGGGCGTCCAGGCGGTGCTCGAGGCGGTCACCGAGGATCCGCGGGTCAAGGGCGAGCTGTTCGCCACGCTTGACGAGCGGGTGCCCGAGGCGCGGTTTCTCGCCTCCAACACGTCGTCGATCCCGATCGCCGAGCTCGGCTCGCGGACCAAGCGGCCCGACCGGGTTCTCGGCCTGCACTTCTTCTCGCCGGTGCCGGTGATGAAGCTCGTCGAGGTCGTCGCCGCGCTCGACACCTCGACCGAGACGCTGAGCAGCGCCGAGGGCCTCGTCGGCCAGCTGAAGAAGTCGCCGATCCGCACCAAGGACCGGGCCGGCTTCGTGGTCAACATGCTGCTCGTGCCGTATCTGATGGCGGCCATGCGGATGTACGAGGACGGCTTCGCGAGCCTCGAGGACATCGACGAGGGGATGCGGCTGGGCTGTGGGCATCCGATGGGACCGTTGACCCTGTGCGACTTCATCGGCCTCGACGTCCTGCTGGCGGTGTGCGAGTCGCTCTACGACGAGTTCAAGCGTCCCGAGTTCGCGCCTCCGCCGCTCCTCAAGCGGATGGTCGTCGCCGGCCACCTGGGCCGCAAGGCCGGCCAGGGCTTCTACGACTATCAGTGACGGGCTAAAGAAACCCCGGCCACAGCCGATTACTCCGCCTGCAACCAAGCCTCGCCACATCGACGGCGTCAGCCGTCGTCGCGAGTACAACCCCCGCGTCGACCAGGTCGCAGGACGCGGGCCACATCAGCCGTCCATCGAGGGAACGGTCAGGAGAGGGCGGGCTGCCCCCGGGCATGCCCGTCCTCTCCGGGCTGCCCGGCGGAGAGGTCGAGCCGGCGGTCGCGGGCGGCGCGCAGGCCGATCAGCAGTTCGGGGGCGACGAGCGCGAGCATCAGCACGAGCGGCGGGTCCCAGGATCCGGCGAGGCCGTGCAGGGCGCCCGCGGCGAGCGGGGCCGCGGCGGCGAGCACGTATCCGATCGACTGCGCCATCGTCGAGAGGCTCTCGGTGGTCGCGACGTCGCCGCCGCGCAGGACGATCAGCATCAGCGCGAGCGGGAGGGCGGCGTTCTGCCCGAGCCCGAGCAGGACGGTCCAGAGGTACGGCGCGGCGAGCGGCGCCAGCCAGACGCCGAGGATGCCGGCGCCGGTCAACGCGCAGCAGCCGACGATCAGGGCGCGCTGGTCGCGGAAGCGGCCGGCGAGGCCGGGGACGACGAGCGCGACGACGAGACCGACCCCGGTCGTCAGGCTCAGCAGCAGGCCCGCGTGCGCGTCGCTGACCCCGTGGCTGGCGAAGATGCTCGGCAGCCAGGCGAGCGTCGAGTAGTAGCCGCCCGACTGCAGCGCGAAGAACAGCGTCACCTGCCAGGCGAGCGGATGGCGCACGAGCTCGCGCATGGGCGGCGGCGCCGGAACGTCGCGGACCGGTCCGGCGGGGGCGGGGTCGCCGCCGGTCCCGGCGGGGGCGGGGTCGCCGCCGGTCCCGGCGGGGGCGGCGCGGCGCCCGAGCGCCGGCAGCCATGCGACGGCGGCGATGGCGGCCGGGATCGCCCACACCGCCAGGCCCGGCCGCCAGCCGCCCCCGAGCGCGTCGGCGACCGGCACCGTGACCCCGGAGGCGAGCGAGGCGAACCCGATCAGCGCGAATGTGTACAGCGCCATCGTCGTCCCCGTGCGCTCGGGCAGGTCGCGGCGGACGAGCACCGGCACGAGCACGTTGCCGACGGCGATCGCGGTGCCGGCGAGGACCGTGCCCGCGAACAGGAGCCCGATGCCGGGGACGAGGCGGAGCGCGAGCCCGGCGAGCAGGAGCCACATCGACGCCGCGATCGTCGCGTGCATGCCCACGCGCCGGGCGAGCACGGGCGCGAGCGGCGCGAGCAGGCCGAAGCACAGGACGGTCAACGTCGGGAGCAGGCCGACGGCGCTCGAGGACAGACCGGTCGCTGACTGGATGCGGTGAAGGACGGGACCGAGGCTCGCCGCCGCCGGTCGCAGGTTGACGGCGATCACCATCACCCCGGCGGTCAGCACGAGCGGCGATGCAGCGGGGCGCGGACGGGCCACGCCCCCAACCTAGTGGGTCGGTGCTACACCTCCCTCATGACCACCGCCTCTGCTCCCGTCACCGTCAACCCACGCGACTTTCTGGCCATCGACCGCCAGCTCGGCGACGAGGAGCGCGACATTCGCGATGTGGTGCGCGCGTTCGTGGCCGACAAGATCGTTCCGAACGTCGGGGAGTGGTTCGAACACGCCACGATCCCGCTCGAGCTCGCCCGGGAGCTGGGCGCAATCGGAGTGCTCGGCATGCACCTCGACGGCTACGGGTGCGCCGGCGCATCGGCCACCGCCTACGGGCTCGCGTGCCTCGAGCTCGAGGCCGGCGACAGCGGCGTGCGCAGCCTCGTCTCGGTGCAGGGGTCGCTCGCCATGTACGCGATCCACCGCTTCGGCTCGGAGGAGCAGAAGCTCCAGTGGCTGCCACGCATGGCCGCGGGCGAGGCGATCGGCTGCTTCGGGCTGACCGAGCCCGACGCCGGATCCGATCCCGGGACGATGCGCACCCGCGCGCGCCGCGACGGCGCCGATTGGGTGCTCCACGGGCAGAAGATGTGGATCACCAACGGGTCGGCGGCCGACATCGCGGTCGTGTGGGCGCGCACCGACGACGGCGTGCGCGGCTTCCTGGTCCCGAGGGAGACGCGCGGCTTCACCACCCAGGACATCCACCGCAAGCTCTCGCTGCGGGCGTCGGTGAGCAGCGAGCTGCTGCTCGACGACGTGCGGCTGCCCGCGTCGGCGATGCTGCCCGAGGCGACCTCGCTGCGCGGCCCGCTGTCGTGCCTGAACGAGGCGCGCTACGGGATCGTGTGGGGCGCGATGGGCGCGGCGCGCGCGTGCCTGGAGGCGGCGCTGCACTACGCGCTGGAGCGCCAGGCCTTCGGGCGGCCGATCGCGGCGACCCAGATCCAGCAGGCCAAGCTCGCCCAGATGGCGCTCGAGGTCAACCGTGGGACGCTGCTGGCGCTGCACGTGGGGCGGATGAAGGACGCCGGCGAGCTGGCGCCCGAGCAGGTCAGCATGGCCAAGCTCGGCAACGTCAACGCCGCCCTCGAGGTCGCCCGCACGGCTCGCCAGATACTCGGCGCCAACGGGATCACGCTCGAGTATCCGGTCATGCGCCACATGGTGAACCTCGAGTCGGTGGTCACCTACGAGGGCACCGCCGACGTGCACGCGCTCATCGTCGGCGGCGCGCTCACCGGCATCCAGGCGTTCCGCTGAGGGTCGGGACTCGCGGGTGGCCCTGACCCAGGCCGACGTCGCGGCCGCGGCGCAGCGGCTGCGCGACGACGGCTACGGCTTCTGGCTGGCCTCCAATCGCGCGGTGCTCGACCGGCTGGCGCCGGCGGGCATCGACGTCAGCGCGCTTGACGTCCTCGCCCCCGCCGAACGGGAGTGGCGGATCGCCGACCTGATGCGCGTCTACAACGTGCTCAACGCGACCGCGTTCGGCGACAAGGGCATACCGTTGCAGAATTGGGTCATGATCGATCTCGGGCTGCTGCCCTCGGCGTTCCTGCTCATCACGCTGACCGCGGGCCGGGCGGCCGCGGCGATGACCGACCCCCGACTGAGCGCCGCGCAGCGGACCCGGGTGGCACGGGTGCTGTCGGCGGTGCTCGCCGAGGCGCAGCGCCTCGGGCATCGCGGGCCGATCCCGGTCGCCGGCTACTGCGCGGCGCCGACCCCGTCTCCGGGCGCATGGGTCGGCTGGTCGCTGTGCTCGGCGATCCCCGGCCTGGGGACGGTCGCCAAGGGGGTGGCGCTGCGCGCCTACGACGCGGCGACGGTGACCGGGGTGGCCCAGTTCCCGGACCCGGCGCTGCGCGTGCATCGCAAGTTCGGGCGCATGCGCGTGCTGGCGGCGGTGCTCGAACTGCACCCGGTCCCGCACACGATGGTCTACCGGACCGACGTGTTCGAGGACGACGCCTGCGCTCCGCCGCCGACGGCGCTGCTGCCGGCGCACGACGGCGCCGCCCAGGCGACCCTGCAGGAGCGGATCGACGCCGGCGCCGAGGTCTACGTCCTGCCGCCGGGCCTGGACGGCGATCGGGTGCCGATCCTGGAGCGCGGCTGATGCCCGGCCGCGACGTCGTGCTCGCCTTCTCCGGCGGCCTGGACACCTCCTACGGGCTCGCGGTGCTCGTCGATCGCGGCGAGCAGGTCACGACGGTCACGGTCAACACCGGCGGCTTCGACGAGGCGCAGCTCGCCGAGATCGAGCTGCGCTCGCGGGCGCTCGGCGCGGTGGCGCACGTCGTCGTCGACGGGCGCGCCCGGCTCTACCAGGAGTTCGTCTCAGACATCCTCGCCGCCAACTACCTGCGCAACGGGGTCTACCCGTCCTGCGTCGGGGTCGAGCGGATGCTGCAGGCCGAGGAGGTCACCCGGGTGGCGCTGGAGCGCGGCGCCGAGGCGATCGCCCACGGCTCGACGGGCGCCGGCAACGACCACGTCCGCTTCGACGCGGTCACCACCGCGATGGCGCCGCACCTGCAGATCGTCGGCCTGATCCGCGACGAGTCGCACACCCGCGAGGAGGAGCGCGACTTCCTGCGCGAGCGCGGCCACCCGGTGTCGGAGATCACCGCCGAGTACTCGTTCAACGTCGGGATCCTCGGCACGACGATCGGCGGTGGCGAGACCTACGGCTCGTGGGACTACCTGCCCGAGGCGGCGTGGCCGACGACGCGCGCGATCGTCGACGCTCCCGACGAGCCGCTCGAGCTGCAGCTGCACTTCGAGCGCGGCCTGCCGACGGCGCTGCAGGGCGCCGAGATACCCGCCGACGTCAGCATCGGCATGCCGGGCTACGACGTGCTGGCGGCGCTCAACCGGATCGGGGCGGTGCACGGAGTCGGCCGCGGGATCCACACCGGCCAGACGATCATGGGCATCGTCGGGCGGCTCGGCTTCGAGGCGCCCGGCATGATGATCCTCATCGCCGCCCACCGCGAGCTCGAGCGCCTCGTGCTGACGGGCGCCCAGCAGACGCTGAAGGCGTCCTTGGGGACGACGTTCGGGGACATGCTCCACGAGGGGCGCTACTACGACCCGTTGCTCGACGACATCCGAGCGCTGCTGCACAGCTCGCAGCGCCGGGTCACCGGCGATGTCCGCGTGCGTCTGCACAAGGGCAACATCATCGCGCTCGGGTGCGCGAGCCCGTACAGCCTGCTCGACGCCGGCCGGGGGCTGGGCTCGACCTACGGCCACGGCTCGTCGCTGTGGACGGGGTCGCAGGCGCGAGCGTTCGCGCACATCTACGCGACCGCCGGACTGCTCGCGCGCTCGGCCGGGGACCCCGCGGCCGGCTGACTGACGTCAGCGCGACGGCCGGCCGTCGCGGGGGATCGTCACCGTCGCGGTCGTTCCGGCGCCGGGCCGAGCGCTGATGTCGAGCCGGCCGTCGCGCGAGCGCAGCCGCTCGCGGACGCTGGCCAGGCCGATGTGGCCGCCCCGCACCGCCTCGGCGACCTCGTCGCGGTCCATGCCGGCGCCATCGTCGGAGACGGTCAGCTCGAGCATGCCGTCGGCGGTGCGCAGCTGCACCTCGACGTGGCTGGCGTGGGCGTGCTTGGCGACGTTGGTCAACAGCTCCCGGGCGCTGGTGACGATGATGTCCCGCTGGCCGCCGCGCTCGGCGGCCGGGGTGACGCGAACCCGCGTCGAGAAGCCGCCGCGGTGCCCGGCGCCCTCGGCAAGGCTGGAGAGGATCGCCGACAGCCCCGCCTGCTCGAGGCTGAGCGGATGCATGGCGAAGATCTCCTGGCGCAGCTGGCGGTCGGTCTCGTCGAGGGCCGCGCGGGCCCGGTCGGCGGCGCCGGGCACGCCGCGGACGATGTCGGCGAGCTCCTGGCGGGCGAGCAGGACGTTCTGGACGGCGTGGTCGTGCAGCTCCTCGGCGAGCCGGCGCTGCTCGTGGGCTCCGGCGTCGAGCGCCTGTTGGACGAGGTCACGGCGCATCTCGGCGAACCCGACGAGCGCGCGCTGGCGGCTGCCCACCATCGCCGAGAGCATGATTGCGGCGCTCGAGACCCACAGCAGCGAGAGGCTGTCGTCGAGCACGAGGTCGAGGTCGTCGGGCAGCACCGTGCGCGGGTCGGGCAGCGTGACCGCGAGGAACGCGAGCACCGACAGCACCGCCCAGCTCGCGGTCAGGCTCGGCGACAGGCGCAGCGCGGCGGCGATCGGCAGCACGTAGAAGGCGAACTTCAGCGGCGAATGCGCGCCTCCGGTGACGTAGACGAGCGCGGCCACCGCGCACAGGTCGACCACCGCCGGGGTCAGCGAGATCCGCGGCGTCGGGTCGCCGAACGCGGCGACGATCAGCGATCCGACCGAGTAGAGGCCGAAGGTGGCGATCAACCAGGGGTAGAGCTGCGAGTTCAGGCTTCCCTTGCCCGAGCAGGTGATGAGCGCCACCGGGACGAGCGCGAGCCGCAGCGCGGCGATACCCAGCTGCTCGTCGAGCCGCGGACGCCAGTTGCTCATTCGAGCAGGCCGCGGCGCATCGCCTCGGCGACGCAGGCGGCGCGGTCCGACACCCCGAGCTTCTCGTACAGGTGGCTGAGGTGCGTCTTGACGGTGCCCGAGGCGAGATGCAGGTGCTCCCCGATGCCGGGCGCGGTCAGCCCCTCGGCGATGAGCCCGAGGATCTCGCGCTCGCGATCGGTCAGCCACGGCTGCTCGGCCTGCGCCCCCCCGGCGCGGATCGCCGCGAGCAGGCCGTCCTGCAGCGAGGGCTCAAGCACGGTGTTGCCGCGCGCGAGGCTCTCGATCGCGTCGCAGACCTCGACGCGCTCGACGCTCTTGGGCAGGAAGCCGGCGGCGCCCGCCGAGAGCAGCTCGTGCACGACCGGGCCGTCGGTGAATGCGGACAGCATCAGCACCCGAGACGGCACCCCGTCGCGCCGCAGCGCCCGGACGATCTGGAGCCCGTCGAGCTCGGGCAGCTTGAGGTCGAGCACGGCGACGTCGGGCGCGAGCTCGCGGATCCGCGCCAGCGCCTCGCGTCCGTCGGAGGCCTCCCCGACGAGCCGGAGCGTCGGACGTTCGCGCACCGCCCGCACGATGCCGTCACGAAACAGCGGGTGATCGTCGGCGACGAGCACGGTGATCGGAGGTCTGGTCACGCTATGAGCAGCTTGTAGCACGCGACGCTTGCGTCGGACATCGGCCGATCGGGGTGACGGCGGTCGCCCGATCGGCGGATGTGCGACGTCCGCCGCAACACCCGCATCGACCGATGGAGCTCGCCCGCGGACCTGCGCAGACTCCATGGCGATGCTCTTCAGCCCGGACAAGCGCGCCCGCATCTGTCCGTCGTGCGGCGAGCGGGTGACCTCGCTGATCGCGGGATGCGCGCTCTGCGGCTACGGACGCAACTCGCGCGAGCGCGCCGAGCGCGCCGGTCCGTCACCCGTGCACCGCCCGTGGGCGCTGTCGCGCCTCGCCTGGCGCCTGGTGCACCGCGCATGAGCTCCGCGACACGATCAGCGGCCGGCCGCCGCGCGGTCACGGCGCAGAGCGGTCAGCGCCAGCGACAGCCAGGAGGGCGCCTGCTCCTGCCACAATGCGGGCGAGTGCCCGCCGGGATACGAGCGGTAGACGTGCGCGATGTGGCTGCGGGTCAGCGTCGCGTCGAACGCCTTGTTCATGTCGAGGAAGCGGCCGTCGCCGCGCCCGACGTAGAAGGCGATGAGCGACGGGAAGCGCGCGAGCTCGGCGGCGAGCTCGGAGCCGCGGGGGACGGTGGCGGCCCGGCGCGCGGCGGGCGTCCGCAGCGCCAGCGCGTGACGGCCGCTCGGGTCGGTGGCGACGAAGTAGCCGCTCCAGGACTCGACCGCCGCGAACGTGGCAAGCGTGCGCAGCCCGATGTTCAGGGCCCCGTATCCGGCGGCCGAGAGCCCGATGAGCGCCCGGCCGGCGCGGCTTGCGATCGTCCGCAGGCGGTGGTCGACGCACCTCGTCAACTCGTCGCTGATCGCGCGCGACCAGTCGTCGGTCGGCGACCAGTCGAGGTACTCGGGGTCGTCGTTCTGCGTTCGCGCCCCCTGGGGCGCGACGACGATCGCCTGCAGATGCTCCTCGGCCAGCGCCGCGGCGACGACGGGCAGCGCCACGATGGCGAACCCGACCCTCAGGCGGCGGAGCACGCGGATGAGTCTGCCAGGGCGGAGGTCAAGTGCCCGTAAGCGCGCGGCGATGGTGGGTCGCGCTGCTCGCGGCCGCGGTGCTCGGCGCGTGGCCGATCGTCGGCACGCGCACGACCGCGATCTCGGTCGGCCTCGTGCTCGTCGTCGGCATGCTGGCGGCGGCCGGCGCAAGCGTCGACGGCGCGGGCCCGCTGCGCCGGGTCACCGTCTGGGTGGCGGCGCTCGCCTGGGCGCTGGCCGGCTGGGCGGCCCTGAGCGAGCCGCCCTCGGGGCGCAGCGTCCTCGCCGTGGCTCGCGGCGCGCTGACCCACCCGACCGCGCGCGCGCATGCCGGCGCGCTCGGCGAGCTGCTTCTCGTCGTCGCGGTCGCCGCCTCGGTGCTCGCGCTCCGCGCGCTCGCGCGACCGCAGCCGCTGCGGGGCGAGATCGCGCCCGACGCGCTGATGCGCGCCCGAGCGGTCGTCGCCGCGCACGGCACCGACTCGCTCTCGCCGTTCGTCTGTCGACCCGACAAGAGCTTTCACTTCACCTCCGGCGGGGTGCTCGCGTTCCGCAGCATCGGCGGGACCGCGGTCGTCTCCGGCGATCCGGTGGGGCCCGAGGGCGCGGCGGCCACGCTGCTCGGTCAGCTGCTGCACCGGGCGCGGCGGACCGGCGCCCGGGTCGTCGTCTACGGCAGCTCCGAGCGCCACCTGGCCGACTATCGGGGGCTCGGCCTGCGCGCGATCTGCGTCGGCGAGGAGGCGGTCGTGGACCCGGCGCGCTTCACGCTCGAGGGCCGGCCGGTGCGCAAGCTGCGCCAGTCGGTGCACCGGATCGAGCGCCGCGGCTGGCGCATCGACGCCTACGAGGGACGCGCGATCGACGATGCGCTCGAGGCCGAGATCGACGCGCTCGAGGCACGGTGGCGCGCCCAGCGCGAGCGCCTGCTCGGCTTCGTGATGTCCATGGGCGCCTTCGATCCCGGCGTGCGTCCCGACGACCTCTACCTGCTCGCGCGATCCCCGAGCGGGGAGCTGTGCGCGTCGATGCGCTTCCTCGCCCACCGCGGGAACCTGTCACTGGACACGATGCGCCGCGTCGGCGACTCGCCGAACGGCCTCAACGAGGCGCTCGTCTGCCGTGCGCTGATCGTCGCGCGCGAGCGCGGCGTGCCCGAGGTCAGCCTCAACTACGCGGGCCTCGCCCACCTCGCGCGCCGCGAGCCCTCGGGCAACCGGCTGCAGCGGGGGCTGACCCGGCTCGCTCTGGCGCTGCTGCGCCGCCGGTTCCAGATGGACAGCCTCGTGCAGTTCTGCCAGAAGTTCTCGCCCGAGTGGCGTCCGCGCTACCTCGTCTACCAGTCGCGCGCGGCGCTGCCGGGGGCGATCTATCGGGTGCTGCAGGCCGAGGGCTACCTCCCCGAGCCGCGGCGCCTGCTGAGCCTCGAGCTTGCGCGGCTGCGGCGGCTGGTGGCGGCGCTGCCGCCCACGCTCGGGAGGGCGAGCCGATGAGGCGGACCGCGCTGCGGGTCGCGGTCGTCCTGGCGGCGGTGGCGGTGACCGCCGTCGGGCTCGTCGGCACGGTCAGCTACAGCCGCGACTACGACCTGCACCGCGGCTTTGCGACCGTGGTCAAGCTCCCGCGCGCGGGCACCGGACGCCTGCTGGAGGTCCACTTCCGTTCGTCGGCGCTTCACCGGCGCGCCGACTACCTCGTCTACCTGCCGCCGCATTACGACCCCGCGCGGCGCTACCCGGTCGATTATTTGCTGCACGGGATGGCGGGGCAGCCACACGTGTTCGTGACGATCGCCAACCTCGACGTCCGCCTCGACAACCAGATCAGCCTCGGCCGCGCGCGCCCGATGATCCTCGTCTTTCCCGACGGGCGGATCGGTGGCAGCGTCTACTCGGACTCGGAGTGGGCGAACACGGCCCGCGGGGACTACGAGAGCTACGTGCTCGAGGTCGTCCGCGACGTCGACCACCGCTTCGCGACGCTCGTCGACCGCCGCGACCGGATGATCGGGGGCTTCTCGGCGGGCGCCTACGGCGCGATGAACGTCGCGCTGCACCACCTCGGCGAGTTCGCCGACGTCCAGTCGTGGTCGGGGTACTTCCTGCAGACCCACACCGGAGTCTTCGCCCACGCCACGCCGCAGCAGCTGTTTTACAACAGCCCGCTCGAGGACGTGCGCACGCTGGGAGCCCAGCTGCGAAGCGACCCGCTCCGCGTCTACGCGTTCTCCGGGCGCGACGACGATGCGACCCGCCAGCTGGCGCCGATGGTCCGCGCGCTGCGCGCCCGCGGGGTCGGGGTCACCGCCCGCGTCTACGCGGGCGGCCACGACTGGTCGGTCTGGTACCCGCGGCTGAACCAGATGCTCGACCTCGCCTCCTGGGACTTCACGCATCCGGTGGGAACCAGCTACGCCGCACCGCATCGCGAGGCCGCGAGGCTGGCCGACCGCGGGCGGCTAGCTATCCACACGGGGGTGGCCGCCAATAAGCCGGTCAGGCGCGACGTTCCGGCTGCCAGTTTCGCATTGCCGAACCTCGGCCGGCTGGCCGGCGGCCGCGCCGGCGCCGCGCCTCGGTTCCCGGCGACCTCGCGCGCGGCGACCGCCCCCGGCGCCGGCGCCGCGTCCCAGCCCTCGGCGACCTCGCGCGCGGCGACCTCGCGTGCGGCGACCGCCCCGGCCGTCGGTCCCCGCCGCGCCCACCATCACTCCGAGCTGCGACTCATCGCCGCCCTGCTGCTCGCGCTCGTCTCGGCCGCGCTCATCAACCTCGGCTTCGTCCTGCAGCACCGTGGCCGGGCACAGGACCTCGCCCGCGGCCGCGCCTCGCTCGCGCAGGCGCTGCGCAATCGGACGTGGCTCGGCGGCCAGGCCGTGGGCTGGCTCGGCTTCGCCAGTCAGATCGTCGCCGTCGCGATCGCGCCGCTGACCCTCGTCCAGGCGTTCGCCGCCGGAAGCCTTGCGATCTCGGTGCCGCTCGCCGCTCGCCTGTTCGGGCATCGGATCGAACGCGCGCAGCTGATCGCGGTCGGCGTCGTCGCGCTCAGCCTGGCGTCGCTGCCGGTCGGATTTCACAGCACCCACGGTCATCCTCACCTGCATCCGGGAGCGCTCCTGCTCGCCACGCTGCTCGCGGTCGCGGTCGCCGCCGGGCTCTCGGCGTCGCGGCGGACCGCCGCCCAGGCGGTGGCGGCGGGCGTGATGTACGGGGTCGCCGACGCAGCGATCAAGGCCGAAGCGTTCGCGCTGCGCCACCACGGGCTCGGCGCCCTGCTGTCGGGGTGGACGATCCTCGCCGCGACCTGCACCTTCGCCGGGTTCGCCGCCTTCCAGGCCGCGCTGCGCGAGCGCGACGCGGTGAAGCCGCTGTCGCTGATGAACGCGTTCACGGCGGTGGCGGCGATGATCATCGGCGTCGTCGCCTTCGGCGAGTCGATCGGCGGGTCGCCGGCGGCCACCGCCGGCCACGTCGTGGCGGTGGCCCTCGTGCTCGCGTGCGTGCGGCCGCTCGCCGAGGCCCAGGCCGAGCTCGTCGGTGACGACGAGGAGAGCGCGCGGACGCCGCCGTTGGCGGCGGCGGTCTCGACGGGGCGGGCGGCGCGCGCGGCCGCGGGCGGGATGGCGCGCACGGCCGCGCGCGGAGTCGCGGCCGTGCTGGCGGTGCTCGTCGCGGTCGCCGCCGGCACCGGGTTGCTCTACGAGCTGCGTCAGCTGCGCTGGCTGGCCGCCGGGCCGCGGGTGCCCGATGCGCTGCCGCTGCTCCAGCTGGCGGGCTTCGACGCCCAGCCGCTCGCGCGGGTGCTCGCCGCGTGGCTCGCCACCGGGCTCGTGCTCGGGTTGGCGCTTCACCGCATGCCCCCGGCGCGGCGCGCGGTGATCGTCGCCGGTCTCGCCGCGGTGCTGCTGCTGGCCGCCTCCGACGCGAGCTTCGCGCTCGCGCGCAACCTCCGGCTCGAGCACGTCCTGCTCGACCGCCAGCCGCCCCTGGGCCCGTGGCTCGCGTGGCTGCTGCTCACCGCCGCCGCCCTGCTGCCTCGTCCGCTGCCCGGCCTCGGCGGCCTCGCGACGCGGCGGCTGCCCGCCCTGCCCGCGCTGCCACCCCCGCTCAGCCGTGCTCGATAGCCACCGCTTCGGACGCGGCCCCGCGCTCGTCGTCGCGTTCGCGGCGTGCGCGGCGCTGGCGATCGTCGCCTACCTCCTGCTCGCGGCCCCGCCGAGCTCTCAGGGCTCGTCGGCGGCGCCGGCGCACGCGGTCGCCGGTCACGGCAAGGACCGCGCACGCGTCCGACGATGGACTCGCTACGCCGCGACGCACCCGGCGACGCAGGTCGGTCCGGGTCATCTGAGCCGGATCTTCTTCCATTCGCAAGCGCTTCACCGGGTCGCCGACTACCTCGTCTACCTGCCGCGCGACTACCGACCGACGCATCGCCTGCCGGTGTTCTACGGCCTGCATGGCATGCCCGGGCGCCCGCTCGCCTTCACCGCCAACGCCGACATCGAGCTCCGGCTGGAGCGGCTCATCGCCGCCGGCCGGGTGTCGCCGATGATCCTCGTCTTCCCCGACGGGCGGATCGACGGGCGCACGTCGTCGGACTCGGAGTGGGCGAACACGAGGTCGGGCGCGTTCCTGAGCTACGTCGTCGACGTCGTGCACGACGTCGACCTCCGGTTCGCGACGCTGCCGTTCCGTCAGGATCGGGTCATCGCCGGCCTGTCGGCGGGGGCCTACGGCGCCGTCAACCTCGGCCTGCACGCGCCGGCCCTGTTCGGCGCCGTCCAGGTCTGGTCGGGGTACTTCCTGCAGACCCCCACCGGCGTCTTTAGCCACGCCACGCCGCAGCAGATCTTCGACAACAGCCCGCTCGAGTACGTGTTCACGCGGCGAGTCCAGTTGCGACGAGACCCGCTGCGCGCGTTCTTCTATGTCGGCCGCGACGAGTCCGACAGCTGGCAGACGCCGCCGATGGTGGCCGCCCTGCGCGCCACCGGCAGCGACGTCGACTGGGCGATCTATCCCGGCGGGCACAACTGGAACCTGTGGTCCGGTCGGCTGAACCAGATGCTCCTCCTCGCCGCACGCGACTTCGCCGCCGGGCCCGCGCCGGCGCCCGAATGACGGGCGGCGGCCGGGCATGGCGCGCCCACCGCGACCGGTCCGGGCTCGGGCAGTGGCCCGGCATCGGGGAGCTCCGCGCGTCGTCGCCGCGCGCGGCGAGCTGATCGTCGAGCGCGACCCCGACCGTCCGTCGGGGCGGCTGCTGCGCCAGGCCGGGATGGAGGCCTCCTACGTCGATCTCGCCGATCCCCGGCATCTCGAGTTCGACTACCTGCGCTGGATGAGGATCGTGTTGGGTGCGGCGCGGGCGCGGCGGGTGCTCCACGTCGGCGGGGCGGGCTGCGCGCTGGCCCGGGCGCTCGCGGCGGCCGATCCCGACGGCCGTCAGGAGGTGTGCGAGCTCGATGCCGAGGTGCTCGAGCTCGCTCGGCGCCATCTCGGGCTGCGTCGTGCCCGGGGCCTGCACGTCCGCGAGGCCGACGGACGCGCCTACGTCGCCCGGCTGCCCGATGCGAGCTTTCAGGCGGTCGTCATCGACGCCTTCCTGGGGGCGAGGATCCCGCGCGCCCTGGTGACCGTCGAGGCGCTGCGCGACGTGCGGCGGGTGGCGCCGCTGGCGATCGTCAACGTCGTCGACGATCGCGCCGGCGGCGTGCTCGGCGCGATCGCCGCCGGGCTGCGCGAGGCCTATCCCCGGATGTGGGCTGTGTCCAGCCGCGGCGCCAACACCGTCCTCGTCGGCGCGGTCGCGGCGCTGCACCTCGACCGGATCGCGGCGCGGGCCGCAGCCGACCGCTCGCCGGCGCGCGTGACCGGACACCGAGCGCTGGCGCAGCTGAGCGCCGGCGCCCCGGCGCCGCGCGATCCCGAGCGCTGAGCGGCGCACGGGCACGCTGACTGAGCGGCCGCGGGCGCACGCTGCAGACTGAGCGGCCGCGGGCGCACGCTGCAGAGCGCCGGCAGCCGACCGCGATCAGGCGGCGGCCGCGACGGCGATGCCGGTCAGCAGCGCCTCGAGCTGCTCGAGCTCGGCGACCGCGATCGACTCGCTGCGCTGATGGGGATCGCGTCCGCCGCTCGCCACCGCGACGACGTCGGCGGCGGCGGCGAGATGGTTGGCCTCGAGCGTGGCGTGCGCCTCGGTGGCGGCGAAGCGCACACCGGCGACCCCAGCGGCGGCCGTGCGGACGAGCGACAGCGCGCGCGAGTCGGGGCGCCCGGGCAGCGGCGGGATCATCCGGCTGCGATCGCGCCGTAGCTGATAGCGCGCCCCGCGCGCCGCGCACACCCGCTCGGCGACGGCGCCGACCTCGGCCACCGTCGCCTCGATCTCGGCGACGGTGAAGCCGCGGATCTCGCCCCGGAGATGGGCGATGTCTGGAACCGAGTTGGTCGGGGCGGCGGCCAGCGCGGCGCGCGCGAGGCCGCCGGCGCCCGTGCCGGGGCCGCGATCCTCGGCGCGGTCGAGACGATCGATCACCGAGCCGCCGACGATCGCGGCGACGTTCGCGCTCCCGCCGGCCGGCAGCCGCCCGAGCGGCAGCGCGCCCACGATCTCGGCGGCGACCGCGATCGCGTCGACCCCGCGCTCGGGCGCGGCGGCGGCGTGGGCGGCGCGGCCCCGGACGGTCAGCTCGAACGTCGTCTGCCCGAGGGCCCGGGTGATGACGGTGCCGATCGGCTGGGCGCCGTCGACGCAGAAGGCGCAGTCGACGCCGAGGCCGGCGAGGTCGAGGAAGCCGGCGCCCATCCGGCCCGACTCCTCGCGGCAGGTGAACGCCGCCGCCAGCGGCGCCCGGCGCGTGGCTGGCATCCGTCGCACCGCCGCGCACAGGCGCATGACCGCGGCGACCGCGGACTTGTTGTCGGCGCCGAGGATCGTGTCCGACGCCGAGCGGATGATGCCGTCGTCGCCGAGCACCGGGCGCACCGCGGGCTCGCCGGACTCGACGGTGTCGAGGTGGGCGACGAAGAGCAGCCGCGGAGCCCCGGGAGCGCCGTCGGCGGCGGCGACGAGGTTGCCGGCGTCGGAGTGGTTGCGCGCGCCCGAGCCGTCGAACTGCGCCGGGACCCCGGCGGCGGCCAGCCAGTCGCGGACCTGCTCGCCGAGCGCTCGCTCCCGTCCGCTGGGCGACGGGATCGACACGAGCCCGAGGAACAGGTCGGTGATCGAGCCGTCGCGAGGGAGCACCCTCCCAGGAGCCTATCCGGCGAGCGCGATCTCCTCGGCGGGGCGCGGATGGGAGAACAGGAAGCCCTGCCCGAGACGGCAGCCGGCGCCGCGCAGCAGCTCGCTCTGCGCGTGCGTCTCGACGCCCTCGGCGATGACGTCGAGGTCCATCCCCGACCCGATGGCGAGGATCGCGCGCATCACCGCGGCGTTGCGCTCGTCGGAGTCGACGCCCTCGACGAAGCAGCGGTCGACCTTGATCGCGTCGACCGGCAGCCGATTGAGATAGCCGAGCGCGGAGTAGCCGGTGCCGAAGTCGTCGAGCGCGATCTGCACCCCCAGCCGCCTGATGCGCTCGAGGGAGCCGCGCTCGGCCGCACCCGGAGAGAGGAACACGCCCTCGGTGATCTCGAGCGTCAGGGCGTGTCCGGGCAGGCCGTGCTCGTCAAGGATCGAGGACACGCGCCGATCGATGTCGCAGATGCCGAGCTGGACCGGAGAGATGTTGACCGTGACCTTCAGCTCGTGGTCGCTGCACCGGCGCCACCGGGCGAGCTGCCGACAGGCGCTGTGCAGCACGTGCTCGCCGATGCGCACGATCTCCCCGTTGTCCTCGGCGACGGGGACGAAGTCGGTCGGCGCGACCTCCCCGAGGTCGTCGTGGCGCCAGCGCGCGAGCGCCTCGAAGCCGTGCGTGCGCCCGGTGACCAGGTCGACGATCGGCTGAAAGGCGACGCCGATCTCCCCGCGCGTGGTGGCGCCGGCGACCGCGACCGCGAGGCGCGCCCGCTCCGCCGACCCGGTCGCCGAGCTCGCGACCCCCCCGAGCCCGGGGCCGCGGCGGGCCTTGGTCACGCGCAGCTCCTCGATCGCGCGGGTGACGAGGCGGGCGCCGTCGCCATCGGCCGCGCCGGCCGCGAGCCCGACGCTGACCCTGACCGCGGTGCGCTCGCCGCGGATGGTCAGCGGCTGGGCGTCGACCGCCCGGCGCAGGCGCTGCGCAAGCGCAGCGTCGGCGGGGCGCTCGGCCGACGGCGGGTGCAGCGCGACGAACACGTCGCCGTCGACGCGACCGAGGAAGTCCGCGGCGGTCAGCGCGTGCCGGAGGCGGCGGGCGACGAGTGCGACGACGCGGTC
Source organism: Solirubrobacterales bacterium (assembly GCA_019240115.1). Lineage (GTDB taxonomy): Bacteria > Actinomycetota > Thermoleophilia > Solirubrobacterales > Solirubrobacteraceae > Palsa-465. Next base: position 23,010 of record JAFAYV010000042.1, on the reverse strand, counting down.
GCCGTGGCCGGCGCCGTGTGTCTCGTTGATCGCGCGGAGGCCGTCGATCCCGACGGCGACGGCGAGCACGTCGCGATCGGCCCGCGAGCGCGCCAGCTGGTCGGCCCACGCGAAGGTGAAGCCGCGATTCGGCAGCCCCGTGAGGGGGTCATGCGTCCAGCCCGAGCGGGTCGACCGGCGCAGCTCGAGGATCGTCTCGACGGCGGAGGCGAGGTCGGTGAGGATCCGCATGTCGCGCTCGGTCCACTGCCGCGCCGTCGTGTCGATGGCGCAGAAGGCGCCGATGGCGTGCCCGTCGGCGATCGTCAGCGGCACGCCCGCGTAGGCGAGTACCGACAGCTCCTGCACGGCGGGGTTGCCGATCCCCAGCGGGTGCTCGCGGGTGTCGTCGATGAGCAGCGGCGCCCCGCGGATGACGACCTGCTGGCATAGCGAGCGGTCGAGCGGCGTCTCACGGACGCTGGCCAGCGGTTCGGGCAGTCCGTGGGCGCTCTTGAAGAACTGCCGGTCCAGATCGACGAGCGACACGAGCGAGATCGGCACCTCGAGCAGCTCGGCGGCGAGCGCGGTGAAGCGATCGAGCTCCCCCTCGGGCTCGGTGTCAAGGATCTCGAGCTCGCGCAGCGCAGCGAGGCGCGCACCGTCGCTGACCATCGCCGCGCCGAGCCCGGTCGTCCGGCGGCACGCCATTACCCCCACGCGGCGATCCTGCAATGTCGCTTGCCGAGTTTCGGCCCGGCGTGCGAAAACGTGTGGCTTTGCGCGGTCAACCGCGCAGCCTGTGCAACGCCCGATCGGCGCCGCGGCTCGGCGAGCGGGGAGCGGCCGGCGCGGCGTCGCCACCGGCGGATCGGCGAGGCGCAACGCTGGCGACAGGGTAGAGTCTGGCCATGACCACCGTCTCCACTGCACCCGTCAGCTTCGACGACTGGCGTCGTGCCTACGGGCTGAGCCCCGAACGCGATGTCCCCTTCACGACCCTCTCGGGGGAGGAGATCGCCCCGCTGTACACCGAGGCCGACCTCCCCGAGGCGGCGCAGATCGGCCTGCCCGGCCAGTTCCCCTACACCCGCGGGGTCTACCCCTCGATGTACCGCGGACGGCTGTGGACAATGCGCCAGTTCGCGGGCTACGGCACCGCGGAGGACACCAACCGCCGCTTTCACTATCTGCTCGAGCACGGACAGACGGGACTCTCGACGGCGTTTGACATGCCGTCGCTGATGGGCCACGACTCCGATCACGACCGCTCCCTCGGCGAGGTGGGTCGGGAGGGCGTGGCGATCGACAGCGTGTGCGACATGGAGACCCTGTTCGACGGCATCCCGCTCGACGAGGTGACGGTGTCGATGACGATCAACGCGCCGGCGGCGATCATGCTCGCCTTCTACGTCGTCGCCGCCGAGCGCCAGGGGATCGCGCCCGACAAGCTCGGCGGCACGATCCAGACCGACATCCTGAAGGAGTACATCGCCCAGAAGGAGTGGTGCTTCCCGGTCGACCCGGCGATGCGACTCGTCGGCGACATGATCGAGTGGTGCGCGGGCGAGATGCCGCGCTGGCATCCGGTCTCGATCTCGGGCTACCACATCCGCGAGGCCGGCTCGACCGCCGCCCAGGAGCTCGCGTTCACCCTCAAGGACGGGCTGACCTACGTCGAGCAGGCCGTCGCGCGCGGCCTCGACGTCGACGCCTTCGCGCCGCGGCTGTCGTTCTTCTTCAACGCCCACCTCGACTTCTTCGAGGAGATCGCCAAGTACCGCGCGGCGCGCCGGATCTGGGCCAAGGAGCTGCGCGACACCTTCGGCGCGCGCAAGCCCGAGTCGCTGCGGATGCGCTTTCACACCCAGACCGCGGGCGTCTCGCTGACCGCTCAGCAGCCACTGAACAACATCGTGCGCACCGCGATCGAGGCGCTCGCCGCCGTCCTCGGCGGCACCCAGTCGCTGCACACCAACTCCTACGACGAGGCGCTCGCGCTGCCGACCGAGCAGGCGGTGCGGATCGCGCTGCGCACCCAGCAGATCATCGCCTCGGAGACCGGCGTGGCGAACACGATCGATCCCCTCGGCGGCGCCTACTTCGTCGAGGCCCTGACCGACCAGTTGCAGGAGCGCGCCTACGAGTACTTCCACAGGATCGACGAGCTCGGCGGGATGGTGGAGGCGGTCAAGCAGGGTTTCCCCCAGCACGAGATCGCCGACGCCGCGTACGAGCTGCAGCAGGAAGTCGACTCGGGGCAGCGCACGGTCGTCGGCGTCAACCGCTACACCGAGGGCGAGGAGCAGGACACGGAGATCCTGCGCATCGACCCCGAGCTCGAGCGCAAGCAGATCGATCGGGTGCAGTCGATCCGCGCCGACCGCGACGGCGACGCCGTGCAGGGCGCGCTGCACGCGATCAAGGAGGCGGCGGGCGCCGATCGCAACCTGATGCCGCTGCTGCTCGACGCCGCCCGCGTCCACGCCACCGAGGGCGAGATCGTCGTCGCCCTGCAGGAGGTCTGGGGCGACTATCGCGAGCAACCCCAGTTCTAGGGGTTGCGGTCGGCCGGCTTGGCATGTGCCGGGCCGTTTCGGGAGACTTCCTGACACGTCGTCCCGTAGCCGAGGAGAGTAGACATGGCCGAGATCACCGCCGCCCCCGAGCAGGACGCCGCCGGCCGGGCGGTCGCGCGGTGGCTGGAGCAGTTCAACGCCGCGCTCGCGGCCCGCGACGCGGCCGCCGCCGCGGAGCTGTTCGCCACCACCTGCTTCTGGCGCGACCTGATCGCGCTGACCTGGAACATCAAGACCGTCGAGGACCGCGACGGCGTGCGCGACATGCTCGAGCACACGCTGGACAGCGCCCAGCCGCACGACTTCACCGCGCTCGAGCCGCCCACCGAGGCCGATGGCGTGACCGAGGCGTGGCTGCGCTTTCAGACGAAGGTCGGGCGCGGCTGGGGCCATCTGCGGCTGCGCGACGGGCAGGCGTGGACGCTGCTGACGACGCTGTCCGAGCTGCGGGGTCACGAGGAGCCGCGGGGCTCGGGGCGGCCGATGGGCGCCGAGCACGGGATCGACGCCGATCGCGAGTCGTGGCTGGAGCGCCGCCAGCGCGAGGCCGAGCGCCTCGGCTCCGAGGTTCAGCCCTACGTGCTCGTCGTCGGCGGCGGGCAGGGCGGGATCGTGCTCGGCGCGCGCCTGCGCCAGCTCGACGTGCCGACGATCGTGATCGACCGCCATCCCAGCCCGGGCGACCAGTGGCGCCGTCGCTACAAGTCGCTGTGCCTGCACGACCCGGTCTGGTACGACCATCTGCCCTACATCAAGTTCCCCGACAACTGGCCGGTGTTCTCGCCCAAGGACAAGATCGCCGACTGGCTCGAGTCCTACACGCGGGTGATGGAGATCAACTACTGGCCGTCAACCGAGGCGGTGTCGGCCCGCTACGACGAGGCCGCCGGCGAGTGGGAGGTCCACGTCGAGCGCGAGGGCTCCGACGTCGTGCTGGCGCCCAAGCATCTGGTGCTCGCCACCGGGATGTCGGGCAAGCCCAACCGGCCCGCATTGCCCGGACAGGACGTGTTCGCGGGCGAGCAGCACCACTCCTCAGAGCACCCCGGCCCCGATGCCTACGCCGGCAAGACGGTCGTCGTCGTCGGCTCGAACAACTCGGCGTTCGACATCTGCGGCGCCCTGTACGAGGTCGGCGCTGACGTCACGATGGTGCAGCGCTCCTCCACGCACATCGTGCGCTCGGACTCGCTGATGGATATCGGTCTGGGCCCGCTGTACTCAGAGGAGGCGGTGGCCGACGGCGTCACGACCGAGAAGGCCGACATGATCTTCGCCTCGCTGCCCTACCGGATCATGCACGAGCAGCAGCTCCCGCTCTACGAGCAGATGCGCGAGCGCGACCGCGACCTCTACGACCGCCTGGAGGCGGCCGGCTTTGACCACGACTGGGGCGACGACGGCTCCGGCCTGTTCATGAAGTACCTGCGCCGCGGGTCGGGCTACTACATCGACGTTGGCGCCGCCGACCTCGTCGCCGACGGCCGCGTCAAGCTCGCCCACGGCCAGGTCGACCACCTCACCGAGAACGCCGTCGTGCTCGAGGACGGCACCGAGCTGCCGGCCGACCTCGTCGTCTACGCCACCGGATACGGGTCGATGAACGGCTGGGCCGCCGAGCTCATCTCCCAGGAGGTCGCCGATACGGTGGGCAAGGTCTGGGGGCTGGGCTCGGACACGACCAAGGACCCCGGTCCCTGGGAGGGCGAGGAGCGCAACATGTGGAAGCCGACCCAGCAGCCGGCGCTGTGGTTCCAGGGCGGCAACCTGCACCAGGCACGGCACTACTCGCTCTTCCTGGCGCTCCAGCTCAAGGCTCGCCTGGAGGGGATCGACACCCCCGTGTACGGGCTCCAGGAGGTCCACCACACGAGCTGATGTCCTTGTCGGCACGCCCCGCGGGCGCGGACATCAGAGCTCCGTGGCGTAGGTCCGGTTGTGCGCGCGCAGCGACGCGTCGCTGCCCAGGAATGCATGCCGGCTCATGTCGGGGCTGTAGCGGCTCGCCGGGGTCGCGCGCCCGAGCGCCTCGGCGAGGCTGCGGATCGTGTGGGGGGCTGCCCCGCAGCACAGCCCGAGGTAGCCGACCCCGAGCTCGCGAGCCCGGACGGCGAACCGAGCGATCTCGTAGCGGTTGCATGACAGCGGCTCGAGCGCCGTGGGGAACGGCCGGTACCCGGGCAGGCAGTCGCAGCCGGGGTCGGTGAGCGACTGCATGCTCGGCTCCTGCGGCGTCGTGCGATAAGGCACCGGCAGCGCCGCCACCGGGCAGCGCACGGCGGCGCGGACGTCGGCGAGCAGCGGCAGCATCGTCTCCGGACCGCGGATGCAGTTGAGCCCGACGACGTCGGCGCCGGCCTGCTCGAGCCGCGCGCACGCGTCGGCGGGGCTCCACCCCTCGCGCACCTCGGGCGCGCGATGGATGGCGAGCGTCACCACCGCGGTGAGGCCGGTCTCGACGATCGCCTGCAGCGCGATCATCGCCTCCTCGCCCCAGGAGAAGGTCTCGGCGATGACGAAGTCCATCCCGGCGTCGACGATCCACTGCAGCTGCTCCTCGAACATCCGGCGGACCTCGCGGCGGCCGGCCGCGTCGGGCGCGAACACGTTCGTGTTGGAGAGGTTGCCGGCGGCGAGGCAGCCGTGCTCGGCGGCGACGGCGCGCGCGATCGCGAGCGCCTCGCGGTTGAGCGGCTCGATCAGGTGCTCGGAGCCGATGATCCGCAGCTTCTCGCGGTGGGCGTAGTACGTGAACGCCTCGACGACGTCGGAGCCGGCGTGCACGAGCTCGCGATGGAGGCCCGCGACGAGCTCGGGGTGCTCGAGCACGATCTCGGGGACGAACGCGCCCGCCTGCAGGTACCCCCGCCGCTCGAACTCGAACAGGTAGCCCTCGGCGCAGATGACCGGCCCCTCGGCCAGCCGCTCGAGGAGTCCGCCGACGCTCACCATGACCTCCGTCATCACAACCTCCAGCCGTATTGCCAACTGCTGATGGTTCTACGCCAACAGACGAGCGCCGTCAACCGCTTCAGTGATTGACGACAGCGATCGCGATACGCTTTGCCAACGATCATTGGCAACCTGGCGATTCCTCCGACCGTGTCATGACCCCCACGCAGACCACGACCGCCGAGCGTGAGACGAGCATCCGCCGCGGCGTCGAAGTGCTGCTCTCGCTCGCGGGCGAGGAGTCGCTGATCTCGGGTGGCCTCGGGGTCACGCAGATCTCCGAGCTGCTCGGACGCGAGAAGAGCCAGGTCTCGCGTGCGCTGAAGGCGCTGAGCGAGTACGGCCTCGTCGAGCGCACCGAGAGCTCGGCCTATCGCCTCGGCTGGAAGCTGTTCGCGGTCGCCCAGCTCGCCGGCGACAGCCGGCTGCTCGCCGCCGCGGCGCCGCGGGTCCGCCGGCTCGCGCTCGGCATCGGCGAGCGGGCCCACCTCTCGGTGCTGCAGGGAACCGACGCGCTGACCATCGTCTCGCAGGCGGCCCCGCGCTCGGTGCAGGCGACCGGCTGGGCGGGCCGCGTGACCCCCGCATACTGCACCTCGGCGGGCCGCGCGATGCTGCTCGACTGGGACGAGGGCGACATCCTCTCCGCGTTCGCCGAGGTGCCGTTCATCGCCCGCGGGCCGCGCACCGCCGCCTCCCCGCGGGCGCTCCTCGCCGCGGTGCGGACCGCCGTCGAGCTCGGCTACGTCGTCGTCGACGAGGAGTTCGAGCCCGAGCTCGTCGGCCTCGCGGTCCCCGTGCGCGACCGGCGCCGCACGATCATCGCCTCGCTGAACGTCTCGGCGCCGCGCTACCGCTTCCTCGAGCGCGTACCCGAGGTCGCCCGCGAGCTGCAGGCGATGGCGGCGGAGATCGCGCGCGAGCTCGACGCGCCCCCGGACGAAGGTCTCGGCTCCGGAGACCTCTCCCTGCGGTGACGGGTTGCCGCTGGCCAGGCCCCGATCAGTCGGGTACTGTCGCGCACACAGAGACCGGAGTCAAAGGAGAGGGAATGGCAACTGGACTGAGCGCCCCGACCGCGATCGGATCCGCCCGCGCCGGGTTCTGGCGCCGTTTCGCCGCAGCGGTCATCGACGCGCTGATCGTCGGCATTGTCGGTGGCATCATCGGCGCGATCCTGCACAGCGCGCCCAGCGCCAGCTACGTCGTGGGGACCATCATCGGCATCGCCTACTACACGTACTTCGAGGGCGGACCGCAGGGCGCCGGCCCGGGCAAGCGCGTGATGAACATCCGCGTGGTCGACGTCAACACCGGCGGGGCGATCGGGTACCCGCGGGCCTTCGTGCGCTATATCGGTCGCATCGTGTCGACGATTCCGATCTTCCTCGGCTACTTCTGGATGCTGTGGGACGGACAGAAGCAGTGCTGGCACGACAAGTTCGCCTCCGACGTCGTCGTGCCCACGACCGGGTACTAGGGAGCACCTGACCGACCGGCTCGCCCGCGTCGCCGCGCGCCGGACGGAGCCCTTCACCTCTGCTGCCGTGCCAACGATGCCCAAGGACCCGCTCGTCCGATGGCTGATCGTGCTCGTGATCGCGGTCTCGATCGGCGCGCCGCTCGCCGTCGCCCTCGTGCTCCTGATCACCTGAGCGGGCCTCCGCCCCAGACCGCTCGCTCAGGGACGGTGACGTGGGGGCGGCGGGATCGTCTCCACCGCCGGCGGCGCCTGCGCCCACGCGAGCACGACGGTGCACGGCGCGTGGTCGACGACGAAGCGGGGGTGGTGTCCGAGGCTCGGCGGGCCGAGCTTGCGCTCGCCGTCACGGGCGAGCACGAGCACGTCGGCGTCCGCCTGCGCGCAGGCGGCGATCACCTCGCGCTCGACTCGGCCGCGGCGCGCCATCGTCTCGCACTCGCGCCCCAGCCGCTCCCGCGCCGTGGCGAGCAGCCTCCCGGCCTCGGCGTCGGAGATCTCACGGATACTGCCGTGCGGCGGGGGCGGGGGCGGATGGCGCCCGAACAGCCCCCTGCGCGCGCCCTCGGCGAGCGCCTCGACGTCCCCGGGGGCCACGTGCAACAGCGTCACCGCCGTGTCCGGCGGCAGGATCGCGCGCGCCTGGTCCACGCAGGCCTGCCAGCTTCCCTCGGCGATCCACACGACGGCGCGCATCAGGTCACCTGCGTAGCCAACCACACCGCGGCGGTGCAGGCCACCAGCGCGGGCAGCACCGTCAGCGCGCCGAGCCGCGTGAACTCGGCGATGTCGACGGTCTCGTCGTGGGCGTGGACGATCCGTCGCCACAGCAATGTCGCCAGCGAGCCGACGTAGGTGAGGTTGGGTCCGATGTTGACGCCGACGAGCATCGCCAGCACCGGTCCCGGACCGCTCGCCGACACGAGCGGCAGGATGATCAGCGTCGCGGGCAGGTTGTTGGCGAGGTTGGCCAGCGCGGCGGCGACGCCCGCCACCGCCAGCAGCGCGAGCAGCCCGTCCCCGTGAGGCAGCAGCGCGTCGACGGCCGAGGACAGCCCGTGGGCGCCGGCGGCGGCGACGATCACCGCCAGCGCGAGCACGAACGCCAGGAACGCCGGCTGGGCGGCGGCGACGAGCTCGGCCGGGCGCGGCCGGACGCCGATCGTGATCGCCGCCGCGGCGATCACCGCCACCCACACGGGCGCGACTCCGAGCGTCGAGCTGGCGACGAACCCGGCCAGCGTCAACGCCAGCAGCGCCAGCGCGAACCGCGGCAGCGGCCGGCGCTCGGCATCCGCGTCCGCCTGGGCGTCCTGAGGTGCGGCCACGTCGAGCTCGGCGCGAAACGCGAGACGGAGCACGAGCCATTCGATCGCCAGCCCCGTCAGCCACGGCAGCGCCATCAGCGCAGCGAAGCGCGCGAACGGCAGCCGGGCGGCCTGGAAGGCGAGCAGGTTGGTCAGATTGGAGACGGGCAGCAGGAGCGAGGCGGTGTTGGCCAGGTGCGTGCACGCGTACATGGGCGCCCGGGAGCCGAGCTGCAGCCGGGACGCGGTCGCGAACACGATCGGCGTCAACAGCACGACCGTCGCGTCGAGGCTGAGCACCGCCGTGGTGGCCGCCGCCACCGCGAACACGATCGCGAGCAGCCGCCGCGCGCTGCCGTGCGAGAACGACGCCATCACGGACGCCAGCGCGTCGAACAGGCCCGCACGCCGACAGCCGTCGCCGAGCACCAGCAGCGCGGCGAGGAACCCGACGGTGGGGCCGAAACGCGTGAGGGCATGACCGACGCCGGTCAGCCCGATTGCGCCGACCGCGAGCAGCACGAGCGCGCCGGCGACGGCGACCGCCCAGTCGGGCGCGAAACGGACGCGCGCGACGGACGCGGCGAGGGCCAGCGCCAGCGCCAGCAGTGCGACGACCTCGCTCATCGGACGCTGATCGCGGCTGCCAACCCGCGCCGGCGCGTCAGCCACGCGCGATCGGAGAGCCGGAGCGTCAGCCACGCGCGATCGGTGGACCGGGGACGGCGCGCCACGGACGCGAGCGTACCGGCGCAGTGGTCGACCTCGTCGGTACGGTCACACCGAGTGCTCGCATGCGAGCGTCCTCGCGGGGCCGGCCACTAACGTGATCGCGATGGCCGAGATCGCGGTGGTCGGCGCCGGCATCGTGGGACTCGCGACCGCGCACGCGCTGGCCGACCGCGGCGTCGAGGTGGCCGTCTACGAGCGCGGCCGGCCAGGCAACGGTCAGTCGGGCGGGGACTCGCGGATCTTCCGCCACCTGCACGCCGACCCGCGGCTCGTCGCGCTCGCGCGCGAGTCCCGCGCGCTGTGGCGCGCGTGGGAGCGGCGGTGGGGACGCGAGCTGCTGCGCGCCGACGGGCTCCTCTGCCTCGCCGCCGACCTCGACGAGCCGGCGGCGCTGCTCGCCGCCGGCGGGGTGGCGGCGCGTCGGGTGCAGGGCGACGAGCTGCGCAAGGTCCTGCCCGTGCTCGGTCCCGGCGCGCAGGACGGCGAGGGGCTGCTCGACGAGGAGGCCGGGGTGCTGCGCACGGGGGCCGCGATCGAGCTGCTGAGCCGCGAGCTCGCGGACGCGCTCGTGCCCGACGAGGTACTGGCGCTGCGCCCGACCGACGCCGGGCCGGTGGAGCTGCGCGCCGGCGACGGGACGCGCGAGTACGAGCGGGTGATCGTGTGCGCCGGACGCGGCACGGCGGCGCTCGCCCGCGGCGCCGGGCTCGAGCTGCCGGTCGCGCAGTCCGCGCACGTCCGCCTCGCCTTCGCGGTCGCCGGCTCCGCGCCGCCGCGGCTCGCCTGCCTGCTCGATCGTCGCGGCGCGTTCGGCGAGCGCAGCGCCTATGCCGACCCGCTCCCGGGCAACGAGCTCTACGCGGTCGGCCTCGACGAGGCTCCCGTGCGGGCCGACGGCGCGCTGTGCGAGCCCGACGGGCTGGCGACGATCGCGGCCCGGACGCAGCGGTACGTCGCCCGCGCGCTCCCCGGACTGGCGCCCGGCCCGGTGCAGGCGCGCCACTGCTGGGTGACCGAGCTGCCGTGGGCGGCCGACGGCTTCGCCGTCTGGGACGTCGGCGGCGCCGCGTTCTTCGCCGGCAACAACCTGTTCAAGCACGCGCCGACGGTCGGCCGCGCGCTCGCCGCCCACGCGCTCGGCGACACCTCGGGGCTGTCGCTGAGGCCCGAGCAGCGCCTCGGGGCGCCCGCTTCGATGCCGGCGGCGTGACCCGATGCAGCTGACGAGCCTTCTGCACGCGGTCGACGCGCACGCCGAGGGGGAGCTCACCCGCGTCGTCGTCGGCGGCCTGCCCCGGGTGCCCGGCGCCACGATGGCCGATAAGCGCCTGCGCCTGCTCGAGGACGACCGTCTGCGGCGGTCGATCCTGTTCGAGCCCCGCGGCCACGTCGGCATGCACGCGGTCTGCGTGTTTGACAGCGCCGACCCGGAGGCCGATGCCGGCATCGTGATCATGGAGGCGACCGACTATCCCGCGATGTCGGGCTCCAACGCGATCTGCGCCGCCACCGTCCTGCTCGAGACGGGCATGGTCGCGATGTCCGAGCCGACGACCGCGCTCGGGCTCGAGACCCCCGCGGGCCTCGTCGTGGTGCAGGCCGACTGCCGCGACGGCCGTTGCGAGCGCGTGCGGTTCGAGAACGTCCCCGCCTACGTCGTGGCGCTCGACGTCGTCGTCGAGGTGCCGGGCGCCGGGCGCGTCGTCGTTGACGTCGCCTGGGGCGGCGCGTTCTTTGCCTTCGTGGACGCGGCGACGCTCGGGCTGCAGACCGTCCCCGAGCAGGCCGGCCGCCTCGCCGAGGCCGGCCGGCGGATCACGGCGGCCGTCGCCGAGCAGGTGCCGTGCGTGCACCCGACCCGGCCCGACCTGCACACGGTCACCTTCACGACGTTCACCGACCGGCCGCGGGCCGGCGGCGACGGTCGTAACGCGACGGTGATCAAGCCCGGTCGCCTCGACCGTTCCGCCTGCGGAACCGCGACCTCCGCGCGGCTCGCCGTCCTGCACGCGCGCGGCGAGCTCGCGGTCGGCGAGCAGTACGTCCACGAGAGCGTCATCTCAACGACGTTCACCGGCCGGATCGAGGGCCTGACCACGGTCGGCGGGGTGCCCGCGGTGCGCCCGAGCATCTCCGGGCGGGCGTGGATCACCGGGACCCACCAGATCGGGCGCGACCCGCGCGATCCGCTCGGCGCCGGGTTCGCGCTCGCCGACACGTGGTCGCTGCCCGAGTGCCGGCTGCGCCCCCCGCAACGCTGACCCGGCGCCTGCACTGTGGCCTCGAAGGGATTGCCCTGGAGGGCCCGAGGCGGTCATGATGGCTCTCCATCTGGCCCGCAGGGTTCACTGTCCTGCACCGTAGTCATCGATCGGAGGATCCATTGCCCCTCACCCAGACGCAGTTGACCGCCGCGGTCGCCGACAGATCGGGGCTGACAAAGGCCGACGCCAAGCGTGTTCTGACCGCGCTCGACGAGGTCGTGCTCACCGAACTCGGCAACGCCCAGAAGGTCCGCATCGGCGGTCTGGTCCAGCTGACCGTGCGCGTCAAGCCCGCGCAGAAGAAGCGCAGGGGGCGCAATCCGGCGACCGGCGAGGAGATCGACATCGCCGCCAAGCCGGCGAGCGTCGACCTGCGCGCGCGGCCGCTGGCCAAGGCCAAGGGCGCGCTGCCCTCGGTGCAGAAGGCGCGGCGGCGCCTGGCCGCCTGATCAGGCGCCGCGCGGTCCGGGATCGCTCGTCGCCGACGGCGGGGCGGCGGGCGCGAGATGGGCGACGAGCGCCGCGGCGAGCGCCGGCGCGACGGTGAGGTGCGCGGGCTTCATCAGCGCGCAGCGCAGCGTGGTGACCGTCTCGGCGTCAGGCTCGATCCCCGGGTGGCGCTCGGCGAGCCACCGGGCGTCGACAGCGAGCTTGGCAGCGTGCCAGCCGGCGGCGGCGAGCGAATCGAACGCCGCCTCGCTGGCGGCGGTGACCTCGGTGGCCGTGGGCCGCAGCGCGAACGAGCAGACGATGTCGAGCTCGGGCTCGGCCGCGAGGCCGACGCGCCCGGAGCCGCGAAGCGCGGAGGCGACGTCGAGCGCGGCCTGGCGGCCGCCGGTGAGATGAGCCCCGAGGCCCTCCCGGGTCGGGGGCAGCGCCTGCAGCGTCGTCCACAGCGCGGCCGCCGCGGCGCCGGCGCGACTGCACTCGAGGCTGATCTCGCCCAGGTGCAGATCGCGCGAGGTGAAGTACGCATACGGCGAGTCGTGGGCGTAGTGGCGGGCGATCGCGGCATCGGCGAACAGGACGCAGCCGCAGCCGTACGGTTGCAGGCCGTGCTTGTGCGGGTCGACGACGATCGAGTCGACCGTGGCCAGCGCGCGGAACGGCTCGGGGTCGACCCCGGGTCGGCGGCCGTCGGCGAGGAGTGCGAAGAAGCCGCCGTAGGCGGCGTCGACGTGGACGCGGCAGCCGTGGGTCCGGCAGAGGCCCACGATCTCCGACACCGGATCGAGCGCGCCGAGGCCGGTCGTCCCGAGCGTCGCCACCACGGTGCCGACCCCGCCGCGGCGCAGGCGAGCCTCGAGCGCCTCGAGGTCGAGCGCGCCGCGCTGGTCGACCGGCAGCGTCTCGTGCGCCAGACCGAGCACCGAGCACATGCGGGCGTGGGTGTAGTGCGCGCTCGCCGCGGACAGGACCGCCTCGCCGGGCCGCACCTGGCGGGCGATCCACAGCGCCTCGAGGTTGGCGATCGTGCCCGACGCCGCGAGATGGCCGAGCGCATGCTCGAAGCCGAGCATCCCCGACAACGCCGCGACGGCCTCGCGCTCCATCTCGGCGGTGGCGGGGCCGCCGTCGAGCGCGTGGTTGTTGGGGTTGAGCAGCATCGCGGTCGCGTAGGCGGCCCAGGCGACCGGATGCGGCGGCTTGAGGACCTGTCCCACGTAGTGGGCGTCGTGATACGGATAGGTGTTGGCCAGACGTTCCACGAGGCGCTGCAGCGCGGCCAGCTCCGCGGGCGCGGGTCGGTGGCGCGGCGACAGGTCGCCCGCCGTCGACAGCGACCGGGCCCGCGCGTGCAGCGCCGCCATCGTCGCGTCATCGAGTCGTACATCCTCAGGGCGCATGTGTCGCCTTTCTGTCCCGCAGACGGCCGGCGTGTCGCTGCTAGAACCTAGCTGGATACGGGCGGGCCGCCGCGATCACGAGGCAAGCGAGGAACCAGAAGTGAGCGATTACGCAGTCATCAATCCGGCGACGGGCGAGACGGTCCGGGAATACCCGACGATCAGCGACGAGGATCTGCGCGCCGCGATCGGTCGCGCCGACACCGCGCACCGCGACTGGACGGGCACGACGACGGTGCAGGACCGCGCCGCGCTCCTGCGCCGCCTCGGCGAGATCCACGCCGAGCGTCGGCAGGAGCTCGGCGAGATCATCGGCCGCGAGATGGGCAAGCCGATCGAGCAGGCCGTCGGCGAGGTCGACTTCTGCACCGCGATCTACGAGTTCTACGCCGACAATGCGGCCCGGCTGATGGCCGACGAGCCGATCGACCTGCTCGCGGGCGACGGCTCGGCCTTCATCCGCCGCAGCTCCTACGGCGTGCTGCTCGGGATCATGCCGTGGAACTACCCCTACTACCAGGTGGCCCGCTTCGCGGGGCCGAACCTCGCAGTCGGCAACGCGATCCTGCTCAAGCACGCCCCTCAGTGCCCGGAGTCGGCCGAGGCGATCGAGCAGATGTACCACGCCGCGGGATTCCCGGAGGGCGCCTACACGAACATCTACGCGACCAACGAGCAGATCGAATGGGTGATCGCCGATCCGCGGGTCCGGGGGGTGTCGCTGACCGGCTCCGAGCGCGCCGGCGCGGCGGTCGCCGAGATCGCCGGGCGCAACCTGAAGAAGGTCGTGCTCGAGCTCGGCGGCTCGGACCCCTTCGTGCTCCTGGGCACCGACGATCTCGACGCGGCGGTGCAGGCCGCCGTCGGCGCGCGCCTGGAGAACACCGGCCAGGCGTGCAACGCCGCCAAGCGCTTCATCGTCGTCGACGAGCTCTACGAGCCGTTCCTTGCGAAGTTCACGGCGGCGCTGACCGCGGTCAAGCCGACCGACCCGAGCTCGCCCGACGCGGCGATCGGGCCGCTGTCCTCCTCGACGGCAACCGAGCGCCTCGCCGACCAGGTCAAGCGCGCCGTCGACCAGGGCGCGACGCTCGTCGCCGGCGGCGAGCATGACGGGAACTTCTTTGAGTCGACGGTGCTGACCGGGATCACGCCCGCGAACGACGGCTACCGCGAGGAGTTCTTCGGGCCGGTCGCCGCCGTCTACCGCGCCGACGACGAGGACGACGCCGTGCGGCTGGCCAACGACACCCCGTTCGGCCTCGGCTCCTACGTGATGACCAACGATCGCGACCAGGCGCTGCGGGTCGCCGACCGCATTGACGCCGGGATGGTGTTCGTCAACGCCGTCGGCCTCGAGGGCGCCGAGCTGCCGTTCGGCGGCGTCAAGCGTTCGGGCTTCGGCCGCGAGCTCGGCCGCTTCGGCATGGACGAGTTCGTCAACAAGAAGATGATCCGCGTCGGCGGCTAACCGACGCGCGGTGTCCGCGACCGGCGACATCGGGCCGGAACTGGAGCGCCGCCGCGCCGCGGCGGCCGCGTGGGCGCTGGACGACGAGGTCGTGATCGTCGGCGCCGGAGAGCTGATCCCGATTCCCGGTCGCGGCGACATCACCTACCCGTTCCGCGCGCACTCCGACTACTACTGGCTGACCGACCGCAACCGGGCGGCGCGCTCGCCTTCGACGCCCGTGAGGGCACGTGGCGCGACTTCGTGGCTCCGGTGACCGCTGACGAGCGCCTCTGGTCGGGAGTCGACGGATCGTCCGAGGGCGAGCCGCTCGAGGATCTGCAGCCATGGCTGGCGGCGCGCGCGCAGCGGCCGCTCGCGCTGCTCGGGGTGGCGCCGGTCGGCTCGCCGGCTCGACCGCGCGCGAGGATGAGCCGGCGCGCGCCGCCGACCCCGAGTTCGTCGAGACGCTGCGGCTGCGCCTCGCGGCGGCGCGCCGGCCCAACGACGCGGTGGAGCTTGGGCGGATGCGCGCGGCCGAGCGGGCGACCGCCGCTGGATTCGCCGCCGCCGTGGCCGCGATCGCGCCCGGCCGGACCGAGCGCGAGATCCAGATCGAGCTCGAGGCGGCCGCGTTGGGCCATGGCGCCGACGGGATGACCTATGACACGATCGTCGGCTCGGGACCCAACGCGGCGGTGCTGCACGTGCCGCCGAGCTCGCGGCGCCTGCGCGCCGGCGACCTGCTGCTCATCGACGCGGGCGCCGAGTGCGGCGGCTATGCGAGCGACATCACCCGCACTTACTCGGTCGGCAGGTCTCTGAGCCCCGAGCAGGACGAGCTCCATCGCCTCGTCCGCCGCGCCGAGCTCGCCTGCATCGCGCGCTGTGCTCCGAGCGTTGAGTGGCGCGACGTCCACGCCGAGGCGGCGACGACCCTGGCCGCCGGGCTCGCCGACATCGGCATCCTGCGCGGGCGACCCGACGCGCTGGTGCGGTCGGGCGCCGTGTGGCTGTTATTCCTCCATGGGATCGGCCACCTCGTCGGCCTCGGCGTGCGCGACGCTGGCGGCACGCTCGCGGAGCGCCGCCACGATCCGCCGCCGTTCCCGGCGCTGCGCATCGACCTGCCGCTGTCGCCGGGCATGGTGGTGACGGTCGAGCCGGGCCTGTACTTCGTCCCCGCGATCCTCCAGGACCCCGAGCACCGTCGGCGCCATCGCGACGAGGTCGACTGGGCTCGCGTCGACGGGATGCCGCACTTCGGCGGCATCCGGATCGAGGACGACGTCCTCATCACCGCGACCGGCCACGAAGTGCTGACCGCGGACGTGCCCCTCCTGGGGTGACGGGCGCGACGCGCGGGCGCGTGTGACGTGCGCCCGGTGCTGGAGATCGCGAACCTCGTCGCGTCGCCGTCGCAGGTCCTCCGGGTGCTGGGGCCGTGCGCCGCCGTCGCCTGCACCCCGCCGCCTTCCTGATCGCCTAGCGTGGCTGCCGCGGGCGGCACGCATGCAAATCAAGTGCATACAAACGACCGACCCTCCGCGCAACCAGCGGACGTCGGTGGAAAGGAGCCGGGAGGTGGATGAAATCCGCCGCGGCCCAAGATGGCGCGGTGGGTTCGGTGGGTTCGATCGTCGGGCGAGCGAGCGGGGCCGCGGCGCGAGCGACTCGGCCGCAGCCGGCGAACGGCGCCGAGGTGCGGTGCATCTCCGACGATCCGCGGCGACTGCCTTGCGGTGTGGGCCTGATCGGACGCGCGCAGGGTGACGATGAGCTGGCCCGCCGGCTCGAGCACGCGCCGGCGACCTCGCTGACGCGTCGCCCGGTTGCAGCCCTACGGCCGCGGTGAAGCTCATGCCGTGTCCGATGATCGCGTTCTTCGGTCCTCACCGTCTCGACCTCCGCGCCCGGCGGGCAGCAGCGCGCGCAGGTCGTCGATCGTGTCCGCGGCGTCGGCGTCCTTGTCGGGGCGGTACCGGCGGACGCGCGCGAAGCGCAACGCGACGCCGCCGGGATAGCGCGAGGAGGACTGGACGCCGTCGAGGGCGATCTCGACGACGAGCGCCGGCTCGACGAGGACGGAGATGCCGCGCCGGGTGTGCGGGAGCGCGAGGAGCGCGTCGGTCTGCCAGCGCAGCAGCTCGTCGGTCAATCCCTTGAAGCACTTGCCGACCATCGCGAACGACGCGGCGGCGGGATCGCGCGCGCCGAGGTGGAGGTTGGACAGCCAGCCGCGGCGCCGGCCGTGACCCCAGTCGGCGCCGAGCACGACGAGGTCGTAGGTGCGAACCGGCTTGACCTTGCGCCACGCGCGACCGCGGCGGCCGGCGGCGTAGGTCGAGGTCGCGTCCTTGACCACGACCCCCTCGTGGCCGGCGCGCAGCGCGTCGGCGAGGACCCGCTCGGCCGCGTCGGGGTCGGTGGTGACGATGCCCGGGACCTGGAGCTCGGGGGCGATCGCCGCGAGCTCCCGGAGCCGCTCCTCGAGCGGCGCGTCGAGGAGATCGCGGCCGTCGACGTGCAGGACGTCGAAGACGAAGGTCACGACGCCCTCCGGCGGCGCGTCGGCGTCGATCTGGGACATGGTCTCCTGAAAGCTCGCGGGACCGCGCTCGCTCATCCACAGCGCCTCGCCGTCGAGCACGAGCGCCGTCGGCGCCAGGCGGAGCGCCGCGGCGACGACTCCGGGCAGGGCGGCGGTGATGTCGTTGAGCTTGCGCGTGAACACCCGCACCTCGGAGCCGCGACGGTGGATCTGGACGCGCACCCCGTCGAGCTTGTGCTCGACCGACGCGCGCCCGAAGTCGGCGACCGCCTGCGCTGCGCCGGCGCCCGGCGAGGCGAGCATGGGCAGGATCGGTCGCATCAGCTGCAGGCCGACGGCGCGCAGGCCCGCGGTCCCGTCGCGCATCGCGACCTCGGCGACGGCCGGTAGATCGCCCGAGAGCATCAGCGCCCGCCGCAGCGTCGGATCAGGGACGTCGGCGGCCCGGGCGACGGCGTCGGCCATGACCCCGGCGAGCGCGCCCTGGCGCAGCTCCCCGGTCAGCAGGCGCCGGATGAACGCCGCCTCGGGCGCGGTGGCGCTCGCCAGCAGCCCTTCGAGCCGTCGCCGGCGCTCCCCGGCCGATCCGTCGCCCGCAGCGGCGGCGATCTCAGCGATCGCGGCATCGAGCTCGGCGATCGTCAGCGTCGGCGCGGGCGCCGGCGGCGGATCGACGTCGCGGACGGTCGACCATCCGACGCCGACGCGGCCCTGCCGAGGCACGCCCGACAGCCACGCGACGCCGACGGCGACCTCCCCCGGTTCCAGGCGTCCGAGCAGCTCGGCGAGGATGGCGACCTTGCCCGAGCGAGCGCTTGACTCGGCGACCCCACGCGACGCATCGACGATCTCGGTGAGCGCGGTCATCGCGCGTGTCTGCAATACGCTTCGTAGTACGTTATTCCCATGCCGCGAACGGTGCAGGCCCGGCTTGATGAGCGTGCGGAGGATGACCTCGCGCTTCTGCGCGGCGAGGTCTCCACCGACTCGGAGGCCATCCGGCTCGCTCTGCGCGAGTGCGCCGCGCGCCGACGGCGGCGTTCGGCGCTGCGAGAAGAGGCGCGGCTGGCGTCCCAGGACCCAGAGGACCTCGCCGAGGCGCGTCGGATCCGCGAGGACATGGACGCAGTCGCGGCGCCCTGGCCCGAGGCATAGGCGTGGTCCGCGGCGAGGTCCGGCGGCTGCGCATCTCCCGGGCCCGACGCGGAGGCGAGCAGCGCGGTGGGCGCTTTGCGGTCATCGTCCAGGCCGATGAGCTGTTGGCGCTGAGCACGGTGCTCGTCGCGCCGACCTCGCGCTCGGCTCCGCCACGGTCATTCCGCCCGGTCATCGAACTCGGCGGCGAAATCACCCGCGTCCTCATCGAACAGATGACCGCGGTCAGCACCGAGCGCCTCGGCGACTGCGCCGGACGGCTCAACGCTCACGAGATGCGCGCGGTGGACGAAGCGCTGACCGTTGTGCTCGGCCTGTGATGACCGGACGATCGCGGTCGAGCCTCGGCGCGCGCTCACATCGTCGCCAGCCGACTCGTCGGCGGGATCGGCGGGCCGGTCGCGGCGCCGCTGACATCCGGGGTTCCGTAGGTGTGGAACGTCTCGACGGTCTTGACGCCCCAGGCCTGGCCGCGAGCGCGCTCGGCCTCGGTCCAGACGACGGGCTCGTACTCGGGGTCGTAGATGAAGTGGGTGCCGGTCGTCACCTCGACGCGGTTGCCGCCGGGCTCGTAGACGTAGAGGAACATGCCCTGCGCGACCGCGTGCTTGGAGGGCGCGGCCTCGATCGGGACGTCGGCGTCCAGGAACAGGTCGGCGGCGCGCAGCAGCTCCTCGCGGGTGTCGACGAACCAGGCGAGGTGGTGCAGCCGGCCGTGGCCGCCCGCGTGATCGGCGGTGTAGATCAGCTCGTGGGCGGCGATCGTCAGGCTCATCCAGGCGCCCGTCTCCTCGCCCGAGTCCAGCACGACCCGC
Organism: Solirubrobacterales bacterium; assembly: GCA_019240115.1. Classification (GTDB taxonomy): domain Bacteria; phylum Actinomycetota; class Thermoleophilia; order Solirubrobacterales; family Solirubrobacteraceae; genus Palsa-465. Next base: position 3,899 of record JAFAYV010000042.1, on the reverse strand, counting down.
TCGTAGGTGCGAAAGCCCAGCTCGCGCTCGGCGAAGGCGCGGTTGGCGGCGACGTCGGCGGCGAGCAGGTTGACGTGGTCCAGGCGCTTGACCGCGGCGCCGCGGTCGACGCGGCGCTGCGGAACGTTCTTCAGCCGCGGGCGCAGGGCCTCGGGCGGCCGGTAGCGGTCGGCCTCGAAGAGCAGCTCGCAGTGATGGCCGTCGGGGTCGCGGAACCGGTAGGCGGCGCCGTGCCCGTGGTCGGAGTCGATCCACCCCTCGCCGAGCCCGGCGGCTTCGATCGCGGCGACGCGCTCGCGCAGCCCGCCGCGATCCCAGGCGCGGATCGCCAAGTGGCCGAGGCCGGGCAGGGACCCCTCGGTCAGCTTGAGGCCGTAGCGCTGGTACTCGCCCCAGCCGCGCAGGAACACCGACTGACCCTCGGCGTGCTCGACCTGCATCCCGAACAGGTCGCGGAAGAAGGCGAGGCTCTCCTGCGGGAACGGGGTCAGCAGCTCGGCATGGTGGATGTGGGCGAGGTCGCGGGGCCGCGCGTTGTTGGCGGTCACGACGCGCCCTCCACGCGCTCGCGCAGCCCGTCGAGGTCGTAGGAGAGCTCGCCCGCCTGCAGCTTGAGTCGCTTGGCGTGCTCGCGCGCCTCGCGCGCGAGCGATGCCGCCAGCACCTCCTCGACGCAATCGGCGTCGATCACGGCCACGCCGTCGCGGTCCATGACCAGGATGTCCCCGGCGCCGATCGTCGCCCCCCCGACGACGACCGGTTCGCCGATGCTCCCGGGGAGCTCCTTGCCCGCGCCGTGGACCCGGACCCAGCGCGCCCAGATCGGCAGCCCGAGCTCGACGAGCTCCTCGACGTCGCGCACCGCGGCGTCGACGAGGATGCCGGCCGCCCCCTGGGCGCGCGCCTGGGTGGCGAGCAGGTCGCCGACGAGCGCGATCGGCCGCGGCTCGGGCATCGTCATCACGAGGACCTCCCCGGGGGCGACCGCGGCCATCGCGGCGTGGACCATAAGGTTGTCGTCCTGGCCGCAGGCGACGGTGCGCGCCGGCCCGGCCACCCGCGATCCGGGTACGACCTGGATCAGGTCGGCGTCGACGAAGCCGCCGCGACCGCCGGCCTCGTACACGGTCGCCGATCCCAGCCGCGCCAGCTCGGTCAGCGGCTCGCTCACAGGGTCGCCGATCCCAGCCGCGCCGGCTCGGTCAGGCTCGCTCACAGGGCGCTCCTCACCTCGGGGATCACCCGCTGGAATGCCTCCGCCTGGCGGATGTCCTGATTGCCCGATGCGCGGCGCGCGTGATTGCCGCGGTGGTCGGCACGCTCGCGGTAGTAGGTCTGCAGATACGCCTGGGCGCGCATCTCGGCCATCGCCGCCACCTTGGCCTCGAGCACCGGCGTGATGTCGACGAACGTCGTCGGGGTGAAGTTGCACAGCTCCGGCTGATGGGGCTCGAACAGGAACAGCTCGGGAGGTCGGACGGTGCCAAACGCGCTCGGGATGCCGGCGCCGGCGGCGAGGCTGCGCGCGCGCTGCACGGCGGCGTGGGCGACCGGGTGATCGGGGTTGAACGCATCGGCGTCGGTGTGGGTGACCAGGACATCGGGCGCGAACTCGCGGATCTGGTCGGCGATCGCGATGAGCGCGTCGCGGTCGATCTGCAGCGGGTAGTCGCCGAGGTCCATCGCAACGAAGTCGGCGCCGAGCGCCGCCGCCGCCCGCTGCGCCTCGCCGTGGCGCACCCGCTTGACGTTGTCGACCGTCTGGGGGTGGGCGGGATCCGAGTCCTTCCACAGCTCGCCCGACTCCCCGCGCTCGCCGTAGGACAGCGCGATCACCCGCCCGGTCCCGCCGCCCGCAGTGCACGCCGCGAGCGCCCCGCTGGCGCGCCAGACGAAGTCGGCCGAGTGGGCGCCGATGACGAGCAGGCGCCGCGTCACCACGGGTCGGCCCCCGCCACCCGCCGCGAGTTGACCACCGCCATCACGTGCACCTCCTCGTCGCTGAGCCCGGCCGCCAACAGCCGGTCGACCATGATCGCCATCCCGTCCTGCACCGGCGGGTTGAACACCTGGCCGAGATCGGTGCAGAGCACCGAGTGCTCCGGGCCGCACCCCCGGATGTGATCGATCCAGGTCTCCCAGTCGATCTTGCCGGTGTGCGGCGTGGTCATGCAGCGCTCGAGCAGCGCGCCGCGCCGCGCGAGCGCGACCTGATCCTCGACGCTCAGCGACTGCGAGGGGAACTCGGGATGGGTGATCACGATCCGGGTCACCCCGTCGGCGCGCGCGGCGTCGACCATGGCGAAGATCTCGTCGCGGCCGAGGTGCCCGGTCGCGAGCACGAGGCCGTGCGCCGCGATGCGCTCGAACACCGCGTGGGCCTCCGGGAGCGCATAGCCGGTGTCCGCGACGACCGGCACCGGCTCGATCTCGATGCCCGCCGCGCGCAGGTCGAGCTGGAGCTCGACCCACACAGGGACCTTGGCGCCTGCGGGCGCCTCGCGCTCGTGGGACTCGTTGACGGCGTCGACGGTCGGCAGCCACACGGTGCGCGCGCCCTCCCGCGCGGCGACCTCGACCGCGAGCGCGTTCAGCCCGCCGACCGCGCGGTTCAGCGCGATCGCGCCGCGGCAGTCGATCCCGGGCACCGCGGCGCGGACGACCGCGGCGCGCTCGGCGGTCGAGCCGTAGTGCGACTTCAGCGTGAACCCGGCCATGCCCCACTGCAGGAACCGACGCGCCAGGGTCAGGTCGTCGACGGACCGCTCCACCGTGTCGGGGGCGACGTGGACGTGGGTGTCGTAGGCGCCGCGAAGCAGATCGCGGGCGCGCTGCGACGGCGGGGGCGTCGCTGTCGTCTGCGCGCTCACGGCCTGCCCGACCTGGCTCCCGTCCGCACGCCAGTGCCCCCGTCCGCTAGCGACCGTCGCCCGCGGTCCGCAGGGCGTCGGTCACCCGATCGAGGTGGGCCCGCATCGCCGCCTCGGCAGCGTCGCCATCCCTCATCTCGAGCGCGTCCAGGATCGCGGCGTGCTCGGCGAGCGACGCGCCGGCGCGGCCGGGGATGAGGATCGTCCGGTACTGGTAGCGGACCAGCTGTGAGCTCAGTGACTCGACGAGGCGCTCGACGGTGGCGTGGTGGGCGATGCGCAGGATCCGCGCGTGCAGCTCCCCGTTGAGCTCGGAGGTGGCGAGCAGGTCTCCGTCGGCCAAGCGGGTCCGCATGCGCGCCAGCACCGCGCGCAGCCGTGCGATCGCGTCGGGGTCGGCGCGCCGCGCCGCCTCGCGGGCGCCGATGCCCTCGAGCGCCGCGCGCGCCTCGAGGATCTCGACCGCCTCCTCGAGGCTGACCCGCCGGACCTTGGCCCCCCGGTTGCGTTCGTGCACGACGAGCCCCTCGTGATCGAGGCGGGCGATCGCCCCGCGCACCGCGCCGCGGGAGGCCTCGAGCGATCGAACAAGGTCGGCCTCGACCAGGCGCTCGTTGGGCTCGAGCGATCCGGAGAGGATCGCCGCGCGCAGCCGCTCGTAGGTCTCCGGCGTCGAGCTCGTGACGGCCACGACTGGACCCTAGCGTTCTTTGCCGACAATCGCGGCAGTGGTTGTGTTGGCTGGATTGTTGATAATGCTGCCGCCTTCACCCACACTCAAGGTGTGCCCCGGGACACGCCGGCATCCACCTAGCAAGCGCGACTCCCCGTCAGGCTGGCGGCCCGCTCAACGCCCGCTGCAGACCAAACGTCACGGCGCCCTCCGGGCGCGGGAAGGGCTTCAGGCGGCGGAAACCTGGACGACGCCGGCCTGAGACGTGGGCTCGGGAACCGGCTCGCCGCGCTCGCGCATGACTCCCAAGTGAGCCGGGATCGCTTCGGCGATCAGCTGCTCGACCTCAGCCCGGG
>JAFAYV010000027.1 GCA_019240115.1 Solirubrobacterales bacterium | reverse complement strand
TGGCTGCGCGAGGGAACATAAACAGGCCGTCGAAGGTCGGCGTTGCTCTAGCAACGTCGACCACGGAGGTGGCCTCGTGCTCGCCGACCTCGACGACCTTCTCATCGCACTTTACGTGCTGGCCGATGATCTCCTGCCTGTCCGGCGCGGCGCAGGCCGGCGCCCAAGGATCTCTGACGCGGAGCTCATCGCGCTCGCGGTCGCCCAGATCCTGCTTGATTGCCACTCCGAGCGACGGTTCTTGCGGCTCGTGCACCGCCGGCTGGGGCATCTGTTTCCCTACATTCCTCTGCAATCGGGATATAACAAGCGGCTGCGGTCGCTCGCCCCACGGATCTGTGAGGTCATTGCGTACCTCGCTCGGATCTCCCCGTCGTTTTGCGAGCGCGTCCGGTTGCTGGACTCCACGCCGGTCCCCTGCGGCCAGTCCCGGGAGACGCGCAAACGCTCCGAACTGGCCGGCTGGGCCGCCTACGGGTACTGCGCCTCGCACTCGCGCTACTTCTGGGGGCTGCGGCTCTATTTGCTCTGCGCACCGGACGGAATGCCGATCAGCTTCTGTCTGGCGCCCGCCAACGACCCCGAGCGCGAGGTTGCCGCGGCGATGCTCACCCGGGCTCGCGAGCGCGGTCTGCTCTGCGGTGGCGAGACGATCGTCGGCGACAAAGGCTTCTCCGGAGTCGAGTTCGAGCAGATCGTCGCCGGTCTGGACGCAACGTTCATCCGCCCCGACCGCCGCAATGAGAAGCTGCGGTTCGGCAACCTCGGCGGGATTCGCCAGTGGATCGAATCGATCAACGACACTCTCAAAGGCCAGCTCTCGCTCGAGGATCACGGCGCGCACATCCCCGACGGGGCCTTCACCCGGATCGCGCAGCGGATCCTCGCGCTCGCGGCCGGGGTCTGGCACAGCTGGCTGCTCTGGGAACACGGGATCATCGACAAGCCCGGCCGACACTTCACCAACTACGACCACTGAACCCGTGAAAACGGAATCAGACATCTAGCCGCCGCCGCGCGACCGACCGCCCCGGACACCCATGCCCCGCCCCGAGCGCAAGACCATCCAGCTGACCATCGACGGTCGCGAGGTATCCGCGATCGAGGGCGCGATGCTCGTCGACGCCGCCAAGCGGGGCGACGTCGAGATCCCCTACTTCTGCTACGAGCCCAAGCTCGGCGCGCCGGTCGGCGCCTGTCGCATGTGCCTGGTCGAGATCGAGGGCATCCCGAAGCTGCAGACCTCGTGCTCGACCCCGGTCAAGGACGGCATGGTCGTCCACACCCAGACCGACCGCGTCCGCCACGCCCAGAACGCGGTCGTCGAGTTCCTGCTCATCAACCACCCGCTCGACTGCCCGGTGTGCGACAAGGGCGGCGAGTGCCCGCTGCAGGACATCACTTTCGGCTGGGGCTTGGGCCGCAGCCGGATGATCGAGCCCAAGCGCCATTTCCAGAAGCCGCTCGCGCTCTCGCCGCTGGTCGCGATCGACCGCGAACGCTGCATCCTCTGCTACCGCTGCGTGCGCTTCTCGCAGGAGATCGCCGAGGACTACCAGCTGATCTTCGCCGAGCGCGGCGCCCACACGTTCGTGGCCACCCACGACGGCCACCCCTACGTGGCACCGTTCTCGGGCAACATCGTCGAGCTGTGCCCCGTCGGGGCGCTGACCTCCCAGCCGTATCGCTTCCGCGCCCGGCCGTGGGACATCGAGGCCGCCGGCGGCGTGTGCACGCTGTGCCCCTCGCAGTGCAACGTCAGCTTCACCGTTCGCGACGAGCGCGTCGTCCGCGTGCTGTCGCGCCAGAACCCCGAGGTCGACGACGGGTGGCTGTGCGACAAGGGCCGCTTCGGCTATCAGGCGATGCACGTCGACGAGCGCATCACCCGGCCGCTCGTGCGCGAGGCCGGCGAGCTGCGCGAGGTCTCCTGGGAGCGCGCGCTGAACGCCGCGGCTCAGATCGCCAAGCATCGCGGGCGGATCGGCGCGCTCGTGGGGGGCCAGGCCTCCAACGAGGAGGGCTTCGTCCTGCAGCGGCTGATGCGCGAGGCGCTGCGCTCGTCGAACATCGACTCCCGCGCCAGCGCCCACCACGCGCCGATCGGCGCCGAGCTCGCGCGCTCGCTCGCCGCGCCCGAACTGCAAGCGACGATGACCGACGTCGAGTTCGCCCACACGGTGCTGCTCGTCGGCTGCGACCCCCGCGACGACGCGCCGATCCTCGACCTGCGCATCCGCAAGGGGGTCCGCCGCCATGGCGTCAAGCTCGCGATCGCCACCGCGCGCCCGACGGCGCTCGAGCGCAACGCGACGCTCATCGACCGCTACGTCCCGGGCGGGGACGCGGCGTTCCTGCACGCACTCGATCGCGCGCTGACGCTGGCGCCCGGCGCCACCGGCCACGGCGACCTCGAGCGGCTCGTCGCGCTGCTGCGCGAGGGCGGCGAGGACGTGGTCATCGTCTACAGCGAGCGGATCGGTGCCGCCGGCGCGGCCGCGCTGCGCCGGATCGCCGAGCACCTCGGGCTGGCGGGCGCCGCCGGCGCGGGCCTGCTGGCGCTGCCCGTCGGAGCCAACGGCCGCGGGCTGCGCGAGGCCGGCGCGGTCCCCGACGCCGGCCCCGGCTACGCCGTGCTGCCCGCCGAGCAGGCCGGTCGCGGCACCCGGGAGATCGGCGCGGCGGCCGCCGCCGGCGAGCTGACCGCCCTGTACCTGATGCAGACCGATCCCGTCCGCGACGAGCCCGACCGCGCGCTGTGGCAGCGGGCGCTGCGCTCCGCGGCGCTCGTCGTCGCGCACGCCTCGGTGCTGACCGAGGGACTGCGCGAGCACGCGACGGTCATCTTGCCCGCCGAGTCCTACGCCGAGAAGGATGGCACGGTCGTCCATCCCGACGGCCGCCTGCAGCGGCTGCGCGTCGCGATCGCCCGCCCCGGCGAGGTCCGCGCCGGCTGGTGGGTGCTCGCCGAGCTGACGCGCCGCTGCGGCCTGGAGCTGCAGATCTCACGCAGCGCCGACGCCTTCCGGCAGCTCGCCGGCGAGGTCCCGGTCTACGACGGCATCACGCTCGAGGGCATCGCCGGGCACGGGCTGAGCTGGCCGCCGCGCCCGGCGAGCGTGGCACTGAGCGGCGGCGCCGCGCCCGATCCGGTCGAGACCCCGCCCGCCGCGCCGGCGTCCGCCGCGGGGCTCGCCGAGGCCGAGCAGCTCGCGCTCGGCACCTATCGGCCGATCTGGGCCTCCCCCGAGGTCGAGGTCTCGCCGGCGCTGAAGTACCTCATCTCCCACCAGCAGCTCGAGCTCTCCCCGCACGACGCCCTGCGCCTGCGGATCGGCGACGGCGACCAGGTGATCGTGGCGCAGCCGGATGACTCGCCGGCCGCCCAATCTGGCGAGGCCGGACGCCGAGAGCAGGACGGCTCGGGCGCGGCCCAGTCCGACGAGGCCGGACGCCGAGTGGGCCGCAAGCCCGAGGGCAACGGCGAGGGGACGCAGCTCGCGGCCACCGCGCTCGTGCGCTCCAACGTCCCCGCGGGCTCGGCCTTCCTCGCCGACGGGATCGCGGTCGCGTCGGGCAACTCGCTGGCCGAGCCGCTGATTGAGGTGCGCAGGGCATGACGCTGACCGCGGCGGTCGACTACTTCGAGCCCTGGTGGGTGCAGCTGGTCAAGGCGCTGCTGATCTTCGGCGTCATCTTCGCGGTGCTCCCGATGATCATCATCTACGAGCGCAAGCTGCTCGGTCGCTTCCAGGGCCGCTACGGCCCCAACCGGGTGGGCCCCTACGGGCTCATGCAGCCGCTCGCCGAGATCGTCAAGTTCGCGGTCAAGGAGCCGTTCCGCCCGACCACCTCGGTCGGCTTCCTGTATCGGGTGGCGCCCATGGTGGCCATCCTCACGGCGGTCGCCTCGCTCGCGCTCATCCCCTACGGCGACGTCCAGCACATCTTCGGCCAGAAGGTGGGGCTGTACGGGATCGACGTCTCGGTCGGCCCCCTGTACGTGTTCGCCTTCGGCGGGATCTCCTTCTACGGGATCATGCTCGGCGGCTGGGCCTCGGGCTCCAAGTACGCCTTCCTCGGCGCGATGCGCGGCGCCGCGCAGCTCATCTCCTACGAGGTCTCCCAGGGTCTGGCGCTCGTCGGGGTGCTGATCACCGCCGGGACGCTGTCGGTCACGGGGATCGTGCATGCTCAGGCTGGCATGTGGTACTTCATCCCGCAGTTCGCGGGCTTTCTCATCTTCATGACGGCGTCGTTCGCCGAGACCAACCGGGCGCCGTTCGACCTCGTCGAGGCCGACTCGGAGATCGTCGGCTACTTCACCGAGTACGGCGGCACCGCATTCGTCGCCTATCTGTTCGCCGAGTACACGAACATGATCGTCGTCTCGGGGCTGGCCACGACGCTGTTCCTCGGCGGCTGGCTGCTGCCGTTCGGGATCCACCCCCCCGGCTGGGTCGATCCGTTCGTCGTGCTGGCCAAGATGTTCCTCGTGCTGACGTTCTTCATCTGGGTGCGGGCGACCCTGCCCCGGCTGCGCTATGACCAGCTGATGTCCTTCGGGTGGAAGATCCTGCTGCCGCTGGCCACCCTGAATCTGCTCGTGACCGCCGTGCTGGTGGTCAGGTGAGGTGACGCCATGACCCCCTACGACCCCGGCTCCGACGTCATCGAGGTGATCCGCGCGCCCGGCGGCGGCGCCGCGCGCGGCGCCTACCGCGTGTTCGGCGAGACCTTGCGGGGGCTGAAGACGACGTTCGGGCGGATCGTCGAGGGTCCGACGACGATCCAGTATCCGGAGGAGAAGACACCGGTGTACCCGCGCTTCCGCGGCCGGCACCGGCTGCACCGCTTCGATGACTCCGGCCTGGAGAAGTGCGTCGGCTGCTCGCTGTGCGCCGCCGCCTGCCCCGCCGACTGCATCCGGGTCGTCGCCGCCGAGAACACGCCCGAGAACCGCGTCTCGGCCGGCGAGCGCTACGCCGCGGTGTACGAGATCAACCTCAGCCGCTGCATCTTCTGCGGCTACTGCGAGGTCGCGTGCCCGTTCGACGCGATCACCATGGGCCACGACTACGAGATGTCGGACTACACCCGCTCCGATCTCATCTTCACCAAGGAGATGCTGCTCGCCGAGGCGATCGAGCGCACGCCGCTGCGGCGGGAGGGCGAGTGAGCGCGGTCCTCTTCTTCATCGCCGCGATCGGCGCCATCACCGGCGCGGTCGGCGTGGTCATGCTGCGCAACCCGTTCTACAGCGTGCTCGCGCTCGTCGGCCATCTCATCTCGCTCGCCGCGCTGTTCCTGCTCCTGCGCGCCGAGTTCGTCGCCGCCGCCCAGGTCGTCGTCTACGCGGGCGCCGTGATGGTCCTCTACGTGTTCGTCGTCGCCTACGTCGGCGGAGCCGACGAGCCGCTGCACAGCCCCGGGGGCGCGCTGCGGGCGCTGGCGCCGCTGTTCGCCCTGGCGGTGGCGGTCGAGCTGTGCATCGCGCTGCTCGGCACCGGCCTGACCGCGATCAACAGCCGCGGCGCGCACTACGTGTTCGGCTTTGGCACCCCGCGGCAGATCGGCCAGGAGTTCTTGACCACGTTCCTGTTCCCGTTCGAGGTCGCCTCGCTGTTGCTGCTCATGTCCGCGGTCGGCGCGGTCGTGCTCGCCCGGCGCCGGCGGGGGCTGGAGGGCACCGACGAGTTCGAGGACCGATTCGCCGCCGTCCCGCGGCCGGCGTTCACGGGCACGATGGCCGAGGGCGCCGGCATCCGCGGCGGCGCCGGCACGACCTCACGCCCCGCGGCGCAGGAGCGGCCGCTCGGCGTGAGCAGCGGAGACCCGCGATGAACATCGCGTGGTACCTCGTCGTCTCGGCGATCATCTTCTGCATCGGCGTCACCGGCGTCCTGGTCCGCCCCAACCCGCTCGTCATCCTGCTCTGCCTCGAGCTGATGCTCAACGCCGCCAACCTGGCGCTCGTCGCCTTCAGCCGCATGTGGGGCAACTCCGACGGGCAGGTCTTCGCGCTGATCGTGATGGTCGTCGCCGCCTGCGAGGTCACCGTCGGCCTCGGGCTGATCGTGGCCATCTACCGACGACGGATGGCGGTCAACGTCGACGAGCTGAACGAGCTGCGGGGATGACGGCACCGCGGCGGGGACCGAGGCGCACGTGAGCGCCACGGCGTTCGGCTGGCTGATCCTGCTGTTCCCGCTGCTCGGCACCGGGATCATCTCGTTTGGCTACAAGCGCCTGGGCGCGGCCGCCGGGTGGCTGGCGAGCCTCGCCATCGGGCTCTCGTTCGCGGCCGCGGTCGGCGCGCTCATCTCGCTGCTGGGCCAGGCCGAGGGCCATCGCGAGCTGACCTCGTCGCTGTGGAGCTACGCGCTGACCAGCGGCGTCGACGCCCGGCTCGGCATCCTCGTCGACCCGCTGTCGATCTTCATGGCGCTCGTCGTCTCCGGCGTCTCGACGCTGATCCACATCTACTCGATCGCCTACCTGGAGTCAGACCGCGGCTACTCGCGGTTCTTCGCCTACCTGAACTACTTCGTCTTCTCGATGCTGCTGCTCGTGCTCGCGGGCAACTTCCTGCTGCTCATCGTCGGCTGGGCGTTCGTCGGCGCAGCGTCCTACCTGCTGATCTCGTTCTGGTACCGGCGCACGACCGCCACGACCGCGGGGATCAAGGCGTTCGTCATCAACGTGCTCGGCGACGTCGGCCTCGTGCTCGGGACGTTCTTCATCTTCCGCCACACCGGCACCCTCGACTTCCTGAAGACCTTCCACGTCGTGCGCCACGTCTTCCCGCACGACGGCACCGATCTCGTCGTCGGCTGTCTGCTGCTGCTCGTCGGGGCGTTCGCCAAGTCCGCTCAGGTGCCGCTGCACACGTGGCTGCCCGACGCGATGGAGGGCCCGACCCCGGTCTCGGCGCTCATCCATGCCGCCACCATGGTCACCGCCGGGGTGTACCTGATCGCGCGCATGCACCCCCTGTTCGAGCACGCCCCGACGGCCGCCGACGTCGGCGCCACCGTCGGCTGCGTGACGCTGCTCGTGGCGGCGACGATCGCGATCGTGCAGGTCGATCTCAAGCGGGTCATCGCGTACTCGACGATGTCCCAGATCGGCTACATGATCATGGGCGTCTCGGTCGGCGCCTACAGCGCCGGCCTGTTTCACCTCATGACGCACGCGTTCTTCAAGGCGCTGCTGTTCATGGCCGCCGGCTCGGTCATCTCGGCGATGGGCGGCGAGCAGTCGCTGGACAGGATGAGCGGCTTTCGCAGGGCGATGCCGTTCACCTTCCTGTGCTTCGTCGTCGGTGGCCTCGCCCTCTCCGGGCTGCCGCCGTTCTCGGGCTGGCTGTCCAAGGACGACATCATCGGCTACCTCGACAACCGCGGCGGGTACTTCGAGGTGCTCGGCATCCTCGGGTACGTCGGCGCGCTGATGACCGGCATCTACACGTTCCGGATGATCTTCCGCGCGTTCTTCGGCGAGCCGTGCCCGGAGGCCCGCGAGCTGCGGGAGGGCCACCTGCACCATCCCGAGAGCGGCTTCAACCCCGGCACCGGCGAGCTCGAGGACACCGACGTCGGCTTCCCCGGCCCCGAGCACCACATCGCCGAGCGCGACCTGGCGATGAAGTTCCCGATGGCGATGCTCGCGCTGCTCGCGGTCATCGGCGGCGTGCTGCAGATCCCCGGCGTCGACCGGGGGGTCAGCCGCTTCCTGTCCCCGACGTTCGCCAACTCGCGCCTGGCCGCGATCGACCCGTCGACGGGCTCAGACTGGCTCGGCCTGATCGTCGGCGCGCTGATCGGCCTCGCGGGCATCACGATCGCCTATCGGATCTGGGTCGCCCGGCCGGCGACCTCGAGCCGGCTCGAGGCCCGCTTCCCCGCCCTGCACACCTTCCTGGCCAACAAGTGGTACTTCGACGAGCTCATCGACGCGCTCGTCGTGCGCCCGGCGCTGTGGGTGGGGCGCTTCGCCGAGACGGTGCTCGAGCGCGGCGTGATCGGCGGTGGGGTGACGGGCTCCTCGACGGGGCTCGTCCGCGCCGCCTCGGCGACCGTGCGCCGCGCCCAGACCGGCTTTCTGCGCTACTACGTCGCGCTGATGGTCGTCGGCATCGGAGCGATGGCGCTCTACTTCCTGATCCAGGCGACCTA
>JAFAYV010000081.1 GCA_019240115.1 Solirubrobacterales bacterium | reverse complement strand
TGATGACGTCGGCGCCGTAGGGCTGCTGGCGGTTGAGCATCGAGCGCACCGCCACGGGCTGGCCTGAGTCGAGATCGAGCAGGGTGGCGACGACTGTCGTCGTGCCGAGGTCGAAGGCCACCGCGTAGCGCCGATCGGTCGTGTCGCCCGGCTCGAGCCCGATCAGCTCGCGGTCGCAGACGATCGCGGTGACGTCGAAGTGCGAGCGGCGCAGGATCCCGCCGAGCTCGCGCAGCAGCTCCACCGACGCCGACGGCTCGAGATCCTCGAGCGCGTCGAGCACGCGCTGCAGATCGGCCCGCTGATCCTCGAGGGTCGGCTCGTCGAGGACGAGATGGCGCTTGACGACCGCAGGGCGCAGGATGACGTGGCGCCCCACCCCGGCGAGCGCCGCCTTCGGGCGCGTCTGCAGCGGCGGGACCTCGACGACGAGGTCCTCGCGAGCGCCCGCGCGGCAGGCGAGCCGCCAGCCGGCGCGCAGCTGCTCGGGGGTGAAGGCGGCCGGGTCGACGCTCGAGATCGGCGCCTCGCCGGAGACGATCCGGACCTTGCACTTGCGGCAGGTCCCGTAGCCGCCGCACGTCGAGTCGATCGCGATCCCGTTCCAGCTCGCGGCGTCGAAGATCGGCGTGCCGCTCGGCACGCGGACGTCGCCCCCGCCGGGCTCAAAGCGCAGCCGGACGCGTCCGGCGCCGTCCCCGGGCGCCGGCTCCCGAACCGCCGCGCGTCGCGGGGGCGACGCGGCGCTCACGCGGGGACGCGCTCCCGGCGCAGCTGCATCAGCTCCTTGGCCTTCTTGACCGCCGAGGAGGCGTCGGCCGAGTAGCCGTCGGCGCCGACCGCCTCGGCGTACTGGGGAGTGACCGGCGCTCCGCCGACCATGACGATGACGTCGTCGCGCATCCCCGCCTTCTGCAGGGCGTTGATGTTCGCCTTGAACATGGGCATGGTCGTGGTCAGGAACGCCGAGAAGCCGACGATGTCGGGCTGGTGCTCGTCGACCTGCTCGACAAACGTCTCGGGCGCGACGTTGACGCCGAGGTCGATGACGGTGAACCCGGAGCCCTCGAGCATGATGTTGCAGAGGTTCTTGCCGATGTCGTGGACGTCGCCCTTGACCGTCCCCATCAGGAACGTGCCGACGCCCGCGGTGCCGGTCTCGGCGAGCAGTGGCCGCAGGATGTCCAGCGCGCCCTGCATCGCCCGCGCCGCGATCAGCATCTCGGGGACGAAGTAGTCGCCGCGCTCGAACCGAGCGCCGACCTCCTCGAGCGAGGGGATAAGCGCGTCGTAGAGCATGCGCTCGGGCTCCAGGCCGTCCTGGAGGCCGCCGTTGACGCCGTCGGACACCGCGGGAGCGTTGCCGACGAGGGTCTCTTCGTAGAGCAGCTGGAGGATCTCCTCGTGGGTCATGCGGCATCGGCTCCTTGCGCGATGGGGGACGGGGGGTCGCCGAGGCGGTCGCTGAGCGCGCGCGCCTCGTCGATGAGGATCGGTCGCAGCTGCGCGATGCGAGCGTCGGTCATGCGGATCGTCGGTCCCGATATCGACAGCGCCGCGACGACCTCGCCGCCGGCGCCGGTCACCGGGGCCGCGATCGCGGCCAGCCCGATCTCGAGCTCGTCGACCGCGGCGGCGAACGACTCGGCGCGCACGGTGGCGAGCTCGTCGCGCAGGCGGGAGGGGGAGGTGATCGTGCGGGCGGTCATCGCGGACGGGGGGGCGGCGGGGAGCGGGGCGCGCCCGAACGCCATGAAGATCTTCCCCACCGCCGTGCAGTGATAGTCCACGGTCCGCCCCAGCCACTGGCCGGCGCCGAGGAAGTGGCGGCTCTCGACCTGGGCAAGGTGCTCGACGCCCTGCGGCGCGGGGACGGCGAGGTTGACCGTCTCGCCGGTCAGCTCGCCGAGCGCGTCGAGCGACGGTCCGGCGAGCTCGGTGACGCTGCGCTCAAGCAGGCTGCGCGCGGCGACGCGCAGGATCGCGGGCCCGGGCCGCAGCCGCCCGCGCAAGCCGTCCTGGGTGATCAGGCCCTGGCGCTCGAGCGCGCTGAGCAGCCGCGAGGCGGTGGACTTCGGGATGCCGCTCGCGGCGGCCAGGTCGGCGAGCGCGACCGGCTCGTCGGACTCGAGCACGCGGACGAGCAGCTCGGCGCCGCGATCGATCGCGGCGGTGCCTCGCTCGGTCGGCCGCGGCTCCTCGCGACTGCCTTGGAACTGTTGTTCCACACGGGATATATTAGGCGCTCGAGCCGCGTCGTCAATAACGTGAGGCTCGCCCGCATGTTCGTCAACGCCCTGCCCCGGTACGAAGTCCTCTCCGAGGATGCCATGGCCACGCTCGATCGTGGCTGGCGCCGGATCGTCTCCGAGCTCGGAATCGAGTTCCTGGCGCCCGAGGCGGTCGAGCTGCTGCGGGGCGCCGGTCAGATCGTCGAGGGTGAGAACCGGGTCCGCTTCGATCCCGAGTTCATCCTCGAGCAGGTCGCCCAGGCGCCCGCCGAGTTCGAGCTGCAGGCCCGCAACCCGGCCCACACCGCGCACATCGGCGGCGATCGCATGGTGTTCGCCCCCGTGTACGGCTGCCCGTTCATCCGCGAGGGCGACGTCCGCCGCGACGCCAAGATGGCCGACTTCGAGAACCTCGTGCGGCTCGCCCAGTCCTTCGGCGAGCTCGACTCGCCCGGCGGGACGATCTGCGAGCCCGAGGACCGCCCCCTCGACTCCCGCCACCTCGACATGGTCTACGCCCTGCAGACGCTGTCGGACAAGCCCTACATGGGCTCGGTGACCTCGGGCCCGAACGCCGCCGACACGATCCGCATGGGCGAGATCCTGTTCGGCGGTCGCGACGCCATCGAGCGGGCTCCGGTGTCGATCTCGCTGATCAACGTCAACAGCCCGCTGCGCTACGACGACCGGATGCTCGCGGCGATGTTCGAGTACGTCCGCGCCAACCAGGCGGTGATCATCACGCCGTTCCTGCTCATGGGTGCGATGTCGCCGGTGTCGCTGCCGGCGACGCTCGTCCAGCAGATGGCCGAGGCGCTCGCCGGGATCGCGCTCGCGCAGCTGATTCGCCCCGGGGCGCCGGTCGTCTTCGGCTCGTTTCTGTCCAACACCGACATGCAGTCGGGGTCGCCGTCCTTCGGGACGCCCGAGTCGGGCCTCGGCGTCCTGTGCACCGGCCAGATCGCGCGTCGCTTCGGGCTGCCGTGGCGCGGCGGGGGCGCGCTGAACGCCTCCCAGACCGTCGACGCCCAGGCCGCCTACGAGTCGCTGATGACGCTGCTGCCGACGTTCCTGGCCGGCACGAACTTCGTCATGCACTCAGCCGGCTGGCTCGAGGGCGGGCTCGTGTCCTGCTATGAGAAGTTCATCGTCGATATCGAGCTGCTGCGCGAGCTGCGCCACGAGTTCTCGCCGCTGGAGATCGACGAGGCCTCGCTCGCCTTCGACGCGCACACCGAGGTCGGCGCCGGCGGGCACTTCCTCGGTGCCGCCCACACGCTCGAGCGCTTCCGCGACTGCTTCTACCGGCCCCTGCTGTCCTCGACCGAGAACTTCGACCGCTGGACCAAGAAGGGCGCGCGGGACACGACCGCCCGCGCCGGGGAGCTGTGGCGCCGGACGATCGACGAGTACGAGTCGCCACCGCTCGACGAGGCGATCGACGCCGAGCTGCGCGAGTTCGTCGACCGGCGGCGGGTCGAGCTGGGCGACTGACCGCCGCCCAGCTCGGGTCCAGCCACTGGTGGCCGTCCCCGCAAGTACCCTCGCATGCGAGCGTACGTACGGGGCCGACCACTTAGCTTCGGGCCAGCACCGTCGCGAACAGCGGCTCGACGGTGGCCCGGGTCACGGGCGTCGGGTCGGCTGCTGCGCGCAGCGTCAGCACGTCGTCGCCCTTGGCCGCCAGCAGCTCGAGGCTGCCGGGCGTGAACGTGATCAGGTACGCCCCCGGCACCGCCGGGTCGGCCTGCGCGGCGCCCCCGGTGGTCCCCACGGGGGCCTGCGCGGTCCGGGCGAGTGTCAGCTCGGCGGTCAGCGCCGCCTGGGCCTGGGCCGGCGAAGCGAACTTGACCGCGGTCGACTTCAGGTTCGGCAGGTCGAGGCCGTGGAAGTCGCTGATCGCGGCGGCGAGGAAGCCGGCCGAGATCGCGGTGCGCTCGGCGGTCGCCGAGGCGGCGGTGGCGTTATCGAGCGTGACGAACTGCGCCGCGGTCAGCGCGCCCGCCGGGAACTCGCCGTTGATGGCGGTCGGCACGTCGGAACTGCGCAGCACCCGGAGCGGCGTGGACTGGTCGAGGGTCAGCGGCGCGGGCGCGGCCGGCAGCTTCGGGGCGGCCCGGTTCGGGGTGTCCTGGCGGCAGGCCTTGGCGCTGAGGAAGAACGCCTTGTGCCCGATCCCGGCACAGTCCGAGCGGACCGCGGGGCGGATGTAGATCTTGAAGCTGCCGTAGTCGTCCCGCGTGTCGGGATCGATCATCCGGAACGAGACGGCCTTGCCCTGACCGTCGAGGGCGAAGGAATACGTGTGCGTCGGGCTCGGCTTGCGCAGCGGCGCCTGGCTGACCAGGTTGGGGTGCTTCCAACCGCCCTTGCCGAGATTGGCCTGGAAGTTCGGGAACTGCGCGGGGAGCTTGAGCGTGGAGCAGGCCTTGCCCTGGAGTGGCTGGGCGAAGATGAACGCCGCGTCGTTGGAGACGGGGCCCACGCCCCCCGCCGAGGCGAACAGGGGCGCGGTCTGGGGCTTGCCGCACATGACGGTGAACGGAAGCTGGGGGTCGATGTAGTCGACCGGCTGGTAGAAGCTGACCGAGCCGCGGACGGTGGCCACGTACAGATGATGGCCGAGCGCGGTCGAGCTCGTCACCGGGTTGGAGAAGAAGTTGTGCAGCGGCGAGTACATGTCCATCGTCAGCGGCTTGGGCTGTGAGTTCTTGGCGGCGGCGGCCGAGGGCAGCAGCAATCCGAGCAGCAGCCCACCGGCGACCAGCGACCGTTTCAGCGTCGTGTTCATGCTCCATAAACGCTTCCGTGCGGCGAAAAGTTTTGCTCGAGGGGCCGCCGTGCGCCGCTCGCCCCCGGTTCCGGAAGCTAGACTCCTGGACCGATGACTCATATATCAGCGTATCGCGACGGCGTCGGGCGGGCGCGGCGACCGGGGTCCCCGAGCCGGTGAGCTCTCAGGTCACCGCGCCCCGACGCGAGCTGCTCGCCGACCGCGCCTACGCGCACCTGCGCGACCGCATCGTCACGCTCGGCATCCCGCCCGGCGCGCCGATCGACGAGGACCAGCTCGGGTCAGAGCTCGGGATCGGGCGCACCCCGGTGCGCGAGGCGATCAAGCGCCTCGCGCTCGAGAACCTCGTCACGGTGTTCCCGCGTCGCGGCACCTTCGCCTCGGAGATCAACATCACCGATCTCGCCGACATCTCCGACGTGCGGGGCCAGATCGAGGGCCATGCCGCCTATCGGGCCGCCGAGCGGATCACCCCCGCCCGGCGGGTCGAGCTCGAGGCGCTGCTCTCAGAGCTCGTGGCCAGCCGAGGCTCGAGCGACACCGGAGCGCTGATGGCGCTCGACACGCGCGTGCACCGCTTCGTCCACGGCTGCGCCGACAACCCGTACCTCGAGGACACGCTCGCGCGCTTCTTCAACCTCTCGCTGCGCATCTGGTACCTCGTGCTCGACCGGCTCCCGCACCTTCTTGCCCGCGTGCACGAGCACGAGGAGCTGCTGCGGGCGATCGCCGACGGCGAGGCCGAGCGCGCCCGCGCGATCATCACCGAGCACATCGAGATCTTCGAGCGCGAGATCCGCGCCGTGCTGTAGGAGCAAGGTGGCAGCCGCACTGCCGCGCCGGGGATGCTGGGGTGGAAGATCGACCTGCGTCGCGCGCGGGACTTCTCCGCCCGCTGGGGCGCGGAACTCATCGCCACCGATTCGTGGCGGCCGCTCTCAGCCCGCGGGCGTGATGACGATCGTCTGCAGCTCGGTGAACGACTCCATGACGTGGGTGCCGCCGACCCTCCCGATGCCGCTGTCGGTCCCCGCGCGGCCGCCGAAGGGCAGGTGGGCCTCCCAGTAGTTGCTTGATTCGTTGATGTTGACCCAGCCGGTCCGCACCTCGTCGGCGAAGCGCAGCCCGGCGGTCAGATCGGCGGTGAAGACCGACGCCAGCAGCCCGTAGGGCGAGCGGTTGGTCAGCTCCACGGCGTGCTCCAGCGAGTCGATCGCGACGACCGGGGCGACCGGCCCGAAGGTCTCCTCGGTGGCGACGCGGGCGTCGGGCGGCACGCCGGTCAGGACCGTGGGCTCCCAGTAGAGGTCGGTGGGGAACGCGGCCGCGCGGTCGCCGCCGGTCAGCGCGTCGGCGCCGCGAGCCACCGCGTCGGCGACGTGCTCGTCCATCTTGGTGGCGACCGGCTCGTTGTTCAGCGGTCCCATCGTCGTCGCCTCGTCGAACGGGTCCCCGAGCCGGATCTCGGCCGCGACGGCCGCCGCGAGCCGCTCGACGTACTCGTCGTAGACCGCGCGGTGAACGAGGATCCGCTCGCCCGCCGTGCAGCTCTGGCCGGCGCAGAGAAAGCAGGCGGTCAGCGTCGCCCGTACCGCGGCCCCGACGTCGGCGTCGTCGAGCACGACGACCGGGCCGTTGCCGCCCATCTCGAGCACCTGCGCCTTGCCCGCGGCCGCCCGCGCGACGAGGCGGCCGGTCGCGGTGGAGCCGATGAAGCCGATCCCGTCGACGTCGGGATGTCGCGCGATCTCGTCGCCGACGAGGGGCCCGGGTCCGGTCACGAGGTTGAAGGTCCCCGACGGCAGGTCGGCGTCGGCGATGCATCGGGCGAGCGCGACCGCCGCCACCGTGGTGGTGGGGGCGGGCGTCCACACGACCGCGTTGCCACAGGCGAGCGCCGGGGCGATGAGCTCCGCGGGCATCGTGTAGGGCCAGTTCCAGGGACTGATGACGCCGACGACGCCGCGGGGGCGGCGCGCGAGCAGGACCCGCTTGCCCGCGGAGAACGAGTTCGGCAGCCCGCCAGCGAGCCGCTTGGCGTCCTCGGCGGCCATCCGCCAGTACTCGACGAGCTCTGCGACCTCGTCGTGGGCCTCGGGATGCAACGGCTTGCCCTGGTCGAGCGTCAGGGTGCGAGCGAGCTCATCGCGGCGCGACTCGATGACGTCGCCGACGCGGTGCATCGCCGCCGCGCGATCGAACGCCGTCAGCCTCGCCCAGGCGGGCGCCGCGGCGCGCGCCGCGGCGATCGCCCGCCGCGCGTCCTCGCGCTCGCCGACGGGAACCGTGGCGATCGTCTCGCCGGTCGCCGGGCTCGTCGCCTCGGCGGTCTGCCCGCTGGCGCTGTCGCCCCACTCGCCGGCCACGAACATCTTCTCCGCGGCCATCCCCTCGCTCCCGTTCGGGCTTCGTTGACACCGTCGGACGACTGATATATAACACCGCGATTCCAGCTCGGTCAATGCGTTCTTCCCTGCTTGTCGGGTCGTTGGACGCCGCGCCGCGCCGGGTATCGACGAGTTGCGCGCGGGGCGCGCGGAGGAGGCTGAGCGATGGCACACGTAGAGGCTCCGTCCAGCGCCGACAGCGACGACCTGGCCGGCTTCGGCTATAAGCAGGAGCTCGACCGCTCGCTCGGCAGCTTCTCCTCGTTCGCGGCCGGCTTCTCCTACATCTCGATCCTCACCGGCGTCTTCGAGCTGTTCGGTTTCGGGGTGCTCAACGCCGGCCCGGCGGTGTGGTGGTCGTGGGTGATCGTGTTCGCCGGGCAGATGTGCGTCGCGCTGTGCTTCGCCGAGCTCGCCGGCCAGTTCCCGCTCGCGGGCTCGGTCTACCAGTGGTCCAAGCAGGTCGGCACCGACTTCGTCTCCTGGATGACCGGCTGGATCCTGATCATCGGCTCGATCGTCACCGTCGCCGCCGTCGCCGTCGCCTGGCAGGTCGTGCTGCCGCAGGCCAACAAGTTCTTCGAGTTCATCGGCGGGTCGGCCGACGTGGGTTCCTACACGACGCCCGACGGCGCCAAGAACGCGCTCCTGCTCGGGGCGATCCTCGTCGTCATCGCCACCGTCATCAACATGCTCGGCGTCCGCGTCATGGCGTTCATCAACAACGTTGGCGTCACCGCCGAGCTGATCGGCGCCTCGATCCTCGTCATCCTGCTCATCTTCCACTTCCATCGCGGCCCGGGCGTCGTCCTGCACACGCTCGGCACCGGGACGGGACACTCGTGGGGCTACTTCGGGGCCTTCCTCATCGGCGGGATCATGAGCGCCTACGTCATGTACGGCTTCGACACGGCGGGCACGCTCGCCGAGGAGACCAACGACCCGCGGCGCGCCGCGCCGCCGGCGATCATCCGGGCGCTCGTGGCCGCCTCGATCATCGGCGCGCTGCTCATCCTGTTCGCGCTGATGGACATCAAGAGCATCCACGACAAGAACCTCGGCCTGCTCGGCCTGCCCTACATCATCAAGCAGGCGCTCGGCAACACCGCCGGCGACGTCTTCCTGTACGACTCGGCGCTGGCGATCACCGTCTGCTGCCTCGCGGTCTGCACCGCGTGCATCCGGATGCTGTTCTCGATGGCCCGCGACGGACGGCTGCCCGGCGGGCCGGTCCTCGCCCGCGTCTCGGGCCGGGCGCGGGTCCCGATCGTCCCGGCGATCTTCGTCGGCGTCTGCGCGTTGGCGATCCTCTACGTCAACAAGGCCAACCAATCGGCGTTCGTGACCCTGACCTCGGTCGCGATCATCATGTTCTACCTCCCGTACCTGGCGGTCACCGGCTCGATGCTCGCCAAGCGCCTGCGCGGCCAGTGGCCCCGCCCCGATCACGGCCCCTACTTCAACCTCGGCCGCTTCGGGATGCTCATCAACGTCATCGCCGTCCTCTACGGCGGCCTCGTGGCCTTCGAGATCGCCTGGCCCCGGGCGACCGTGTACGGGACGAAGTGGTACTTCCGCTTCGGCGCCTACGAGTTCATCGGGTTGTCGTTCATCGCCGGCCTGGCCTACTACTTCGCCGTCCAGCGGGGCAAGTCGCCCGCGCTGCTGGCCCGCACCGGCCCCGAGGTCGAGATCCCCGCGCCGCGTGGCGACGCGGTGCCGTGATCGACGCCGGAGAGTTCGACTACGTCATCGCCGGCGGTGGCACCGCGGGGTGCGTGCTCGCGGCGCGGCTGACCGAGGACCCCGACGTCAGCGTCCTGCTGCTCGAGGCCGGGCCCTCGGACGTCGGCGACGAGTCGATCCTGCGCCTTGGCGACTGGATGTTCCTGCTCGACTCGGGGTACGACTGGGACTACCTCGTCGAGCCCCAGGAGAAGGGCAACAGCTTCCTGCGCCACGCGCGGGGCAAGGTGCTCGGCGGGTGCTCGTCGCACAACTCCTGCATCGCGTTCTGGACGCCGAAGGAGGACCTCGACGAGTGGGCGGCGATGGGCCTGACGGGGTGGAGCGCGGCGGAGTGCTGGCCGCTCATCGCCCGGCTGGAGACCAACGACGGTCCGGGCGAGCACCACGGCCGCTCGGGTCCGGTGAACATCATGACGATCTCGCCGCAGGATCCCTGCGGGGCGGCGATTCTGGAGGCGGCCGCGCAGGCGGGCCTGCCGACGAGCCGCTTCAACGAGGGCGAGACGGTGGTCAACGGCGCCGGCTGGTTTCAGATCAACGCCACGCCCGACAACGTCCGCTCCTCCTCCTCGCACGCCTACCTGCATCCCATCGTCGGCACCCGCCCAAACCTCGAGCTGCGCACCGGCTGCTGGGTCAAGCGGGTGGGCCTGTCCGGTGGGCGGGCGACCGGCGTGGACTACCTGACCCCGGACATCCTCACCCAGGCGCGGGTGACCGCTCGGCGCGAGGTCATCCTCTCGGCGGGCGCGATCGACACCCCGAAGCTGCTGATGCTGTCGGGGATCGGGCCCGGCGCGCACCTGCAGCAGTTCGGCATCCCGGTGGCGGTGGACCTGCCCGGCGTCGGCGAGAACCTCGACGACCACGTCGAGGGGATCGTCCAGTGGGACGCGCTGGCGCCGATGGTGCGCCAGTCGACGCAGTGGTGGGAGATCGGCGTCTTCTCGAGCTCGGAGCCCGGCCTCGACCGCCCCGACCTGATGATGCACTACGGCTCGGTGCCGTTCGACATGAACACGGCGCGCTGGGGCTATCCGACGACCGAGAACGGCTTCTGCCTGACCCCGAACGTCTGCCGCGGGCGCTCGCGAGGCACCGTGCGCCTGCGCTCCCCCGACTACCGCGACCGCGCGCGCGTCGACCCCCGCTACTTCACCGACGCCGACGGCCACGACGAGCGGGTCATGACCTACGGCATCCGCCTCGCGCGCAGGATCGTCTCCCAACCGGCGATGGCCGGGTGGGCGGGACCCGAGCTCGCGCCGGGCCCCGACGCCCAGACCGACGACGAGCTCGTCGACTACATGCACAAGACCCACAACACCGTCTATCACCCCGCCTGCTCGGCCCACATGGGACCCGACTCGGACCCGCTGGCGGTGCTCGACCCGCGCCTGCGCGTGCGCGGCGTGGCGGGGCTGCGGGTGTGCGACGGATCGGCGCTGCCGTTCCTGCCGGCGATCAACCCGTGCATCACGACGATGATGCTCGGCGAGAAGTGCGCCGAGCTGATCCGGGAGGACCGGCTGGCCCGGTAGCGGGCCGGGCGGCGTCCGCGACCGGCGGGCCGCGGCGCGACCCGGTGGGCGGCGTCCGCGACCGGGGGCCGCGCGACCCGGTGGGCGGCGTCCGCGACCGGGCGTGCGGCGGCCGCTACCGTCAGCCCGATGCCGCTTCCCCGTCAGGACGATGAGGTCGCGATCGCCGCTGCGGGCGTGGTCAAGCGCTTCGGCGAGGTGCAGGCGCTCGCCGGGGTCGATCTGGAGGTGACGCGCGGGACGGTGCTCGCCCTGCTCGGACCCAACGGCGCGGGCAAGACGACGCTGGTGCGGATCCTGACCACGCTGCTGACGCCCGACGCGGGCACCGCCAGCGTCGTCGGGCTCGACGTCGTGCGCGACGCCGCGCGGCTGCGCTCCCGCATCGGCCTCGCCGGCCAGTACGCGGCGATCGACGAGAACCTCACCGGCCTGGAGAACCTGACCATGGTCGGCCGCCTGTACGGCACGTCGCGCGCGGCGGCCAAGGCGCGCGGACGCGAGCTGCTTGCGCGCTTCGACCTCGTCGAGGCCGGCGGGCGGGCGGCGAGCACCTACTCGGGCGGGATGCGGCGCCGGCTGGATCTCGCCGCTGCGCTCGTGGCCGAGCCGCCGGTGCTCTTCCTCGACGAGCCGACCACGGGTCTCGATCCCCGCAGCCGGATCGGGCTGTGGGAGACGATCGAGAGCCTCGTCGCCGAGGGCACGACCGTGCTGCTGACGACCCAGTACCTCGACGAGGCCGATCGGTTGGCCAACGCGATCGCGGTCATCGACCACGGCTCGGTGATCGCGCAGGGAACCTCGGACGAGCTCAAGGATCGCGTCGGCGGCGAGCGCGTCGAGGTCGCGCTGGAGACCGCGGACGACGGCGCGGCGGCGGAGCGGGCGCTGGCGCCGATGAGCGAGGACGCGCCGGCTGTGCGGGACGCGACCGTCGCGGTCACCGTGCGCTCGCGCGACGGGGTGATCGTCGAGGCGGTCCGGCGCCTGAGCGACGCCGGGGTGGGGGTCGCCGACATCAACGTCCGCCGGCCGACCCTCGACGATGTGTTCCTGTCGCTCACCGGCCACGCCGCCGAGGTCGACGGCAACGCCCCCGGCGGGGTCGACGGCGACGCCTCCGGCGGGGTCGACGGCGACGCCTCGGGCGAGGCCCCATGAGGCGCCTGGTCACCGACACGCTGATCATCGCCGAGCGCAACCTCGTGCGCCTGCCGCGACGCCCCGACCTGCTGCTCGCCTTCACCGTGCAGCCGATCATGTTCGTGCTCCTGTTCCGCTACGTGTTCGGCGGCGCGATCCAGACCGGCGGCGTGCCCTACGCGGATTTCATCGTCCCCGGCATCCTCGTCCAGAACATCGCCTTCGGCGGGTTCGTGACCGCGCTCGGGCTCAACGAGGATGTCCACAAGGGGCTGATCGACCGCTTCCGGTCGCTGCCGATGGCCCGGCCGGCGGTCCTCGCGGGGCGCACGCTCGCCGACGTGGCCACCAACACGCTGTCGATCGTCATCCTCACCGTCACCGGGCTGATCATCGGCTTCTCGTTCGGGACGCCGGCGCTCCACGTGATCGCGGGCTTCGGGCTGCTGCTGCTGATCGGCTACGCCTTCTCGTGGGTGTTCGCCTTCGTCGGGCTGCTCGTCTCCAGCCCCGAGTCGGCCAACTCCGTCGGGTTCATCGCGATCTTCCCGCTGACCTTCATCTCGTCGGCGTTCGTGCCGCCCGACACGATGCCCGAGCCGCTGAAGTGGTTCGCCCACGTCAACCCGTTCACGATCATGGTCGACGCGATGCGCGCCCTGTGGGTCGGCACCCCGGCGGGCAACTACGTGTGGGGCGCCGTGGTGTGGGCGCTCATCATCCTCGCGGTGTTCGCGCCGATCGCGGTCGCGCGCTACCGCCGGACCGCGAGCGGTTGACCGGTTCGGCTCGCCGCGCGCGGTCGATCTCTGCCGCGGGCGGTCGATCTCTGCCGCGGGCGGTCGATCTCTGTCGCGGGCGGTCGACTAGTTCTGCTCGCCGCGGGCGACGGCCAGGCACGCCTCGCAGCGCGGCCACGGCGGGTTCCACGGGTAGCCGGTGACGTCCTTGCCGCACAGCGCGGTGTCGGGATTCTCGGCGGTGACGAGGTGGCAGAGCTCCTCGAAGCCGTCGTCGTTGCGCCGCGGCACGTTGCGGCAGGCGGGATGGACGTTCGGGGTCCGGACCGGTGACGCGCCCGCGCCGCGTGACATCGCCGCAGGATAACGCTCAGCCGACCGCTCGCAGGTGGCGCGCCGGCTCGCCGTCGCGCAGCTCGCGGACGACCGCCTCCAGGAGGCCCGCGTCGGCCGCAGGCCGACCGTCGGTGACCGCCGCGACGGTCGTGCGCTTGGCCTGGATGAGCCGGACCATCGTCTCGTCGATGGTGTCGGCGGCGAGCAGGTACCACGCGGTGACCGCGTCCCGCTGGCCGATTCGATGGCAGCGATCCTCGGCCTGGTCGTGCATCGCCGGCGTCCACTCGAGCTCTAGGAAGGCGACGTTCGAGGCCCGCGTCAGCGTGATCCCCTGAGCGGCCACGCGGGTCGCACACACGATCAGGCACGGACCGTCGGGCCGCTGGAAGGCCGCGATCGCGCGCTCACGCGCCACCGCCGCGTCGGCGCCGAGGAGGTGCAGCGCGTCGGGAAAGCGGTCGAGCACCGCTTGCTGCACCTCGACGTGGCGGGCGAACACGACAAGTGGCTCTCCCGAGGCGAGGAAGTCCTCGATCCACGCGGTCGCGGCGGCGAGCTTGCCGCGTCCCGCCAGCCGCTGCAGCGCGCCGAGCTGCGCGAGGCGCTCGGCGCGCAGGGCGGCGGCGATCTTCGCGTGCAGCGTCGAGAGGTCGAGCGGCTGGCTGCGCAGCCAGGCGACGACGTCGCGCTCGGCGAGCCGGTACTCCTCCTCGTTGACCAGCGCCATCGGCACCGCCACCTGGCGCTTGGCCGGCAGTTGGGGGAGCACCTCGTCCTTGCGCCGGCGCACGAAACAGTGCCGGCGCAGGTGCCAGTGCAGCCGCTCCTCGCTGCACCGGCCGCGGAACTGGTTGGAGAAGCGCGCGCCCGAGCCGAACTCCCCGAGGCGGTCGATGACCCGCAGCTGGGCGATGAGCTCGTCGGCGTGGTTGAGCACCGGGGTGCCGGTCAACGCGAGCCGCAGTCCCTCGGGGTCGACCGCCGCGGCCAGGGCGCGCACCGCCTGGGTGCGCTTGGCCGAGGGGTTCTTGCAGTAGTGCGACTCGTCGACGACGATCGCCCGCGGCCGGGGCCGGGACAGCGTGGCGCGATGGGCGGCGACGATCTCGTAGTTGAGGATCGTCAGCTCACCGCGCGGCGGGACCGCGCAGCGGCCGTTGACGACCGCGACCGAGCGATGGGGGAGCCACCGGCGGGCCTCGCGCTCCCAGTTGAGCTTGAGCGCCGCGGGGCAGACAACGACCGCCGGATAGGCGTCATCGGCCTCGAGCGCGGCGAGCGCCTCGACGGTCTTGCCCAGCCCCTGCTCGTCGGCGAGGAACGCCCGCCGCGCGCGCAGGGCGTAGCGCACGCCCGCCCACTGGAACGGGGCGAGCTCGCCCCCAAGCGCGCCGGCGGCCGCCTTGACTGGCGCGGCCGCCGTCGCGCGCGAGCGCGAGACCATGTCCGCGGCCCGGCGGTGCTCGTCGCGCAGGAGCTCGAGCGCCTCCGCGGCGCGGCCGGCGACCTGCACGTGATGGCGCGCGATGAACTCGTCGAGCTGCTCGGCCGCCCACGGATCGAGGCCGACGGCGCGGGTGCCCTCGGCGGCGGCCAGCTGCTCGAAGGCGACGCCGATCGCGGGGTCCCACAGCACCTCGAGGCGCAGCTGCTCGCCCTCGACGCCGCGAAACCACGTCAACCGGGCCGGCGGGGGCTCGCGCCCAGCGGCGACCTCCTCGACACAGCGATCGGCGCCGGCGTCGAGCCGGGCCGAGGGCTCGGCCCGCAGCGCTCGCGCCGCCGGCGCCGACAGCGCCACGAGCAGCCGGCCGTCGGGCAGCTGCACCGCCTCGCGCGCGAGCTCGGAGGGGACGGGTCCGGCGAGGGTGCTCAGGGTCCACCAGCCGCGGCCGTCGTGGCGGACCGTGCTGACGGTGCCGATCCAGCGTCGCCGCACCCCGGCCAGCCACGTCTCGACCTCCGCCGAGGCTCCGAGCTCGGGATAGGCGTCGAGGATCTCGATCACCGTCAGCGCCGCCCAGTCGCTCGCCGGGGCCGTCCACTCGCGCGCGTCCCAATCAAAGCGCCGGTTGGGGATCGACCGCGCGAGATCGACGAGGGCACGGTCGTAGGGGAAGGCGAGCACGACCTCGCAGCGGCCGTCGCGGTCGATCCGCAGATCGACGTTCGGCGCGCTGCGGACGAGCTCCATCAGGCGCGCTGAGGCTCGAGCCGCGCCGGCGCCGGTGGCTCGCGCAGGCCCTGCGCGGTCCGTTGCGCGGTCCCGCGCGCCCACTCGCTCGTCGTCAGCAGCGCGATCGCCACGATGACGACGCCGATCGCCGTCATCGCCCACCACGAGGTGTGGGTGTCGGCGGCGAACGAGGGGCCGATGCCCTTCGTCACCCCGCCACCGGCGAGCGCTCCGAACACCGCGACGCCCAGCGTTGCGCCGACCTGCCGGCTCGTCGAGGCGACCGCTGCGGCGACTCCCGCCTGCGCGGGCGGCATGCCCGAGACGGCCGTGTTCGTGATCGGAGGATTGATGAAGCCGAAGCCGAGGCCGAACAGCGCGTAGACCGCGAGCAGGACCGCGAAGGACGTCGTGGTGGTCAGCTGGGTCAGGACGGCCACCGCCACGGTCAGCGCGAGGCCGCCCGCGAGCAGCGAGAGACGGGCGCCGCGGCTGGCGACCAGGCGGCCCGACAGCGGCGCACAGACGAGCGTCAGCCCGGCCAGCGGCAGCGTGCAGACCCCCGCGAGCAGCGGCGAGAGGCCGCGCACGTCCTGCAGGTACAGGGTGTTCAGCAGCAGGAAGCCCCCGAGCGCGGAGAACGCGCACACCGCGATCGCGCTCGCCCCCGAGAACGGCGCGCTGCGGAAGAAGCGCACCTCGAGCAGCGGCTCGGCGCGGCGCAGCTCGTGGGCGACGAGCGCGCCGCCGGCGACGATCGCGACCGCGAACAGGACCAGCGTGCGCGCCGCCAGCCACCCGGTCTCCGGGCCCTCGATGATCGCGTAGGTCAGCGTGGCGAGGGTGAGGATGACGAGCGCCTGCCCGAGCGGATCGATGCGCCGCGGGCGCTCCGCGCGCGACTCCGGGACGAAGCGGGCGGTCAGCGCGATCGCGATGATCCCGACCGGGAGGTTGACCAGGAACACCGCCGGCCAGCCGACCGAGTCCACGAGGGCGCCGCCGACCACCGGGCCGAGGGCGAGGCTGATCCCGATCATCCCGCCCCACACGCCGATCGCCTGCGCGCGCTCGCGCGGGTCGACGAACACGTTGCGGACGATCGACATCGCCACCGGGTTGAGCATCGAGCCGCCGACCGCCTGCAGCGCCCGCGCCGCGACGAGCAGCCCGAGCGACGGTGCCACCGCGCACAGCAGCGAGCCGAGCGAGAACAGCGCCAGGCCCGTCTGGAACATGCGCTTGCGCCCGATCCGGTCCGCGGTCGACCCCGAGAGCATCAGCAGGCTCGCCAGCACCAGCGTGTAGGCGTCGATCGTCCACTGCAGCTGAGACAGGGATGCGTGGAAGGACCGGTGGATCGCCGGCAGCGCGACGTTGACGATCGTGCTGTCCAAGCCGACGATCAGCAGGCTCATCGAGCAGATGAGCAGGATGACGACTCGCTGGCGAGCGCTCGGGACGACCTGCTGGTCGTCTGACACCGCATCGCTCACCCCGTCGATGCTAGTGCCCGCCGCCGTGAGCGTACCGGGCCCGCCACCGGTGCCCGGCCACCTCGCGGCCGGGCCGCGGGCTTCGAGCCGGCGCCCGGGTTAAGGTTGCGTTTACTCGCGTCCCCCCGCGCCGTTTCTCCCTGCTCACAGCGGGCGTTCGCGATGCGGGGCAAACCCGCGTTTCGATGCGCATCCTTGCTCATAGCGGTATTGTTTCGTTCCTTGAAAGGGGGAGGTCGCAGATGAGCGCAGACCGCAGCACCGCTGCCGTAGCCGCGCGGCGCGACGAGCGCACGCCCGCGGCGACGCTCGAGTTCGACGGCGTCAGCAAGCGGTATCCGGGGGCGTCGGGGCCCGCGTTGGACAACGTGTCGTTCACCGTGCCCGCGGGCGAGGTGTGCGTGCTCGTCGGCCCGTCGGGGTGCGGCAAGACGACCGCGATGCGGCTCGTCAACCGGATGATCGACCTCAGCGACGGCGACATCCGTCTCGACGGCGACAGCGTCATCTCGCGCGATCCGACGACGCTGCGGCGCGAGATCGGCTACGTCATCCAGCAGATCGGCCTGTTCCCGCACTTCACGATCGCCGACAACATCGCGACCGTGCCCAAGCTGCTCGGCTGGGACAAGAAGCGCATCCAGGCGCGCGTCGCCGAGCTGCTCGAGGTCGTCTCGCTGCCGCCCGAGATGGCCAAGCGCTATCCGCGCCAGCTCTCCGGCGGCCAGCAGCAGCGCGTCGGCGTGGCGCGCGCGCTCGCCGCCGATCCGCCGCTGATGCTGATGGACGAGCCGTTCGGCGCGATCGACCCGATCACCCGCGATCGGCTCCAGGACGAGTTCCTGCGCCTGCAGCGCGAGATCCGCAAGACGATCGTGTTCGTCACCCACGACATCGACGAGGCGATCAAGATGGGCGACAAGATCGCGATCATGCGCGAGGGCGGCCACCTCGTCCAGTTCGACTCCCCCGCCGAGATCCTCACCCGGCCCGCCGACGAGTTCGTCGCGCGCTTCGTCGGCATCGACCGCGCGCTCAAGCGCCTGACCCTGCGCCGGCTGCACGATCTCGAGATGGCGCCGGTGCCCGCCGCGCAGGTCGGCGACGACGCGGGCCCCGTGTACGAGCGCGTTGCGGCCTCGCCGCTCGATGAGCTGATCGTCGTCGACGGCGAAGGCAAGCCCCTCGGTCGCGTCGGCGCCGATCGCCTCCAGGCTGAGTCGCGGGTGCCCGACTCGCGCCTGGATCCGGTCGGGGTCACCGCGCCGGAGACCTGGACGCTGCGCGACGGGCTCGCGATGGTCATGACCGACGGCAACCGGCCGCTGCTCGTGCTCGACGAGGCCGGCCGCGCGGCCGGCGTGGTCACGGTCGAGCAGCTGAGCGGGGCGCTGCGGCCCAACGGCTCGCCGGCGCCGACCGTGCCCGAGCGCGGCGACCCGGAGGTCAGCGCTTGACCGGTCCGGCCATGCTGGCCGTGCCGGGCGCGGTTCTTCCCAACTTCGGCCAGACCTCCAGCTGCGTCCGCAACAACGGCCTGTTCTGCTGGAGCTGGTTCTCCCAGCACTGGAGTGACACGTTCGGGCCGGCGATCGGGCAGCACCTCGTGCTGACCGTGATCGCGGTCGCGATCGGCTTCGTGATCGCGATGGCCGCGTCGCTGGTCGCCTATCGGCTGCCGTGGGCCGGGGCGGGATTCAACGTCGTGTTCACGCTGGTGTTCACGATCCCGAGCATCGCGCTGTTCGAGCTGCTCGTGCCGGCGACCGGCCTGACGCGGACGACCGCCGAGATCGCGCTGACCTCCTACACGCTCCTGGTCATGTTCGCCAACTTCGTCACCGGGCTGCGCGGCGTGTCCGCCGACGTGCTCGAGGCCGCCGAAGGGATGGGGCTGACCCGCGGCCAACGACTGCGGCGGGTCGAGCTGCCGTTGGCGATCCCGGCGATCGTCGCCGGGATCCGGGTCGCCACGGTGACCGTCATCGGTCTCGTCGTGGTCGCCGCCTACGTCGACAACGAGGGACTCGGGGTGCCGATCCTGCAGGCGATCCAGAACAGCTCGTTCAAGACCGAGCTGATCGCCGCCGCCGTGCTCGCGGTGCTGCTGGCCTGGGCGGTCGACGCGCTGCTCGTCGGCAGCCAGTGGCTGCTCACTCCGTGGCTGCGGAGCCGGCGCGCATGACCGGGGTGCTCTCGGTCCCGCTGCTGCTGGCATCGGCCAACGACTTCAGCGGCGCGTTCAAGTTCATCGGCAACAATCCTCACCTGCTGCTGACGCTCTCGGGTCAGCAGATGGTGCTCAGCGGGGCCGCGATCGGGGCCGCCATGCTGTTCGGCGTGCCGCTCGGACTTGTGCTCGGGCATCTCCACAAGGGCTCGTTCGTCGCCATCAACCTGTCCAACGTCCTGCGCGCGGTGCCGAGCCTGGGGCTGCTCGCGATCATGCTCGCGCTCATCTCGTTCGGCTTCTTACCGGCGTTCATCGCGATGTTCGTGCTGGCGTTCCCGCCGATCCTCACCAACGTGTACGTGGCGGTGGACGGCGTCGACCCGCAGACGGTCGACTCGGCCCGCGGGATGGGGATGAGTCCGTTCGGCGTCGCGAGCAGGGTCGAGCTGCCCCTGGCGCTCCCGCTCATCTTCGCGGGTCTGCGTACCGCCGCGGTGTTCGTGATCGCGTCGGCGACGATCGCATCGGTCGTCGGCGGCAACGGCCTGGGCAACATCATCTTCAACCAGCCCAGCTACGGGCTCGCGGGCGTGCTCGGCGCCGCGATCACGGTGACGATCCTGTCGCTGCTCGTGCAGGGCGTGCTGCTCGTCGCGCAGCGATACCTGACGCCGCGCGGCCTCCGCGTGACCAGGGCCCGAGGCGAGGCCACCGCGCTCTCCGTCGCACCCGGCGGCGCCGAGAACCTGCTCGCGGCCGGCACCGAGCCCGCCTGACACGCTTCCACACCGCACATCAACCAGAGGGGAAAGGACACACCGTGTTCAGCAGATCCAGCGCACGACCCCTGCTCGTCGCGCTCGTCGTCGCGCTCGTCGCCTTCGCGGTCGCAGCGTGCGGCTCCAGCAGCAAGAGCAAGAGCAGCAGCAGCAGTTCCTCCAGCTCGAGCTCGAGCTCGAGCTCCGGCGGCGGCGCCGCCGCCTCCGGCCCGGGCAAGGGCAAGCCGCCCATCGTCCTCGGCGACAAGAACTTCACCGAGGAGTACATCCTCGGCTTCCTGTACCAGGACGCCCTGCAGGCCAAGGGCTACACCGTCACGCTGAAGCCGAACATCGGCTCCAGCGAGCTCGTCAACACGGCGCTGCAGAGCGGCAAGATCGACATGTACCCGGAGTACACCGGGGTGATCGACACCGTCCTGGCCGACATCCCCGAGAACAAGCCGCCCAAGAGCGCGCAGCAGGCCTACGAGATCGCCAAGAACTATGAGGCCAAGCACGGCTTCACGGTCCTGACCAAGACGCCGTTCTTCGACGCCGACGCGATCGCGGTGCTGCCGCCGTTCGCCAAGCAGAACAACTTGAAGACGATCGCCGATCTGGCCAAGCTCAAGCACTGGACCTACGGAGGCCCCGAGGAGAACAAGACCCGCTACGAGGGCGTCGTCGGTCTCCAGCAGGCCTACCACCTGCACAACTTCACGTTCGTGGGGCTGCAGGAGGGCCAGGCGTATCCGGCGCTCGACGCGAAGAAGATCGACGCCGCCGCCGTGTTCACCACCGACGGGCAGCTGACCCAGAAGGGCAAGTACGTCCTGCTGGCCGACACGAAGAACATCTTCGGGTTCCAGAACATCGTCCCGGTGATCAAGAAGACGCTGCTGGCCAAGGAGGGCCCGGCGTTCTCGGCGACGCTGGACAAGGTCGACGCGCTGCTGACCAACAACGTCGTGCAGCAGCTCAACGCCGACGCGGTGCTCGACAAGCAGGATCCGAGCGTCGTCGCCATGAAGTTCCTCCAGGCCAACGGCCTGATGAAGAAGTAGCCGTCACGGGATGACCGCGGCCGCCGCTCGGTGGCCGCGGTCAGCCCAGCTCGATCCGCCAGCCCTCGATCAGCTCCCGGGCGGCCTCGACGTCGGGGTGCAGCGAGCGATCGGCGAGCTCGGCGTCCAGACGCTCGCTGGCGGCTTCCCACAGCGGCTGGTTGCCGGCCCCCGCCGGAACCTGGCCGGCGAGCCGCAGCGCGCGGACGGCGACGACCAGCTCGACGGCGACCGCGACCCGCAGGACCGCCAGCGCATCGTCGGCGCGCCGGACGGCGGTGGGCGCCAGGCTCGAGTGCGACTCCACGCCGCGGGCGACGGCGACCGTCTGGGCGGCGACCGGGGTGACGAGCGAGCGGACCTCGGCGACCGCGGCGTGCGCGGTGTACTCGAGCACGAGCGCGCCGGACTCGGGGCCCGGCGACCGGGCCAGGAACGGCGGCAGACCGGTCAGACCCGCGTCGAGCAGCATGCTGACGCGGGCCGCGATCAGCGCCGCCGACTGCGCCAGCGCCGTGCGCAGGGCGTCGACGGCGATGGCCAGCGGCGCGGCGTGAGGATTGCCGTTGGGCAGCGCGACCTCGTCGGTGGACACGATCAGCGCGTTCTCGCCGGCGAAGTTCAGCTCGTGGACGACCGTCTCCTCGAGCACGAGCAGCGCGTCGTGGACCGCCCCGTCGACCTGCGGCTGGGCGCGGAACGGGTACGGGTCCTGGATCCCGAGCGGCCCCGGGTCGCGGGTGCGGGTGGCGACCCCCTGCAGCAGGGCGCGCATCCGTGCGGCGACCGCGGCCTGACCGGGCCGGTGCCGCGAGGAGTGGATGCGGGGGTCGAGCGCCACCGGGTCGGCCGCCGCCGCCTCGAAGGAGAGCGCCGCCACCGACAGCCACGCGTCGAGCAGCCGCCGGGCGTCGACGACGAGCAGCGCCGCGCGGCCGATGCTGACCGCGTTGGAGCTCATGAAGGCCAGCCCGTCGCGCGGCCCGAGCCGCGCGCGTGGCACGCCGGCGTCGGCGAGCCCCGCCCCGGCGTCGACGAGCTCGTCGCCGCGCCAGACCTCGCCTTCGCCGAGCAGCGCGAGCGCGATGTCGGCGAGGTTGGTCAGATCGCCGGTGCCCAACGAGCCGATCTCGCGCGTGAACGGCGACAGGCCCGCGTTCAGCGCGCCGACGAGCGCCTCGAGCAGTTCGGCCGCCACGCCGGCGCCGCCGGCGCCGATCTGGTTGGCGCGGGTGGCCATCGCCGCGCGCACGATCGTCGACGGCAGCGGGCGCCCCGCGCCGCAGGCGTGGCTGCGCAGCAGGCTGAGCGCATACTGTTCGCGCCGGTCATCGGGGACGCGGTAGTCGCGCAGCGCGCCGACGCCGGTCGTCACGCCGTACAGGTCGGCGCCGCGCGCGAGCAGGTCGGCGACCGTCGCGCGCGACCGGTCGTTGCGGGCGCGCGCGACGGCCGCCATCCGGGTCTCGGCGCCCTCGCGGGCGATGAGCGACACCTGCTTGGGCGTCAGGCCGGCGCCGTCGAGGGTGACGGGGCGCGGGTCGGCGGCCGCGGGGCGACGGGGCACGAGCGCACTGTACGGCGACGGGGCACGAGCGCACTGGACGGCGACGGGGCACGAGCGCACCGTGTACGACGACTATCGTCGCCCGCCATGATCGTGCTCGACGGTCGCCCGCTCGATCCGGCCGCGCTTGCCGAGATCGCCCGCCGGCGCGTGTGCGTCGCGATCGATCCCCGGGCCCGGGACCGGGTGCGCGACGCGCACGCGACCGTGCTGCGCGCCGCCGCCGACGGCCGGTCGATCTACGGCGTCACGACCGGGCTCGGCCCGCGCGTGGTCGACCGCGTCGACCTCGAGCGCGACGCCGAGTACTCGGCGCGCGTGCTGCGCGCGCGGGCGACCTCGGTCGGTCCGCCGCTGAGCGCGGAGCTGACCCGAGCCGTCATGGCGGTGCGCCTGAACGGCGCGTGCGCGGGCACCGCCGGGGTCAGCGAGGCAGTCGCCGACGGCCTCGCCGCGCTGCTGAACGCCGCCGTCCATCCGCGGGTGCCGCGCAGCGGGTCGGTCGGCGCGTCGGACCTGTGCATGATGGCCCACGTCGGGCTGGGGCTCATCGGCGAGGGGGAGGCCGAGCTCGGCGGCGAGACGATGGCGGCGGGGGACGCGCTCGCGCGAGCGGGCCTGCGGCCGGTGCCGCTGGGCGTTCGCGACGGGCTGGCGATCTGCTCGAGCTCGGCGGTCTCGGCGGGCGTGGCGGCGCTCGCGCTGCTCGACGCCGAGGCCGCGCTGGCGGCGGCGCAGATCGCGGCCGCGCTGTCGATGGAGGGGTTTCGGGCGAACCTCACGCCGCTGCACCCGCGGGTCGTCGCCGCGCGGCCGGCGCCCGGGCAGGCGTGGGCGGCGGAGGGGTTGCGGGCCCTGCTCGTCGGCGGGTCGCTGACCGAGCCGGGCGCCGCGCGCCGCCTCCAGGACCCGTTGAGCCTGCGCTGCGTCAGCCAGGTGCACGGGTCGCTGCGCTTTGCGCTCGACGGGCTGGCGACCGCGCTGGCGCCCGAGCTCGGCGGGGGCGGCGACAACCCGCTCGTGCTCGCCGACGATGTCGTCAGCACCGGCAACTTCCACGTCCCCGCGCTCGCGCTCGCGCTCGACGCGCTGGCGATCGCGCTCGCCCAGGTGGCCGGGATGATGGCCGAGCGCCAGGCGCGATTGAAGGTCGGCCGGCTCAGCGGCCTGCCCGACAACCTCACCGTCCATGGTCCGACCCACGCGGGCCTCGGGACGCTGACCAAGACCGCGCAGGCGCTGAGCCTCGAGATCGCGCACCGGGCGGCGCCGCTGGCGACGCTGGCGACGGTCGGCGCCGACGGGGTCGAGGACGACAGCACCGGGGCAACGCAAGCGGCGCTGCGCTGCGTCGAGCAGCTCGAACGCGTGCGTCCGCTCGTCGCGGTCGAGCTCATCGTCGCCGCCCAGGCCGTCGACGAGGCGGCGCCCGAGCGGCTCGGCGCCGGGACCGAGATCGCGTGGCGGCTCGTGCGCGAGACGGTCGCGCCGCTGGGCGACGATCGCCCGTTCGGCCTCGAGATCGAGCGCCTGGTCGCGACCGCGCTGACGGGCGGCGAGCTGCTCGCGGCGGTGTCCGGGGCGCTCGCGTGACGCTCGAGCTCACCTATCTCGCCGGCGCCGACGTCGCGGCGCTCGCGCTGACCGACGACGAGATCATCGACGCCGTCGCCGGGGTGCTCGCCGCCCAGGGACGCGGCGAGACGGTGCTCGAGCCGCGCGTCCACCTCTTCCCGCGTGGCGCCCACGGGCACTTCAACGTGCTCCGCGGCGCCACCTCGGAGCACGCCGGGGTCAAGGTGGTCGGCGACTATGTCGACAACCACCGGCTCGGGCTGCCCTCCGAGCTCGCGCTCCTGCTGTTGATGGACCCGCTCACCGGGGTGCCGGCGGCGATCCTCGACGCGACCGCGATCACCGAGATGCGCACCGGCGCGATGACCGCGATCGGCGCGCGCCACCTCGCGCGGCGCGACGCCCGCACGCTCGGTCACGTCGGCGCGCGCGGCACCGCCTACTGGAACGTCCGCCTGCTCTGCCGGGTGCTCCCGACGCTGACCGAGATCCGCGTGCACTCGCGGCGGGTCGCGAGCCGGGAGGCCTTCGCGCGACGCCTGAGCGCGGAGCTCGGCCGCGAGGTGCGCGCGGTCGACAGCTGGGAGGCGTGCGTGCGCGGCGCCGACGTCGTCGTGGAGGCGAGCCGGCTGTCCGCGCCCGAGCCGCTGCTCGCCACCGGGTGGATCGCGCCCGGCGCGCTCGTCATCCCCTATGGCACGGTCAGCGCGGTGGAGCTCGAGCTGACCGACATCATGGACAAGATCGTCGTCGACGACTGGGGACAGGCGGGCAGCGGGCCGCTCGGCGCGCTGCGCGCGCACGTCGACAGCGGGCGGCTGACCGCCGAGCGCGTCCATGCCGAGCTTTCGCAGATCGTCTGCGGCGCGCGACCCGGCCGGGAGTCGGAGGCCGAGACGATCCTGTTCTGGCACCGGGGGCTGTCGATCACCGACGTCGCGCTCGGCGAGGCGCTGCTGGCCAAGGCCCGCGCCCGGGGCGTGGGGACCTGCTTGCCGTACCGGTGATCCCCGGGCCGGCCGGGGGACCGTCAGCGCACGGCCCACACGACGCCCCCGTGTCCCTCCTCGCGCAGCGCCACGATGTGCAGGCCCGCCTGCTCCAGGAGCGTCCTGACGGTGGCGGTGGGGTCCGCACCGGGGCACTGCCACAGGTGGTACTCGAGGCACAGCGCCCGCGGCGGGTCGTCGCCCAGGCGGGGGTCGCTGAGGATCGCCCACTCGCCGCCCTCGATGTCCATCTTGAGCAGGTCGCTGCCGGCGATCAGCGAGAGCGCGTCGATCATCGCGACGCGGGTCGTCACGACGTCCGCCGCGGTCGCGGCATGTGACCGCCCGCCGAGCCCGAGGACGAACGGGAGCTCGCCCCCGTGGGCTCCTGCTGCGGCGCGGATGACCGTGGAGCGGTCCCCGAGGCCGTTGAGGGAGAGCGTCTGCTCGAGCACATCGGCGTTCGTGGGGTCGGCCTCGACGATCGTCAGGCGTGCGCCGGGAAAGGCTCGCGCGAACCACAGTGCGGCCAGGCCGATGTTCCCCCCGATGTCGACGATGCTGGCAACGTCCTCCCCGAGGGCGCGACGAACGTCGGCGGGCATCGCGTAGGTGCTCGTTCCCTCGAAGATCTCCGACAGGATGAAGCTGTCCTCATGATTGTGGTGACGAATGAGCACCTGCCCAGACCCGTCGGCCAGCCGATAGCGGCGGGGTGTCGACGGTCGGCGGACCTCGCCCCAGAAGAAGGCGCCGGGCGACGTGACCAGACGCGCGCGGCGCGCCCGCCAGGCCACCGGATGCGCGACCCTGCGCAGGCTCCTGTACACGCTGTCGATGCGCCGATCATACGTGCGGGGCCGCGATGGCGACCCCGCTCAGCCCCGGCGCGCCCCGGCGAGGACCAGGCCGTAGCTGAGCGCGTCCTCGGCGGCGGCGGCCAGCGGGGCGCCGGGCCCGCCGCTCATCACGGCGCGTAGCCGCGAGCCGACGTAGGCGGAGGTGAGCGCGGCCGACGACGCCACGGCCAGGCCCGGCCAGCCCGCCGCCTCGTGGCCGGCGCTCGCCGAGAACCCGAGCCGCAACGCGAGCCCGCGCCGAGCCCAGCGGCTGCCCATGTCGGGCTGCTTGTCGGCGATGAGCTCTCCGATCGCGGCTCCGTAGGCGATGAAGCGCGCCGCTCCCGGCAGGGGGCCGCGCCCCCGGGAGGCGAGGGTCGCCGGCGGCGCGAACGACCGCAGCCCGCCGCCGAGTCCGATCAGCAGCGGGGCGAGGAGCTCGGCGGGCTCGGGCACGGCGGCGAGGTTAGTTGCTTCACCGCGTCGCGACCGCGCCGGCCCTGAGTCGGCCGTGCCAGCAGCTGACCACGAGCGACCATCGGCCGCGGCAGGCCCTCGGGTATCGTGGCGGGCTGGCACCGCGAACCAGAGGGAGACGCCATGAACCAGTACGCAATCCTGCGCCGGCACGGCTGGAAGTCCGCCGGCGACCTCGAGAAGGCGGCCGAGCGCTCGACCCAGGTCGGGGATGAGCAGATGCCCGAGGACATCCGCTGGATCCGCAGCTACGTACTGGAGGAGGGCGAGGGCGCCGTGGGCACCGTCTGCATCTACGAGGCCTCGAGCCCGGAGGCGATCCGCCAGCACGCGTCGACCGCCGACCTGCCGGTCGACGAGATCATCCCGATCGCCGACACCGTGATCGTGCGCCCCGACCCCGAGCCGGCCGCTTCGTAGCCCGCGCCGCGGGGCCGGACGGCGCCGGACCGGCGGCGTCGGGTCGGTGGCGGCGAATCGAGGGTGCCGGGTCGGCGGCGTGCAATCGGGAGTGCGGGTCGGCGACGTCGTCGTGAGCGGCTGCGGTAGCGTTGCCGCCCCATGGCGGGCAACGGACTGAGCGCCCGCGGCTGGCCCCAGGAGGCCGCGCTGCGGATGCTGCGCAACAACCTCCACCCCGACGTCGCCGAGAACCCGGCCGAGCTCGTCGTCTACGGCGGGATGGGCAAGGCGGCGCGCAACTGGAGCAGCTACCACACGATCGAACGGGAGCTGCGCCGGCTCGGCGACGGGCAGACCCTGCTCGTGCAGTCGGGCAAGCCGGTCGCGGTGTTCGAGACCCACGATCGCGCGCCGCGGGTGCTGATCGCCAACTCCAACCTCGTTCCGCAGTGGGCGACCTGGGAGCAGTTTCGCGAGCTCGATGCCGCCGGGCTGATGATGTACGGGCAGATGACGGCGGGCTCGTGGATCTACATCGGCAGCCAGGGGATCCTGCAGGGGACCTACGAGACGTTCGCCGCCGCCGCGCGCAAGCGCTGGCACGGCAGCCTGGCCGGCCGCCTGGTCGTCACCGCGGGGCTCGGCGGCATGGGCGGGGCGCAGCCGCTGGCGATCACGATGCTCGACGGCGCGGCGTTGTGCGTCGAGGTCGACCTGCAGCGGATCGAGCGGCGGATCGAGAGCGGCTACCTCGACGAGCGCGCCGCCGACCTCGACGACGCGCTGGCACGCCTGGCGCGGGCGCAGGCGCAGGCGCGAGGGCTGTCGATCGGCCTCGCCGGCAACGCCGCCGAGATCCTCCCCGAGCTCGTCCGCCGCGGGGTGGCGATCGACGTCGTCACCGACCAGACGAGCGCGCACGACCCGCTGAACGGCTACGTGCCGGCGGGGCTGACCGTCGAGCAGGCCCAGGCGCTGCGGCGCTCTGACCCCGAGGACTACCTGCGGCGGGTGGGGGAGAGCGCGCTTGCCCA
Source organism: Solirubrobacterales bacterium (assembly GCA_019240115.1). Taxonomy (GTDB): domain Bacteria; phylum Actinomycetota; class Thermoleophilia; order Solirubrobacterales; family Solirubrobacteraceae; genus Palsa-465. The sequence continues at coordinate 38,050 of JAFAYV010000081.1, read as the reverse complement.
CGTGGCCGCGATCCGCGCGCTGCAGGCCGCCGGCGCCGAGGCGTTCGACTACGGCAACGCGCTGCGCGGGCTCGCCGCCGAGCACGGGGACCGCGACGCCTTCGCCTATCCCGGGTTCGTACCGGCGTACATCCGCCCGCTGTTCTGCGAGGGCAAGGGACCGTTTCGCTGGGTGGCGCTGTCGGGCGACCCGGCCGACATCCACGCCACCGACGCGGCGATCCTCGACCTGTTCGGGGACCAGGAGCACATCGCCCGCTGGATCGAGCTCGCCTCCGAGCGCGTGCGCTTCCAGGGCCTGCCGGCCCGGATCTGCTGGCTGGGCTACGGCGAGCGCGATCGCGCGGGCGTCCGCTTCAACGAGATGGTCGCCTCCGGCGAGCTGCGCGGCCCGATCGTGATCGGCCGCGACCATCTCGACTGCGGCTCGGTCGCGTCCCCCGAGCGCGAGACCGAGGCGATGCGCGACGGCAGTGACGCAGTCGCCGACTGGCCTCTGCTCAACGCGATGCTGATGACCGCCTGCGGCGCCAGCTGGGTCTCGATCCACCATGGCGGCGGGGTGGGGATGGGCAAGTCGATCCACGCCGGCCAGGTCGTCGTCGCCGACGGCACCCCGGAGGCGGCCGACCGCGTACGGCGGACGCTGATCGCCGATCCCGGCCTCGGCGTCGTCCGCCACGCCGACGCCGGCTACGTGGAGGCCGTTGACACCGCGCGGCGGGCGGGGATCGCGATGCCGATGCTCGACGTCCAGTGAGCTCGCTGACCCTGGCCGGCGCCGCGCAGATCCTGCGCCCGCCGCGCGACGGGCTGTCCTGTCTGCGCGGGGAGGACCTCCGGGGCCAGACGACCGCGGCCGGCGACCTGACGATCGCCGAGGGGCGGATCGCGGCGCTGGCGTGCGACCCACGCGCCGAGGTGACCGTCGACGCCCGCGGATGCGCGGTCGTGCCGGGGTTCGTCGACTGCCACACCCACCTGCCGTTCGCGGGCTGGCGCGCGGACGAGTACGAGCAGAAGCTGACCGGCGTCCCCTACGAGGAGATCGCGCGCGGCGGCGGCGGGATCCGCGCCTCGGCACGGGCGCTGGCGCAGTCGGGCGACGAGGAGATCCTCGGGCAGTCCCAAGCGGTGGCCGCCGAGATGCTGGCGGCGGGCACGACGACGTTCGAGTGCAAGTCGGGCTACGGGCTCTCGCGCGACGGCGAGCTGCGCGCCCTGCGCCTCGCCGCCGAGCTCGACGCCCGGGTGCCGCAGACGACGCTGTGCACCGCGCTGCTCGCCCACGCGGTCCCCGACGGCTTCACCGCCGATGAGTGGATGGGAGAGGTGGAGGCGATGATGCCCGAGGTGCTCGAGCTCGGCACCGTGTCGGCGCTCGACATCTTCGTCGAGTCGATCGCCTTTGCCAACGCGCACCTCGAGCTGATGGGCGAGCTCGCCACCGCCGCCGGCCTCGCGCTGCGCTGCCACGTCGAGCAGTTCGGCGGGCACCGCTCGGTCCCGGTGGCGCTGCGAGCGGGCGCCCGCTCGGCCGACCACCTCTGCACCCTGCGAAACGAGGACATCGCCCCGCTTGCCGCCGCGCCGTGCGCCGCCGTCCTGCTGCCGGCGGCCGAGTTCCTCGGCGCCGAGCACCGCGCGCCCGCCCGGGCGCTGATCGACGCCGGGGCGATCGTCGCGCTGGCCACCGACGGCAACCCCGGCACCGCGCCGGTGTTCGCGATGCCCACGGTGCTCGGTCTCGCCGCCCGGCTGTACGGGCTGTCGGCGGCCGAGGCGTTCGGGATGGCGACCCTGAACGGCGCCTGGACGCTGCACCTCGCACACGATCGCGGGTCGATCGAGGTCGGCAAGCGCGCCGACCTCCTCCTGCTCGACGGACCGATCGAGCACGTCGCCTACCGCTTCGCGCGCGACCCGGTGGCGATCGCGCTGATCGGCGGCGAGCCCGCCTACGTCCGCGACGACGCCGCGGCGAGGCGACTCGGGCGAGTCGGCGCATGAGCGCCCGCCCTGCCGCGATGGTCCCGGCGATGGCCAACGCCCACAGCCACGCCTTCCAGCTCGACCTGCGCGGCCGGGGCGAGCGGGCCAGTCGCTTCCGGCCCGCCCACCCCCCGACCGCCGAGGACTTCTGGAGCTGGCGGACCGCGATGTACGAGCTCGCCGGCGGCCATGACCCCGAGTCGATGCACGCGGTCGGCCGGCGCGCGTACCGCGCCATGGCGGCCGCGGGCTACGGCGCGGTGGGCGAGTTCCACTACGTCCACCATCGGCCCGACGGCACCCCGTACCCCGACCCCAACGCGATGGCGATCGCGCTCGCGCAGGCGGCTCGGGCCGAGGGACTCCAGATCGTCCTGCTCCCCGCGGCGTATCACCGCGGCGGCCCCGGGCGCCCGCCCGAGCCCGGCCAGGTGCGCTTCTGCGACCCCGATGTCGAGACCTTCCTGGCCCGGGTCGACGCGCTGCGCGCGTGGGCGGCCGACCGCCCCGGGGTGCAGGTCGGCGTCGCCGCCCACAGCGTCCGCGCCGTGCCCGCCGAGTGGCTGGCGGCCATCGCCCGCCACGCCGACGCCCACGGCCTCGTCCGCCACGTCCACGCCGCCGAGCAGCGCCGCGAGCTCGCCGAGACCGAGGCCGAGCACGGCTGCTCGCCGATCGAATTGCTGCACCGGACCGGCTTCCTCGGCCCGCGCACGAGCGTCGTGCACGCCATCCACGTCGACGACCACGACATCGCCCGCCTCGCGGCCTCGCGGTCGATCGTCGTGACCTGTCCGACCACCGAGGGCAACCTCGGCGACGGTCACCTGCCGGCGCTGCGCTATCGCGACGCCGGCGTCAGGCTGGCCATCGGCACCGACGAGCAGATCCGGATCGACCCCTTCGAGGAGCTGCGCGAGCTCGAGACCCAGGCCCGTCGCGAGGGCCAGACCCGCGATGCGCTGCTCGCCGCCGCCGGCGGCGACCTGTGGGGCCGCGTCGGCGCCGCCGGCCGGGCGAGCCTCGGGCTGTCGGGGGAGGCGGCGGCGATCGAGCTCGACCTCGACCATCCCGACCTCGCCGTCGTCGCCGAGTGCGACCTGCGCCTCGCGCTCGCGACCTGCGCCTCAGCCGGCGTGGTGCGGGTGGGAGTACATCGCCGGAGGTAGGCCGGCCGCGCAAGACACTCCACCCGGGCGATTGCCGGTTACCGCGCGCGGCTGAAGAATCGGCGCATGCTCACCTCACTCGCCACCCGGGTCGGCGCCCGCCCCCGCCGCGCGCTGATCATCACGTTCATGTTCGTCGTCATCGCCGGCGCGGTCGGGGGGCCGGTCGCCGGGTCGCTGAAGAGCTCGGGCGGGTTCATTCCGTCCAGCTCGGACGCTCAGATCGCCCAGAACGTGCTCCAGCGCGCGACCGGTCGAGAGGCCTCGCCCGGCATCGTGCTGCTGATCGACACGCCGCGCGGCCCCCGTGCCGCGTCCGGGACGATCGCCGCCGCCGCGCGCACGCTCTCCCGGGTTCCGGGGATCGGCTCGACCACGGCGCCGGCCGGCGTCGCCCGCGACGGTCGCCGGGCTCTGGTCACCGGCACGATCGCGACCTCGGCCCAGGACAAGGACGTCGCCACGGCCACCGAGCACGCGTTCGCGGACGATCGTCAGGTCACGGTCGGAGGCGCCGCCGTGGCCAACGAGCAGATCAACGCCAACGTGACCAAGGACCTCGGCCTCGCCGAGGCGATCGCCGCGCCGCTGCTGATCATCCTCTCGATCCTGTTCTTCCGCGGCCGCGCGGCGGTGATGCCGCTCGTCGTCGGGGTCACCACGGTGCTGGGCACGTTCCTGGTGCTCACGGGGATCAACCAGCTCTACGGGCTGAGCATCTTTGCGCTGAACCTCGTGATCGGCATGGGTCTCGGGCTGTCGGTCGACTACACGCTGTTTCTGGTCACCCGCTATCGCGAGGAGCTGGCGGCGGGGGTCGCGCCCGAGGTCGCGCTGCGCGCGACGATGCGCAACGCCGGGGCCACGGTCTGCTTCTCGGCGGCCACCGTCGCCTGCGCGCTGGCCACGCTGGTCGTGTTCCCGCAGGGCTTTCTGAAGTCGATGGGAATCGCCGGAGCGGCGGTGGCGCTCGTCGCCGCGCTCGTCGCCGTGTCGGTCTCGCCTGCGCTGCTGGCGCTGTGGAACGTCAAGCTGGTCCAGAAGCGCCGGAGCGTCGAGGCGACCCGCTGGTCGGCGTTCGCGCACTGGGTGATGCGGCGACCGGGGCTGATCGCGGTGATGACGGCGGCGGCGATGATCGCCGCCGGGCTGCCGGCGCTCAGCACCGTCTGGTCGCCGGCCAACGACACCCGCGTGATCCCGAGGGGCGAGAGCTCGCGCGCGGTCGCCGACGCGCTGACGCGGGAGTTCGCCGGGGCCGGCGCGTCACCGGTGACGATCGCGATCTCGGCGCCGCGCGCCGACGCGGCCGCGGTCACCGCGTTCGCGCGCCGGGTGCGCGCGGTGCCCGGCGTCCGCGCGGTCACCCCGCCCCGGGCGCTGGACGCCGACACCTGGCAGATCAACGCCCGGGTCGCGGGCGACGCCGCCGGTCCGGGCGCCCAGCAGGCGGTGCACGAGATCCGCGACCTGCCGGCGCCGTTCACCGTCCACGTCGGCGGCGACGCGGCGTCGTTCGTCGACCAGCAGGCGGCGATCGGCGCTCACCTGCCGCTGGCCATCGCGTTGCTCGCCGTGCTGACCTTCACGGTCCTGTGGCTGATGACCGATTCCCTCGTGCTGCCGCTGAAGGCGCTGGTCATGAACACGCTGACCGTGGCGGCCTCACTGACCCCGCTGGTGCTCATCTATCAGCACGGCAACCTGACCGGCCTGCTGCACTACACCTCCGATGGCGGCGTGGAGCCGACGGACTTCCTCGTGGCGGCGACGGTGACCTTCGCGCTGTCGACCGACTACGGGGTGTTCCTGCTCGGCCGGATCAAGGAGTCGCGCGAGGATCCCGACCATCCCCGCCAGGACCGCGAGGCGGTCGCGCACGGCCTCGGCGTCACCGGCCGCGTGGTCACGGCCGCCGCGATCCTGCTCGCGGTCGCGATCGGCGCGTTCAGCACGAGCTCGATCACCTTCATCCAGGAGATCGGGGTCGCGGTGGCCACGGGCGTGCTGCTCGACGCGTTCATCGTGCGCTCGCTCCTGGTCCCGTCGCTGATGGCGCTGCTCGGCGACTGGAACTGGTGGTCGCCGCAGCCGATGCGCCGCCTGCGCCGGCGGGTCGTGCCGGTGCGCGCGGAGGTCGAAGCGGTGGCCTGAGCGGTGGGCGCGCGCACGAACATCCGCCGGCGGGTCCGGGATGTGCTCGCGTCCCGGACCGCGCTGGACTGGCTGCCGGTGGTCGTGCTCCCGGTGGTCCTGGAGATCGACGCCGCCCTCTCGGTGCGCGGACGGCCGATCACCATCGTCAGCGTGCTCGCCGCGATCGTCGGCTGCCTGCCCCTCGTCGCTCGCCGCCGCGTCTCGTTCCCGGTCCTGCTGGCGCCGCTCGTGGGCGGCGTCGTGCTGGTCCTCTGGCGGGTGCATCCCGAGAACACGGTCGTGCTGATCCCGATGGTGGCGCTGTTCGAGTGCGCCCTGCGCGGCGACCGGCGCCAGTCGATCTGGATGGCGGTGGCGATCGGGCCGTGCGTGTTCATCAGCGTGATCCCGTTCGCCACCGGCGCCGCCCACGTCGCCGGGATCGTGGTGCGCAACCTGCTGCTCTGCCTGCTGGCGATCGTCGCCGGCGAAATGGTGCGCTCGCGCCGGCAGTCGGCCGAGCGGATGGTCGCCGCCGCCGAGCAGGCGACGCTGCGCCGGCTGTCCGACGAGCGGCTGCGGATCGCCCGCGAGATCCACGACGTCGTCGCGCACGCGATGACCGCGATCAACGTGCAGGCGGGCGTGGCGGCGCATCTGCTGCAGCGCGACCCCGGCCAGGCGCAGAGCGCACTGCGCGACATCAAGCGGACCAGCGGCGAGGCGCTCGCCGAGCTGCGCGGCACGCTCGAGGTGCTGCGCGACCCCGCCCAGGGCGCGCCGATGGGCCCGGTGGCCAGCTTGCACGATCTGGCGCCGCTCGTCGAGAACCTGCGCGCCGCGGGCGTCGACGTCCGGCTGGACGTCGAACCGGTCGCCGAGCTGCCGGCGGCGGTGGACGGCGCCGGATACCGGATCGTGCAGGAGGCGCTGACCAACGTCGCCCGGCACGCCGCGGCCTCCAGCGCGGAGGTCTCGATCCGGCGGGCGGGCGATGACCTGTGCATCGACATCGTCGACGACGGCCGCGGGAACGTCCAGGCGGTGCCGGGCAACGGCCTGCGCGGGATGCGCGAGCGCGCGGTCGCGCTCGGCGGGACGCTGGAGGCCGCGCCCGGGGCGGACCACGGATGGCGCGTGTCGGCAAGGCTGCCGCTGGGCACGGCCGCGGTGTGAGCCGATGATCACCGTCGAGCTCGTCGACGACCAGGCGCTGGTCCGCGCCGGCTTTCGGGCACTGCTGGACTCCGAGGCCGACATCGCCGTCGTCGCCCAGGCGCCCGACGGCGAGGACGGCGTCGCCCTGGCGCGTGAGCATCGCCCGGACGTCGTGCTGATGGACGTCCGGATGCCGCGGCTGGACGGGCTGCAGGCGACCGCTCAGATCGTCGCCGACCCGGATCTCGCGGGGACCCGGGTGATCGTGCTGACCACGTTCGAGCTCGACGAGTACGTGTTCGGCGCGCTGCGCGCGGGCGCCTCGGGCTTCCTGCTGAAGGACGTCGAGCCGGCCGACCTGATCACCGCCGTGCGAGTCGTCGCCGAAGGCGAGGCCCTGCTCGCCCCTCGGCTGACGCGGCGGCTGATCGAGGCGTTCGTCGCGGGCGGGGGCGGCGCGCCCCCGCCGCTCGCCGAGGACGTGCGCGCGTCGCTGCAGGCGCTGACGCCTCGGGAGCTCGAGGTGCTGAGCCTCGTCGGCCGCGGCCTCGGCAACGCCGAGATCGCCGAGCGCCTCGTCCTCTCGCCGCTGACGGTCAAGACCCACCTGGCGCGCCTGTTCGCCAAGCTCGGGGCGCGCGATCGCGCCCAGCTCGTCGTCGCCGCCTACGAGGCGCGCCTGGTGGTGCCGGGGACGGCGCCGAGCGAATAGGGCGGCCGCGGGGTCGGCGGGTCAGGCGCCGAACTGCGAGCGAACGGCCTCCATCAGCGTCAGCGCCTCGGCGCTCGCGTCGCGGTGGTGCGGCAGGCAGATCGCGATCATCCGCGGGATGAGGATCTCCTCGGGCTCCAGCCAGGTCAGCGACGGCTCGACGGCGGCCGAGGCGCTGAGGCGGTCCAGACAGGCATGGCCGTAGCCCGAGGCGACGAGGCGTTGGAGCGCGAGGTTGTCGTCGGTGCGGTAGACCACCCGCGGCGCGATCGCGCGGCGGCGCCACGCGGCCTCGAGATCGACCTGCGAGCGCCAACGGCGGTTCCAGGCGACGATGTCGGCGCCGTCGAGCAGGTCGAAGGTGGCGACCTCGGCGGCGGACAGCTCGCTGTCGCGCCGGGTGAGGATGACCCAGCGGTCCTCGAGCAGCGGGATCGACTGGATCCGATCGTCGGGTTCGGGATTGACGAGGAAGGCGACGTCGAGCCGGCCGCCGGCCAGCTGGTCGAAGACCCGCTCGTTGTCGTCGATCTCGGTCAGCACCACCTCGACGTCGGGGCGGTACTCGCGCAGGGTGCGCAGCGCGCTCGGCAGCAGCACATTGGTCGCCGACTGGAACACGCCGATGCGGATCGTCTGCGGCTCGCCGCTCTGGATCGCCGACACGTCGGCGCTCAGCGTCTCCATCTCGCCGAGCACGCGCCGGGCGCGCCGGTAGACCGCGTCGCCGGCGGGGGTCAGCGCGATCGCGCCGCGCCCGCCGGGGCGGATGAACATCGGCGCCTCGAGCCCCCGCTCGAGGATCGCGATCTGATGCGAGATCGCCGACTGCGTGTAGCCGAGCGCCCGCGCCGCGGCGCGGAACGACCCCTCGTCGGCGACCGCCACGAGGGCGCGAAGGCTGCGCAGATCGATGAGGTTTTGATCGGTTTCAGCGATCATAAGCGTGGAGAGGGCCGATGAAACGACGCATTACGTGAATCGTAGCCACGGCCGATGACGGTGTCCATCGGCCACCGCGGCGATCGCCCCGTGGCGCGCGCTGGGGGCCGCTCAGACGCGCGCCATCACCGCCGCCACGATCCGAGCGGCGGCGACGATCTCGTCGAGGTCCGCCCCTTCCTGCGGCGTATGGCTCTCGCCGCCGTGGAGCGGCACGAACATGAGCAGCGTCGGCGCGAGCGCGATCAGGTGCTGGGCATCGTGACCCGACCCCGACCACGTCGTCTCCGCCGTGATCCCCAGCTCGCCGGCAGCGCGCAGCGCGGCCCGCGCCAGCTCGCCGTCGAGCGCGGTCGGCGTCCCGGCGCGCGTGAGCCGGACCTCGACGCCGATTCCCCGGCGCGCGGCGATGTCAGCGGCGCGGGCGCGGATGGCGGCCTCGAGCCGATCGAGCGACGCGGCGTCGATGGCCCGCGCGTCGACGCCGAGCGTGACCTGGCCCGGGATGACGCTGATCGCGCCGGGCGCCACCTCCGCCGTGCCCACCGTGGCCACCGTCTGATCGGGCTCCTCGCGCGCCGCCGCCTCCACCGCGAGCACGATCTCGGCGGCGGCGACCAGAGCGTCGCGGCGCTCGTCCATCGCCACCTCGCCCGCGTGCCCCGACTCCCCGGTGAGCTCGATCACCAGCCGGCGCGGCGAGGCCACCCGCGTCACGACCCCGAGCTCGCGCAGCGCCCGCCGCGTCGCGACGTGCACCTCGGCGTGCGCCCGCAGCCGGTCGGTCGCCGGCCGGCAGCGCGGCAGGTCGGCGAGCTCGCGCAGGTAGCGCGCGAGCGCCTCGGCCGCGCTGACCCCCCCGGCGTCGCGCAGGTCGGCGAGCTCGGCGGGGTGCAGGCTGCCCACGAGCAGGCGCGAGCCGATCGTTCCGGCGCCGAAGCGCGGCGCCTCCTCGGCCGCGCACACGAGCAGCCCGGGGCGCGCCGGCAGGTTCGCCGTCGCCGCCGCGAGGTCGGCGACGAGCTCGAGGCCGAGCGCCGTCCCGAGCGCGCCGTCGTAGCGGCCGCCGTCGGGCACGGTGTCCAGGTGCGAGCCCGACGTGACGACCGGCCCCTTCCAGCCGCCGGGCAGGGCCCACAGGTTGCCATGGGGATCGATCGCGGGCTCGAGCCCGAGCTCGGTCGCCCAGGCGGCGACCCGTCGCGTCGCCTCCGCCTCGGCGCTCGAGTACGCCGGCCGGTCGGCGCCGCCCCGCGGTCCACGCGCGATTCCCCACAGCTCGTCGAGTCGAGCGGCGATCCGCCGGCGGTCGGGCATGGGCCAACGCTAACCGGGCACGAGTGATCGCTCACGTGCGGCGATCGTCGCCCGGGTCTGACCCGGAGCCGTGAGCGGATCGTGGCTCCCGATATCGACCTTCGAGCCGGAAAGACCTGCACGAGTCGCGATGGGAGGTGGCGGGGAGGGGGGACCATCGCCTACAGGACGTTGAAGCAGCCGTAGACGATGTACAGCGGGTTGACGACGCTGCGGCCGCGGGCGTCGGGCATCGTCTGTCCGCCGATGAACGCCGGCGGCGACTGCGCCTTGTAACAACCGTTGGACGCGACGCTCACGTCGTAGTCGACGGGCGAGCGCTCGAACGCGACCCGGCCCGGCCGGGGCAGGAAGACGTTCATCGTGCACGTCCAGTCGCCGGGCCCCACCGACACCGCGGCGCGCTTGAAGCAGTTGGGCTTGATGTAGAAGGTCGCGTCCGGCGGAACGGCGCGGCCGATCAGCTGCTGCTGGAGCAGCGTGACCTGGTTGAACTCGGGCGCCATGCTGGCCGTCAGGCGGGCGCGCGTGATGCCCACCGGACCCAGGTCGGTGGCCAGTGCCAGCGCGGCGATCACCGCGACGACGATCGCCACCGTGCGGACGGGCGCCACCCAGCCGACCCGGGCCCCGACGGCGGTGCCCGCGAAGTCCCGACTGCGCACCAGCCGCCACGCTGCGGCCACAGAGGCGGCGATCCACGCGAGGCTGACCCCGATCGAGACGATCAGCGGTCCGAAGAACGGGCGCGTCGTCGTCAACAGGCCGGTCCAGGCGTTGAACGCCGAGCCGACCATGAGCATGTGGACGATCACGCCCTTGCCGATGAGGTCGATCAGCTGCGTCGCCAGCGCGACCATGATCGGGCCGATCACCCCGATGATCCCGTTGCGCGTGGCCACCGAGAGCAGGACCGCGAGGCTCGTGTAGGCGAGCACCGCCGGCAGGCAGATCAGGAAGCTGAGCAGCACGAGCGCCAGCGCGTGGCCGGGGGAGATCAGCGCGCCGCCGAGGCCGACGAGCGACTGGCCGCCGACGAGCAGCACGCCGGCGAGCACGCTCGCGACGGCGACGAGCGCCACCAGGGCGGTCATGAACGTCATCGCCGCGAGCAGCTTGCCCGCGAACAGCTCACCGCGGGTGCACGACCGCGTCAGCACCGTCTTCCAGGTCCCGTAGCGGTCCTCGGAGGAGAACATGTCGCCGCACAGCACGCCGGCGACCAGCGGAAAGCCCCAGGATCCCGCGAAGGCCAGCACGACCAGCGGGATCGCGAACCCCGAGGAGTGCACGTAGACCCCCAGCAGCGAGTCCGACGGGGTGCCGCTCTGCACCTTCAGGATCCCGGCGAAGGCGAACGGGCCGGCGAGGCAGACAACGGCGAGCAACCGCGTCGACAACTGAGCCGTCAGCTTGCGCCGCTCGGTGGCGAACACCCGCCCCACCGCGCCCGTCGGCGACGCCGTCGCCGTCGCGGGCACGTCGGGGTGCCGAGCGGCGGCGCTCACGCCTTGGCCAGAGCCCGCTCGGCCAGCTCGTGGGGCCCCAGCTCGTGCAGCGTGGCCTCGGTATCGGCGGTCAGGGCGAAGAACATGCTCTCCAGCGGGCTGACGAGCAGCTCGAGGCGGCGGATGGCGACGCCCGCCTGGCCGAGCGCCAGCGAGAAGCCGTCGAGCCCCTCTGGACCGACGGCGACCGCCAGGGCGCCCCGCGGCGAGCGGCCGGCACGAACGCCCCGGTGCGCGGCGGCGATCGCCGCCGCCCGGTCGTCATCGGAGGTGTGCAGCGTGAAGGCCGAGGCCGGCGCCTCGGCCGCCAGGCGATCGGCGCTGCCGTCCCAGACGACGCGGCCGTGGCGCAGGAACGTGTACGCGTCGCAGACGTTCTCCAGCTCTCCGATGAGATGGCTGGAGAGCAGGACGGCGACGCCCTGGGCGGAGAGCTCGCGGACGAGCTCGGCGACGGCGCGGGCGCCGACCGGATCGAGCCCGCTCGTCGGCTCGTCGAGCAACAGCAGGCGTGGGGAGCGCAGCAGCGCGGCCGCGATCCCGAGCCGCTGGCGCATGCCGGTCGAGTAGCCGCTGACCCGGTCGGCGGCGCGGCCGTGAAGGTCGACGCGCGCCAGCAGCTCATCGACGACGGCGCCGGGATCCACGCCATCGAGCTGGGCCAGGAGCTCGAGGTTGGCCCGCCCGGACAGATAGGGGTAGAAGCACGGCTCCTCGACGAACCCCCCGGTCCCCTCCAGGGGAATCGAGAACGGGGCGTTCAGCGGACGGCCGAGCAGCTCGATCGCCCCGTCGTCGGGGCGCACGAGCCCGAACAGCATGCGCAGCAGGGTGGTCTTGCCGGCCCCGTTGGGTCCCAGCAGCCCGCGGACCTCGCCGGCCGGCATGGCGAGATCGACCCCGTCGACCGCGAGCGTCGACTCGTAGCGCTTCACCAGCCCGCGAGCGCGGAGTGCCTGCATCGGCGGGCAATCTACGCGCGCGTCGGCGCTGTCCGGTCAACAACGTGTGAATGGCGTCGAGCGGGTGGCTCGCCGTCGCCGGGGGGACACGTCCTGATAACACCGGCCCCGCCGGCCGGACCTAGTCTGCGGCGCGCGTTCGATCCCGGAGGTGTGAGCCGTGCCGAGAGACTCTGCTTCAGCCAGGCGCCCGCGGATCCGCGGCCGGCTCCTGCCCGCGCTTGTCGCCCTCGCGGTGTGCCTCGTGGCCGTGGGCGTGGCCTCGGCGACCGGAACCGGGATCGATCCGTTCGGGTCAAGCCAGGTCGGGCAGACCGTCAACGGCGCGACGCTCCTCCCGACCAACCAGTGGATCTCGCCGCTCGGCACCCGCATCCTCGACACCAAGGCTCGCCTGGTGTCCAGCGAGCTCAGCCCGGACGGCAGCGATCTGGCGGCGCTGGGCTGGAACGACTTCGCCGGCAACCTGACGATCACCGACGTCAGGACCGGCAAGATCGTGCAGCAGACGCCCCTGGCGACCGGTCCGTCGGGAAATCAGGACACGAGCGTCGGGCCTGACGGTCCGCTGTACTCCCCCGACGGCAAGACGCTGTGGGTTCCGCAATCCGCCTACCTGCTGCGCTTCGCCGTCAACTCCGACGGCACCATCTCCACGGCGCCGACGGCGACGATACCGCTGTGCGGAGTCGATCCGAGCTCAGCCCAGAACACGAGCTGCACCGTCAGCCCCTCGACCGGCGGACCCGGCCCCAAGACCGGCGCGTGGCTGCCCTCGGGGATGGCGCTGTCGCCTGATGGCAGCAAGCTCTACGTCGCGCTCAACGGCGCCAACACGCTCGGCGTGATCAACACCGCGACCAACCAGCTGACCGCGCAGATCGCCGTCGGCAACGCCCCGCGCCAGGTCGTGCTCGCCGGCAACGGCACCACCGCCTACGTCTCGGACGAAGGCGGCCGGCCCGCGCAGCCGGGCGATTTCACCAACATCTCCGACGGGACGCCGATCGTCTCGGACCGCTCGACCGGCGCCGCGACCACCGGCACCGTCTCGGTCGTCAACCTGACCACCGGCAAGGAGACGCAGGAGATCCCGGTGGGCCTGGAGCCGACCGCGCTCTACCAGGACGGCTCGGCGCTGTTCGTCGCCAACTCCAACGACGACAGCTTCTCCATCATCAACGAGGCCTCGAACTCCCTCGCCCAGACGGTGCACGTCAACCCCGTGCCGGGGGCGACGGTGGGCAGCTATGCCAACGCGATCTCGATGGTCGGCGACCGCACCCTGCTGGTCAGCATCGGGCGCGACAACGCGATCGCCGAGTACCGCTATGACGGGCTGACGTCCGCGCCCGCCTACGAGGGGCTGCTGCCCACCGACTGGTATCCGGTCAACGCCCAGCCCGATCCGGCGCTGGGCAACAAGATCGTCGTCACCAACGACAAGGGCATCGGCGCGCGCGGTCCGGCGTCGACGATCAACAAGGGGCCGGGAACGGCCCCGCAGACCGGGAACGCCACCGACCACAACACCTACGACGACACCGGCAGCGTGACCGAGTTCGCCCTGCCGTCGCCCTCGCAGCTGACCCAGGACACCCACGCGGTGTTCACCGACAACGCCTGGAACCAGATCCCGGCGGTCAACGGCGGCGCCGGCGACACCGTGCCCTCGGTCATCCCGCGCACGATCGGCGGTGACTCTCCGATCAAGCACGTGTTCGTGATCGTCAAGGAGAACCGCACCTACGACCAGGTTCTCGGCGACCTCGGCGAGGGCAACGGCGATCCCACCGACGCCCAGTTCGGTCAGACGATCACGCCCAACCAGCACGCGTTGGCCAACCGCTTCGGCGACCTCGACAACTTCTACGACGAGGGGACGCTGTCGGCCGACGGCCACAACTGGATCGTGCAGGCCGAGGCCAACGACTATGTCGAGAAGGAGTTCGGGGCGTTCTACCGCTCCTATCCCGCCCAGGGCGGCGACGCGCTGGCCTACCAGCGCGACGGCTTCCTGTGGAACGCCGCGCAGCGGGCGGGGATCAGCGTTGCCGACTTCGGCGAGTACGCGAACTTCTTCAACGTGCCGGCGAGCGCGGACAACTGGGACAAGTGGTACGAGGACTCCCAGATCCTCGAGGGAAAGGCCTCAGGTCCGCTCCCGATCCCGATCCACGAGTACCGCACCTACTCCGACATCCCGTCGCTGAACGCGATCATCGACCCCTACTACCCGAAGTTCGACCTCAACGTCCCCGACCAGTACCGCGTCGATATCTGGCAGCGGGCGTTTCAGAAGTCGGTCAAGCAGAACCGCCTCCCCGGTCTCAACCTCATGTGGGTGATGACCGACCACACCGCCGGCGTCGGCACCGGCGACCCGGATCCGATCGCCGAGGTCGCCGACAACGACCTCGCGGTCGGGCGCGTGGTCGACACGATCTCCCACAGCCGGTTCTGGAAGAGCACGGCGATCTTCGTCCTCGAGGACGACCCCCAGAACGGCGTCGACCACGTCGACGGCCACCGCAGCGTGCTCTGGACGATCAGCCCGTACGCCAGGCCGGGCGTCAACGACAGCTACTACTCCCAGATCAACGTTGTGCGGACGATCGAGCAGATCCTCGGGATCAAGCCGATGAACCAGGAGGACCAGGCCGCCGTGCCGATGTATGACGCGTTCACCAGCACCCCCGACGACGCCCCGTACGACGCCCTGCCCAACCAGGTGCCGCTGACGCTCGGAGCTCCCGGCTATCCGTCGGCCGATCCCGCCAGCCGGGTCGTCAACGCCGACGTGGCGGTGCCGGGCAGCGAGCGCAGGATCTACGACGCATGGGAGGCCTGGAGCAAGCGCCAGCACTTCAACGGCAAGGATGCTCGTCAGGACTACGCCAGGCCGGCGTTGCTCAACCGCCTGGACTGGTACGCCACCCATGGCTGGACCGAGGCCTACCCCGGAGATCGCCAGGTCTTCGCGCCCGATCAGGTGCCGGGGCGCAACATCCCGGCGGCGTTCCTCGGCGGCGGCTGATCGCGTCCGTCCCGCCCGGGGCGCTGCCGCCGGGCGGCGCGCCGGCTTGGGCCGCGGGGCGTGTCAGTCGGGCTACAGCGCGCGTAGGGAGCGAAGGCCGCGCGCGGCGCTGCATGCGGCGACCGCGCTCAGTGCGAGCATCACGGCGAGCTGGATGGCGATGCTGGCCGTGACATCGACCAGCTGGCCGGGGCCGTTGCCCGCCGCGCCGACGTGGGGGGCGTCGGCGATGATTCCGACCAGGAAGACGGCGGTGGCGAGCGCGATCACCGCCATGCAGAGCGCGACGAGCGCCATCGCGGGTACCGACATGGCAAAGGCGCTGCGCGGAATGTCGATGCGGCGCATGATGGCGCGGGGAGCGGCCCAGCAGGCGAAGCCGCCGGCCGCGGCGCACAGCGCGCAGAGCCCGAGCAGCAGCCAGCCGCCGGCGCCGGCCCGGTGGTGATGAGCGTTGAGCCACAGGACGAGGAGCCCGACGGAGCCGGCGAACATGCCGATCGCCGCTGGTGGCGTGGCGATCAGCCTCATGAGGTTCGGTTCGCGTGTCCGGCGCGCGTGTGCCAGCGAGGCTATGGCGAGCGGCGCGGCGGCCAGCGCCAGAGCGCCTGCGGCGATGACCGCGGCGACCAGGATGAACGAGTGCGAAATGCCGAGCAGCCTGTGGACGTGCTCGGTGTCGTCATCGTTCTCGGTCGTCTTGGCAAAGCCCGAGCCGGCGACGCAGAAGACGATGAAGCAGCCAAGGACGTGCGCGATCGTGCCTCGCGCGCGGGTTGCGGGCGCTGCGGGTGCGAGCGGTCGCAGGTGGGCCGACAGGGCACCACGCAGCAGATCCAGGATGGCGGCGATACTCGGCGGAGTCTCATCGAGTAGCGCGGCCATCTCCTCGCCATAGCGCTCGCGCCACGGCTCCGGATAAAGCGACAGCAAGCGCTTTCTCATGTGCGTACCTCGGCTGCGGACAATCGGCGCAGCCCAAGCTTCGCCACGCGCTCCTGCGCGGTCAACTGCTCGCGAAGCACCGCGGCACCCGGTCCCGTGAGGCGGTAGGGACGACGGCGATCATCGGTCTGGAGCGGCTCGATCAGGCCGCGCTCCTCGAGGCGGGCGATCGCGCCGTAGAGCGTCCCCGGGCCGAGCGCGACGCCGGCGATCTCGTGCACGTCGCGGGTGATCGCATAGCCGTGCTTGGGGCCTTCGGCGAGACTGGCCATGATGAGCACGGAGGGATCGGTGCTACGCATCGCGGTATATCGTAGCGCGTAGTAGTCGACTGTGCTTGGCCGCCCGGCGCCGCTGGACCCGCGCCGACACGAACGCGACCCGGACGACTGCGTCGGCGGTCGCCCGACGTCCTCGCGGGGAGGCTCAGGCGCCGCCGGCGGCGGGCCGGCCACTGCCCGAGTCGGTTTTCACTGCGGCCTGGTTGACGGTGCGCCCGTTCCTCATGGGCGCTCAGCGACGGCCGCCCTGAAGCGCGGCGGCGATCGCGCGTCCGGCGGTCGCCGTGTCCGCGGTGCCGCCGATGTCGGCGGTGCGCGTCTCGGGCGCCGACAGGCAGCGCTCGATCGCGGCCAGGACTGCGGCGGCGGCGTCGGTCTCGCCCAGATGCACGAGCATCATCTGCGCGGCCCAGATCTGACCCACGGGATTTGCGATGCCGCGGCCGGCGATGTCGGGCGCCGAGCCGTGCACGGGCTCGAACAGGGAGGGGTGCCGGCGCTCGGGGTCGATGTTCGCCGAGGGGGCGATCCCGATCGTGCCCGCGCACGCGGGCCCGAGGTCGGAGAGGATGTCGCCGAAGAGGTTGGAGGCGACGATGACGTCGAAGCGGTCGGGGGCGAGGACGAGCTGCGCGGCGAGCGCGTCGATGTGGAACTGGTCCCAGGTGATCTCGGGGTGGGCGGCGGCGACCGCCGCGACGCGCTCGTCCCAGAAGGGCATCGCAATCGCGATCCCGTTGGACTTCGTCGCCGAGGTCAGGTGGTGGGCGTCGCGCCGGCCGGCCAGCTCGAAGGCGTAGCGGAGGATCCGATCGACGCCGGTCCGCGTCATCACGGTCTCCTGCAGCACGGTCTCGCGCTCGGTGCCGGCGAACATCCGGCCGCCGACCGAGGAGTACTCGCCCTCGGTGTTCTCGCGCACGACGACGAAGTCGATCTCGCCCGGCTGACGGCCGGCGAGGGGGGAGGGGACGCCGGGCATCAGGCGCACGGGCCGCAATCCGACGTACTGGTCGAAGGTCCGGCGAAACTGGAGGATCGAGCCCCACAGCGAGACGTGGTCGGGCACCAGCTCGGGCCAGCCGACGGCGCCGAACAGGATCGCGTCACAGCCCTCGAGCTGGCGCTGCCAGTCGTCGGGCATCATCTGGCCGTGCGCGGCGTAGTAGTCGCACGAGGCGAACTCGAACTCGCGCACCTCGACGTCGAAGGCGAAGCGCCGGGCCGCCGCCTCGAGCACGCGCACGCCCTCGGGGAGCACCTCTCGACCGATCCCGTCGCCCGGGATGGCCGCGACCCGGTAGCTCACGGTTCACGCTCCGTGGCTCACGTCCCGTTGTAGCTCGCGGGTGGCGCCGCGGCCGAGCGGGTGCTGGCGATCTGCTGCAGGAGCCCCTGCGGGCTGGTGCCGCCGAGGACGCGCAGCCGGGGGAGGCGAAACGGGTCCTCGTGCCGGGTCGCCCACCCCGGGACGACGGTCGTCGACCCGACGTAGCCGGCCGCCCGGACGGCCGCGATCACGGTCGCGTCGTAGTGGCCCGACGGGTAGCAGAACCAGTTGACGGGGACGTGGTAGCGCCGGCGCAGCGTCGCTCGCGAGGATGCGATCTGGGCGTGCAGCTCGGCCGCGTCGAGCGTGATCAGGTCGGCGTGGCTGATCCCCTGCGTATCGAGCTCCCACCCCGCCCGGACCATCGCGCGCACCTCGGCCTCGCTCAGCCCCCCCTGGGAGGGTGGCAGCCCGGTCAGCTGGATGTTCTCGTCGGCCACCCAGTGCAGGCGCCGCAGGACCGGGAGCGCCACGGCGTACTGGGAGTGGTAGCCGTTGTCGAAGGTCAGCACGATCGGCTTGCCGGGCGGCAGGCGCGCGCCCGTCGTCCAGTTGGCCCGCAGCTGATCGAGCGTCACCGGGTGCCACCCGGCCGCCCGCAGCTCCGCCATCTGCGCGGCGAACTCGGAGGCGGGCACGTACAGGCCGGGAAACGGCGCGCCGGCCGGCGGGGACGCGATGACGTGGTACATCAGCACCGGCACGGTCGCGTCGCCCGGGCGGCCGTCGCCGCGCGCGAGCCGGGCCGCGGTCGAGCCCCCGTGCGAGCGCGCGCGGCGGCCCGCCGACCGGCGAGCGCGCGAGGTCGCCGCCGTCCGTCGGGGATGCGACGACGACCCGCCGGGGGACGAGGATCCGCCGCCCGCCGTCAGCGCCACGACGACGATGACGATGAGCGCGAGCAGTGCGCCGCCGGCGAACAGCCGGCGGCGGACGGCGCGCTGATGGCGCTCGCGCGCCCGCTGCACGCGGCGTCGCCTGTAGAGCTCCTCGTCCATGTGGTTGCAGGTATAGCGTGCAGGACTCCGCGGCGGAGGGACGAATCGGACATCCATGCTGCTTCGCAACCGCGCCCCCGACGTCGACCCCACGCCCGTCACGCTCGCCCGGGGTCTCGAGCACCTCGATCAGGGCTGGATCGCGCTCCTGCGCTGGTGCAACGCGCTGCGCCTGCACTACGTCGTCGTCGGCCCGGTCGCCCACGCGATCCGCGGCGACGCCGCGGCGCGCGGGCCGGTGGCGATCGTCCCCGCGCCCTACGGCCGCAACTGGGAGCGCCTCGCCAACGCGCTCGTCGCCCAGCACGCCGGCCTGCGCAGCGATCGCGCGCTCTCGGCCGGCGGCGAGGCCGGCTCCACCGTTCCGGTGAAGCTGACCGCCGACAAGCTCGCGCGCGGCCGCCGCTGGATGCTGCGCTTCGGCGCCTACGACCTCGACATCGAGAGCGCCGGGCGGCGCCCCGCCGCCGGCGAGCCGCCGACGGGCACCCCGCGCTACCAGGAGCTGCTCTACGAGTCCGGGCGTTTCCAGCTCGCCGAGGCCGTCGCCGTCGAGGTCGCCTCGCCCGAGGATCTCGAGCACTTCTCGCACGTCCGGCGCACCGGCGCCGCGCCGGAGTTCCGCGTCATCCGCACCGCCGCGGCCGACGGTGCCGCGACCGCCGAGCACAGCCCGGATTCCTCGCCTGATCCTTAGTTTCGCCTCAGCTTCTCGGCTACTCTGAGTCGAGATGGTCACAGCCATGCCCCGACGCGCTCGGATGGCGCTGATCGGTGCGGCCGCGGGGGTTCTGCTGCTGCTGGCGACGTGGGTCGTGGCCCACTACGTGGGTCCGGTCAAGCGCGCCGACGTGTCGATCCTCTCGGGCTTCGCCGAGCTGCACCGCCCGCGCCTGGACCGCATCACCTCCTGGATCGCCGATCTCTGCGATCCTCATCAGTACGTCGCGCTCGCGTGCGTGCCGGTGCTCGTCGCGCTGCTGCGCGGACGCCCCCGGGTCGCGGTGACCCTCGGGATCATCCTCCTCGGCGCCAACGAGACCACGCAGCTGCTCAAGCCGGTGCTCGCCGCGCCGCGCGACCCGGTGTCGTGGAGCCCGCTCGGCGACGCCACGTGGCCGAGCGGCCACGCCACCGCGGCGATGTCGCTGGCGCTGTGCGCGGTCATCGCCGCGCCCGCGCGACGGCGTCCCATGGTCGCCACGGCGATGAGCAGCTTCGCGATCGCGGTCTGCTACTCGTTCCTCGAGCTCGGCTGGCACTACCCGTCCGACGTCCTCGGCGGCTTCCTGGTCGCGACGACGTGGACGCTGCTCGGCGTCGCGGGGCTGTCGCTGTACGAGGCGCGGCGGCCCCGCCCCGTGCCCCGGATCGCCCCCGGCGGGGGCCGCCCCGCGTTCTCCCTGCGCGAGGCGCTCGCTCCCGCGGCCGTGCTGCTGGCGCTGGCGGCGGCGCTCGCCGGCGCGGTGGCGCTTGCCCGCCCCCACGAGGTCATCGAGTACGCGCGCGTGCACTCGGCGTTCGTCGTCGGCGCGGCCGCGATCGGCGCTCTCGGGATCTCGCTCGCCTCGGGGCTGATGCTCGTCCTGCGCCGGCCCTGACGGCCTATCGGTACCGGCCCGGCTCCCAGAGCGGCTCGGCCGTGCCGTTGACCGCGCGGCTGAGGATGAAGAGGAGGTCCGAGAGGCGGTTCAGGTAGCGCACGACCTCGGGGCTCGCGTCCTCGCCGCAGGCGATCGCGGCGCGCTCGGCGCGCCGGCAGATCGTGCGGCACACGTGCAGGTGGGCGCCCGCGGGCGTGCCTCCCGGCAGCACGAAGGACTTCAGCGGGTCAAGCGTCGCGTTGACCTCGTCGCAGCGCTCCTCCAGCCACCGCGTCTGGACGGGCAGCACGCGGAGTCGCTCCCGGTCGGCCGAGGCGGGGGCCGCGAGGTCGGCGCCGACGTCGAACAGGTCGTTCTGGATCCGCCGCAGCCACTCGGCGTGAGGGTCGGGCGGCTGGGCGATCGCCAGCGCGAGGCCGATCTGGGCGTTGAGCTCGTCGACGGTGCCGAACGCCTCGATCCGGGGGTGGGTCTTGGGCACGCGGCTCATGTCGCCCAGGTGCGTCTCGCCGCCATCGCCCAGGCGCGTGTAGATCCGGGTGAGGTTCACGGTCACGACCCGCCGAGTGTACGGTCGATGGGGTGAGCGTGATCCGAGTGGCCGCCGCCGCGCTCGTCGCGGTCGCCTGCGCCGGCTGCGGCCTGGGCTCGGCTCCCGGGGCGCACCGGGTGGGGCTGCGCGTCACCGAGGACTTCGGCGCCCGGCTGGTGAGCGCGACGTCGGTCGCGCGGCTCCGCGGCTCTCCGACGCTGCTGGGCCTGCTGCGCCGGTCCTTCGCGGTCGGCACGGGCCGCGGAGGCCGGGAGGTGACCTCGATCGGCGGCCGCGCGGGCGACTGGTCGGTGTCGGTCAACGGCATCGCGGTCACCCGGGCGCCGGGCGCGGTCGCGGTCCATCCCGGCGATCAGATCTGGTGGGACATGCACGCCGCCGGGTCGGTCCGGGCGGTGGTCGGCGCGTTCCCCGAGCCCTTCCTGCACGGCTTCGGCGGCAAGCGCTATCCGGTGACCGTCGAGTGCGCCGGCGGCGTCTCCGCGGCCTGCCATCGGGTCACGGCGGCGCTCGGCGCGGCGCGTGTCCCGGTCTCGAGCCAGTTCATCGGCACCGGCTCGGGTCCCGACACCCTCGGGGTGGTCGTCGGCACCTGGAGCGAGCTCGGCAGCCAGCTCGCCGGCGCGCTGATCGCCCACGGGCCGGGGGCCAGCGGCGTGTACGCCCGCTTCGCCGGCGCCCGCGGCGGCACGCTGCAGCTGCTGGACCCCGACGGGCGAGTGGTGCGCACCCTCGGGGCCGGGACCGGGCTGGTCGCCGCCACCGCCGACAGCGCCTCGGTCCCGACGTGGCTGATCACCGGGACCGACGCCGCCGGGGTGCGCGCCGCGGCTGCCGCCTTGGCACCCGGCGCGCTGCACGACCACTACGCTCTCGCCGTCCGGGGTGCCGACCGCATCCCGGTGCCGCTGCGCCCACGGTCCTGAGGCCGCGCCCTATACCCTCTGGCGCCGCATGCGCATCGGAATCCCGAAGGAGACGGCGGAGGGCGAGCGCCGCGTCGCCCTCGTCCCCGAGGTCGTCGGCAAGCTGACCGGCCAGGGCCACGAGGTCATCGTGGAGCGAGGGGCCGGCGACGGGGCGCTCATCCCCGACGAGGCGTTCGCCGACGCCGGCGGGCAGCTCGCCGACGGTGCGGCCGCCGCCCTCGGCGCCGAGGTCGTCCTCAAGGTCGCCGCGCCGGACGCGCGCGAGATCGAGCAGCTGAGCGGGCACGGGGTGCTGATCGGGTTCCTGGGGCCGCTGACCAACGGCGAGGGCATCCGCGCGATTGCGGCCACGGGGGTGACGAGCTTCGCGCTCGAGGCGGTGCCCCGCATCAGTCGCGCCCAGTCGATGGACGCCCTCTCGTCGCAGGCCAACATCGCCGGCTATCGCTCGGCGCTCATCGGCGCCCAGGAGCTCGGCCGCTTCTATCCGATGCTGATGACCGCGGCGGGCACGATCCGCCCGGCGACCGTGCTCGTGCTCGGCGCGGGCGTCGCCGGCCTGCAGGCGATCGCCACCGCCCGGCGTCTCGGCGCCGTCGTCCAGGGCTTCGACGTTCGCGCCGCCGTCAAGGAGCAGGTCGAGTCGCTCGGCGCCACCTTCCTCGAGTTCGACCTCGGCGAGGACCTCGAGGGCGCCGGCGGGTACGCGCGGGAGCTGAGCGCCGAGCAGCAGTCGCGCCAGCAGGAGCTGATGGCCGAGGCGATCGGCAAGGTCGACGTCGTCATCACCACCGCTCAGGTCCCCGGCCGCCGCGCGCCGATCCTCGTCACCGAGCGGGCCGTCGAGCTGATGAAGCCCGGCTCGGTGATCGTCGACCTCGCCGGCGAGTCCGGCGGCAACTGCGAGGTGTCGGAGGCCGGCGAGTCGGTCGTCGTCCACGACGTCAAGGTCCTCGCGCCGCTGAACGTCCCGAGCACGATGGCCGAGCACGCCTCCCAGCTCTACGCCCGCAACCTCCAGGCGCTGCTCGGGCTGATGGTCTCGCAGGAGGGCGAGTTGTCGCTCGACTTCGACGACGAGGTGATCGCCGGCGCCTGCATCACCCGCGACGGCGAGATCGTCAACGAGGGCGCGCGCGCGGCGGCGGGCGCCTCGGAGGTGACCGACGGCTGATGGATCGCCTCGTCGTCGACATCGCGATCCTCGTCCTCGCCGGCTTCGTCGGCTTCGCGGTCATCTCCAGGGTCCCGAACACGCTGCACACGCCGCTGATGTCGGGGACCAACGCGATCCACGGCATCGTCGTCCTCGGCGGCCTGCTGCTGCTGTCGGAGTCGAGCGGCGTGCTCGAGAAGGTGCTGCTCGTCATCGCCGTCGCGTTCGGGACGATCAACGTCATCGGCGGCTTCCTGGTCACCGACCGCATGCTCGGCATGTTCAAGTCCAAGGAGCCGCCGACGCCCGAGGAGACGGCCGCCGCCGAGGAAGAGGCGACGTGATCGCCGGCATCTTCCTACAGAGCACCGATTTCATCGACGCCGCCTACATCGTCGCCTTCGGGCTGATGATCTACGGGATGAGCGGGCTCACCGGGCCGCGGACGGCGGTTCGGGGCAACAAGATCGCGGCCGTCGGGATGGCGGTGGCGGTCGCGGCCACCCTGCTGCGCCACGGCGAGTTCCACGGGTCGGGCACGGTCGTGCTGATCGTCGTCGGCCTGCTCATCGGGACCGCCGTCGGCGTCCCCGCGGCGCGCAACGTCAAGATGACCGCGATGCCGCAGATGGTGGCGTTGTTCAACGGCGTCGGCGGCGGAGCGGTGGCGCTCATCGCGTGGGTCGAGTACCGCCATGGATTCGTGCCCGCCCACCACCCCCCCGCCACCGGCGGCTGGCCGCTGCGTGCCGAGGGGTTCGAGCTGTTCGGCGCGATCATCGGCTCGATCTCCTTCTGGGGATCGAACATCGCGTTCGGCAAGCTGCAGGAGATCCTCCCCGGGCGCCCGATCAAGCTGCCCGGGCAGGCGGTGATCAACGTCGCCCTGCTCGTCGTCGCGGTCGCGGTCGCGGTCGTGCTCGCCTCCGGGACCCATTCCGAGCTGCTGTTCATCGTCGGCATCCTCGGCGTCTCCGCGGTGCTCGGGAACATGGTCGTCCTGCCGATCGGCGGTGCCGACATGCCCGTGGTCATCTCGCTGCTGAACGCGTTCACCGGCCTGTCGGCGGCGGCGACGGGCCTCGCGCTCTCCAACCCGGTGATGATCGTCGCCGGCATGATCGTCGGCGCCTCGGGCACGATCCTCACCGACCAGATGGCCAAGGCGATGAATCGCTCGGTTCCGGCGATCGTCGCCGGCGGGTTCGGCGGCGCCGTCGGAGCGCCGGTCTCAAGCGCGGGGGAGACCGAGGGCACGGTTCGCTCGACGAGCGCCCAGGACGTCGCCATCCAGCTCAGCTACGCGCGCCACGTCGTGATCGCGCCGGGCTACGGCCTCGCGGTCGCGCAGGCCCAGCACGCGGTCCGCGAGCTCGAGCGCGCCCTCGAGGCCAAGGGCGTCGAGGTCAAGTACGCCATCCATCCGGTCGCCGGCCGCATGCCCGGCCACATGAACGTGCTCCTCGCCGAGGCCGACGTCCCCTACGACCTGCTCCGCGAGATGGACGACATCAATCCCGAGTTCCCCCGCACCGACGTGACGCTCGTCATCGGCGCCAACGACGTGACCAACCCGGCGGCCCGGAACGAGCCGGGATCGCCGATCTACGGCATGCCGATCCTCGAGGTCGACCGATCCTCGGCGGTGATCGTCCTGAAGCGCTCGATGGCCTCGGGCTTCGCCGGCATCGACAATCCGCTCTTCTACGACGACAAGACCTCGCTCCTGTTCGGCGACGCCAAGGCCTCGGTGTCCGAGGTCACCGCGGAGGTCCAGGCGCTGTAGCCTCGCGCTGGGATGGAAGAACTGCATGGCCTCTGCACGCGTCTGCTCGGCTCCGGGGAGGAGGCGCGGGCCGCCGAGCTCCAGGCGCGGGAGTCGGGCGAGAGCGATCGGCTGGAGTCGCTGCGCGCCGCCGTCCTGGCCTGCCGCGGGCGACGCCCGTCGCCGCAGCTGACGCTGCAGGAGGCCGGCGACCTGCGCCGCTCGGTCGCGCGCGAGGTCGCCGAGGCGGCCGAGGGGCTGCCCGAGGCCGAGCGGGAGGCGCTGGCGCTGCGTGAGCTGATGGGGCTCTCCCACGATGAGATCGCGACCGTGCTCGACGTCGGTTCAGACGAGGTCGCGCCGCTGCTGGCCCGGGCGCGGCTCGATCTGCGGGCCGCGCTGCGCGATGCCGAGGGTCCGCCGGCGTGCGAGCAGCGCGAGCGGTCGCTGCGCGTGATCTCGCGCCGGATCGACGGCGAGCCGGTCTCCGAGGAGGACGAGGACTGGCTGCTCGTGCATCTCGGCGGCTGCTCGGCCTGCGCGCGAGCGCACTCGGCGATCCTCGAGGCCTCGGCGTGCTATCGCGCCTGGCGTCCCGAGGAGGAGCTCGCCGCCGACGCGGGGCCGTCGGCGGACTCGGCCCCGTGACCGCTCCCGAGCGGCCGCTGCGCACCACCCTCGGTACGCTCGCGCTCGGGGGGCGGCCGCTGCTGATGGGAATCGTCAACGCGACGCCCGACTCGTTCTCCGACGGCGGGCTGCACCAGAGCCTCGACGAGCGCGTCGACCTCGCCCGCGAGCTGCTCGCCGAGGGCGCCGACCTGATCGACATCGGCGGGGAGTCAGGGGTCACCGACCGCCCGGCGGTCGACGCCGAGACCGAGATCGAGCGCGTCGTGCCGCTGATCGAGCGGGTCGCCGGCGAGCTCCACGCGCGCGTGTCGATCGACACCCACAAGCCGGCGGTCGCCGCCGCCGCCGTCGCCGCCGGCGCCTGCATCGTCAACGACGTCAGCGGCCTACGCGACCCCGGGCTCGCCGACGTCTGTGCTCGCAGCGGGGCGGGCCTCGTCGTCATGCACACGGTCGCCCCGCCCAAGCAGCGCCTGCACGATCGCGCGCTCGACGGTCGGATCGTCGAGGACGTGCGCCTGTTCCTCGAGGCGCGGATCGAGCTCGCGCTCAGCCGGGGGGTCGCCTTCGAGCAGCTCATGCTCGACCCCGGCCCGGACTTCTCCAAGACGCCGGCTCAGACGGTCGAGGTCCTGCGCGCGCTCGAAGACCTGCACGCGCTGGCGCGCCCGCTCCTGCTCGCGGTCTCGCGCAAGGACTTCGTCGGCGCGTTGACCCGCCGTGGTCCCCGCGACCGGCTCGCGGGCACGCTTGCCGGGGTCGCCCACGGCGTCGACGTCGGCGCCCACGTCATGCGCCTGCACGACATCGCCGCCGCCGCCGACTTCCTCACCGTCCAAGCGGCGCTGCGCGGCGACCTCGAGGTCGATCGGGCGCTCGAGATCCCCGACTCGCTGCGCTGGGCCCGCGCCTGACGCCTCGGGCCTCGCTAAGCTCGCCGCCATCGCCGGTCGCTGGCCCAACGCGACCGGAGCCCACCGATCAACCGCACACAAAGGGGAGCTTCCATGCCCGTACTCGATCGCAGCGCTCTGAACGAGAGCCCGCTCGCCGATCTCCACGCCATCGCCTCGGAGCTGTCGATCGACGGCTATCGCCGCCTGCGCCGTCCCGAGCTGATCGCCGCGATCATCGACAAGCAGGCCGGCGGCGACGGCGTCCCGGCGGCCGACGTGCAGGACGCGCCGGCGCCCGCGACCGCCAGGGGCGGCCGAGGTCGGGGCCGCTCGGCCAAGGCGGCGGACGCCGCGGCCTCCGCGGCGGAGACCGCCCCGGAGGCCGCGTCCACGGCCGCGGAGACCGCCCCGGAGCCCGCGTCCACGGCCGCGGAGGCCGAGGGGGACACCCCCGCGTCCACGGCCGCGAAGGCCGAGGGCGACGCCCTCGCGTCCGCGTCCGCGGCCGCGGAGGCCAAAGGCGAGCCCAGAGACGACTCGGCCGACGGTGACGACGAGGATGGCGGCGGCGCGCGGCGGCGCCGGGGTCGGCGCGGCGGGCGCGGTCGCGGCAGTGCCGCTGGCGACGGCGACGGCGAGGCCGGCGCGCCGGACCGCGGCGACGAGGACGGCGAGCGCGACGAGACGGCCGCCGAGGGCGTCGTCGAGCTGCTCGCCAACGGCTCGGGCTTCATCCGTGCCCATCCGCCCGAGGTCTCTGACGATGACGTCTACATCTCCTCCGCCCAGGTCAAGCGCTGCGAGCTCGTCCCCGGCGATCGTGTCTCGGGGCCGAGGCGCGCGCCACGTCGCTCTGAACGCTTCGCCTCGCTCATCCGGGTGGAGACGATCAACGGCCGCCCCGCGTCCGAGCTCGCCGACAGCACCCGCTTCGACGACCTGCCCGCGGCGATGCCCTCCGAGCGCCTGAAGGTGGGCTCCGAGGACCCGACGCTGAAGGCGATCGAGTGGCTGACCCCGTTCGGCAAGGGCTCGCGGGTCACGATCACCGGCGCGGCCCGCGCCGGCAAGAGCGAGGCGCTGCGCCGCCTCGCGGGCGTGCTCGCCGAGCGCGAGGAGCTGACGCTCAGCGTCGCGCTCGTCGGAGTGCGTCCGGAGGAGATCTCCGAATGGGCCGCCGACCCGGTGGCCCCCGCCGCGGCGGTCAGCTTCGCCGCTTCCGCCGACGCTCAGAGCGCGGCCGTCGAGCCGGTCATCGACCAGGCGCGCCGCCTGGCGACGCGCGGCGCGGACGCCGTCGTGCTGATCGACACGCTCGACGGCTGCACCCCGCAGACCGCGCGACGCGTGCTCGCGTCGGCGCGCAACCACGTCGACGGCGGCTCGCTGACCGTGATCGCCACCGCGACCGCGCCGCTCGGCGGCGAGACGACGGTCATCTCGCTCGACGTCGGCCAGGCCTCGATCGGCCGTTTCCCGGCGCTCGACCTGCTCGCGAGCGGCACGCTGCGCCCGGAGCTGCTCGTCGGCGACGCCGGCGCCGAGGCGATCGCGCGGACGCGGGCAGAGGTCCTCGAGGACGACTAGCGTCCGTGCGGACGGGGGCGGACCGGCCGCCCCGGCCGCTAGCGTGTCCGGTGAGCGATGACCGAGCTGACGCGCGACCTGGACACGCTGCTCGCGGGGCTGAACGACCCCCAGCGCGAGGCCGTGACGTCGGGCGAGGGACCGCTGCTCATCCTCGCCGGCGCGGGCTCGGGCAAGACACGGGTCCTGACCCACCGGATCGCCTACCTGATCGCCACCGACGCGGCCAAGCCGAACGAGATCCTGGCGATCACGTTCACGAACAAGGCCGCGAACGAGATGCGCGAGCGCGCGGAGCTGCTCGTCGGCCGCCGGGTGCACGCGATGTGGGTGATGACCTTCCACTCGGCGTGCGCCCGGATGCTGCGCGCCGAGGCCCACCGGCTCGGCTACACGCGCCAGTTCACGATCTATGACACCGCCGACTCCCGCCGCCTGATCAAGCGCTGCCTCGACGAGCAGGGGATCGACCCCAAGCGCTTCACCCCGGCGTCGATCGGCAGCCAGATCTCCGACGCCAAGAACCGGCTGCGCGACGCCGAGGCCTACTCGCAGCTCGTCGGCTCCTTCTTCGAACAGACCGTCGCCGACGTCTACCGCTCCTACGAGCGCGAGCTGCACCACGCCAACGCGATGGACTTCGACGACCTGCTGGTGCGCGCCGTCGACGTCCTGCAGCTGTTCGCGGAAGTGCGCGAGCGCTACGCCGCGGGGTTTCGCCACGTGCTCGTCGACGAGTACCAGGACACCAACCACGCCCAGTACCGCTGGCTGCAGCTGCTCGCCGGCGAGCACCGCAATCTCATGGTCGTCGGCGATGACGCGCAGTGCCTGATCGAGGGGACACCGGTCTCGATGGCCGATGGCTCATCGAAGCCGATTGAGGAGATCGTCGCCGGCGATCGGGTTCTGTCCGCCTATGGCAGCGGTGACTTTCGCGCCTCCGAGGTGATGGCGACGCATCGGTCGGTGCGGACTGAGGGCGTGGCGATCACCATGCGGTCGGGACGGCGGTTGATCAGCACCCCCGAGCACGTGCACTTCGCGGGTTACCAGCTCGGACGCACACCGCAGCTGCACATGACCTACCTGATGTGGCGGCGTGACCGGGGCTTCCGCGTCGGAACCTCGCGCACGTACACCAACGGCCAGGTCAAGCCGGTGGTCGGCGTCGCGCTGCGGCTGCGCGGTGAGCGTGCGGATGCCGCGTGGGTGATCTCCACGCACCCCACCGAGGCGCAGGCGCGGTGTGCGGAAGCCCTATTGTCGGTCCGCTACGGGATTCCCACGCTGCCGTTCGCGGCGCGCCGGCATGATGGCGCCGAAGGTCGGTCGTTGGTCGGTGATCAGGCGCTGTTGGATCGTGTGTTCGCCGAGCTCGACACCGAGACCGCCGGTCGTCGCCTGCTCGCGGACGAGGGTCTGCCATTCGACCGTCCCCATTTCCAGGCGGCGACGCACACCCGCGTCGAGGTGCGGCGCCGGAGGCTGGCGATCTCGCTGTGCGGCGATCGACGCGGTCGCCGGCCGTTGCATCGCATCGCGCTATTCGGGTACGACGACGCCGGCCGGCGCCAGCTCGAGGATCTCGGCCTCAGGGTCCGGCCCGCCCGGCGTGGGTCCCATGGTTGGCGGTACGAGACCTGCTGTGGAGATATGGCGACGGTGCAAAGGGTCGCCGCCGAGATCGCCGGGGCGCTGGGCAACGTATCGATCCATCCGACGGCGCGCTTGGGACGCAACGCGGACAGCGTGTCGGGCAACTCGCTGCCGTTCACGCCCGCCTCGGCGGTGCGACCCGGCATGGTGATGTTCGATCACGAGGGCGGCTACGACGTCGTCGAGCGCACCGAACGGGTGACGCTGCACCGGTCGGTCTACGACCTCGATGTCGCCAGCACCCACAACTTCGTCGCTGACGGCTTGGTGACGCACAACTCGATCTACGGCTTCCGCGGGGCCGACATCACGAACATCCTCGAGTTCGAGGACACCTTTCCCGACGCCCACGTCGTCAAGCTCGAGCAGAACTACCGCTCGACCCAGACGATCCTCGACGCCGCCAACGCGGTCATCCGCAACAACCGCGGTCAGAAGCCCAAGTCGCTGTGGACCGAGATCGGGGCTGGGGATCCGATCACGGTGCGCGAGCTCGACGACGAGCACGCCGAGGCGCGCTACGTGACCGGCGAGATCCAGCGGCTCGTCGACGAGGGCGCCGCGCGCTCGGAGATCGCGGTCTTCTATCGGACGAACTCGCAGTCGCGGGTGCTCGAGGACACGCTCGTGCGGGCCGAGGTCGCCTATCAGGTGATCGGCGGTACCAAGTTCTACGACCGCGCCGAGATCAAGGACGCGGTCGCCTATCTGACGGTGCTCGTCAATCCCCAGGACGCCGGGGCGTTCACCCGGATCGTCAACTCTCCGCGGCGCGGGATCGGCTCGACGACGATCTCGCGCCTGCTCGGCCACGCCAACACGACGGGCGAGACGGTGTGGGAGCTCGCCGCGGCGCCCGAGGATGTGCCGGGCCTCGGCACGGCGGCGATCAAGTCGCTGCGGCGATTCATGGGCACCATGGAGGTGCTCCAGGAGCGGGCGAGCACCGGAACGGCGGTCTCGATCCTGCTCGGCGAGCTGCTCGCCGAGACCGGGTACCTCGAGACGCTGAAAAACGAGCGCACGATCGAGGCCCAGGGCCGCATCGAGAACCTCGAGGAGCTCGTCAACGTCGCCGTCGAGTACGAGGCCGGCAATGCTGAGGCGACGCTCGCCGAGTTCCTGCAGCAGGTGGCGCTCGTCGCCGACGCCGACGCCCGCACCGACGACGAGGGCCTGGTCACGCTGATGACGCTGCACAACGCCAAGGGCCTGGAATACCCCGTCGTGTTCATGATCGGCTGCGAGGAGGGGGTGTTCCCCCATTCGCGGGCGCTCGACGAGGGCGGCCTCGAGGAGGAGCGTCGCCTGTGCTACGTCGGGATCACGCGCGCCGAGCGCGACCTGTACCTGACCTCGGCGCGGACCCGGACGGTGTTCGGGGCGCGGAGCTTCGGGGCGCGCAGCCGGTTCATCGGCGAGATCCCGGGCGAGCTGACCGACGCCGAGAGCCAGCCCCGCCCCGGCAGCGTCCGTGCCCGGCTGACCTCGTGGGCAACACAGCCCGGCGGGGGGGACCCCGGCGCCGCCGGCGCCGCGCCCGCGCCGTCGTTCTCGCTCGGCGACGACGTCGTGCACGCCGCGTTCGGCGACGGGGTGATCACCGGCGTCGAGCCCGGCGGCATCGTGGTCATCCGCTTCGCGGCGGACCGTTCCGAGCGCAAGCTCGTCGCCGACCTGGCCCCGATCTCCAAGCGCTGAGCGCGTCTGGAACCCTGTCGAGCCCGCGAGACCGGACACCGGCGGCGGCCTGACGTAGCCTTGGCAGCGCGATGGCGACGACCACCACTCCCGAGCCCGCCCGCGACCTTGCGGCGGCGCCGGGCAGCGAGGCGCCCGGCGCGCCGGCGCGGCCCGACGGCGCGCCCGTCACGCGGACCCGGGTGTTCGTCGGCGAGCTGACCGCCGCGGCGAGCGGGCTGCTGCTGCTCGTCGTCCTGTTCGCGACGAAGTGGTACGGCGTGGCCGGCGTGCCGGATCCGTCGGCGGCGCGCCCCGCGATCTCGACCGCCGAGAGCGGCTGGAACGGCCTGACCGACGTCCGGTGGGTGATCGTGGCCACCGCGGTGGCGGCCGTCGGCACCGTGGTGCTGCACGTCACTCAGCGCCGCCACGGCACCAGGACCGACACGAGCCGCGTCGTCACCGCGCTGGGCTGCCTGACCGCGCTGCTGCTCGTCTACCGGGTGCTGCTCGTGCTGCCCACCGGCGGCCGGGTCATCGACCAGAAGCTCGGGGCGGTGCTCGGGCTCGTCTGCGCGCTCGGCGTCGCGCTCGGCGGCTACGAGTCGATCTCCGAGTATCGCCGCAGCGGCCGCGCGGGCCCCCGCCGTCCCCAGCGCGACCACTAGTGGTCGCGTGAGCGTCGACCCGTCCCGACTGCGTCGCGGGGAGATCATCGCCGGCGTCGCGGGCCTCGCGCTCCTCGCGATCGGCTTCGGCCTCGGTTGGCTGCGGTCGGGCGGCCGCCCGCGCGACGTGTGGGGGGCGCTGCCGGTCCTGCGGTGGTTCGTGCTGGCGACGAGCGCGGCCGCCGAGGCGCTGCTCGTCGCCCAGGCGACGCGGCGGGCACCGGCGCTGCCGGTCTCGCTCAGCGTCGTCGTCACTGCGCTCGCGGGCCTGACCGCCATCCTGCTCGCCATCCGCCTGGTGACCACCGGCGCGGCGATCGGGCTGGGTGCCTCCCTCGGCCTCGTCGCAACGGCGGCGATCGCCGCCGGCGGGTTGCTCTCGATGCGCGCCGAGCAGGGCTGGGACCCCGATCCCGCCCCCCCGCCTCCCGGCCGCTCCGGTCACCCCGTCCACCCCGAGCACCGGATCGAGACGATCCCGCTGAGGGCGCCCGACGACCGCTGACCCGCCGGCGGCGGCGAGGATCGGCCACCTAGAATGCGATCCCGATGCTCGCCCGCGAAGACGTCCTCCACGTCGCCCGTCTGGCCCGGCTCGGCCTCGACGAGGACGAGCTCGAGCGGATGGGCTCCGAGCTGTCGGCGGTGCTCGACCACGTCGAGCGGATCCGCGAGCTCGACCTCGACGACGTGGAGCCGACCTCGCACGCGGTAGACGTGGCCGGGGTCATGCGCCCCGACGAACCGGCGCCGTGCCTGGAGCGCGACGTCATCCTGGCGGCGGCCCCCGAGCCGGTGGACGGCGGGTTCGGCGTCCCCAGCCCCGGTTCGGGCGGCGAATGACCGAGCTGACCGAGCTCGGCGCCGCCGCGGCGGCGCGGGCGATCCACGCGCGCGAGATCGACGCCGGCGAGCTGTTCGAGGCCTATCGCGAGCGTGCCGGCGCCGACGAGCTCAACGCGTTCACCTGGGTGGCCGAGGGCCCGCCACCGCCGACCGACCCCGCCGCGCCGCTCGCGGGCGTGCCGCTCGCCGTCAAGGACCTGTTCTGCACCGAGGGCATCCCGAGCCAGGCGGGCTCGCGGATCCTCGAGGGGTACCGGCCGCCGTACACCGCGACCGTCGTGGAGAACCTCACCGGGGCCGGGGTCACGCTGCTGGGCAAGACCAACCAGGACGAGTTCGCGATGGGCTCCTCGAACGAGAACTCGGCCTTCGGTCCGGTGCTCAATCCCTGGGATCGCGGCCGGGTTCCGGGCGGGTCCTCGGGAGGCTCGGCGGCCGCCGTCGCCGCCGGGCTCGCGCCGTGGGCGATCGGGACCGACACCGGGGGCTCGATCCGCCAGCCGGCCTCCCTGTGCGGCGTCGTCGGCGTCAAACCGACCTACGGCGCCTGCTCGCGCTGGGGCATGATCGCGTTCGCCTCGTCGCTCGACCAGGCGGGACCCCTCGCGCGCGACGTCACCGACGCCGCGCTGCTGCTCTCCCACATGGTCGGCCACGATCGCCGCGACTCCACCTCGGTGGCCTTGCCCGAGCCGATCACCCTGCCGACCGCCGAGGACCTCACCGGGATCCGCCTCGGCGTCCCCGAGGAGCTCCTCGCCGGGGGCGACGACGGCGCAGGGATCGAGCCGGGCGTGCGGGAGAGCTTCGAGGCGACGCTCGCCCTCGCCGAGGGCCTCGGCGCGACGATCGACACCTGCCGACTCCCGCACGCGCCGCACGCGCTCTCGGCCTACTACCTGATCGCCCCGGCCGAGGCGTCGGCGAACCTCGCTCGCTACGACGGCGTGCGCTACGGCCTGCGGGTCGGAGGCGAAGAGGATCTCGCAACGATGTACACCCGCACGCGGGGCGAGGGCTTCGGCGCCGAGGTCAAGCGGCGGATCATGCTCGGCACCTACGCCCTCTCCAGCGGCTACTACGATGCCTACTACGGGCAGGCGCTGAAGGTGCGCACGAAGATCGCCGACGACTTCCGCGCGGCGTTCGCGCGGTTTGACTTCATCGCCACGCCGACGAGCCCGTGGACGGCGTTCGAGCTCGGGTCCAAGGCCGACGATCCGCTCGCGATGTACCTGAACGACTTCTGCACGGTCCCGATGCCGCTCGCCGGGATCCCGGCGCTCTCGATCCCCTCGGGGTGCAGCGACGGGCTCCCGGTCGGCTTCCAGCTCGCCGGGCCGGCATTCTCGGAGAACCCCCTGCTGCAGGCCGCCCACGCGCTCGAGCGGGCGATCGGCTTCGACGGATCGCAGGTGCGCGCGTGAGCGGGTCGCAGGTGCGCACGTGAGCGGATCGCAGGTGCGCCCGTGAGCTCGAGCTACGAGCCGGTCATCGGGCTGGAGATCCACGTCCAGCTGCGGACGCGGACGAAGATGTTCTGCGGCTGCGAGCTGTCGTTCGGCGATCCGCCGAACGTCCACTGCTGTCCGGTCTGCCTCGGCCTTCCCGGAGCACTGCCGGTCGTCAACGCCGCCGCGGTCGACTTCGCGGTCCGGATCGGGCTCGCCCTCGGGTCCGAGATCGCCCCCCGGTCGCTGTTTCACCGCAAGAACTACTTCTATCCCGACTCGCCGAAGGCCTATCAGATCTCCCAGTACGACGTCCCGATCTGCAGCGGTGGGTGCCTCGGCGACGTGCGGATCCATCGCGTGCACCTCGAGGAGGATGCCGCCAAGCTCGTGCACATCGGCTCCAGCGGCCGCATCCATGGCTCGGATCGCAGCGTGGTGGACTTCAACCGCTGCGGCACGCCGCTCGTCGAGATCGTCACCGAGCCCGACCTGCGCTCGCCCGAGCAGGCGCACGAGTTCCTCACCGTCCTGCGGACGACGCTGCGCCAGCTTGAGGTCTCCGACGTCAACATGGAGGAGGGCTCGCTGCGCTGCGACGCCAACGTCTCCATCCGCCCGGTCGGCAGCGCGCGGCTCGGGACCAAGACCGAGCTGAAGAACATGAACTCGTTCCGCTTCCTGCAGCGCGGGATCCGCGCCGAGATCGTCCGCCAGCAGGAGCTCGTGGCGGCCGGCGAGCCGGTCGTCCAGGAGACGCTGCACTTCGACCCGGTCTCCGAGCGTCTGACCTCGCTGCGCTCCAAGGAGGAGGCCCACGACTACCGCTACTTCCCCGAGCCCGACCTCGTGCCGCTGCTGGTGACGCCGGAGATGCGCGCCGCCGCCGCCGAGCGGGTGCCCGAGCTGCCGACCGACCGCGCGCGGCGCTTCGAGGCCGAGCTCGGACTGCGGCCGGGCACGGCGCGCGATCTCGCCTTCCGGCGCGAGCTGTCGGACTACTTCGAGCGGGCGGTCGCCGCCGACGCCGGCGCCACCCCCGTCGAGGTCGCCAACTGGATCCCGCAGCTCGTCGAGCGGATCGGCTCGGCCGCCGACCCCGCGCAGTCCCGGGTCGGTCCGGAGGCGCTCGCGACGCTGGCGGCGCTCGTGGCCGCCAAGCGCGTCAGCCGCGACGCCGGGCGCGAGGTGCTGACGACGCTGGTCGCCGAGGGCGGCGACCCGCAGGCGATCGTCGAGCGCGAGGGGCTGGGCACGCTGTCCGACGACGACGGCGACGGGCTGGCCGCGCTCGTCGACTCGGCGCTCGCCGCCGATCCCGACGCGGCCGCCAAGGTCGCCCAGGGCAACATGAAGGCGATCGGCCCGCTCGTCGGCTACGTGATGCGCGAGAGCAAGGGCCGGGCCGACGGGGGAGAGGTCACCCGGCTCATCCGCGAGCGGCTCGCCGAGCAGGTCTGATCAGCCGCGGCGGGCGGGCCGCCGAGCGGCTCTGATCAGCCGCGGCGGGCGGGGCCGCCGAGCGGCTCTGATCAGCCGCGGCGGGCGGGGCGGCGATGGCGGCGCCGGTGCGCGTGGCTGCGATGGGGCGGAAGGCGGCGGCGGAGCGTGTGGCGGCGGGGCGCGGGGCGACGGGGCGCGCGGCGGCGGGGCGCCCGATGGCGCGCTCGGGGATGCGCCGACGCGCGATGATGGCGATCTGACCGGCGGGTCACGCTGGTCTGAGCACGCGGGCGCGCCGCGCGGGCCTGGTGTGCGCGCCGGCGGCGGACGTGGCGGCGCGCCGCGGACGCGACCGGCTGTCCCGAGCAGGTGTCCGCGGCGAAGCACGGCGAGATGACGCGGAAGTGGCCGAGGCTGAGGAAGTGGCCGGTGAGGATCTCGCGACGCAGCGGGGCGTAGTAGGTGCCGCCCGCCTGACGCATGAAGTTGCGCATCAGCGGGGGCTGGCCGAGGCTCGTGTAGGACATGTCGGACTGCGACTCGATCGAGATGGCATTGCCGGCACCGTCGCCGCTGGTGTCGTTGATGTACATGCCGTAGTGGGCCATCGCGGTCATGATCGTCTGCTCCCAGGCCGGCGCCCCGGAGGCGGCGATCTGGGCGTCGGACATGTCGAGCTGCAGGAGCGAGCCAAGCGCAGGCGCGCTGTCGGCGTCGTCGTAGTGGCCCATCTGGTTGCAGTCCAAGCCGTTGGGCCGTGAGGCGGGAGCAACGACCCCCGAGACGCACGGCACGCTGACCACGAGCGCGTGGTCGATGTGGCCCGAGGCGAGCTCGGGGGCGGTGATCAGCCCGGCGAGCGTCGCGAAGCCCGCGGCGGTCGCGCCCGCGCCGAGGCCGGTTCCGGAGTCGCCCCCGATCGACGACTCGCTTCCGCTCCAGACGTCGAGCACGCCCGAGGAACCCCAGGAGGCGTGCTCGAAGTCGTATTCCAGACCGTCGGCCTGGTCCACGATCGTCATATGGGCGTCGGAGCCGGGGGCGGGCTGGGCGCCCGCGGGGATCTTGATCTGCTTACCGTCGATGTCGACGCCGTCTGAGCCCTGGCAGGTTCCAGGCCCCCAGTGGTAGGTGCAGTGCAGCGTCACCACCGGATCGCTGGGCCGCGCGTAGTAGACGGCGTCGCGGCCGCCGTCGGTCGTGAGCGCGAACGAGCTGCCGCCGCCCTCGAACTGGACGTCGTTGCTCTGCAGGTTGGCGATCTGGGCGTCGGAGTTGACCGAGACGGTGGGATTGGCGGGCAGCTGGCGGTTGAACGGCGACTCGTCGCCGTAGGGCAACCAGCACGCGGGCGCGCCGGCGGGGCCGAAGGAGCCGAACTGGCCGGCGCACGAGCCGGATGCGTGGGCCACCGCGGTCTTGGCCAGGCCGCCGGCGGCGGCGATCATGAGGCACACGAGCAGGCGGACGCTGGTCCAGGGCAGGCGGACGCTGGTCCAGGGCAGGCGGACGGTGGCCCAGGGCAGGCGGACGGTGGCCCGGGGGCGGCAGGTTCCGGCGAAGCCGACGGCGGGCAGCGCGCGACGCCGCGACGCCGTGAGGGGACGAGGGAACAGCACCGAGGCTCAAGCGTTCCCAGCAGGTCCGCGACTTATTCGCGATCATCCGTTTGCAGTACCTTCACCGTCGATTAACTGAAATCTCGGCCCGCAAATAGCGAGGTTTACCTCGAATCGGAGCAGAAAAAACGGCCCCGCCCGAAGGGCGAGGCCGCTGAGTGTTGGAGCTGACGCCGGTGACCGGCGGAGCGGTGGTCTACTCGCTGGAGAGGCGCCGGACGACGAGGCCCGCGCCGAGCAGCGCGCCGCCGCCGGCGGCGAGCAGCACGACATCGAGGCCGGTGAACGGCAGCGAGCCGGTCGAAGCTTTGGTCGCCGCGGTCGGAGTGGTTCCGGTGCTGGCGGTCTTGTTCTGGACGCCGCAGAGCTGCGGGTTGTAGCTCTGGCAGGTCGAGCTGCTGGCGAACGCAGCGCTCGGCAGCACCAACAGGGCGATGCTTGCGATCAACGTTGCGACGAACCTTTTCATGGTGCTGGTGAGAGCCCTTTCTTCTTCGTGGTTGCTACGCATTCGGCCAGCGATGGCCATCGTAGTCTGCACGTCCCCGTGAGGAAGATACCCCAAAGGCGTGCAAAAGCGCAAGTTCCTTTCCCGGAACCGGATTCATTGGACTAGGACGAGAAGCTTGAAGGCAGCCGCGGACGTCAAGGGGTGGCGAGTGTCTACACGATCCAATGCGGCGATGACGGCCGGCTGCCGGCGATTGATGGAATATGCGACAGAAAAGTCGTGGTGAGCCACCGCGCGGTGGCCCTGGGCGGACGCGGCGAGCCCCGCGCCGAGCCACGAGAACCAGCCGCCGGGCTCGCGAGCGGTGGCCTGCGCGAACGCCCGGCGGGCCTCGACGTAGTTCCCGGTGGCCAGCGCGATCGCCCCCGCTTGGCGGCCGGGCGTCGAATCGAGCGGGTTCAGCGATCCGGCGGTCCGCAGGCGCGCCAGCGCCCCCGAGGGATCGCGTGCCTGCTCGGCCTGGGCCGCCGAGACCTCGCGCGTGGACAGGTACGGGAAGCCGAACACCGCGGTCGCGGCCACGACGACGGCGATCGCCAGCCCGGCGGCGGCCGCGCGGG
>JAFAYV010000068.1 GCA_019240115.1 Solirubrobacterales bacterium | reverse complement strand
GCCGGCGGGCTGGCGCGTGCACCAGCGAGTCGTTCAGATCGTGCGCGAGGAGATGAACGCCATCGGTGGCCAGGAGATGCTGATGCCGGTGCTGCAGCCCGCCGAGCCCTGGCGCAAGACCGGGCGCCTGGAGATCGAGGCGCTGTTCAAGCTGACGGATCGCAAGGGCTCAGAGCTCGTGCTCGCCATGACGCACGAGGAGGCGGTCACGTTCCACGTCGCGCAGGTCGTGCGCTCCTATCGCGACCTGCCGCTCATCCTCTACCACTTCCAGGTCAAGGAGCGCGACGAGCCGCGCCCGCGCGCCGGGGTGCTGCGCACGCGCGAGTTCATCATGAAGGACTCCTACACGTTCGACCGCGACCGCGCCGGCCTCGACGAGCGCTACGAGCTGCACGCCCGCGCCTATGGCCGGATCTGCGACCGCTGCGGATTGGAGTGGTACAAGGTCGAGTCCGACGTCGGGATGATGGGCGGCCACGGCGCCGACGAGTACATGGCGCCCTGTGCGGCGGGCGAGAACGACGTCGCGCTGGCTCCGGGCTACGCCGCCAACGTCGAGGTCGCGTCCGCCGACGCCCAGCCGGTGCAATTGCCGCCCGAGCTCGACGGGCCGCAGCGCGTCCACACCCCCGACGCGACGACGATCGAGGCGCTCGTCGGCCAGCTCGACGTGCCCGCCGGGGCGACCCTGAAGGCGTTCCCGGTCATCGTCGACGAGGACGCGATGAAGCTCGTCGTCGTCCGCGGCGACCACCGCGTCAACGAGATCAAGCTCCGGACCGCCCTCGGCGCACCGTTTCGCGCCGCCGGGGCGCAGGAGATCGCCACGCGCCTGGGCCCGCCCGGGTACATCGGACCGGTCGGCGCGCAGCTGCCGATCCTGCTCGACGCCGCGGTGGCCGGCAACGGCGCCGGCTCCTACGTCGCGGGCGCCAACGAGGCCGACGCACACCTGCGCGGGGTCAAGCCCGGGCGCGACTTCCCCTACGAGACCGTGGACGTCCGCGCCGTGGTCGCCGGGGACACGATCAACGGATTGGAGATCCGGATCGAGCCCGCGATCGAGATCGGCAACATCTTCAAGCTCGGCACCCGTTACTCGGAGCCGCTCGGGGCGACCTACCTCGACGAGTCGGGGACCGCCCAGCTGGTCTGGATGGGCTCCTACGGCTTCGGGCCCGCGCGGGCCGCGGCCGCCGCGGTGGAGCAGAACGCCGACGAGCAGGGGATCGCCTGGCCGCGCGCGGTCGCGCCGTTCGACGTCGAGCTCGTCGCGCTCGGCAAGCCGGGCACCGAGGAGCGTTCGTTCGCCGAGTCACTGTACGCCGAGCTGCAGGACGCCGGGCTCGACGTGCTCTACGACGACCGCGACGCCGGCCCCGGCGAGAAGTTCGCCGACGCCGAGCTGCTCGGCTGCCCGCTGCGGCTGACCGTCGGGCGCCGGACGCTCGGGGCCGGCGAGATCGAGGTCCAGGTCCGGCGCGGCCAACAGCAGCGCACGGTCCCCGTCGACGGGGCCGCGGCGGCGGTGGCCGAGCTGTGGCGGACGCTGTCGTGATCTCCGGCTGACCACGTGCGGGGACGACCGGGGCTGCCGTGGACGCCGTGAGCCCGTCGGTCTCCAAGCGCCGCCTGTTCGGGATCGACCGCTCCGGGCCGCCGCCCTCGGCGACGCGATCGGACCAGCCGCTGAACCCGTGGACGATCCCCAACGCGATCGGCTACCTGCGCCTCGCCGGCATCCCCGTCTTCCTGGTCATCGCCCTCTCCAGCGGCGACGGGCAGTCGGTGGCGGCGGTCGTCCTGTTCCTGGCGATCGGCCTCAGCGACTACCTCGACGGCTTCGCCGCGCGGCTGACCGGCCAGTACAGCC
Source organism: Solirubrobacterales bacterium (assembly GCA_019240115.1). GTDB lineage: Bacteria > Actinomycetota > Thermoleophilia > Solirubrobacterales > Solirubrobacteraceae > Palsa-465. The sequence goes on along the minus strand of JAFAYV010000068.1, from coordinate 6,805 downwards.
GGCTCGGGGCGCTGCTGGACCCGATCGTCGACCGGCTGCTGATCATCTCGGGGATGGTGGTGGCGTTTGACTTCTCGCTGCTGCCGCGCTGGGCGATCTGCATCGTCGTGGCCCGCGAGCTGTTCATGCTCGGCCTCAGTCGCTACGGCCTGTCGCGTGGGGTCGAGCTCGAGATCAACTGGGCCGGGCGGATCGGCGTCGCGCCGACGATGGCCGCGCCGTTCGCCGCCATGGCGGGCCTGCACGGGGTGGCGCACGTCATGCTCTATGTCGGGCTGGCGCTGACGCTGACCGCCACCGTGCTCTACGTCCGCTCGGGGCTGCGCGGGACGCGCGCCGGCCCCTAGACTGCGCGCGCCCGAGGCTCCATGACCGTCCGTGGCGAGCTCACGCCGTCGATCCGCCGGGTTATCGGCCGCCGCGAGCGGCCGCCGGGCCGCGGGTCGATCCCCTCAAGAGATCGCGCGCGCGTCCGATCATGTGGGCATCGTGGACTCGGCCGTTCGCGAGATCCAGAGCCTCAAGCTCAGCTTGACCCTGCGGTCAACGCGGTTATACTGCGCGAGCCCGTGCCAAATCAGACCCCAGTACGGGGAGGACAGCGATGGACACGTTTCCGGACCTCGGCTCGTTGAGCGACCAGGAGCTCAAGGATCTCATCAAGCAGCTCACCGATGAGGAGATGGAGGTCTCCTATCAGCGGCGGATCCTGCACGGGAAGATCGACATCCTGCGTGCCGAGCTGGTCAACCGGCTACGCAAGAAGGACGAGACGGGCGAGCTCGTCATCTCCGGCGCGGACGTCCAGCAGCTGACCGACATCCTGGCCGGTCGGGTGCCGTCCGCCGAGGTCGAGTAGACCCGGTGAGGCCTCCGTCCACCCGCTAGGGGCCGTGGCCCAGCACTGCCCAGAGTGTGGCTTTGCCAACGATGACGGGGCCGCCTACTGCCAGCGTTGCGGGGCGTTCCTCGCTTCCGGTGGCGATCCCGCGGGGCCGTCGACCGCGACCTACCGGGTCGGCGAGACCGGCGAGATCGAGGTCATCGAGCGCGAGGACGTCGTCGCCTGGGGGGCGGCCCTGGTGATCCGCTCGGGCGGAGGACGCGCGGGGGAGAGCTTTCCGCTGCAGGGCGACCGGCTGACGGTCGGTCGCCGGCCCGAGTGCGACGTGTTCCTCGACGACGTGACGGTGTCGCGCGACCACGCGCTCATCGTCCGGCGCGGCAGCGACTACTACCTCGACGACTGCGGCTCGCTGAACGGGACCTACGTCAACCGGCACCGGATCGAGTCCCATCGGCTCTCCGACGGCGACGAGCTGCAGGTCGGCAAGTACAAGCTCGCGTTCCTGAGCCGCTGACGATCGTCGCGCGATGACCAGCACCGACGCCGACATCTCCGATCTCGAGCTCCCCGAGCCCCCCGACGACGACAACGGACGCCCGCCGCAGAAGGCGGTGACGATCGGCGCCGTCTGCAAGGCGCTGCGCCAGGAGTTCCCGGACGTCTCGATCTCCAAGATCCGCTACCTCGAGGATCAGAAGCTGCTCACGCCGCGGCGCACCCAGGGCGGCTATCGCCTGTACACCCAGTCCGACATCGGGCGCCTGCGTACGATCCTGCGCCTCCAGCGCGACGAGTTCCTCCCGCTGCGGGTGATCCGCCAGGAGCTGGCGGGCGGCCGCGCCGAGCGCGAGGTCGCGGCGCCCGGCGGTGATCGCTTCGGACCCCGCCGGTCGGCGGTCGCGGTGCGCGACGCCGGCGCCATGTACTCGCAGCAGGACGTCGTCGAGGAAACCGGAGCCGAGCCGCAGCTGATCCGCGAGCTCGTCGAGTTCGGGGTCATCAAGGGCGAGACCCGCAGCGGCGCCCGCTTCTACGACGAGACCGAGCGCGAGATCGTCCGCGCCGTCTCCGAGCTGGCCAAGTACGGCGTCGCCGGGCGCAACCTGCGCGTGTTCCGCAGCTCGGCCGATCGCGAGGCGCAGTTGCTGCAGAGCATCCTCGCCCCGGCGCTGCGCTCGCGCAACCCCGAGCGGCGCAAGGAGGCGGTCGAGGCGCTCGAGAACCTCGCCTCGGTGACGACCCACCTCAAGCATCTGCTGCTCATCCGCGATCTGCGGCAGATCGCGACCTAGTTTCGTTGGACCTGCGGGGGTTCATCCGCGAGATCCCGGACTTCCCCCGCGAGGGGATCCGGTTCCGCGACATCACGCCGCTGCTGCTGCAAGCGGGCGCTCTGGACCGCGCCGTCTCGGCGCTTGCCGAGAGCGTGAGCGCCGCCGGCGTCGACTTCGTCGTCGCCGCCGAGGCGCGGGGCTTCATCCTCGGGGCCGCGCTCGCGCGGGAGCTCGGGGCCGGGTTCGTCCCCGCTCGCAAGCCCGGCCGGCTGCCCGCGGAGACGATCGCCGCCGAGTACGCGCTCGAATACGGGCTTGACGCCCTCGAGGTGCACGCCGACGCGCTCGCCGGCGGGGCGCGCGTGCTCATCCACGACGACCTGCTCGCCACCGGCGGGACCGCGGGCGCGCTGTGCGAGCTGGCCACCGGGCTCGGGGCCGAGATCGTCGGCTGCGCGTTCCTGATCGAGCTGCGGGCGCTCGGGGGCCGGGAGGCGCTGGCGCCGCGGACGGTGCACTCGGTCATCGAGTACGCCGACTAGCGCTGGCCCGGGGTCGGCGCGCGGGGTGGCCGCGCCCGGGGGTGGTCGCGCTCCGGGGGCGGTGGCGCTCCGGGGTCGCGCTCCGGGGGCGGTGGCGCTCGGGGTGGCCGCGCCGGGGGCGACCGCTCAGGTCAGCCCCGCCAGGGTGCCCTGCAGCACGATCGGGCCGGGCACCTTCGGGTGGGCCGAGGTCTCGCGGGTGACGATCAGCTCCTTGTACTGCGCGGCCCCGGACGGCAGCGTGTCGGCGCTGGAGAGATTGCCGCTGGCGCCGACGCCGGGGCTGACGACCGCGAGCATGCGAGCGTCGGTGGGCGAGTTGTAGAGCCAGACGACGTAGGAATAGTTCGGGGACGCGGTGTTGGGGGGCACGTTCTCGGCGATGATCGAGATCCCGTTCTCGTTGCCCTCCCGGAGCACGTCGGCGATCCCCGAGGCCTTGGCGCCCGCGGTGCCGGGGCCCATCCTGATCTGGGCGAGCAGCTGGCTGACCGAGGCGCCGGTGGCCGTGCCCGAGGTGGTGCTCGGGGCCGACGAGCTTGTCGCGGTCGTGGTCGTCGCACCGTGGCCGGCGTGGTGATGGTTGCCGCCGGTGACCAGGAGGACGATGAGGACCACGAGCAGGAGCGCGGCGAGGCCGAGCCGGAGTCGGAGCCACGTGCGCGCGCGACGTCGCGGGGGTGGCGCCGCCGGGGGAGGCTCGAAGGCGGTCTGCGCGGGGGCGGGAGGTTCGGGCTCGAGAGGCGACTCGACGGGCGCGACCGGCTCGGCCGCGGATGGCTCGGCCGGCTCGGCCGCGACTGGCTCGGTCGCGGCCGGCGCGGGCGCGACCGGTTCGACCACGGGCTCGGGTTCGTCAACGGGCATCGGCGGCTCGGTTGCCTTCACGACCGGGGCCGCCGGCTCGTCCGGGAGCTCGGACAGCGGCCCCGACGAAGCGAGCGGCGCGAGCTCGGCGGCGAGCCCGCGCGCCCACGCCCGCTCGGCGGGCGAGCCCGTCATCCGGTCGCGGACCGCGTCGGCCTCGGCCCGGGGAAGCTGGCCGAGCAGGTAATCGCCGACCGACGCGCGGGCCGCGTCGTCGAGACCCGTGTCCGGGCCGAGCGCGTCGAGCGCCGACAGCGCTCGGCGGCGCACCGACGCCGGGTCGATCGACAGCATCCGCCCGATGTCCTCGTAGCTGCGCCCGCGACCGAGAACGAGCTGCAGGGTGGCACGCTGATCGCCGGGCAGGCTGTCGGCGGGGGTCATGGCGACGCAAGCGTACCCAGTGCGTCGCGACTATCGTGCCGCGGATGACGTTCGCGGCCACCGCCGGATTCGACGAGCTCTACGGGCTGCGGATCACCGCCGTCGGCGAGGCGAAGGTGCGCGGCGAGGTCGTCGTCCGCGCCGAGTTGCTCGGTCCGTCGGGCGCGGTGCACGAGGGCGTGCTGACCGCGACCGCCGCGGCGCTGAGCCGGATCGGGACCGAGCGCGCGGTCGCGTCCGCGGGCGACGTCGCGCGCATCCTCTCCGCCGAGGTGAGCCTCGCGCGCCCGGTCGCCGAGGGGACGGTCCATGCGGTCGCGCTGGCGCGTCACCGTGGGCGGACAACGTGGGCGTGGGAGGTCGAGCTGCGCGACGACGCCGACGACCTCGTCGCGCTCGCGCGGGTCGGGGTGGCGGTGCAGCGTCCCTCGGCCCAGGTCCCGGCGCAGCCGCGCCTGGCCTAGTGCGCGTCCGCGGCCGCTAGCTCGAGGGGCGCGTGTCGCTCGCGGTGGCGCCCCGCCCGAGCCAGTATTGGGCGAAGCCGCGCAGCGCCGGGTCGGCCGCCGAGCGAGCGCGGAGCAGGTGGGCCCACGCCAGGGCGGTGATGCCGTCGGTGCCGGGCCGGCGAGCGAGGATGACGGCTTGACCGGTGGCCGCGAGCGCGGGCGTGAACGTTCCGGCCTGCGACCGCGCGAGCGCCGCGAGCTGGGCGGGCGGGCTCGGGCTTCCGTACATGAGCACGACGTCGCCGACCTCGAGCGCCTCGAGCACCTGGTCGTCGGAGAGCTGCGCGCGGTCGCGGGTCACCGCCACCGGCACGTGGGGCCCGCTGGTCGGCGGGCTCGAGTCATAGTGCGGGCGCGGCGCGCCTGCCGTCAGATGGCGATCGCCCTGGTCACCAAACGCCGTCCCGGGTCCCGTCTGGCCGGTGGAGAGCCCGGGATCGTCGCGTCCGGCAAGCAGTCCGCCGGAGAGCAGCGCGATCACCCCGATGGTCAGCGCGAGCGAGACGAGGACGATCGCGAGCCGCTCGAGGCCCTTCCCGATCCGAGAGGGCGGCGACTGGAGGACGGGCGGGGGGCTCACGCCGCGGCGGTCGGCAGCCGGTCCGGGGAGGCCATCGCCGCCATTCTGGCAGCCGCCCCGGAGTGTGCCCCATGTCACAGAAGCATTGCCCAGCCTTTGCGAGCCTCGCTCCGCTTTAAAAGAAATCCGACCTGCCGAATCGCCTCCGCCCGGCGCGGGGGTGAGCGGGGGACCCACTGCCGGGCTGCCACTGCGCCCGGCCGGGGCGAATCGATCGCCCGGCGCACCGCCGGCGGCGATCGTAGCGACCTCTCCATCAGTGCTCAAGCACGGTGCGCGACTCGCGAGCCCGTCAGCTAACCACGTAGGCACCCGGTCGACGAACCAGGAGGTCCTCGGTCTTGAGGCCCAAGCTCAAGCTGCGCACGATGCGCACAGTCAACACGACGATCGCGGCAACGGTGCTGGCGGTGCCCGCTTCGGCGGTCGCGCTCACCACCGCCACCGTCGACGGATCGTCTCCACAGGCGTCCCAGGAGCCGCTGCCGGTGACGGTCAGCCCCCGGCACGTGGCCTACGGCGACGTCGTGCACGTGTTCGGTCGCGCCTCGGGCGCGCACGCCGGCGCCAAGGTGATGCTGCAGGCCGCGACCGCTCCGGGCTTCGCCTGGACGCGCGTGGCCGTCGCCACCGTCGACCGGCAGGGCGAGTTCTCGCTACGCACCCAGCTGCCTCACTCCGGGCGGCTGCGCGCCCTGCCCATCCCCGGCGAGCAGGTCTCGACCGACACGGGGCGCATTGCGGCGAGCGGCGGCAGCTCGCCGACCGACCGCGTGACGACGGTGCAGGTCACGGCCAAACTGACGGTGCCCGCCCGTCGCCACGACGTGCTCGCCGGCCACCCGCTGTACGTCGCCGGCCGGCTGCTGCCCGGTCGCGCCGGGCGCACGGTCGTGCTCCAGGGCCTTTCGGGCAACGGCTGGCGCGACCTGGCGTCGGCGCGGACCGGCGCCCAGGGCGGATTCTCGATCGCCTATCGCGCAACCGCGGGACGCGAGCGCCATCTGCGGATCACCTTCCGGGGCGACGGCCAGAACGCCCGTGCGGTCCGTGCCGCCGGGCGACTGACCGCTTACGAGCCCGGCCTCGCGTCCTGGTATGACGACGCCGGCGGCACCGGCTGTGGCTTCCAGGCGGGCCTCGGCGTCGCCAACAGGTCGCTGCCGTGCGGGACCCAGGTCACCTTCCGTTACGGCGGGCGCACGGTCACCGCGACCGTCGACGACCGCGGGCCCTACGTGTATCCGCGAGAGTGGGACCTCGATCAGAACACCGCCGCCGCGCTGGGCTTCGCCGGCGTCGGCACGGTGTGGGCCTCGGCGGGCTGAGCCCGCGCCGTCGGGGGTCTCGTGCACGCGGGGCCCCGGCGCACCGACCGTCGGGGATCCGCCGTAACGTTCGATCCAATGGCGGGACGCTGCATCGCGCATCTCGACATGGACGCGTTCTATGTCTCGGTGGAGCTGCAGCGCCGGCCGCAGCTCCGTGGCCTGCCGGTGGTCGTGGCCGGCTCCGGCCCGCGTGCCGTGGTCACGACGGCGTCGTACGAGGCCCGACGGTTCGGCGTCGGCTCGGCCTTGCCGGCTTCGAGGGCGCGCCGGTTGTGTCCGGATGCCGTGTTCCTCACGCCGGACTTTGATTTCTACCGCACTGTCTCGCGCAAGGTGATGGAGATCGTCCGCACACGCGTGGCTTCGGTGGAGGTGGTCGGACTCGACGAGGCCTACCTCGAGCTGAGCGATCTCCCCGCGCCGGCGGCGGTGATGCGTCAGATCGCGGCCGAGATCGCGAACGCCACCGGTCTT
>JAFAYV010000070.1 GCA_019240115.1 Solirubrobacterales bacterium | reverse complement strand
ATCTTCGAACGGGTTGCGCCTTGACCGCCGGGGGCCAGACGGCCGGATTGCCGCTGGCCGGCACCACCGTCGTGGAGGTTTCCAGCTTCGTCGCGGCCCCGCTGTGCGGCATGACCCTGGCTCAACTCGGAGCCGAGGTGATCCGTGTCGACCCGATCGGCGGCGCGTCCGACTTCCGCCGGTGGCCGCTGGCCGCGAGCGGCGCCTCGATCTACTGGACCGGGTTGAACAAGGGAAAGCGCTCGGCCACAGTGGATCTACGCTCAGCCAACGGGCAGCGGCTGGTGCAGCGGCTCATCGTGGAGGGCGACGGCATCGTCGTGACCAACGCCGCCGGTCTGTCCTGGTTGGCGTACGACCAGCTAGCCACGATGCGCCCGGATGTCATTCACGTCCAGCTGGTCGGCCGTGGCGACGGGTCCACCGGGGTGGATTACACCGTCAACGCCGCGACCGGCTTCCCGCTCGTCACCGGCCCGGTCGAGCACGCCGGCCCGGTGAACCATGTGCTTCCGGCATGGGATGTGTGCTGCGGCCTGTATGCCGCGCTCGCCGTGACCGCCGCGGTGCGCCGCCGCGATCGGTGCGGGCACGGCGCACGGGTCAGTCTGTCGTTGGAGGACGTGGCGCTGGCGACCGCGGGCAACCTGGGGTTGCTGACCGAGCCGCAGGTGAACGGCACCGAACGGCCACGCCTCGGAAACGCCATCTACGGCCAGTACGGCCAGGATTTCGCCAGCAGCGACGGCGCCCGCTTCATGGTGGTCACGTTGACGCGGCGCCATTTTCGCGACCTGGTCGAGGTGTCGGGCACTGGGCCGGCGGTATCCGCGCTGGCCGAGGCGCTCGGCGTCGACTTCACCGAGGAAGGCGAGCGCTACCGCCACCGCGAGGTGTTGAGCGGCCTGTTCGCCACCTGGTTCGGCGATCACACCGCCGACGAGATCACCGATGCGCTGTCGGGCACGACGGTCCTGTTCGAGCGCTACCGCACGTTCGGGGAAGTCGCCGACGACGAGCGCGTCACCAAGAATCCGCTGTTCTGTCGGCTCAGCCAGCCCGATGTCGGTGAATACTTCGCCCCGGGGCTACCGGCCGAGCTCGACGGTGTGCATCCGCCCAGCGGGCCCGCCCCCGGGCTGGGCCAGGACACTGCCGACCTGCTCGCCGGGCGGCTGGGTTTGAGCCGCGACGACATCACCGGCCTGGTGTCCTCGGGCACGATCGGGCCGGATCGCGGATAGGGAGATCAGCGATGACCAGACTGGCCCAGACCCTCGGCCTCAGCGAGTTTCAGAGCGAAATCGTGTCGACCGTACGCCAATTCGTCGACAAGGAAGTCATTCCCAACGCGCCGGAATTGGAACGCACCGACACCTATCCGCAGGACATCGTCGACCGGATGCGCGAGATGGGTCTATTCGGCCTGATGATACCCGAGCAGTACGGGGGACTCGGTGAGTCGTTGCTGACCTACGCATTGTGCGTGGAGGAACTCGCGCGCGGCTGGATGAGCATCTCGGGCGTGATCAACACCCATTTCATCGTGGCCTACATGCTGCGCCAGCACGGAACCGACCGGCAGAAAGAGCATTTCCTGCCGCGCATGGCGACCGGCGAGGCCCGCGGCGCGTTTTCGATGTCCGAACCGGAGCTGGGTTCTGACGTCGCGGCGATACGCACCCGGGCCAGGCGCAATCCCGACGGCAACTACACCATCGACGGGCAGAAGATGTGGTTGACAAACGGCGGCAGTTCAACCCTGGTCGCCGTGTTGGTGCGAACCGACGAAGGAGCCGACAAGCCGCATCGGAACCTCACCGCGTTCCTCGTCGAAAAGCCCACCGGTTTCGGTGAAGTCGCGCCCGGTCTGCTCATTCCCGGCAAGATCGACAAACTCGGCTACAAGGGCATCGACACCACCGAGCTCATCTTCGACGGCTATCGGGCCGGCGCCGACGACGTGCTCGGCGGCAAGCCCGGACAGGGATTCTTCCAGATGATGGACGGCATCGAAGTCGGACGGGTGAACGTGTCGGCGCGTGCCTGCGGCGTGGGCATCCGCGCTTTCGAACTCGCCGTCCGATACGCGCAGCAGCGCAGCACATTCGGCAAGCCGATCGCCGAGCATCAGGCCATCGCGTTTTCGTTGGCCGAGATGGCCACGAAGGTCGAGGCGGCGCACCTGATGATGGTGAATGCTGCGCGCCTGAAGGACTCAGGGGAACGCAACGACCTGGCGGCCGGCATGGCCAAGTATCTGGCGAGCGAGTTCTGCAGCGAAGTGACCCAGCAGAGCTTCCGGATCCACGGCGGCTACGGCTACTCCAAGGAGTACGAGATCGAGCGGCTGTACCGCGACGCGCCGCTGCTCTTGATCGGCGAGGGGACGTCGGAGATCCAGCGGATGGTCATCGGGCGCAAGCTGCTGCAGCGCCACAAGATCTAAAGGGGGTCTGGCCGGGGTCGGGGGGCTGGCGGGCGTTTGGCGGCGAGCGCCTCCACCGTCGCCGAGCACCGCCCGCGAGTGGGGGCGCGATGCGTGGTCGGGGGCGCCGACGACTCAAGGGCGGTGTCGACGACGGCCGAGGCGCCCCGCCGCGCGGGCGTTGCGCTGAGCCCGGCGGCGCCGCCGACTCGCCCTGCCGCCCGCGACTCGCCCCGCCGCGCGGTCGTAGCGCCGAGCCCGGCGCCCCTGCCGCTCAGCCCAGTTCGGCGCCGACCGCGAGCCGCTGGCGGATGAGCGGCGCGACGCGGTAGCGCGGGTCACCGAGCTCGCGGGCGAGCCCGTCGAGCACCGCGCAGACGTGGGGCAGGCCGATCAGGCGCGACCAGGCCACGGGACCGCGGGGGTGGTTGACGCCGAGGGTCATCCCCTCGTCGACGTCGGCGGCGGCGCCGTTGCCCTCGCCGACGAGGAAGGCCGCCTCGTTGATCAGCTGGCAGACGATGCGGCCGAGGACGAGGCCGGGCGCGTCGCCGACGGGCACGGCGACCCGGCCGAGGCTGGCCACGAACGCCTCGACGCGCTCGCGCGCGTCGGCGCGGGTGCGCTCGGTGACGGCGAGCTCGATCGTGGTGCTCTCGCCGAGCGGCGGCAGGGCGTGGAAGCCGACCGCCCCCGGCGCCAGCGCGTGCAGCGACCCGCCGGCGAGCAGCCGCATCACCGGCGCGGGGGTCTCGACGGGCGGCGCGTCGGCCGCGAGCCGACCATCGACGACGATCCAGGCATCCCCCAGGGCATCGGCGCGCGTCCGCCAGCCGGCGTCGGTGGCGAGCGCGGACAGCTCGCGAATCACCGGGCAGTCGCCGAGGATCGCCACCGCCCGCCCGTCGCCGCCGCCGCCCGCGGGCGGCTTCGGGTCGGCGGTCGCGGGCGCGTCGACATCGCCGTCCGGGGCGTGGTCGTACCAGCCCCGGCCGGTCTTGCGCCCGAGCGCGCCGGCGGCGATCTTGCGCGCCTGGAGCGCCGACGGGCGGTAGCGCGGCTCACCGTAGCTGGCGCGATACAGGCTCTCGGCGACCGCCTGGTTGGTGTCGATCCCGATCAGGTCCATGAGCTCGAACGGCCCCATGCGAAAGCCACCGGAGAGCCGGGCGATCCGGTCGATCTCCTCCGGGGAGGCGACGCCGGCCTCGAGCAGCGCCAGCGCCTCGAGGCTGAACGGCCGGTTGACCCGGTTGACGAGGAAGCCGGCGATGTCGGGGGCGGCGATGACCCGCTTGCCCATCGCCTCGCCGGCCGCGCGCGCGACGGCGACCGCCTCCGCCGAGGTCTGCTCGCCGGCGACGCACTCGACGAGCGCCATCGCCGGCACCGGGTTGAAGAAGTGCATGCCGACCACGCGTCCGGGCTCGGGCACGTCGGCGGCGACCTCGGTGATCGACAGCGACGAGGTGTTCGTCGCCAGCACGCAGTCGGCGGACACGACCGCGGCGAGCGCGGCGAATGTCTCGTGCTTGAGCTCGAGGTCCTCGGGCGCCGCCTCGATGACGAGCTCGGCCTCGGCGAGGGCGTCGAGCGCGTCGCAGGCGCTCAGTCGCTCGCGCGCGGCGGCGGCCTCGGACTCCGAGATCCGCTCGCGCTGCGCCATCCGCGCCAGCCGCCGCTCGATCGACTCCACCGCGCGCTCGCGCGCCTGCGCGATCGGGTCGTACAGGAGCGTGCGCGCGCCGGCGAGCGCGCTGACCTGCGCGATCCCCGCGCCCATCGTGCCCGCGCCGACGACGCCGATCGTCGTCGGGGCGGCGGCGGGCTGTGACCGCGGGCACATCGGTGAGGGATTGTGCCCGAGCCTCGGGCGGGATGGGCGCCGGCTTGCACGAGCCCGCCGGAGCGCTACCGTGGAAGACATGTCCGCTACCGCGATTCGCGCCACCCAGCCCCGCCCGTCCACGATCATGCGCCGCCGCCTGCTCGCGATCCTCGCCCTCGCCCTCGTCGCGTGCGCGATCTTCGTCGCCGCCGTGTCCGCCAGCCAGAGCGGCGAGCACGTCCAGATCACGCGCGACGGCACCTCGGTCGTCTCGGGCTATGACGGCGGCGCTCCGCTCGCCCCGCCGACCAAGCCCTAGCCGCCACGAGCAACGCGTCCGACACCAAGAGCCTGATCGAGACCGCCATCCGGCGGTTCCTCGAGGAGGTTCCGGCGTTGGCGCCGCTCAAGCTGGTCGCCGGCCTCGAGCTGCGCGGTCGGGGCGACGTGCAGCTGTATCGCGTCGAGCTGCCCGGTCCCAAGGTGACCAAGGACATCGCCTCCGACGCGCGGGTGCGCCTGGAGGTGCAGCGCGCGGCGTTCAACACGCTCGCCACCCGCGGTCACGTCGCGGACTGGCGGAGCGCGTTGCAGACGGGCGAGGCGAAGGTCACCGGCGTCGAGCAGGTGATCCGGCTCATCGCCCAGGTCGTCGCCAAGCAGGAGGAGCGCTCGCGCACCCGACGCGCCAAGCCCCGCTGAGCGCGCGCGTCAGCCGGCGAGCTTCTCCGCGGCGCGCAGCTGCTCCTCGACGAGGTCGAGGCCGGCGTCCCAGAATCCGGGGTCGGCGAGGTCGATGCCGACCATCGCGGCGAGCTCCTCGGGCCCGCGCGAGCCGCCGGCCGCCAGCAGGCTCAGGTAGGCGGGGGCGAACGCCTCGCCCTCCTGCAGGTAGCGGCCGTAGACCGAGAGCGCGAGCAGCTGTCCGTAGGCGTAGGCGTAGACGTAGCCGGGCGTGTTGATGAAATGGGGCACGTAGGACCACCACATCCGGTAGCCGTCGGTGATCTGCACCGAGTCGCCGAACAGCTCGCTCTGGCTCTCCACCCAGGTCTCGTTGATCCGGTCGACCGAGAGCTCGCCCTCGGCGCGCCGGCGGGTGTGGACGAGGTGCTCGAAGCGGTTCATCGCCATCTGGCGGAACACGGTCGCGATCGCGCCCTCGATTCGGTCAGCGAGCAGGCTGAGACGCGCGTGGTCGTCGGACGCCGTCTCGAGCAGCCGGCCGAACACGAGCGCCTCGCCGAACACCGAGGCGGTCTCGGCGAGGGTCAGCGGCGTGGACTGGTGGAACACGCCCTGGGGCTGGGCGAGCGCGGCGTGCAGTCCGTGGCCGAGCTCGTGCGCCATCGTCAGCACATCGCGGCGCCGGGCGGTGAAGTTGAGCATCACGTACGGGTGCACGCTCGGCACCGTATAGGCGCAGAACGCCCCGCCGCGCTTGTGCGGGCGCACCGGGGCGTCGACCCAGCGCTCGGTAAAGAAGCGCCGCACGACCCGGCCCGCCGCCGGCGAGAACGCCTCGTAGGTGTCGAGCACGAGCTCGCGGGCGTCGCCGAAGGAGTAGCTGATGTCCTCGGGTAGGACCGGCGCCGAGCGGTCGTAGTCGGCGATCCGGTCGACGCCGAGCAACCGGGCCTTGAGCGCGTACCAGCGCTGGGGCACGTGGAAGCGGTTCCGGACGGCCTCGATGAGCGCCATCACCGACTCGTCGGAGGCCTCGTTGGCGAGGTTGCGCGAGGCGAGCCAGTGAGGGTAGGCGCGCAGCCGATCGTCGACGGACTTCTCGTGGACGAGCGTGTTGTAGATGAACGCGCGGGTGCGCAGCCCCGGCTCGAGCGTCGCCGAGATCGCCTCGGCGGTGGTGCGCCGAACCTCGCGATCGGGATCCAGAAGCCGGCTGAGCGCCATGTCGAGTGCGACGCGGTCGTCGGCGAGCGGCACGCGCAGCTCGGCGACCACCTCGCCGAACAGGCGCGCCCACGCGCTCTGAGCGTCGATCGCCTTCTCGGCGAGGATCTTCTCCTCGGGCTCGGTCAGCAGGTGCGGCCGGTAGCGGCGCACGCTGCGCAGGTGGTGGCGACAGAATGCCAGCCGCTCGTCGACGAGCAGCTCCTGTACCCGGCCGGGGTCGAGCGCCGCCCACTCGAGCTCGAAGAACAGCAGCTTGGTCTCGATCTCGGTCGCGCGCTCCTGCACGAGCTGGAGCAGCGCGCCGCGCGCCGGGTCGGCGGTGTCGGTGGCGAAGCGCAGCGAGGCGAACGACCCGGCCTTGCCGATCAGGTCGTGGATCATCGCCAGCTCGCCCATCGCGACCGCCAGTCCGGGGCCGTCGAGCTGCGCAAGACGCCCGGCGTAGCCGGCGGCGAATGCCTCGGCGCGGGCCAGCGCATCATCGAGCTGGCGCTGGACGCCCGCGGTCTGGTCGCCGTCGACGAGCGGCTCGAGGTCCCAGGCGGTATCCAGGAGCTCGGGATCCTCCAGTTTCGCTGCAGTACTCGACATTGCGGTGTGAGGTTATCGAGCGGTCGCCCGAACGTGCGCGGGTGGCATGATGGCCGGCCGAGCATGAGACGCGGTCCGATCGCCATCACAGCCGCGCTCGCTCTCGTCGGCTGCGGCGCGTCGAGCCCGCGGCGCCATCCCGACGGCGCGAGCCTGCCGCTCGTCGCCGGCGCGCGCGTCTTCGCCCGCGCCCGCAGCTGCGACCGCGGGGTCAACGCGTACTGCGCGCTGCAGGTCGTCGTCATCGGGCCGCGCTACGCGGATGCTCGTGCGCTGCTCGCCGCCGAGGCCCACCATCTGCGCGCTCTTGGCTGGACCTCGACGGTCGGCGACACCCCCCAGCAGCGCTCAGCGGACTCGCCCGGCCATCGGCTGCGGCTCACCTATACGGTCGCCTTCGAGGACCTCGAGAGCTGGGACGAGGGGTACCTGGCGCGGCGCCGGCAGATCGCCCGCGCGCTGGCGGCGACGCTGTTCGCGCGCACGCCGGCGCTGTCGATGATGCTGGTGAGCGGACCGACCTGATCGTGGTCATCGGCCTCGTGAGTACGGTGCGACCGTGTTCACCGGGTCGTCCTGTGGCGCGGGCTCAGGCCCGAGGGGTCAGCTCGAGCCGGCGACCCGGCCCGAGCGACAGCGTCGCACGCCCGCCGAGCACGTCGCGCAGGTCGTCGCCGACGAGCTCGGCGCGCCAGCCGCGGAGCGGGCGCACGTCGGGCTCGGGCTCGCGGCGCCGGCCGGCGCCGACGATCAGCTCGAGCTCGGCGCGCGAGGCGATCAGCTCGTAGGCGAGTCCCGCCTCCAACGCGCGGGCCCGCAGGAGCGCCTCGGCGAGCGCGATCAGCGGGGCGTCGCTCGGGTCCGAGCGCGCGCGGGCCTCGTCGCGGGCGATCGGAGGCGCATCGCGGCCGCGGCCGATCGCCTCGAGGATCGCGGGGCCGCGGCGTTTGATCGTGCCGGGGTGCAGGCCGCGGATCTGCTCGAGCGCGGCGATCGTGGCGGGCTTGCGCTTGGCCAGCTCCACGAGCGCGGGATCGGCGAGGATCGAGCCGACCGGGCGGTCGGCGGCCGACGCGGTGCGCTCGCGCCACGCCCCCAGCTCGCGCGCGACCGCGCGCGCCTGGGGATCGAGCTGGCCGACGCGCGGCAGGCGCTCCCAGACCGTCTCGGGATCGCGCTCGTCGGTCGCGGACTCGAGCCGGCGGCACTCCTCGCGCGCCCAGCCGAGCCGTCCGGAGGTCTGCAGCCGGCGCTGGAGCTCGTCGGCGAGCCCGAGCAGGTGGGCGACGTCCTCGGCCGCGTAGCCGAGCTGCTCGGCGGTCAGCGGGCGCGCGTCCCAGCGGGTGTAGCTCGCCGTCTTGCCGACCCGCTCGCCGAGCACCTGCCCGAGCAGGTTCCCGTACCCGGCCTGGGCGCTCGCCCCGGCGAAGCCGGCCGCGAGCTGGGTGTCGAAGATGTTGTTCGGCGCGGTGCTCCAGGCCCGGCGCAGGATCGCGACGTCCTGGCGCCCGGCGTGCAGGACGATCTCCACCGCGGGATCGCAGAGGAGCGCCGCCAGCGGCGAGATGTCGACGTCGGTGAGCGCGTCGATGAGCAGGATCCGAGGCCCTCCCGCCCCATCGCCGCCCCTCGGATCCTCGACGGCG
The DNA here is from genome assembly GCA_019240115.1 of Solirubrobacterales bacterium. Lineage (GTDB taxonomy): Bacteria > Actinomycetota > Thermoleophilia > Solirubrobacterales > Solirubrobacteraceae > Palsa-465. Next base: position 93,705 of record JAFAYV010000070.1, on the reverse strand, counting down.
ATCTGGACGAGGCACAGCAGGGCGCGGTAGCGGCCCTCGGACATGAACTCGGTGTCGATGCCGAGCCGGCCGGCGCCCCGCGCGATCTCGGCCGCGGCGACGATGTCGTCGGCGCTGGCCGGTTCGCACGGCGAAGCGGTCGTCATAGCCCGACCCTACACCGGCGGGGCCGCCAGGCCCGCGCCCCCACGGGCCGCGCCCGCGGCTAAACCGACCCTGCTGGTAGGATTTGTGTCGTGATCTTCTCCTCCAAGGCCGAGTATGGCGTGCGCCTGATGATCGAGCTGGGACGTCAGGCGCCCGAGCATCCCACGAGCCTGAAGGCGATCGCCGACGCCGAGGGGCTGCCGCTCGCCTACCTCGAGCAGGTGGTCGCGCGCCTGCGCAGGGCGGGCCTCGTGATGAGCGCCCGCGGCGCGCACGGCGGCTACTGGCTGTCGCGCCCGGCCGGGGAGATCGCGATGGACGAGGTCGTGATGGCCCTCGAGGGCTCGATCGCGCCGATGGAGTGCTTCATCAACGAGCACACCGAGCGCGTGCTCTGCTCCCACGAGCCCGACGCCGGCCGCCGGTGCGCCACCAAGCTGCTGTGGACGCGCGTGCAGGGCGGGATCATCCGCTCGCTGCAGACGACCACGCTTGCCGAGCTCGTCGACTTCGCGGGCGACCCCGTCACGGGGTACGCGGAGCCGGGTTCGGCGCCCGAGCTCGCGGTCACCGAGTAACGAACGACAGAAAGCCAATCCGAATGCCAGACCTCGAGATCCGCAACCTGCACGTCCGCGCCGGGGACAAGCCGATCCTCCGCGGCTTGGATCTGTCGGTCACCAAGGGCGAGATCCACGCCCTCATGGGCCCCAACGGCTCGGGCAAGTCCACGCTCGCCAACGCGATCATGGGCCACCCCAACCTCGACGTCACCGAGGGCCAGATCTTCTGGGGCGGCCAGGACATCACCGACGCGCAGCCCGACGAGCGGGCTCGCCTGGGCCTGTTCATGGCGTTCCAGTATCCGGTGTCGGTGCCCGGCGTGACCGTCACCAAGTACCTGCGCACGGTGATCAACGCGCACCGCGAGGCCAAGGGCGAGAGTCCGATCCCGCTCAAGGAGTTCCGTCAGACCGTCGAGGCGGCGATGGAGCTGACCCGGGTGCCGCGCGAGTTCTCCACCCGCTATCTGAACGAGGGCTTCTCCGGCGGGGAGAAGAAGCGAATGGAGATCCTGCAGATGGCGCTGCAGCATCCCGAGCTGGCGATCCTCGACGAGACCGACTCGGGGCTGGACATCGACGCCCTGCGCGTCGTCGCCGAGGGCGTCAACTCGCTCGCCGGCCCCGACCTCGGCGTGCTGATCATCACCCACTATCAGCGGATCCTGCAGTACGTGCAGCCGACGCACGTGCACGTGATCTACCAGGGGCGGATCGTCCGCGAAGGCGGCCCCGACCTCGTCACCGAGCTCGAGGCCAAGGGCTACGGCTGGATCACCGACGAGCTCGAAGAGGCCGAAGCGGTCGCCTGACCATGTCGACCGTCGAGACGCCGCTGCACGTCGCCGCCGAGTTCCCGGTCCTGCGCCGCGAGTTCGGCGGGCGGCCGGTCGTCTATCTGGACTCGGCCGCGACCTCGCAGACCCCGCAGCCGGTGATCGACGCGATGACCGGCTACTACACCGAGTCGCGGGCCTCGATCCACCGCGGTGTCTATCCGCTCGCGGTGGAGGCGACCGATCTCTACGAGGGCGCCCGCCAGCGGATCGCGCGCTGGCTGCAGAGCACGCCCGAGGAGACGATCTTCACCGCCAACGCGACCGCCTCGATCAACCTCGTGGCCGCCACCTGGGGGCGCGAGAACGTCGGCGCCGGTGACCTCGTGGTCCTGACCGAGACCGAGCACCACTCGAACATCGTGCCCTGGCAGCTGCTGTGCGCGCAGCGCGGCGCCGAGCTCGCCTACGTGCCGATGCTCGACGACGGGCAGCTCGACCTCGACGCGCTCGACGCGCTGCTGGCGCGCGGGCCCAAGGTCGTCGCCGCCGTGCACATCTCCAACGTCGTCGGGACGATCAACCCGATCGAGGAGATCGCGCGCCGCGCGCACGCCGCCGGGGCGGTCGTCGTCGTCGACGGCTCGCAGGCGGTGCCTCAGATCCCCGTCGACCTCCGTGCGCTCGACGCCGACTTCTACGCGTGGACTGGCCACAAGGCCTACGGGCCGACCGGGATCGGGGTCTTGCACGGCCGTCGCGAGCTGCTCGAGACGATGCCGCCGTTCATGGGCGGCGGGCATATGATCCGCCAGGTCGGCGACACCGAGTCGACCTGGACCGACCTGCCGTGGAAGTTTGAGGCCGGCACCTCCCAGATCGCCGAGGCGATCGGGCTCGGGGCGGCGGTCGACTGGATCGAGCAGATCGGCATCGAGCGGATCCGCGCGCACGAGGCCGCGCTGCTCGCCGATGCGCTGCCCCGCCTCGCCGAGGTGCCGGGGCTGCGCCTGCACGGCCCGCTCGACGCCGCCGAGCGCGGGGCGCTCATCTCCTTCGTCATCGACGGTGCCCACCCGCACGACGTCGGCGAGATCCTCGGCCGCGAGGGCGTGTGCATCCGCACCGGCCATCACTGCACCCAGCCGCTGATGCGCCGCCTCGGCGCCGTGGCCACCAACCGCGCCTCCTACGCGGTCCACAGCACCACCGCCGACACCGACCGGCTGCTCGAAGCGCTGGGCACGGTGGCGCGGGTCCTGCAGCTGTAGTCGACGCCGTCGACGTGCTCCGGAGCCATCTGCGACGGCTGGCGACCGACTCGCTCGCCGGCGCCCCCGTGTTTCCCGGCGGCGCGCGGACGTCGGTCCTGCGCGCGCTCGGCGTCCACGCCGGTCCCGGCACGATCCTGCGCTCGCGCTGCCGCTTCGTCGGCACCGACGTCTCGTTTGGCGCCGACTGCTGGGTGAACACCGCGGTGACCTTCGATGCCTCGGCGCCGGTCGCGATCGCTGACCGGGTGACGATCGGTCCCGAGGTGATGATCATCACCTCCTCTCACGAGCTGGGCGACTCGCACCAGCGCGCGCGGGCCCGGCGGCTGGCCCCCGTGCGCATCGGCTCCGGGTGCTGGTTGGGCGCGCGCGTGACCGTCCTGCCCGGAGTGACGATCGGCTCCGGCTGCATGATCGCCGCCGGCTCGGTGGTCGCCTCGGACTGCGCCGCCGACGGCTTGTACGCGGGAGTCCCGGCGCGGCGGATCCGCGATCTGTGAGCGAGCGGCGGATCGCTAAGGTCATCGGTCGATGGACGACCTGTATCGCGAGAACATCCTCGATCACTACAAGCGGCCGCACAACTGGAGCCCGCCGGCGCCCGAGCTCGAGCGCGTCGACCTGCAGTTCCACGATCTCAACCCGCTCTGCGGCGACGAGCTGACGGTCAAGCTCGCGGTCGGCGGCGACGAGCGGATCGAGGATCTGCGCTTCGAGGGGCACGGCTGCGCGATCTCGCAGGCCGCGGCCTCGATGACCTCGGACGAGGTCAAGGGGATGAAGGTCTCGGAGCTCCTGCGCCTCGATCGCGGCTTCGTCCTGGACCTGCTCGGGATCGACATCTCCGCCCAGCGGATGAAGTGCGCGCTGCTGTCGCTGAAGGTGCTCAAGAGCGCCTCGCTCGGGCACGCCGTCGGCTGGGAGCCCGAGACGCCCGAGGCCGACGCGACGTCTCGCCCGTCCGGTCTCTGAGAACCGGCGCGGACCGCTAAACTCCTCAGGGATTTCCGATCCCCACGCTAGGTTTTCTTCTCGTGCCACAGGTCATCGACGTCTGCCCCTTGGAAGAGCTCGCTCCCGGTGAGCGGCGCCAGGTCGCCTGGGAGGAGCTGGAGATCGGCGTGTTCAACTGCGGAGGCACGGTCTACGCGATCGAGGATCGCTGCTCGCACGACGACGGCTCGCTCATCGAGGGCGAGCTCGACGAGGCGGCGTGCACGATCGAATGCCCCCGACACGGCTCGCGGTTCGACATCCGGACCGGGAAGCCGAAGACCCTGCCCGCCTACGTTCCGGTCGACACGTTCACCGTGATCATCGAGGACGACACGATCAAGCTGGAGGTGGAGTGATGGCCACTCCCGACACCGTGACCCCGGCCGCGCCGGTGAACGAGAACGAGGCGCTGCAGCGGATCAACGCCGACTACACCGAGCGCTACGGCTTCCATGACGCCGAGAACTACCTATACAAGGCGCCGAAGGGGATCAACCCCGAGATCGTGGCCAAGATCTCGGAGTTCAAGTCAGAGCCGCAGTGGATGCGCGACTTCCGCCTGCGGGCGCTCGAGCACTTCCTGTCCCGGCCCCAGCCGACGTGGGGCTCGCCGATGCTCGCCGAGGTCGACTACGACGACATCCACTACTTCGTGCGCGCCTCCGAGAAGCCCGGGCGCTCGTGGGACGAGGTCCCCGAGGACGTCAAGCGCACCTTCGACCGGCTCGGCATCCCCGAGGCCGAGCGCAAGTTCCTCTCCGGCGTCGGCGCCCAGTACGAGTCCGAGGTCGTCTACCACCAGGTTCGCGAGGACCTCGAGAAGCAGGGCGTGGTGTTCGTCGACATGGACTCGGGGCTGCGCGAGCACGAGGACATCGTGCGCGAGTACCTCGCCTCGGTCATCCCGCCCAACGACAACAAGCTGGCCGCCCTGAACTCGGCCGTCTGGTCGGGCGGCTCCTTCGTCTACGTCCCGCCGGGGGTCCACGTCGAGATGCCGCTGCAGGCCTACTTCCGGATCAACACCGAGAACATGGGCCAGTTCGAGCGGACGCTGATCATCGCCGACGAGGGCTCCTACGTGCACTACGTCGAGGGCTGCACCGCGCCCACATACTCGTCGAGCTCGCTGCACTCGGCGGTCGTCGAGCTGATCGCCAAGCCGGGCGCGCGCATCCGCTACACGACGGTGCAGAACTGGTCGACGAACGTGTTCAACCTCGTCACCAAGCGCGCCATCGCCCAGGAGGACGCGACCGTCGAGTGGGTCGACTGCAACCTCGGCTCCAAGCTGACGATGAAGTACCCGAGCGTGTACCTGATGGGCGAGCGCGCCCACGGCGAGATCCTCTCGATCGCGTTCGCCGGGGCCGACCAGCACCAGGACGCGGGCGGCAAGATCATCCACGCCGCGCCGAACACGACCTCGAACATCTTCGCCAAGTCGATCTCCAAGGACGGCGGCCGCGGCTCCTATCGCGGCCTACTCGAGATCGCCAAGGGCGCCCACGGCTCGCGCTCCAAGGTCGTCTGCGACGCGCTGCTGCTCGACGAGCAGTCGCGCTCGGACACCTATCCGACGATCCGCATCTCCGAGGACGACGTCAACGTCGGCCACGAGGCGACGGTCTCCAAGGTCGGCGAGGACCAGCTCTTCTACCTGATGTCGCACGGCATCTCCGAGGAGGAGGCCTCCAAGCTGATCGTCAACGGCTTCATCGAGCCGATCACCAAGGAGCTGCCGATGGAGTACGCGGTCGAGATGAACCGCCTGATCGAGCTGCAGATGGAGGGCTCGATTGGCTGAGGTCTCGCCTGCGGCAGTGCAGCTGCCCACGTTCAAGGGACGGCCCGGCTGGGAGTTCACCGACATCTCGGCGCTCAACCTGGCCGATTACCGTCCGGTCGCCGAGGGAGACGAGATCGGAACGCCGGTGGCTCCGCTGTGGGCGTTCGACGGCGCCCACGCGTCCGAGTTGCCCGCGGGAGTCATCGTCGCGCCGATCGAGCGGGCGGCGGAGGAGCATGGCGAGCTGCTCCGCGCGCACCTCGGCTCGCTCATCGGCCCCGCGGAGGACGTGTTCGTCGCGCTCAACGACGCCGGCTTTCGCCGCGGCGCGTTCGTCTACGTTCCCCGCGGCGTGATCGTGCCGGCGCCGATCGCGCTGCAGAGCGTCCAGGCCGAGGACCACACGCTGCTGAACACCCGGACGCTCGTCGTCCTCGAGGACGGCGCCCAGGCCGAGATCTGGGAGCAGTACCTGTCGGGCGCCGACGAGCTCGACGGGGTCGTCAACGTCGTCACCGAGCTCGTCGTCGGACAGAACGCGCACCTGCGCTACGTGTGCGGCCAAGGGTTGAGCGAGCGCAGCTGGATCTTCGGCGCCCAGCGCGCCGAGGTGGGCCGCGACGCGACGCTCGACTGGGTCGCGCTCGGCTTCGGGACGTCGGCCGGTCACGTGCGGATGCAGACCCGGCTCGCCGGCCAGGGGGCCGACGCCCGCGTCACCGGCGCCTACGCCAGCCACGGCCGCCAGCACATCGACTTCGACACCACCCAGGAGCATGCGGCGCCGAACACGACCTCGGATCTCGCCTTCCGCGGGGTTCTGCAGGGCCGCTCGAGCGCCGTCTGGAAGGGCAACATCATCGTCGACCCCGGCGCGCAGAAGACCGACGCCTTCCAGGAGTCGCGCAACCTGCTCATCTCCAAGCGCGCCCACGCCGACGCGATCCCCGGCCTCGAGATCCAGGCCAACGACGTGCGCTGCACGCACGCCGCGGCCGTCGCCCAGGTCGACCCCGAGCAGCTGTTCTACCTGCGCTCGCGGGGCCTGCGCGACCACGTCGCCAAGCGGCTGGTGATCGAGGGCTTCCTTGCCGCGCTCGTCGAGCGCTTCGAGCCGGGGCCGGTGCGCGAGGTGCTCGCGCAGGCGCTCGAGCAGCGCCTCGCGCTCATCCTCGAGAGATAGGCGCCCCCCGCCCGCCCCCCACCGCCCGGCTCAGGCGTAGGATCCGCCGCACGATGGCGCGCCCCTCGCCGATGGTCGCTCTCGGATACGGGAAGTTCGTTCGCGCCGACCGCGTCTACGCGATCGTCCCCCTCGAGGGCGAGGACCGCGGCGACGGGCGGCGCACCCACGTGCACGTTGAGGGGATCGACGAGCCGCTGACCGCGTCGCGCTCGGAGACGGCGATCGCCGCCGACCTCGCGGTCGCGCTCGGCCAGACCCCGCCGGGTCGCCGCCGCGAGGGCATCCCGGGCCAGAAGGCCCTGTTCTAGCGACGGGGCGATCGGGCGGCGGCGCCGGCCGTAGACTGGTCGCGTGCGGCACGTCGCCCTGCTGCGCGGGATCAACCTCGGGGCCACCCGTCGCGTCCCGATGGCGGACCTGCGCGCGCTGTTGTCAGACGCCGGCTACGACGACGTCCGCACCTACGTGCAGAGCGGCAACATCGTGCTCGGCAGCCCCGCGCGACCGCCGACCGTCGAGCGCGAGCTGCGCTTGCTGATCTCCGCACAGTTCGGCTTCGAGGTGCCTGTCGTCGTGCGCAGCCGCGCCCAGCTCGCCGCCATCGTGGAGCGCAATCCCTTCGGGGACGTCGCCGATGACCCCAAGCGCTACCAGGTGAGCTTCCTGGACGACCAGCCGCCCGCGGAGCTGATCGACACGCTGCGCACGATCGCGCGCGAGACCGAGCGGGTGCAGGTGCACGGGCGCGAGATCTACGCGTGGCATCCCGACGGGGTGGCGCGCTCCAAGCTGTGGAGCCGGCTCGCCGGCCCGGCCCTCGGCGTGACCGCGACCGCCCGCAACTGGACGACGGTGACGACGCTGCTGCAAATGGCCTCCGCGTGAGCCGGCGCTACTCGTAGGAGAGCGCGCGCAGCGGATCGAGGCGCGCCGCCCGGCGCGCGGGGAAGATCGCCGCGACGAGCCCGACGATCCACGTCGCGATCAGGAAGATGATGACGCGGCCGACCGGGATCGTGAACGAGATCGCCGACACCCGGGCGGCGAGCAGCGCCCCGAACGCGAGCCCGAGCACGATTCCGATCACCGAGCCGATGAGCGCGGTGATGACGCTCTCGTGGCGGATCATGCGCCGGATCTGGCGCCGCGTCGTGCCGACCGCGCGCAGCATGCCGATCTCGCGGGTACGCTCGAACACCGACAGCACGAGCGTGTTGACGATCCCGAACAGGCTGACGATGATCGACAGCGCCAAGAGCAGGTAGAGGATGTTCAGCGCCTTGCTGAGCCCCGAGATCTGGTTGTCGATGAACTTCTGACGCGTCTGCACCTTGGCGTTCGGGAACCCCTGCAGCGCGTGGCGCAGCGCCGCCTGGTTGGCAGCGGTCTCACCGCCGGACATCCGCACCAGCGTGTAGAGGTTCTGCGGCTGCTGGTAGGAGCGGTCCCAGGTCGCGGCCGACATCGTGATCGGGCCGAACGGGGAGCCGCCGCTGGGTGGCTTGAAGATCCCGCGGATGACGAGGCCGATGCGCCGGCCGGTGGGCGTAGTCACCGACACCGGGGAGCCGATCGTGAGATGGTGCTTGGAGGCGTAGCCGTTGTCGGTGAAGGCGCCCGCGGGCCCGAGCGAGCGCAGGACCGCCTGCGAGCCGGCCTTCCACTTCAGCGAGACGACCAGCGCGATCTCGGGGTCCACCGCGGTCAGCTGCTCGGTGGCGCCGAACACCCGGCCCTCACCGGCGCGGACGTTGCCGACGGCGGTCACGCCGGCGGCGCGAGTCGCCGCCTGGGCCGGCGCCGTCGGCAGCGGCTCGAAGTTGTTCTGGGCGGTGATCGCATAGTCGCCGGTGAACAGCTGGTTGACCGAGTTGCGGAAGTTGCTCGTGATGCCCGCCGCGAGGACGGCGACGAGGGTGACGAGCGCGAGCCCGATCATGAGCGCCGCGGCGGTCGAGGCGGTCCGCTGCGGGTTGCGTCTGGCGTTCTCGCGCGCGAGGCGCCCGGGCGCGCCGCCGAGCTTGGTCGCCGGCCAACCGATCCACTCGGCGAGCGTCGGCACGATCCGCGCCGACAGCAGCGCGACGCCGATGAACACGAGGATCGCGCCGAAGCCGATCGCGCTGAGCACCGCCCCCGTGCCCTTGGCCTGGAACAGCCCCTGCACGATCAGCAGCGTGCCGAGCAGCGCGGTGATCGCCGCGCCGACGGTGCGAAAGCGCGCGAACCGCCCCTCGGGGAGCGTCGCGCCCTCCCGGACGGCCGCAATCGGCTCCACCCGGGTGGCCCGCAGCGCCGGGCGCAGGCTCGCCAGCATCGTGACCACGACCCCGACGAGGATCGAGACGATGACGGTTCTCGCCTCGATGATGGTGCCGCTGGTGGGCAGGGTCAGCCCGAGCGCGTTGAACAGCGCGAACAGCCCCTGGGCGAGTCCCAGCCCGACGAGCATGCCGACGACCGAGGCGAGCAGCCCGACCATGAGCGACTCGACGAGGATCGCCCGCAGCACCTGGCGCCGCGAGGCGCCGAGGGTGCGCAGGGTGGCGAACTCCCGGGTGCGCTGGGCGATCGTGATCGACAGCGAGTTCGCGATCACGAACGCGCCGACGAACAGCGCGATGCCCGCGAACACGAGCAGGAACGTCTTGAAGAAGGAGGTGAAGCTGCTCGTCGCGCTCGCGCTCTTGGCCGCCTCCTGGGCGCCGGTGCGCACCTGGGCGTCCCGCGGCAGCAGCGGGCGGATGCGCGCCACGATCTGCGACGGGCTGACGCCCGGCCGGGCGCTGACCCGGATGTCGTCGAGCTTGCCGACCTTGCCGAACAGGCCCTGGGCGGTGGCGAGCTGGAAGCCGGCGAGCGTCGCCCCGCCGAGCGAGCTCGCCGAACCGAGCCGCACGAGCCCCGAGATCCGCATCATGCGCTCGGGCCCGCGGGTCTGCACGCCGATCTCGTCTCCGACGTGCAGGTGCTTCTTGCTCGCGGTGTTGGAGTCGATCACGACCGCGGAGGGCCCCGGCCAGTGCCCGCCGACGAGGTCGAGCGAGTTGAGATCGGGCTTGGAGGGATCGACGCTGAAACCGAGGCTGGGCGCGCCCCCGAAGCTGATCACCTTGCCGTCGTGGATCAGCTGCGGCGAGCCCTGCACCCCGCCGATCGCGTCCTTGACCCCCGGCAGCCGCTGGACCCGCGGCAGCAGCGACTCCGAGAACGACGGCACGTCGCCGCTCGTTCCGCCCGAGGCGCTCGCGTCGATCGCGCTGCGCCCGGTGACGGTCGCCGCCGTGCCCCGGTAGACGGTCTGGAAGATCGATGCAAACGCGTGGTTGATCGAGTCGGTGAGGACGTAGGTGCCCGAGATCAGCGCCACCCCGAGCACGATCGCCAGCGCCGTCAGCACCGAGCGCAGTCGGCGCGAGGCGAGGCCCTTCAACGCGACCCGGAGCACGCTATGGAGTCGCGGGTGAGATCACTGCAGGCTCTTGATCGCGTCGACGATCGTGTCCTCGCCGGCATGGGGCATGTCCTTGACGATCACGCCGTCGGCGAGGAACAGGATCCGGTCGGCGACCGCCGCCGCGCGCGGGTCGTGGGTGACCATCACGACCGTCTGGCCGACCGAATCCACCGAGTGGCGCAGCAGGGCGAGGATCTCGTCGCTGGCGGCCGAGTCGAGGTTCCCGGTCGGCTCGTCGGCGAACAGCACCGTCGGCTTTGACAGCAGCGCCCGGGCGATCGCCACCCGCTGCTGCTGGCCGCCCGACAGCTCCGACGGCCGATGCGACAGGCGCCCGCGCAGGCCGGTCTCGTCGATCACCTCGTCCAGCCACCCCGGATCCGGGTCGCGGCCGGCGATCTGCATGGGCAGCAGGATGTTCTCCCGCGCGTCGAGCATCGGCAGGAGGTTGAAGAACTGGAACACGAACCCGATGTGATCGCGGCGCAGCCGCGTCAGCTGGTCGTCGTTGAGGTGGGTGATCTCGATCTCGCCGAGGGTGACCGTCCCGCTCGTCGGCCGGTCGAGCCCGGCGAGGATGTGCATCAGCGTCGACTTGCCCGATCCCGACGGTCCCATGACCGCCGTCAGCCGCCCACGCTCGATCCCGGCCGACACGTCGCGGAGCGCCATCACTGCGGTGTCGCCCTGGCCGAAGCGCCGGCTGACCTCCGACGCGGCGATGACGGTGGCCTGCTCGGTCGGCGTGACGACCTCGGACACTAGTGGTCGGCCCCGTAAGTACGGTCGCACCGAGAGCGCTCACCAGTGGATGCCTGGCGAGGACGCAGAAGTCGACGTGTAGCAGCGCTACACGAGACTTCGAGGACAGCCGGACGACGCGAGCGCGGCCCGATCCGGCGAGGCCGGATGCCGAGCGGGCCGCAGGCTCGCGCAGGCGCCGCTGGGGAGTGCTCGAATGCGAGCGTACTTACGGGGCCGACCACTAGTGCAAACAGTACCGAAGGGTGGGAGCGCGAGGAATTCGTCGGGCGGTGGTCGCGACCTCCGTGGTCGCGACCGGCGGCCTCAGGCGGCCCCGTCGACGGCCGCCGCGACCTCGCCGCCGACCGGCTCGGAGGCGGCGGGCGGGGCGGGCGGGGCGAGCGCGTCCGCGTCCGCCGTCGCGAGGACCTCGGCGCCGGCGGCGCGGGGTACCCGCGCCCACAGCAGCGCGGCGACCAGCGCGGCCGCGATGCAACCGACGCCGACGGTGAACGCCAGGTGGTAGCCGCCGAGCAGCGCCTGCGCCGGCCGCGTGCCGTGCGCCAGCAGGGCGCGCGTGTGCTGCGCCGACAGGGTCCCGAGGACGGCGACGCCGATCGCGCCCGACAGCTGCACCGAGGTGTTCACGATCCCCGAGGCCAGCCCGGCGTCGGCCATCGGCACCTCGGCCATGGCGATCGTCAGCAGGGGCATGAAGGCCAGTCCCGCGCCCGCCCCCATCAGCACGAACGCGATGAGGATCGTCGGGATGTAGGCGGTGTGCAGCCCGACGGTTCCAAACACGGCCAGGCCGATCCCCATCGAGACGAGGCCGACGAGCAGCGGCGGCCGCGGCCCGATCCGGTTGACCAGCCAGGCGACGGGGCCGAGCGACAGCGCGGCGAGCACGACCGTCTGCGCGAGGAACGCCAGGCCGGTGGTCAGGACGCCGTAGCCCTTGATGTGCTCGAGGTAGAGCACGCCGATGAAGAACGTGGCGAACATCCCGGTGATCACCATCCCCCGGATGAGGCTCGAGCTCGGCAGTCCCCGGATCCGGAACACCCGCAGCGGCATGATCGGGTTCGCGAGCCGCGACTCGAGCGCGACGAAGGCGGCCATCAGCGCGAGGCCGGCGCCTCCGAAGCCGAGCGTGTGCGCGGAGCCCCAACCATGCGAGCTCGAGGTGACGATCGCGTAGACGATCGCGATCAGCGAGCTCGTGATGAGCGCCGAGCCGAGCACGTCGACGTCGCGACTGAGCCCGAGGCCGCGGTTCTCGGAGATCCACGCCCGGCCGAGGAGGATCGTGAAGGCGCCGATCGGAACGTTGATGTAGAAGATCCAGTGCCAGTCGAGCAGTTGGGTGATCGTGCCGCCGGCGATCAGCCCGAGGGAGGCGCCGCCCGCGACGACGAGCATGTAGATGCTCATCGCCTTGGCGCGCTCCCGCGGCGAGGGGAACTCCGAGGCGATGATGGCGACGATCGCCGACACCGCGCCGGCGCCGCCGACGCCCTGGATGAAGCGGGCGACGACGAGCGTCGTCTGCGAGTTCGCGATCCCGCAGGCGACCGAGGCGAGGGTGAACAGCGACACGCCGGCGAGGAACACGCGGCGGCGGCCGACGAGATCGCCGAGGCGGCCGCCGAGCAGGAGCAGGCTGCCGAAGGTCAGCAGATAGCCGTTGAGCACCCAGGTGAGGCTCGATTGGCCGAAGTGCAGGTCGTGCTGGATGCGGGGCAGGGCGACGTTGACGATCGTCGCGTCCAGAACGCTCATCAGCTGCCCGAGGCAGACGGCAACGAGCGCGATCCAGCGCGCGCTGGGGTGACCCCTGCGGTTGGTCTCTTGCATATGGATCATCATCGCATGATGGATGGTCTATGACAAGGGATGTTCGCGTCACCGTTGATCGTCCGTCTCATTGCTACGATCTCAGGGATGACGGCGACCCGTCCGCGCGGGACGCTGATGCTTCTCTCGCGGCTCTCCAAGATCGCGATCCGGCGTACTCCCGAGTCGCTCATGCGGCTGTCCACGCGCCAGTACGTCGCCCTGTCGTACATCGCGCACCCGGAGGGGATCTCGCAATCGGCGCTCGGCGAGATCCTCTGCATGGACGCCAACAACGTCGTCCTGCTGCTCAACGATCTCGAATCCAACGGCTGGGTCCGCCGCGTCCGCGACCCGACCGACCGCCGCCGGCACATCGTCGAGATCACCGGGACAGGACAGGCCAAGCTCGACTACGCGGTCGGAGCGCTGGAGACGATCGAGGACGAGGTGCTGGCCAACCTCGATCGCGACGAGCGCGACACGCTGTACCGGCTGCTCGACAAGGCCGTCGGCGACGACCCGTGATCGCTCGCGACTACGCGGTCGTCGACGTCTTCACCGACGCTCCGCTCGAGGGCAACCCGGTCGCGGTGTTCACCAACGCCGCGGGCATGGACGCCGAGCTCATGCAGCGCGTCGCGCGCGAGCTCAACCTCTCCGAGACCGTGTTCGTCCTCGCCGACGACGAGGCCGACGCGCGCGTGCGGATCTTCACCCCGACCGTCGAGCTGCCCTTCGCCGGGCATCCGGTGCTCGGCACCGCGATCCTGCTCGGCACCGACCGTGACCTGCAGACGGTCACGTTGCGGACCGGCGTCGGCGTCGTCTCGATCGTCGTGAGCTTCGGCTGCGACGAGCGGCCGGCGACGGGCGAGATGGAGCAGCCGATCCCGACCTGGGCGCCGCTGGACTGCGCGGGGGCGCTGCTGGTGGCGCTCGGGGTGCAGGAGTCGGGCCTGCCGGTCGAGGTCTATGACAACGGGCCCCGGCACGCCTTCGTCGAGCTCGCCGGCGCCGCTGCGGTCGCCGCGCTCGCGCCCGATCTGACCGCGCTCGTCGCGCTCGGCGAGATGGGCGTCAACTGCTTCGCGATGACCGACGGCGAGGCGGCCGGAGACGGGCCGGCACGGATCAAGACGCGGATGTTCGGGCCGTCGCTGGGCGTCGCCGAGGACCCGGCGACCGGCTCGGCGGCCGGGCCGCTCGCCGTGCACCTGGCCCGGCACGGGCGGATCGCGTTCGGCGACGAGGTCGAGATCCACCAGGGCGCCGAGATCGGCCGGCCGTCGCTGCTGCGCGCCCGGGCTGACGGGGCCGGCGATGAGGTGCGCCGGGTCACCGTCGGCGGCGGCTCGGTCATCGTCGCGCGCGGCGAGTACCGGATCGGGTGACTCGGATCGGGTGGCTCGCCTCGCGAGGTATAGGCTGTCGCGCCGATGAGGCTGGCGAGTGATTCGCGTCGCGAGGTATAGGCTGTCGCGCCGATGAGGCTGGCAACGTTCATCGCGCCGGGCGACAAGCAGCCGTTCGCCGGGGTCGTGGAGGGCGACCGGGTCCGCGCGTTCGCCGAGGTTGGAGGGGTGACCGCCGCGCTGGCCGGCGGCGGGGTCGTCACCGACAGCCCGTCGCTCGGCGACTGGCCGCTGTCCCAGGTCACGCTGCTGGCTCCGATCCCCGAGCCGCGGTCGATCTTCGCCATCGGGCTCAACTACGCTCGGCACGTCGAGGAGACCGGCGCCCAGCGTCCCGAGCAACCGATCGTGTTCGTCAAGGTCGCGAGCTCGGTGGCGCCGCCCGGCGGGCCGATCCGCTGCCCCGAGGTCGTCCGGCGCCTGGACTACGAGGGCGAGCTGACGATCGTCATCGGCGCCGAGGGGCGGATCGGCGGCTTCTGCATCGCCGACGACGTCTCCGCCCGCGATCTGCAGGGTCGCGAGCCGCAGTGGACCCGCGCCAAGGGCGCCGACACCTTCTGTCCCTTCGGGCCCTGGGTGACGACCGTCGACGAGGTCGCAAGCGGCGACGATCTGCACCTGCAGACCTGGGTCAACGGTGAGCTGCGCCAGGACAGCCGCACCTCCGATCTCATCTTCGGCTGCCAGGAGCTCGTCGACTTCATCGCCCAGACGTGCACGCTGGCGCCGGGCGATCTCATCCTCACCGGCACGCCGAACGGCGTCGGCCAGGCCATGGATCCACCTCGGTACCTGGCCTCGGGCGACGTGATCCGCATCGCGATCGAGGGTCTGGGGGAGATCGAGCACGCAGTGCAGTAGCGGGTCGAGGTCGGTTGCGCGCCGGAAGCTGCGTCCGGGAATGCCGCCGCGGCCAAGTCGCGTCCGGGAAATGGCGCCGCGGGTACGTTGTCTCCGGGGATGCCGCCGCGGGCATTAACCTCTGGAGTTGTTCCCCGACAGGCGGTCGATATGCCCGATCAGACGTCCTCCAACCACGCCTCGATGTCCGGCGGCGCCCCCTCCGCGGAGCCGCCGAGGAGCCCGACGGTGAGTTCCCCGCCGCCCGCGCCGCGGCACAGTGCCTGGGAGCGCCGGGCACGCGAGCTTGCGCACTGGATCGGACATCAGCTGCGCGCGCCCCGCCCTCGGCTTGCCCTCCTCGGCATCGTGTTCATCCTCCTCGGCGCGCTGTGGGTGACCAACTCGGCGTGGACGCTGCCGCTGATCGTCGTCGGGATCGTCATGGTCGTCGTCGCCTGGGTGGGGTCGCGGCTCGAGGGCCGCTTCGTGGTGCAATGGGGGGACGGGGCCACCCAGGTCGAGTTCCACGCCAAGGTCAAGCCCTCGCCGTACGCCGAGCTGGCGGCCGGCCCGGTGCAGACGCCTGCGCCGCCGACGCGCCCCGAGCTCGAGGACGCCGACGTCATCGACGGCGAGGGGCACACGGTCGAGATCGACGTCGCCAAGCTGCGCACGCTCATCGCCGCGGCCGAGGCCAAGGAAGCCGCCGAGCGCGCGACCGCCGAGCGCGCCGCGGCCGAGCGCGCCGCCGTCGAGGCCGAGGAGGCGGCCGTCGAGAGCGCCGCGGCCGAGCGTGCCGCCGTCGAGGCCGAGCAGGCCGCCGTCGAGGCCGAGCGGTCCGCCGTCGAGGTGGACGGAGGAAGGCATGGCCCGGAGGCGACCTCCGCGCCGGCGCAGCACGACCGGCGGCGCGCGGCGTAGCCCGACCGCGGCGGAGTCGATCGGCGCGCCGGTGACCGACGCGCCGCGGGTGGTTAGTGCTGCTCGATGACCCGGTCGATCAGCCCGTAGGCGACGGCCTCGTCGGCCTTGAAGAAGCGGTCGCGCTCCATGTCGGCGTGGACCTGCTCCTCGGTCTGCCCGGTGTGGTGGGCGTAGATCTCGTCGGTCCGTTTGCGGACGTTCAGGATCTCGCGCGCGTGGATCTCGATGTCGGTCGACTGGCCCTCGAAGCCCGCCGAGGGCTGATGGATGAGGATCCGGCTGTTGGGCAGCGAGAAGCGCTTGCCCTTGGCTCCGCCGGTCAGCAGCAGCGAGCCCATCGACATCGCGATCCCGACGCAGATCGTCTGGATGTCGGGCTTGATGAACTGCATCGTGTCGTAGATGGCCAGTCCGGAGTAGATAGAGCCGCCGGGCGAGTTGATGTAGATGGAGATGTCCTTATCGGGGTCCGAGGACTCGAGGTGCAGCAGCTGCGCGACGACGAGGTTGGCGATCTGGTCGTCGATCGGGGTGCCGACGAAGATGATCCGCTCATTGAGCAGACGGCTGTAGATGTCGAACTCACGCTCGCCGCGGGCGGTGCGCTCGATGACCATGGGAACGAGAGGCATGTCCTCACCCTAGAACATGCGCGTCACGGGTCGCGCCGGGGCGGTGGGGGCACTACCTGCTGGCCCATCCGTTCACGGGATCAGCACCGCCGCTCCGCTGAACCGGCCGTCGCGCAGATCGGCGAGCGCCCGCTCGGCGTCGGCGAGCGCGTAGGTGGTGACCGTGGTGTGCACCGGGACCTCGCGCGCGAGCGCGAGGAACTCGTGGCCATCCTCGCGGGTGAGGTTGGCCACGGAGCGGATCGTGCGCTCGTGCCAGAGATCCTCGTAAGGGAAGGAGGGGATGTCGCTCATGTGGATCCCAGCGCACACGACGGTGCCCCCGGGGGCAAGCGCGTGGAGCGCCGCCGGAACCAGCTCGCCGACCGAGGCGAAGATGAGCGCGCCGTCGAGCTGCTCGGGCGGCGACTCGTCGCTGCCGCCGGTCCAGGTCGCGCCGAGTCCTGAGGCGAATCGTTGCGTGCGCTCGTCCCCGGGACGGGTGACCGCGTACACCTCGCGGCCCTGGTGCACGGCGACCTGGCAGATCTGATGAGCCGCCGAGCCGAAGCCGTAGAGTCCGAGCCTTGCCGCGTCGCCGGCCAGGCGCAGCGCCCGATAGCCGATGAGCCCGCCACATAGCAGCGGTGCGGCCTGCACGTCGGAGAGCTCGCCGGGGAGCTCGAGGCAGAAGCGCTCGTCGGCGACCGTCGTCTCGGCATAGCCGCCGTCGATGTCGCGCCCGGTGAAGCGCGCGCTGATGCACAGGTTCTCGCGCCCCTGGCGGCAGTAGCGACACTCGCCGTCGGTCCAGCCCAGCCATGGCACGCCGACGCGCCGTCCGTCGTCGGTGGTGCCGACGATCTGATGGCCGAGGACGACCGGCAGCTTCGTCGCCTCGATCTCCGCGTCGCGCAGGTGCAGGTCCGTGCGACACACCGCGCACGCCGAGACGCGGAGGCGCAGCTGGCCGGGGGCGGGCTCGGGGTCGGCCATCGTGCGCGCCTGCAGCGCCTCGCCGGGCCGCTCGAGAACCATCGCCCGCATGGCCTCGCATTGTCGTCCATCCGTTAGCGTTGGCCGGGCGATGGTCCCGCTGAACGCGCCCAACGTCCTGACCGTGATCCGCATCCTGCTGGTCCCGGTGCTCGTCGTCGCGCTGCTCGAGAAGACCGGCAGCGGCGACCTGCTGGCCGGGGTCGTGTTCGCCATCGCCTCCCTCACCGACGCGATCGACGGCTACCTCGCGCGCTCGCGCAACTCGATCACGAACTTCGGCAAGCTCATGGATCCGATCGCCGACAAGTTGCTCATCATCGCCGCGCTCGTCGCCCTCGTCTCGCTCGACCGCCTCGAGGCCTGGGTCGCGATGGTCATCATCGCCCGCGAGTTCGCGGTCACCGTCCTGCGGGTGGCGATAGGCACCCAGCAGGGCGTCGTCATCCCGGCCAGCCCCTGGGGCAAGGTCAAGACCGCCACCCAGGTGCTCATGGTCATGTCGCTGATCGCCTTCCAGCCCCGCCCGCTCGCGGTCACCCTGCTCGTCTACGTCACCGTCGCCGTCACCGTCCTGTCGGGCGCCGACTACTTCTTCGGCCTGCGCCGCCGGGTGTCGCAGGCCAGCCCGCCGGTGCGCACGGGGGGTCGGGTGGGGCAGTAGGACTGCTGGTCTCAGCGGCGTCGTCGCGCGCAGGGGGCGGTGGGCATCGCGCGGGCGTGGCTCGGCGGGGCGCTTGGGGGGGTGGCCGCCAATAAGCCGGTCAATGTGCCCATTCGGGCTGCCACCCTGGACGCGCCCGCTCGCGCTCGGGGCGGACGCTCGGGTCGCGGGGCTTTGTGGTATCACTCGCAGCTCGTGGCAGTAGTCACGAGCGACTGCGTCTGCAAACCACAGCGGAGGGAGAGCTCAGGGGCTGTGAGCGTCGACGAGATCGTCCTGCTAAGCGACGAGACACCGATCACGGAGCTCGACGAGCTCCGCCCGCTGATCGGCGAAGCCCAGGAGCGCGGTTACCTGAGCTTCGCCGAGCTCGAGGGCTGCCTCGAGGAGGTCGAGGCCACCAAGGAGCAGGTCCAGGAGCTCCATGCCTACCTCGATGAGCAGGGCATCGTCGTCGTCGGCGTCGACGGCCGGATCGCCCGCTCGGAGCAGAGCAGCGCCGAGGCCACGGCGCGGCGCCCCGACGAGCCGGATGCCGAGGCCGAGGCGCCGTCGATCAAAAAGCCCGAGGTCGACCTCACCGTCGAGCCGAGCCTCGACTCGTTGCGGCTCTATCTGCGGGCGATCGGTCGGGTGAGCCTGCTGACCGCCGAGCAGGAAGTGCAGCTCGCCAAGCGCATCGAGCGCGGCGACATGCTCGCCAAGCAGCACATGATCGAGGCCAACCTCCGCCTCGTCGTCTCGATCGCCAAGAGCTACATGGGGCGGGGCCTGACCTTCCTCGACCTCATCCAGGAGGGCTCGATGGGCCTCATCCGGGCGGTCGAGAAGTTCGACCACCGGCGCGGCTACAAGTTCTCGACCTACGCCACCTGGTGGATCCGCCAGGCGGTCACCCGCGCCATCGCCGACAAGGGCCGCACGATCCGAATCCCGGTCCACATGGTCGAGAAGCTCAACAGGGTGGTGCACGTCGAGCGTCAGCTCGTCCAGCAGCTCGGCCGCGAGGCGACGCCCGAGGAGATCGCGCTCGAGCTCGACACGAGCGTCCGCGAGGTGCGCGACATCCTCCGTCTCGCCCAGCAGCCGATCTCGCTCGAGAAGCCGGTCGGCGACGAGGACGACTCCTCGCTCGGCGACTTCGTCGAGGACCAGACCGCCGAGTCACCATTCGAACGCGCGGCCGACTGCCTGCGCCGCGAGAATCTCCGCCGCGCTCTCTCCGCGCTGCCCGCGCGCGAGCGCGAGGTGATCGAGATGCGCTTCGGACTGACCGGCGAGCGCCCGTACACGCTCGAAGAGGTCGGCCGCGCCTTCAACGTCACCCGCGAGCGGATCCGCCAGATCGAGAACCACACGCTGAAGAAGCTGGAGGCGCTTCCCGAGGCTCAACGACTACGCGACGCCTCCTAGCTCGTGCCCGAGATGATCGGGCCAGTCGGGTGGCCGCCGCTAGACTGAGCGCCCCTCGGCGGGGTTCCTGAGCGGTCAAAAGGGCGCGGCTGTAAACCGTGTGGCACTGCCTTCGCAGGTTCGAATCCTGCCCCCGCCATGTAACGAGGGTCCGTCGGATCGTGCACATCTCCGTGCATGACCACGACCGTGCAGGCTCGGCCGTCATCGCGGGCTAGTCTGCCGCCGTTCTTTGCCTCCGCGCGGAGAGCCAGCGACGGCGCGATGCACCCCTCACGACCGACATGGCTTGGCGGACGGCGCCCGGCGATCCTCGTGGCCGTCGTGGTCGGAGTGCTCGCGTTCGTGCTCTCGGCGAGGGTCGCGACGAGTCCGGCGGCTCCCATGGTGGGCTCGGCCACGAGCGTCAGTGCGGCGGCCCCGACCACGAGGGTCGTGAGCTCCGCGGCATCGACGGCGACCGTCGTGAGCTCCGCGACATCGACGGCGACCGACGTGAGCTCTACGGCGCCGACGACCACGTCGACCGTCCCGAGCGCGGCCGCGAGGAAGAGCACGGCCGCGAGGAAGAGCACGGCGGCGACGACGAGCACGGCGGCGACGACGAGCACGCCGGTCGCTCCCCTCCCGCCGCCGTCCCCGGCGGTGAAGGCGCTCCTGCGCCGGCTCGCCGCCCGCCGGGCGCAGCTCGGCCAGCGCCAGGTCGTGCTGCGGGGCCTGCGCGAGCAGCTTGCGGAAGCCGACCGCCGGCTTGGCGGGCTGCGCGCCGCCGCCCAGACCGCCGATCGCACGCTCGCCCAGCAGCTTGTCGGCGCCTACGAGGGCGCTCGTCCCAACCTCATCAGCGTCGTCATCGGCTCACGCGGCTTCAACGATCTACTCGACCGGATCACATTCGTCGAGCGGATTACGATCCAGAATGGCCACGTCCTCGGCCGCGTCCGCGCCGCCCGCCGAGCGGTCGCCGCCGAGGCGTGCACACTGGGAACACTCAGCGTCCGCACCCAGGTCGCCGCCGGCCAGCTGCGGACCGCGCGCAATCGCATGACCGCCGAGCAGGTCGAGCTGCTCACCCGCGAGCTCGCGGCCGCCAAGGCAGAGGCGGTCGGGGGCGGCGAGCTCGCCTCCGCCCAGGCGCTGGTCACCAAGCTGACGCGCGAGCTCGAGAGCCTGCGCTCGGCCATCTCATCGCCGCCGACGGCCCTCTCATCCCCGCCGGCGGCCCGGACCGCTGCGCCGGCGAGCTCGACCGCCGCCGCGGCCCCGCCCGCCTTCCCCATGCCGAGCGACGAGGTTGCGCCTTCCGCCACATGGAGCACGGGCCAAGGCGTCAACATCGCCGCTCCCGCCGGCACGCCCGAGCTCGCCGTCTGCACCGGCACCATCGTCCTGCACGGCATCGGCGGCCTCGGCCCCTGGACTCCAGTGCTCCACTGCGACCACCCGATCGCCGGCCAGTCCTTCGTCTACTACGGCTTCGCCGGCCCGGCCGACCTCGCCCCGATCGCGACCGACGTCACCCGCGGCCTGACGATCGCCCAGGTCGGCCCCGGCACCATCGCCACCTCTTCGGGGCCCCACTTGGAGATCGGCTTCGCCGACGCCTCCGGCACGCCCCTCGGCCACGCCTACGCCACCCGTCTGCTCCCGCTGCTCCGCGCCGCCGACGCCAGCTGAGCACGAACCGATACCCTCAGCGCAGCGCCCTCTTAGCTCAGCTGGTAGAGCACTTCCATGGTAAGGAAGGGGTCTGGGGTTCGAGTCCCCAAGAGGGCTTGAGCGAACCTGTATGTGCGGGGTTTCTGGGATCGGGAGGGGGATCTGCCTCTATGAAACCCGGGGCGGTTCACACTGGCAGATCTCGCCCGGCCGATACACCGTGCGCTGATGCGTCCGCGGCATGGCGAAGACCGGGCGGATCTCGCGCAGGTAGTCATCGACGATCGACTTGCCCCCAACGAACCCCAACGGCTCGATCAGCTCTCGGAGCCGGACGCCAGTCAGCTTCGGATCGTCCGGCAGCAGCCGGTGGATCTCGTCCTTGAACCGGATCCAGCTTCGACGGGCGCTCCGGCACCCTGAATGCGGGCGCCGTTCGGATCGCAGCGCCGTCCGGACCGTGTTGCGCGCCAGCCCCGTCCGGCGGACCAGCTCCTTGATCGGAACGCCGCGCACGAAATGCTCCCGACGCAGCTTCGCCCACCGCTCCACGTCCAGCACCTCTTCCCCCTGGCCTCGATCGACACGATCAAGCCAGGCTCACCGCCACCCCGGATGCCTCCGCTACCACTCGGGGGGGTCAACTCTCAACCGGCGAAGGAGGGGGTCAGTTTCTCAGCGGCGCCGACACCAATCGGCCATTTTCTGTCGAGCGCCCCAGACGTTTCGACGAGTCTGTCCCGAGATAGACGTATCGCTTGCGTGGCGCGCCGCAGCTCATAGTTCTCGCGGCGCAGCTTGCGGACCTTCGCGCTCCCGGCTGGATCAGCATGTTCGCGCGATCACTGGCGTCGACCTCCTCGTTTCAGAAGGCCGCCTTGGCTCACTCGCCGAGGGCGGGTGGCGCAGTCGCTCGATTCTTGAGGCCGTCCCTGCGTGGCCAACCTCCGTCGCGCCATTCGGACGAACGTTTCCAGGCTGCTTGACACATGGTCGGTTTCCGATCACAGTTTCCGCCAGGCAGAGACCACGGGTCTCCGCAGAGGGACGTTGGTGGTGGAGGAGCGATGTCGCAAGCCAGTCATGCGCTGGTCGAAGTCCGCGAGGTCAGCAAGCGGTTCCCGGGGGTGCAGGCGCTTGACTCGGTGAGCGTTGACATCAGGCCGGGGGAGGTGCATGCCGTGGCCGGCGAGAACGGGGCCGGGAAGTCGACCCTGATGAAGCTCCTGGCCCAGCTCGAGAAGCCGAGCGAGGGCGACATCCTCGTCGAGGGAGAGCGGGTCCGCTTCCGTAGCCCGCGCCATGCGCAGAGGCTTGGCATCGCCATGGTCCATCAGGAGTTCGCGCTCGCCCCGGATCTCAGCGTGGCCGACAATCTCTCCCTCGGCCGTGAGCACACCCGCGCCGGTGTGATCGTGCGGGGCTCTGAGAAACGGCGGGCGCGAGAGCTGCTCGAGCGCGTCGGCGTCGCGGTCGATCCGGGCCGCAAGGTCTCGAGCCTCGCGGTGGCCGAACAACAGCGGGTTGAGATCGCCAAGGCGCTCGCCGTCGACGCCCGCGTGGTGATCATGGACGAGCCCACGGCGACGCTCACCGACGCGGAGATCGACTCCCTGTTCGAGCTCATCGAGCAGCTCAAGGGCGAGGGCATCGCCATCTTCTACATCTCCCATCGGCTCGACGAGATCATGCGCATCGCCGACCGCGTCACCGTGATGCGCGACGGCCAGGTCGTCGAGACCCTGGACAAGGAGCAGCTCGACGAGGGGAAGCTCATCGCGCTCATGGTCGGGCGCGAGATCGACACCCTCTACCCCAAGCAGGAGGCCGAGATCGGCGACGTCGTCCTACGGGTCCGGGGCCTCACGCGGCCCGGCGTCCTGCTCGACTGCTCCTTCGAGGTGCGCGCCGGCGAGATCCTCGGGTTCGCTGGCGTCGTGGGCGCAGGGCGCACGGAGCTCGCCCGCGCCGTGTTCGGCGCCGACCCGGTCTCGGCCGGCTGCATCGAGCTCGACGGCCGTGAGCTCAGGCTCGGCTCCCCCGGGGAAGCAATCGCGGCCGGTATCGGTTACCTGACCGAGGACCGCAAGGGCGAAGGGCTCGCCATGCAGCTGTCGGTCATCGACAACGTCACGCTGGCGCGGATTCCCGGCCGCGGCATCTGGATCGATCGTCGCGCTGAGCGCCAGGCGGCCGAGCAGCGCAGCGACGAGCTGTCGATTCGCGCGCCGTCCCTGCACCGATCGGTAGAGGCTCTCTCGGGCGGCACCCAGCAGAAGGTCGTCGTGGCCAAGTGGCTCCAGACGGATGCGCGGGTGATGTTCTTCGATGAGCCGACGCGGGGCATTGACGTCGGCGCCAAGGCGGAGATCTTCCGCCTGCTCAGCGATCTGGCCGGCAAGGGCCGGGCGATCGTCCTCATCAGCTCCTACCTGCCGGAGCTGACCAACATGTGCGACCGGATCGTCGTCCTGCGTGACGGGCGGACGGTCGGCGAGCTCCGCCGCGAGGAGTTTGGCGAGGAGCGGATCATGGCCCTGGCATCGGGAACGGAGAAGGAGGCAGCATGAGCGTCGCGAACTCGCCCGCCGGGACGAGCAGGGCCTTGAAGCTCCCTGAGGGCTTGCGCGACCGGCTCAACGAGATCCTTTCCCAGCTCGCGGCCGCGGCCGGGCTCATCATCGTCGCTGTCGCCCTCAGCTTCGCCTCGCCGTACTTTCTGACCTCGAACAACCTGTTCAACATTGGTGTGCAGGTCTCGATCGTCGCCCTGGTGGCGGTAGGGCAGACGCTCGTCATCTTGACTGCCGGCATCGACCTGTCGGTCGGCTCGGTGGCTGGTCTGGGCGGCATTCTCGGCACCATGGTGATCGCCAAGCTCGGCTTCCCGGTCGTGCCGGGGATCATCGTCGGGGTCCTCGTCGGCGCCGCGATCGGCGTCGTTAACGGGCTGCTGGTCACGCAGATGCGGCTGCCCCCGTTCATCGCCACGCTCGGCATGCTCGGCGTCGCCCGCGGGCTGACCTTCATCGTCGGGGGCGAGAACGCCGTCTACGGCCTGCCGTCGAGCTTCCGCCTCTTCGGCGAGGGTCAGATCGGTCCCGTGCCGATGCCGATCGTCTACCTGATCGTGGTCGGCGCGGCCGGCTATGTCGTGCTCAGCCGCACGAAGCTCGGCCGCTACGCGTACGCCATCGGCTCCAACGAGGAGGCCGCGCGCATCTCCGGCATCCCGCTGAACCGGTACAAGATGGCGGTCTACATCATCTCCGGCGCCCTGGCCGGCTTCGGCGGCATGATCGCCGCCTCGCTCGTTCACTCCGGCCAGCCCAACTACGGCGTCGGTCTCGAGCTGAACGCCATCGCCGCCTGCGTCATCGGCGGCGCGAGCCTGTTCGGCGGGGTGGGAACGATCGGTGGGACGCTGATCGGGGCCTTCCTGATCGCGGTGATCACCAACGGCGCGGTGCTACTCAACATCACCCAGTACTACCAGCAGGTCATTATTGGGGTGATCATCTGGCTGGCCGTGTGGTGGGACCAGGTGCGCCGCCGCCGCCTGGCCGCGGTCGCCGCGCAGGCGCACGGACGCCGCGGGACGGAGGCGGCGCAGGATGGGCAGAGCTCGATCCGTGCGCAGGGAGACGACGGCGCGCCGGGAGAGGCCGGAAGTGCGCGTGCCTAGCCGGATCGCGGCTGCGATCCTGCCGCTGGCCGTCGCGCTCGGCGGCTGTGGGGTCA
Organism: Solirubrobacterales bacterium; assembly: GCA_019240115.1. Taxonomy (GTDB): domain Bacteria; phylum Actinomycetota; class Thermoleophilia; order Solirubrobacterales; family Solirubrobacteraceae; genus Palsa-465. Next base: position 68,668 of record JAFAYV010000070.1, on the reverse strand, counting down.
TCACCGACCATACGGCGAAAATCGTGCTCGAGCGCCCCTCGCCCATCCACATCGCGGTCGTGCCGAAGTCGGTCGGGCTCGACTACTGGTCCAAGGTTCACGCGGGCGCGCAGTGCGCGGTGCGGCAGATGCGAGGCGTGGCGATCACCTGGAACGGGGTCACCGACGAAACCGATGTCGTGGGGCAGCTCAACCTGCTCAACAACTACATCGCCAAGGGAGTTAACGGGCTCGTCTACGCGGCCACCGACGCCACGGCGATGAACGAGGTCTCGGGCGACGCCACCAAGGCGGGCATCAAGGTGGTCTCGATCGACTCCGGAACCACGCCCCAGCCCGCCGACGTGCCGCTCATCGCGACGAACAACATCAGCGGCGCCGAGCTGGCCGCGCGCACGCTCGCCAAGGCGATCGGTCCTGCGGGGGGCAAGGTGGCAATCGTTGCCTTCCATGCCGGTTCGCAGACCAACGACCAGCGCGTGCAGGGCTTCGAGGCGGGTCTTAGGCAGTTTCCGAAGCTGCACCTGATCGGGATCCAGTACAGCCAGAACGACTACAACACCGCGCTGACGGTGACGGCGAACATCCTCACCGCCAACCCCGACCTGAAGGGCATCTTCGCCGCCAACGAGGCGAGCGACGTCGGTGCCGTGGAGGCGACACGCATCGCCCACCGCGCCGGCAAGGTCAAGATCGTCGGCTGGGACACCTCGCCGGATGAGGTCCAGGGCATCCGCGAGGGCCTGGTCGTCGGCCTCGTCTCCCAGGACCCGTTCCGCATGGGCTATGACGGCGTCCGGACCGTGGTCGCCCTCGTGCGCCACCAGGGCCGACCGCGCAACGAGAACACCGGCGCCGTCATGGTCACCCGAGCAAACCTCGCCAACCCGATCGTCAAGCAGCTCATCACGCCCCGGTGCGGCCCACCCGCCACGGTCGACGTTGGCTGAGTGCTCGCCACCGAGGCTCCGGCCACGCACCGCATGCACCGCCTTGAGGTCCGTGGCAGAGAGGATGCTGTCGCATGCCTCGCCGGTACCCGCCGAGAGTCCGTCGTCGGGTGATCGAGCTCGCTCGGGCTGGAACGCGTGGGGCGCAATTGGCCGCGACGTTTCAGATGTCGGAGGTGACGATCTATAACTGGCTCAGGCAGGACCGGATTGATCGCGGCGAGGAGATGGGCAAGACGACCGATCAGCAGCTCGAGCTCGCCGCGGCGAAGCGCCGGATCAGGCAGTTGGAGACCGAGCTAGCGGTCGCCCGCAAGAGGCGCCGACCTTCGCGGCGACCGCTTGCCAGAGCTCGTCGAAGCAGTCCGGCCACGTGTCGCGCTCGCGCTCCTGGTGCAGCGCCAGCGATCCCGCGAACGCCCCCGGCTTGCGGGCGAGCAGCTCGAGATAGTGGTCCGGCCGGGCGCTGACCACGAACCGCTCGGCGAGCCGCTCGTGCCGCGCCACTTCTCGCCCGTCAAAGGTGATCGAGATCTTCCGGGCGCCGACCCGGGCGAGTACGCGCCGACCCGGGCGAGTACGCGCCGGCCGGCGAGCGCGACCGGCACCGAGTAGCGGTTCTGGCGCACCGTGACCAGCGCCTTGCTGTCCACGCGAACCGACGACGGCTCCATGGTGTCAAACGGGTCGCTCGGCAACGCCCGCAAAAGCGGCAGCTCACGCGCCAGCCCCTCCCCGACCGTCTCCGTTCGGCCGACGATCGTGCGGCCAAGGTCGGCCTCACAGCCGGCGCGGATCAGCCGGTTCAGATCGGCCATGTCGGCGACGTCCGGCACCGGCACGAGGTAGTTGCGGCGAAAGCGGCCTACCTCTCCTTCGACGCCGCCCTTCTCGTGCGCCCCTTGAAGACCCACGAGCGTGAACACGCCTCAAACAGGTAGTGCGAGCGCAGCGCGATGAACCGATCGGTCTCCTCTCGACGGCGACCGCGGAGCACCAGCGTCACCGCTGAAGACAGGTTGTCGTAGCGGACCAGGGCGAACACGCCACCAAACCACGCGAACGCCTCGACATGCCCCTCCAGGAACGCCTGCTGCGTGCAGCGCCGAAACGCCATGCAGAACGCGGCGCCCGAGAAGCACGGCCGTAGGTAGAACAGCTGCACCACAGTCGGCCGGCCAGCGAGCACGGCCTGAGCCTCCCCCCAGTCGACCTCAGCCTCCATCCCGGCCTGGTGGATCTGTGACACGAACAACTCGCCCGGCTCACCCAGCTCTCGGCGGCGAGCAGCGACGTAGTCGCGCACCTCCGCTCGGCCACCTGCGCGCCGCGCTCGTCGACCAGCCGCCGCCAGATCCGCCGCGCCGTGTGCCGCTGCTTGCGCGGCGCCCGCCGGTCAGCGATCAGGATCTCATCGATCCACTCCCGATGCGCCCCCAACGCCGGCGCCGGCCGGCGCTCGGGCCGCTTCCTGACCGGCGGCACCGGCGACTCCAACGCCTGCCGCACGTCCGCCGATGCACGCAGTACTTCGCGGCGAGCGCGCGCCTCGAGAGCCCCTCACGCTCGCGGTCTCTGCGGATCTGCTCGAACAGCTCCACCCTGGAACCCATCCCTTCTGCCGACCTCCCGTGTGCGCGTTGACACGCGCACGCTCAGCGACGATCGGACGGAAGGTGGGGCCACATCAAGCCGCCGCAGTAGGGCCAACGCAGGCCGCCGTTCTCAAGGGCGTCGCCCAAGCGAGGATGGGGATTACGTCGTCGCTGATCGGGTGCCCAGGCGGTGTAGTCGGCCCACGCGTCTTGGTCCGGGCGGATCGAGATGGCGTGCTCGATCACGCGGACGATGAGCCCGAACTCGGCGTGATCGACGCCGACGATCAGCAGGCAGCCGGCATGCGACCTTTCTGCCGCCGCCCATTCGGTCGTGATCCGGGCGAAGTCGGCAACGTTGAAGGTGACCATGATCCGGTGCTCCCGGGTGGCGAGCGTGAGCAGTCGCTCGTCGTCGAAACCGTCGAGCTCGCGCTCCTCGTCGGCCGCGCGGACATCATGTTGCTCGCGCAGGGCGGTGGCGATCCGGCGCGCTGAGACGTGCGCGTCGAGGAACAGCCTCACGTGCTGCTAATCGCCGACGACAATCGTGTCGATCGTCGGATACTGGCGCTTGAGCTCCGCGAGCGGCCGCTCGTTGTCCGTAATCGGCGCGTCGATCTGATCAGGGAAGTCTGCGTAGTAAGCGAGCGCGAGCCGGATCTGTGCCTCGGTCAGGTCGGTTGCGGCCGCCATCTCGGCGGGCGTGTCGTACGAGCGTGAGGCCGCCACGATCTCCCAGACGTCTAGCGCGGTTCCGATCACCCACGGGCGTCGGTTCCAATCGCTGCCGCGGAACGCGATCCCGGGAAACCGGCGAGTTCCGACCGGCTCTGCCTGCCACGCGTGGGGATCCAGGCGCGCGACGAGCTCCTGTCGACCCACGCCGGCCGCCACGGTCGTGCATGGGCGATCACCGAGATCGCCAAGCCTCTCACCGACTGGACACCGCTGCTCGCCCTGCCCCATCCAGCGGCGCAACCGCGACCATGAACGACGAGGATGACGTCCTGCCCGGAGGCGACTACTTCCAGCCCCCGACGCCGGGGACTTAACGCCGACGTTGAAGGTCTAGAAGAGGAAGGGGAATCGAGCTCGCTCGCCGGCTCGACATCCAGCAGTCAGCCAGCGGGAGTTCGCTACCAGGGCATGCTGGAGCTGGTCCAGTGCGTGAGCCCCTTGAGATCGTGCGCCTCGTGAACGTGGCGCGGGGGCGTCTGGAACGTGGCGTAGGGCGAGAGTCTGAGGACGATCCGATGCTCGCGCCGACACATCTCCTCCACGTCGATGCGAGCGGACTCCGGCATCTCCTTGCCGGCCATCACGGTCGAGATGCGCATCATCATGTCCGTCGCGCGTCCGAGATCTGGGTCGACCTCGGCGGCGCAGTAGACCTGAAGGTAGGTCAAAGGCCACTGCTCATCCAGGATGCAAAGTGACACCTTCGGGTGCGCCGCAACCGCCTTGGCCTTGCTGCGGTCTCGCATCGTGGAGACCAAGATCCGGTCTTCACCGTCCATCACGTAGTAGACGACCGACATCGACGGGCCGTCCTGCTTGCGTGCATAGCCGAAGATCGCGGTGCGGTGCTGGTGCACGAACGCGCGTCGACGGTCGCGCTCCTGCTCATCAGCCACGACCCGCCCACCTCCTCGCCGACTGCCACGCCTTGCGATTCACTCGGCAAGCCTAACCCAACACCGGCCCGGCCATGCCCTCTCCGGCGGAGCCCGGCTTCACGAGTCGTGCCGGACATGACCTGAGACCTGTCGTAGCTGAGTGCCGCGGCGCGACGTTCGCGGCGGCTCACCTGGACGAGGGCGCAACGGTCAGGGAGGGGTTCGAGTCCCCAAGCGGGTTTCCTCGGTCAGGTGGGCCGGGTTCTCCCACAGCGCGAACCGAGCGGCGGCGATCGTGATCCCGAGGACTCTCCGGCGGGCATGCCGCGGGCCTCGGGCCACCGGCGTTGGTGGTGCTCACGACTCTCGCCGATGGTTCGCTCAGCGAACCATGATACCTTGGGTGGCGATGATCAACCAGCGGACAGACTCGCGTTGATCCTCGACGAGTTGGTCCACCCGATCATCCAGGCGCCGATGGCCGGTGGCCCGTCGACCGTCGCGCTGGCGGTCGCGGTCAGCGACGCGGGAGGGATGGGCTTTCTCGCCACCGGATACGGCCGCGTGGAAACGATGCGGGCACAGATCCGTGAGCTGCGCGCCGCCACCGAGCGCCCGTTCGGGGTCAACGTGTTCGTCCCGGGGTCGGCCCGCTACGACGAGGTCGCCGTCGAGCGCTACCTTCGCCAGCTTGCACCCGAGGAGCGGCGATACGGCTCAGAGCTCGGTCTCCCCCGGGACGATGACGACGACTGGGCCGGGTTCCTGTCGGTGCTGGAGCAGGAGCGCCCGCCGGTGGCCAGCTTCACCTTCGGGTGCCCCAGCGACGAGGAGATCGCCCGCCTGCGCGCCGCCGGCATTTCAGCCTGGGTGACGGTGACCGACCCGGCGGAGGCGCAGCTGGCCCAGGAGCGCGGGGCGGACGCGGTGATCGTGCAGGGACTTGAGGCCGGCGGGCACCGCGGCGGGTTCAGGGACGAGGGCGACGGTGAGGAGCTCACGCTGCTCTCGCTGTTGCGCTTGACGCACTCGGCCTGCGATCTGCCTCTGATCGCCGCCGGCGGAATCGCCGACGGCGCATCGCTCGCAGCCGTGCTCGTGGCTGGAGCGGTCGCGGCGCAGATCGGAACCGCGTTCATGCTGGCCGACGAGGCCGCCACCCACCCGGCGCACCGCGAGCGGCTCAGGCACGCCGCGCCCACGGCATTCACACGCGCATTCAGCGGCCGCCAAGCTCGGGGGATCGTCAACCGGTTCCAGTCGGAGCACTCCGCGCTCGCCCCTCGCGCCTACCCGCAGATCCACTACGCGACCAGCCCCCTACGAGCGAGCGCCCGCGACCGTGGCGACGCCGATGGCTTCAACCTCTGGGCCGGCCAGACGCACTCCCTCGCCCCAGAGCTCCCAGCGCGGGACGTCGTGCTGATGTTGGCGACGGATGCCCGAGCTGCCCTGAGCCGCACGACGGAACGCTTCCAACGCTGACCGAGCACCATGGATGTCTCACCTGGTAAGGCGTGGATGACGCGCGGGGTCTGTGAACACCGAGAACCCTGCGGCGGTTCAGCGTCACAATGGCCCTCCTGCTCATCGGATGCTTCTGCTCATCCTGGTGGGCAGCTGCTGACGCCGCTTTGATGACGCCCTGCAGCTCAGGCAAGGGTTCGGTCTTTGAACAGGCGCTACCCTCGGATGTGTGCTTCCGAGCGACTACGCGGCGCAGGACTGCCTCCTAGCGCGCGCCCTCGAGACCGTCGGCGAGCGATGGACCCTGCTGATCGTTCGCGACGCCTTCTTCGGCGTCCGGCGGTTCAGCGATTTCCTGAGCCATCTGGACATCCCCAAAGCCGTGCTCTCCGAGCGCCTGAAGGGACTGGTTCGCGACGGGGTCATGCAGCGCCGTCCGGATCCCAAGCGGCCCGGACGCGAGATCTATGAGCTGACGCAGGCGGGCCGTGACCTGTGGCCCGCCATCTATGCGCTGCGCACCTGGGGAGCGCGCTACCGGGCTCCCGATGGCCCACGCCGAGCGTTCACGCATTTCGCGTGCCAAACGGAGCTCGAGGACGATGGATCCTGCCCTGCCTGTGGCATCACGCCGGAAGCCCACGACGTCGTCATGTCGCTGCGGCCCAATGCTCCGCAGCTGCGATACGACCCGATATCTGTCGCCCTGCTCGAGCCGCACCGACTGCTCGAGCCGCTCGGCAGACAGCCTCAAGTCTTGACGCCAGCTGAGCAACCGCCCGGCGCCGAATAGACGTAGTTCACCGCGACTCGTCACGCAAAGTCGCGCGAGCAGCGCGTCCGCGGTTCCTCCTCCGGGACCCGCCGGCGCGCGGACACCCGCCGAGGATGGCGCTGGGTGCGCACGATGAGAACGGCTCGATCTGTCGTCGTCCAAGTGCTGCCGCCCGTCCGCTGGTCATGCGTTTTCGCTTCGCCTGTTCGTGGCGCGGCGTGCCGTCATCCGGGAGCGTCTCCCAAGTCGCTTTCGAGGCGACGAAGCTGTGGTACTGCGGGCGAATCCCCGGATCGCCATTGAGCACGCCGAGTCGTATCGACACCTCGCGTCCATCGGGCCACGTGCCACCGAACAAGCTGGAGCCGCAGACGCGACAGAACGCCTTGGCCATTCCTTGCGGTGGGCGGTAGGTCTCGATGAGCTCCGCGCCGCTCACCAGGCGGAACGATTCACGTGGGACGCGACCCTGGGCAAGGGCGCCGGCGCCGGAGTGCTTGCGGCACCGTGAGCAGTGGCAATAATTGGCGCGACGGAAGGGTCCCGTGACTTCGAACCTGACCCCGCCACACAGGCAGTTGCCGTGCAGTGGACGGACCCTGCTCGGTGGCGAGAGGCCAGCGGTGCTCATGCTCCTGAACGCGGCGAAGGCCCGGGAGGATCGACGCACAGGTCGGCGCGGTTAGCGGGGGCCGGTGCCGGCTGAATGAGGGTGAGCCGGCGGCATGCCAGTGCGGTCCCGGCCCCGATCAAGCAGAGGACCGCAGCGACTGCGCTGGCGAGATTCCACCCGTGAGCCAACCCGGCGGCACCCTGCCGGTTGTCGCCTGCCGCCAGCAGCGCGGCGACGACGGCGACTCCGGCGGCGCCACCGACGTACCGGGCGGTGTTGTTGGCGCCACTGCCCATCCCGGCGCGCCCGAGCGGGACCGACTCCACGGCCAGGCGCCCGAGTGACGCATTGGTCAAGCCGTAGCCCGCTCCGAGCAGGATCAGTCCGGGCGCGAGCCGCACCCAGCCCGAGTGGGGCGAGAGCCCGGAGCTCGCGGCGAGTCCGATCGCTCCGCACAGGAACCCGAGAGCCACGCGTCGGCCCGAATCGAGACTGTCCGGAAGCCTGCGTCCTTGGAAGGCCACGATCGTCCCGGTCACTGAGAAGAGTGCGAGAATCCAGGCCGAGGTCAGCGTGGAGTCGTGCAGCGCCCGCTGCAGAAACGTGGGCAGAAAGCTGACCACCGCGACGATTGCCAGGCCGACGAACAGGGCACCCGATTCGGATGCCAAGAAGAGCGGACGCCGGAACAGGGACAGCTCGATCATTGGCTCCTCGCGGCGCTGCTCGACGGCGACGAATCCTGCGAGCAAGATCCCGCTCGCCACCAGCGCGGCGATCGTTGAGAGCCGCCCCCAGTCCGCGCGACCGAGCGTGAGACCGGCGAGCAAGCACGCCATCGCGGAGCCGAACAGCGTGGCACCCGCGAGGTCGACGCGTCGAGCCGACGCGGCTCGCGTCTCGACGAGCAGCAGTCCGGCCGGGACCAGTGAGGCGGCAGCGGCGGCCTGGAACCAATAGCCCGCCCGCCATCCCCCGATGGACGCCAGAGCTGCTCCGATGAGCGGACCGAGGGCCGTCCCGGCGCCGACCGCAGCACCCCACACGCCGGTCGCGCGGGTGCGCGCGGGTCCATCCGGAAACGCGTGTCCGATCGTGCCGAGGCTGGAAGCCACGATCCCCGCGCCGGCGCCTCCCTGCAGAACTCGGGCAGCCACGAAGACTCCGATGCCCGACGCGATCGCCGCCAGGACGCTCGCTGCTGCAAGCGCGACCGACGAGAACAGGAACACCCGCCGTCGACCATGGTCATCGGCCACCGCTCCGAGGCTGAGAAGCATCGTGGCGAGGCCGAGGCTCATGCCGCCGAGGGCCCACGTCTCGCCCGCGGTCCCGCCTCCCAGCTCGCTAATCGTCGGGGCGACCGTGGTGACAACGTTGGCGAACACGAGAAGCACCAGGCCGGTGCCGGCACTCGCGACGACAAGCGTGACGGCGGACGTCGAGTCCTCGCCCATCGGCGGGGGCAGCGCGCGGAAGCGAAAGCGCGGCGCGGAGTTGCGGCGGCTCGGAATCAAGGCGAACCCGCGATGGCTGACGTCGGCCGTCGCATCTGCCAAGCCTAGCAGGTGTTGTTCGGTGATCGAACCACCTGGCCTCGGCCTTTGCGGGTGCTCTGGTCAGTACCGTCCTCGTCGAGGAGACCGCGATCACGCGTTGCGAACTAGGGACGCCAACCACCCGGCTAATGCCGAACCGCACACGCCATCAGGCGGTGACGTCACCCACCCGTCACGGCCAATCGCCGCCGGCGCGGACGAAGTCGTCGCCATGGGCGTAGACCGTATTAACCGGAACGGCCCGCGCACATAGGGGACACTGCTCGCGCGGCCAGGACCGCAGCCGGATGTCCGAGAGGTTGATCAGCTCCGCGACGCCCGCCCGGGCGGCCGTCAGCGCGCCGCGATTGCATACCGATGCTGCCATCTCGACGGTGCCGCCGCTTGCGCGCACCGCCTCTGTGACGCCGCGGATCGAAAAGCCGCTGTTGATCACGTCGTCCACCACGAGCACTCTGCGGCCCGCAACCAGCCGGTCGTACCCTCGTCTGAGCACGAACGGACGGCTGCCCTCGGCATGGTGCTCGTCGGCGGGAGGCGTGGCATGCTCCCCGAAAACGGCCAGCGCGCCGAGGTGATGCGCCACCCATTGGGCAAGGATGAGCCCGCCGGTGGCCGGGCCGCAGACGACATCGATCCCCCGCGTGGTCACGCGTTCGGCGAGCTCGGCGGCGAGCATTGATGTGCGGTCGGTGTGGGGATAGACGACATCCTTATCGATCCACCCCGAGCCGTGCTGGCCCGAGATGTACACGAGGTGGTCGCCCTCCAGCAGCGCCCCCCACGCGCGCAGCAGCTGCGCGATCTCTTCGGCCGCCCTCATGACAATGATCATACTGGCGGGCGTGTGCAAGCGGATAGGATGGCGCGCATGAAATCGACAATGAGCACGCTCTCATCGGCAGTGCGCGTGCAGCGCCGTCCGCTTCACCGTCACCGCCCCGTTTGACACCGCTCGCTACTGCCAGTGTCACAACTGCCAGCGCCGGACGAGCACTTCGGTGGCCACCTGTACAGCCGGCCCATCGGCGCAGACCACGTGTTCGTCCGCAGGGCGCCCTCGACGTCGATCTTGGGCTCGGGCCCAGCTACCGCCTATGGGTAAGTCCCGCGGCGCCGTCAGGAACCAACAGGAAGGCAGGTGGCGCCGTGCGCGCTCGAAGGGTATGAAGAAACGTCTTGGAAGCCTGCGGTCACACCGGAAGTGCCGCGCCCGGGACCGCGGGTCTCCGGTGCCGGTAGACGACTCCACGCGGTCTCAGGTCGACCCTCGCTAGGCTGGTTTCAGCCGGCACGCTCCGCAGAGGCCAAGCCCCGACGCGCAAACGCCGACAGCACGAGGAAGGCGGCGACCAGACCAACGAAGGCGATCGTCACCTTCACCGGCGATCCCGCCAGCAGGCCCCGGCCCGCCTCCAACACCGGCGTCACCGGGTTGAGCTTGGCGACATCGTGGATCCAGCCGGTCAGCAGCGACAGCGGCACGTAGACGGGGGCGAGGAACAGGAGCACGAAGACCGGCATCTGGATGACCGCCCCCGCCTGCTCGGTGCGCAGGAACATCGCGAGGCCGACGGCCCACAGGGCGGCGGCGAGGTTCACGGCAATGCCGAGGCCGAGCAGCCCGACCAGTTGAATGCCGTCGCCGTCGACATTCATGCCGGCGATGAGGGCCGCGATCGTGACGACGGTCCCCGTGAGCGCCCATCTCCCGAGGGCCCCCAGCGCGTAGCCGGCGATGATGCCGCTGCGGCGAGGGGCGCTGAGCAGCAGTCGCCGCGCAAAGCCGGAATCGAAGTCGCGGGCGACCGCGAACCCGGTGAAGACGCCGCCGAACGCGGCGGACTGCAGGAAGACGAAGACGAACTGGAAGGCGGTATAGCCCGGCGGATAGTGGAAGTTCGGCACGTCGCTGATTCGCGAGAGGCCGCCGGCGAAGGCGATCAGGAAGAACAGCGGAAAGACGATCGACGGAACGAGAATCGCCGGATTGACGAGCGTGTTGTGAATCGAGCGCCAGGCGACGCCGCGGGCGACACTGACAAAGCGGCTCATGTTCTGGTCAGCCTCGACTTCATCGCCGCCTGCGCGAGTCCGAGCGCGATCACCAGCAGGGCGAGCGCGAAGCCGAACCCCAGGGCCAGTGCCTGAGCGTCCCAGCCGGTGATGACCAGGCTGCGAAGCCCCTCGAGCAGGTACGAGACCGGGTTGTAGGTCGCGACGTCGCGAAACCAGGGCGCCTTGATCAGATTACGCGGCAGGCTTGAGGAGCTGAGGAAAAGCGTCACGAACAGGAGCGGGAAGATCCCCTGGACGGCCTCGCCCGTACCGAACCGCAGCGCCAGCAGTACGCCCAGGCTGGCGAACGCGAACGAGATCAGGATGGACAAGGCGAGCAGCACCAGGGCGCCCCCGACACCACTCGCGAACGAGACGCCGGTCGCCAGGCCCACCAACAGATAGACGATCGCCTGGATGACGCCGAGCACGAGCGCTCCCCCGAGTTGCCCGACCAGGAGCGCCTCCCCGCGGATCGGCGTCATCGACAGGCGGTTGAGGAAGCCGCTCTCGATGTCCCGGGCGAGGTCGACACCCGCGGTGATCGAGACGAACATCGCTCCCTGGACGAACGGCATCGCGATGAGGAAGTCGCGGTAGTCGTGCGTCGGAAAGTCCGGGATGCGCGTTGCCGAGCTCAACGCCGAGCCGTTGATCGCGAACAGGATCAGCGGAAAGATCATCGGGAAGACGATCAGGGCGCGCTGGCGCGTGGTGCGCACGATCGCCCGCCGAGCGATGGCCAGCGTCTGCTCCAGGACATGCGCGGCCGGCGGCGAGAACCCGGCGGGTTGATCGGCGGTTAGTTCAACGGCCACGGCGCCTCCGGCCCCGCCGGCCCTCCGGCGCGGGGGCGTCACCCTCGTTCTCGGCGCCGTCTGCCGAGCCCTCGAGCTTGCGCCCGGTCTGGGCCAGGAACACGTCGTCGAGCGACGGCTGCTGCAGCTGCAGGGTTTCCACGCGCAGATCCGCGCGGTCGAGGATGCGGATGATGTCCGCCAGTTCGGCCTCGCCGCCCGGCAGTTGGACGGTGACGCTCCCGTTGCCGTTGTGTCGCATCTCGCCGAACTGCGACAGCAGCTCGGTCAACCGGCCTCCATCGTCAGGCTCGGCAGGCGTCACCTCGACGCTCGGACCACCGATGTTGGCCTTCAGCTGGGCCGGTGTCCCCTCGGCCACGATATGGCCGTGGTCGATGATCCCGATGCGGTCGGCCAGGACGTCGGCCTCCTCCAGGTACTGCGTGGTCAGGAACACCGTCATGCCCTCGTCGCGGGCGAGCCGCGCGACCTCTTCCCAGAGCGCGGAGCGGCTCTGCGGGTCGAGCCCCGTCGTCGGCTCGTCGAGGAACAGGATCCGCGGCGAGTGCACGAGAGCCAGCGCGAGGTCCAGGCGGCGCTTCATCCCGCCCGAGTACCCGCCCACCCGTCGATCGGCGGCCTCGGTCAGGCCGACGCGCTCCAGCAACGCCCGCGTCCGCTCGCGCCGCTCGGGACTGCGCAGACCCTGCAGCGTGGCCTGCAGCATCAGATGCTCACGACCCGTGAGGATCGCGTCGAGTGCCGCTTCCTGCAGCGCGGCGCCGATCGTCGCGCGCACCTGAGCGCCCTGCCGGATGATGTCGAATCCACCAACGGTCGCGTGTCCGCTGGTCGGCGGCAGCAGCGTCGTCAGCATCAGCACCGTCGTCGACTTGCCGGCGCCGTTCGGCCCCAGGAAGCCATAGATCTCGCCGGGCGCGACCGCCAGGTCGATCCCGTCCACCGCCCTGGGCCCCTTGCGGAACTCGCGCACCAGCTTCTCGACCTCGATTGCGGGCTCTCGGGTCATGGCTCGCACCTTAGCCTTCTGAGCGGGCGATCCGCTCTGGCGGTCGCACGTCGTCCCAGGCGAGGTGGATGACCGCAGAGCATCCAGCACGCGCTGGCGGCGAAGGCCAGCCTCGACGTCGTCGAGGAGACCGGCGCCCCCCGAGCCTTCTGTCGTGGTGTCAAACCCTGAGAGCGGGCTCGGTGGTGGGTTTCTTGTTCGAGTCATCGCGCGAGGTTTCGAGCGCAAGCCGAGCGGCGTCGATGACCTGATCTCGCCACTGGTAGAAGTCTGACTCGGTGACGTGGTGCTGTTCGCAGAGCGTGGCGATCGAGTCGCTGTCGCCGATGCCGTCCAGCACGATGCGGAGCTTGTGCTCGGGGTCGACGGGGCCCTCGCCGCTGGCGCGGATGCTCGGCGGGAGGTCGGCGCGAATGAGTCGCCCGCCGCGGAACGTCCCGGCGGCGATCACCAGGGCCGCGGTGACGAGGATGATGTCCTTGAGGCAGTACTGACCTTCGAGGGTGGGAGCGTGGTACGGGCCGGCAAACTCGCGCCCCGGGAGCAGGATCAGCGGGGAGAGGATCCCGATGAACTCGATCGCCAGCAGCCAGACCGCAAGCCGCATGCACCGGTTGGTGAGCAGGCAGAGCCCGATGACGCATTCGAGCGTCGCGATCATCCTGATGGCGATGTCACCAGGGATCAACCCGAGGAACAGGATGTGAGTCGTCGCCTCCGTCAGATTCTGTGCGGGGCTGACGCCGTTGAAGTACTTGAGGATCCCGAACCCGAAGAAGATCGCACCGACGGCGAGCCGCAACCACGTGATGCTGTGCAGCACGAGTCGATGGTGAATGCGGTTCTCGAGGTGCAGGAACCTCGCGTACAGAGAGTGTCTGTCAAAAGCGTGCATGGTGTGGACTACGGCTCCGGCACCCGCACGGATCAGAATCGTGATCGACATGGCCGGAATGAACGGTGCCCGTCGTGCCCGCTGCTCCGTCTGTCCACTCGTTTCGCCAGGCGTTGACCACAATCGCGCACCGTTGCCCACAATCGCCCACCGGCGGGTGGGCGCGGCCGCGACGACGGGCCCAACGAGCGCCCTTCAACGGTTTCGGCTTTTCGCGCCACCATCCGTCTGGATGGTGCTAGGATGGCTTGCAGATGGACGTGAGCGCGGATCCCGGCCCGATGAAGCGGGCTTCTGATGCCGAGAAGAGTGAGAAGATCACCATCAACGTGGGGCTGGTCGACCTCGGACAGATCGATCTGCTCGTGAGTGAGGGGTTCTTTGCGAACCGCACGGACTTCATCCGGACGGCCATTCGCCGCCAGATCGAAAGCCGGGCCAGCAGTGTCGAGAGCACCGTGACCCGAAGACAACTGACCCTCGGGAGCGAGCACTACAGTCGGCGTGACCTCGAGGCGCTGCGCGACTGCGGCCGCACGGTGGAGTTGCGGGTGCTGGGGTTGGCCAGCATAGCTGACGACGTCTCTCCCGAGCTCGCGCTGTCCACGATCACCGCGGTCGAGGTGCTGGGGGCGTTTCGGGCGCCGCGCGCGGTCAAAGCAGCCCTGGCCTCGCGCACACGCTGACGGTGTGCGCGGTCCGGTCGCGCGGTGACCGTGAACTGGGGCTGACCCAACGAGTCGGCGGCCGCGAGGCGCCTACCTGATCATGAGGACATGCTATGAGCAACGACACGAACACCACGATGACCGAGGCGCTGCGGCTCACTCGCGCCGGACGGTTAGGCGAGGCGACGGCGCTCTTGCGGCAGGGATGTGCTGGTGCCAAGAGCGCCCCGCCGGCCACATCGACGACGGGTGAGCGCGACGATCACGGCCGCCTCGCATTGCCGCACGGGGTTCGGAGTCATGACGCCGCGCGGCGAGCATCGAGTCCGCACGCCGCGCCATCCGACGGCGTCCTTCGCCGCGTCGAGACCCTGCTGGCCCCCCCACCCGGCATCGACCTCTCCGCGCTGCCCGACGGAGGACGGCGGTTGCGGTCGGCAACTGCGACGGCCCCCGGGGATACGCCGGACGGCGAGATCCGCCACCTGCACCACACCGAGGCGGCCGGAACGCGCCACTACGACCTCTACCTCCCCACCGGCTACACCGGTCAGCGCGTACCACTGGTGGTCATGCTCCACGGCGGCAGCCAGGACGCCGCCGACTTCGCCGCCGGCACGCGCATGAACCAGCTCGCCGAGCGCCATACCCTCCTCGTCGCTTATCCCGAGCAGTCACGGAGCGCTAACCAGGGCGCGTACTGGAACTGGTTTTCCACTTCCCACCAGCACACCGGTGTGGGCGAGCCAGCCATCATCGCCGGCATCACCCACCAGATCATGCACGATCAGGCGGTCGACCACACCCGCGTGTACATCGCGGGGCTCTCCGCCGGCGGCGCGATGGCCGCGGTCATGGCCGCAACCTATCCCGACCTCTACGCCGCGGTCGGGGTGCACTCCGGGATCGCCTATCGCGCCGCCCACGATGTCGGGTCGGCGTTCGCGGCGATGCGGACCGGCGGGACACCGGCTCCCACCACGACGATGCCGCTGATCGTCATCCACGGCGACCGGGACAGGACGGTCGCTGCGATCAATGCCGACAAGCTCATCGCCTCGCGCCGAGCCGCCGGAGACTTCACTAGCCACCACGGGCCGCTGACCGTGACCGACGACAGCGGCCGCTCGTACACCCGCACCGTACACAACAACCACACCGGCACCGCAGTCGCCGAGTCCTTCATCGTTCACGGCGGCGACCACGCCTGGTATGGCGGCAGTCCGCTCGGGTCCTACACCGACGTTCAGGGGCCCGACGCCTCCGCCGAGATGATCCGATTCTTCCTTGACCATCACACGGCCTCGGGTCCAGCGTCGCGCTGAGCCGCGCGATCGCCGATCTGGGCGAGCCGGCGCCGGGCTCGCCCAGGGTGGTTGGGGGTTGCGACCGCGTCCGCGAGGTGCGCGGGCAGGGGCGGCGGGCCGTCTTCGAGGCCCGCGGCCGAGCCAGCCACCACGGATTGCCCGTCGGAGCGATGCACGGCAGGGCGAGGGGTTCCCGCGACGACACCGCACCGCGAGCGTCGCCCGATGCTCGCTCACCGGCCACGGCTGGCCGGTTGCCGGTCTGCGATCATTCGGGCCCATGCCACGCGACCACGCGGCGTTCCGAGACCCTGCGGTCCGCGCTGGACCGGCACCGCAACGTGGCTCAGGGTGCGAACGAGAGGCAGTTTGTCTTGGGGGCTCCGAGGTAGGCACGCGATGTGCGCGGTTCGGTCCGGACCGACCCGAGGTTTCGCCATGACCGCAGCGACGACGGCACCTGCGCCAACCCGCAGCCATTTCGCGACGGCCGATCCGCTGCGGGCACGAACCTTCATGGATCAGACCTACGGCGGCCGCCTCGTGATCAAGGGCTCGCGCGAGAGCAGCTGGCAGCTGTCCGTCGACCAAGTCGCCGCGAGACAGGTCGTGTCCGGAGATGTGCGGCTGCCAGCCGACCTGACCTTTGAGGTCGACGGTCACGACGAGGTGGTCGTCAACACGGTGCTCGCCGGCAGCGTCGAATACGAGAACGACGATCTCGACGAACGCTGCCGACTGGGCGACGTCTACGCCGGCAACCACCCCGATCTGCACTGCGTCTGCCACACCCACGAACTCCGATCGCACACCATCACGCTGCCGCGATCGCTGATCGCGGGGGTTGCGGCCGACGCGGATGGCGAGTCCGCCGTTGACTGAGGCTTGGGTCCATTCGACCCGTACCCGGCGGCGCTCGGCGATGGCGACAGGCCACTCGCTTCGTTGACGACGCGCTCCGAGACCCCGGCGCCGCCGGTGCGCCGCTGGTCGTCGGTTCGGCGGCTCGACTGCTCGCCGCCACGATCGTTGCAGTCTTCCCCAACGCGGCGGTCACGGACCCCACGCCAGGCGACCGCCGCGATGCCCATCCCGACATGCAGCGGCGAGCAATCGCGTTCGTCGATGCCAACCCCGACCTCGACATCACCGTCGGCGATATTGCGCGCGCCGCGCACGTCACCAGCCGGGCAGTCCAGCTGGCGTTTCGACGGCACCTGAACACAACCCCGACGGCCTACTTGCGCCAGGTTCGCCTCCAGCACGCCCACCAGCAGCTCCAAGCCGCGCTCCCCGAGGACGGGCTCACGGTCACGCGCGTCGCGCTCGAGTGGGGATTTGCCAATCCGAGCCGGTTCGCTCGACACTACCGGGCCGCCTACGGCCGCCCGCCCGGCGACACCCTGACACACTGAGACGCCACGCATCCGCCCCCGTGCGCCGTCTCGCGTTTGGACGGAGCACTCTGTGCGGACTCGGAGGGTAGGTTGACCTCCGCTGGACCGCCACTCCGGAGCCCGCAAGCCCCGACGACGAATAGGACCCTCATGCAGATCACTCGCAGCTCGCTCGACACCGCCAAAGGCCCTGCCGACTGGTTCACCGGCGACGTGTACATCGATGCCGTCGCGGCCCCGGCGGGCAGTTCCACGTTCGCCGCCGCCAACGTCCACTTCACCCCCGGCGCTCGCACCGCGTGGCACACCCACCCGCACGGACAGACGATCTATGTCACCGAGGGCGTTGGCCTCTGTCAGCGGGAGGGTGGCCCGGCGCAAGCGATCCACCCGGGCGACCGGGTGTTCTTCGAACCGGGCGAGAACCATTGGCACGGTGCCGCGCCCAATCGCCTCATGGTCCACATCGCCATGCACCAGAACGACGACTCCGGAAGCCCCGTCGCGTGGGGTCGCCACGTCACCGACGAGGAATACGCCGCCGCGCCGCGCACCGGCGGCTGATCAGCGCGCCGGCGCCTCGCGATCAATTCGACGGTCATCGGATTGCGCACGAAGGAGTCCAAGCCGGCGTTCCACCCGTGGCCGATGCCGCTGACGTGGCTCAGCCCGTGCCCGCCGCAACCGGATCGTCGGGACGGTCCAGCGCCTGCCGGCAGTGCTCCCAGACCGCCGCGCGCGCGTCGGCGTCATCGGCGGACGCACCGATCAGGTAGGTCGTCGGGCGTGGTCGACGGTCGTGCCAGAACAGACCCGTGGAGCGCAGCGGCTCAGGCGACGCGCCGAGCCACGCGATCGTGTCGGCGCCCTGCTCGGGCGTGCGGATGATCGGACGAGTCATCGCCCGGAACACGGGCATCCAGTCCTGCACGCCCTTGGTATCGACCCAGCCGGGATGCATGGCATGCACCACGACTCCCTCGGGCTTGAGCCTCTCGGCCCACTGCTCGGTGATCACCACCAGCTCGCGCTTGGTCCGCGCGTAGAGCTTCTTCGGACCGTAGGAGGCGTCCTCGGACTCGAGATCGGTGACGGGAACCGACTGGTCATACATTCCGCCCGAGCTGACGTTGATGACGCGGGACGGGCGGGCGGCCTTCAGCTGCTCGGCGAGCAGCTCGGTGAGCGCAAACGGCGCCAACACGTGGGTCGCGAACATCAGCTCGTGGCCGCCGGCGCTGTGCTCGCGCTCGTCGGGCATCGCGCCCGCGTTGTTGACCAGCACGTCGAGGCGTGGCTCCTGCGCCGCGAAACGCCGGGCCAGGTCCCGCAACTCACCGACCTCACTGAGATCGGCGGCCAGCGGCCGGACGTCGGCCCGCGCAACGGTGGCGCGAACACGATCGACGGCCTCGGCCGCTCGCGCGTCGTCGCGCGCGACCGCATACACGCGCGCGCCAAGTCCGGCGAGCCCCGCGGCGGCGGCTCGCCCCAGACCTGATGCCGCGCCGGTCACCATCACGACGCTCCCGTCGATCCGGGGCGGGTCGGCCGGCCACCCGCTCAGGCGGCGTCGGATCGCCAGCCCGACGTTGCCGTAGCCGAGGACGATCGTGCGGTCCAGTGCCGTGTCGACGACCGAGGTGACGCTCATCACTCGCCCACACCGGATGGGAGGACTCGACCTGCTCCGAATCGTCCTCCTC
Source organism: Solirubrobacterales bacterium (assembly GCA_019240115.1). GTDB lineage: Bacteria > Actinomycetota > Thermoleophilia > Solirubrobacterales > Solirubrobacteraceae > Palsa-465. The sequence continues at coordinate 50,229 of JAFAYV010000070.1, read as the reverse complement.
GGCGGTTCCGGGGCCGCCGGTGGGTAGCGCCGGCTCTCGTGTGCAATTCCGTGGCCATGTCGTCAGATCCTCCTGCTCGGGTGTCCTGCCCTCGCTACCCGCGGAAGGCGAAGCCTCACATAGATACACGACTTTCTCAACGGCTCCAGAGCACGCCCGGCTCGCCAAGTCGAAGGCCGCCTCCGAACCGCCTGGGCGCCTTTTAGATCGAACCGCTGATGGGATGGTGAGCGACGGCGACCGGGACGATGCGCTCGAGCAGCGTGCGCGCGGCCGTGATGACGAGCTCACGGCGGTAGGTCGTGGCGAAGACGAACCGGCGATCGGGCTCGCGGCAGCTGTCGCCGAGGTCCTGGGCGACGAGCGCCGCGGCGAAGTGCGGTCCGATGACGATGACGCTCCATTCGCCCGCGAGCGGATCTTCGGGGTCGATGTGCGCGCCGCGCACGCGCTCGACCGGCTCGCTGTCCAGGCCGATGCCGAGCGCCGCGACGAGGCTCGCGCCGCGGGCGAGGATCTCGTAGCGTGCGGCGGTCCGGCGGGTGAAGTGCTTGGCGTCCTGGAAGGCGGCGAGCAGCACGGCGCCTTCGCCGATCCGCAGCGCGAGGTTCTCGAGGTGACGGCTCATCGGCAGCAGCAGGCTTTTCGTCACGCTGGCCGTCGGCAGCTCGGCGGCGACGACCTCGAACGGCGTCCGCCCGCGGTGGGGGCAGTGCGGCCTGGTGGGGCGTCGCCACGCGCGGTGCGGGCGCGTGGGCAGGGGACCGGGGCGGCCCCACCGGTAGCCCTGTCCAAGCGTCGCGCCGAGCGAGCGGGCGACATCCAGGTGAGCATCGGTCTCGATGCCCTCGGCGAGGATCATGGCACCGGTTCGCTCGCTCTCGGCCGCCACCGCCGAGACGATCGCCGCCTGATCGGACGACGGACGATGTTGCACGAGCCGCAGGTCGAGCTTGATCACGTCGGGTTGCACGAACGGCAGCAAGGCGAGTGAGCGCACGTCGGCGCCGATGTCATCAAGGGCGATGCCGCGTCCGGCGCGACGGTGCTCGCCGACGAGCCGGGAGAGCTCGGCCGGTCGGTCGGTGACCGCGCGTTCGGTGATCTCCAGCACGAGATCGAGCTCGGCCTGGCCGCGCGCCCACGTCTCGCGAAGCTCGGGTGGACAGAGCGATCCGACCGCCGAGGGCTCGCAGTTCAAGAACAATGTGGCGCCTCGACCGAGGTCCGCGCTCAGAGCAGCCTCGACCGCGCGCGTCCGGCACAGCCAGTCGAGGTCGTCGATACGTCCGGCCGTCTCGGCGGCCGCGAACAGCCGGTCTGGACGGTGCAGCACCGATCCCTCGGGACCGCGGGCGAGGGCCTCATAGCCGATCACCCGATCACCGTCGATCATGACGATCGGCTGAAACACGGGCGTGATCGCCCGCTCGGCGATGATCCGCTCGAGCTCGTCGGTCGCCGTGGCGGGGTCGAAGTCAGAGCTCTCCAGGTGGCCGGCCTTGAGGCTCCGGGCGCGGTAGACGTGAAAGCGGTCCTTGCCGGCGCCCTTGGCGATGTCCATCGCGACGTCGGCGTGGCCGAGGAGATCCTCGACCGTGACCGCGTCGCACGGATAGGCGCTGACGCCGACCGACGCCCGCGCGGTCACCGAGCGCCCGTCGCTGAGCATGATCGGCTCGCGCAGACAGTCGACCGCGCGCGTCGCGAGGTCGGCGGCGAGATCCTGCACGTCGGGGACGTCGCGCACGAGCAGCAGGAACTCATCTGCGCCGCGACGGGCAAGGAGGTCGCCGGAGCGCACGACCGAGCGCAGCCGCTCGGCGACGGCGCGCAGCACGAAATCGCCGGCGGGGTGACCGTACGTGTCGTTGATCCTCTTGAAGTCGTCGATGTCGATGAACAACAACGCGAGCTGGACGTCCTGTACGCCTGCGACGGCCAACGCATCGCTCAAGGCGTCGGTCAGCGCCGCTCGGTTGGCCAGGCCGGTCAACGAGTCGTAGTAGGCGAGCTCGTGAATCCGCTCCTCCGCACGGATCCGAGCGCTCACGTCCCTCTGCACGGCGAGATAGCGCACGACCCGACCCCCCTCGTCGCGCTGCGCGGCGAGAGCCACCTCGTTCCAGAACGTGGAGCCGTCCTTGCGGTAGTTGAGCAGCGTGACGTACGCGTCGCGTCCGGCGGCGACCGCCTGACGCAGTACGTCGACCGCACGCGGATCGGTTCCGGAGCCCTGCAGGATGCTGCACGATCCACCGAGGACCTCAGCCGCGGCGTAGCCGGTCAGCTGCTCGAACCCGGCGCTGGCGTAGGTCAGCGGGCACCCATCCCGGGTAGCGTCGGCGACGACGACGCCTGCGACTCGCTCTTGAGGGTCAGTCATAGTGCCCTTATCGAAGAACGCGCGGAGAACTTGAGCGTCGGGGCCGCATTCCAACGCCCGTTGGCTCACCTCCGGGTCGCCTACCGCGTCAGGAGGTTGACACGGTGCAGGGGTGACGGGCGACCACGAACGAGATGATCGCCAGCGGCGTGGCCACGTCCTATCTCAGCCATCTGCAATGCTCGGAATGCGGTCGGACCTTCGACGCCGATCGCCCGCAGAACCTGTGCGCGTGCGGCTCGCCGCTGCTCGCCCGGTATGACCTGACGAGGCTGGCCGGCGCACTCTCGCCCGCCGCCCTGGCAGATCGTCCGCGGACCCTGTGGCGGTACCGCGAGCTGCTGCCGGTCCGCGACGACGAGCACGTCACCACGCTCGGCGAGGGGATGACGCCGCTCGTCGCGCTGCCGCGGCTCGGCGAGCGGCTCGATCTTTCCCGACTGGCGCTCAAGGACGAGGGCATCGGGCCGACGGGGACGTTCAAGGCGCGCGGCGCTGCCGTGGGCGTGTCCCGCGCACGCGAGCTGGGCATCGAGCGGGTCGCGATGCCGACCAACGGCAATGCGGGGGCGGCGTGGTCGGTCTACGCCGCGCGAGCCGGTCTGGCGGCGCTCGTGGTGATGCCGATCGACGCCCCGGGGGTGACTCGCCGCGAGTGCGCCGTCGCCGGCGCGCAGCTGTCGCTCGTCGACGGGGCGATCGCAGACGCGGGGGCCATCGTCGCGCGCGCCGTCGCGGATCGCGGCTGGTTCGACGTCTCGACGCTCAAGGAGCCCTACCGCCTGGAGGGCAAGAAGACGATGGGCCTGGAGCTCTTCGAGCAGCTCGGCGCGCGGATGCCCGACGTCATCATCTATCCCGCCGGGGGCGGCGTCGGCCTGATCGGCATCCATAAGGCGATGAGTGAGCTGCGCGAGCTCGGCTGGTACGACGGCCCGTTCCCGCGGCTGGTCGCGGTCCAGTCAGCGGGCTGCGCGCCGGTCGTTCGCGCCTACGAGGCCGGCGAGCGCCGGGCGGCGCCGTGGGGGGACGGGGAGACGATCGCCTTCGGCATCAACGTCGCCAAGCCGTTGGGCGCCCCGTTGATGCTCGACGCGATCTACGACACGGGCGGTTGTGCGGTCGCCGTGCCGGACCCCGAGCTCCTCGATGCGATGCACGAGCTCGCCCGTCTCGAGGGCGCGTTCGTCTGCCCCGAAGGCGCCGCGACCGTGGCCGCTGCCCGGCGCCTGCGCGAGACCGGTTGGCTGCAGCGCGACGAACGGGTCGTGCTGCTCAACACCGGCACCGGACTGAAGTACCCAGAGACGGTGACCGCCGATCCGCCCGTGCTGCGTCCGGGCGACCCGGTGCCCGACGGCCACTGAGCACGTCACGTCACGCAAGGTGCCCGTGATCGCGCTGATGTCCTCGGGTCTGGGCCGGCGCTCGGCGCCGCCCCTGGCTCGACCCGGCACCCCCCTGGTCAGAGAACGCCCTCGGCTTTGGCGTAGGCGATCTGGAGACCATCCGCGCCGGCCAGCGCGGTGAAGGTGGCGGCGATCGCGGCCGCCAGAGCGGCGCTTCGTGGCCTCCTCCACCCGCCAAGAGCATGAAGATCTGAGGAACGCCGCGTCAGGGTGCCCGATCGAGATCGATCAGCTCGAGCTCGGTTCTTCTGAGAGTGTTGTGAGAGTGGATTACCCGACCGCACTTGATCACGGTCTGACGTCGGTCAGAGCTTGGCGGCTGCAGGTAGCTCTGCTGGAGGAGAACGCTCGGAGCCGGGCACCACGCCGTCGAGCGCCTTGATCCGGGCCGCCGATTGATGGCTAGCCGGCAGGAGCGGCGGGACGCCGGGGTTTCCGGGCTTGCCGCCGGGTGCCTAAGCTCTCGATGGTGGATGCCCATACGGGGCCCGATGCGTCGCCCGGCAGTCTCGTGCGCGGGGTGGCCGAGCTGACGCTCGAGACCTCCGAGCTGGAGATGCTCGAGGCCTTCTACGGGGACGTGCTGGGCCTGGAGGTGCTCGATCGCGAGCACGATCGTGTCTGGCTGGCGTTGGGCGGACGGACCCGGCTGGGTCTGTGGTGCCCCGGACCCAAGGAGTACGGCGACCGCGGCGAGCGCCACGTGCACTTCGCGCTGTCGGCGGCGCCCCGGCAGCTGGAGGTCATCAGCCGGCGGCTGTGCGATGCCGGGGTTGGGGTGCGGGGACCGGTGCGCCACGACGGCGGGGATCGCTCCATCTACTTTCGCGATCCGGCGGGGAATCTGGTCGAGGTGTGGGACTTCTTCGAGCGCGACCCGGGGCGCCGCCACGGAGTGAAGGCGCTGAGCTGACCGAGGGGTCGACCACGGGCGCCGGCCATCCGAACGGCCGCTCGACGAGACACCGGACCCCTTTCGTAATGTGAGGCCGCCGCCGCGGCGGGTAGCGCCGGACCGTGCGCGCTGCCGCCGAGTCCTCGCTTGCCTCCGGCCCCCGCCGGCCGGAGGCTGAACTGCCCGTCGCGCCGCGCGATGCGGGCCGGCTCACCGTGGAGCAGCGGTGAGCGACGAGTTTGGCCTCGTGGTGGTGGGAGGGGGGCCGGCCGGATTCTCGGCGGCGCGAGCCTACCGCGACGCGGACGGCGACGGACCCGTGGCGATCGTCACCGACGAGGAGCGCATGCCCTACCTCCGCCCGCCGCTGACCAAGGAGCTGCTCCGGGGCGACATGGACGAGGAGGCGCTCCCGCTCGAGTCCGATGCCTGGCTGACCGGAAACGACGCCTCGCTCGTCGGCGGCCGGGCGATGAGGATCGATCCCGTGGAGCGCAGCGTGACGCTGGCCGGCGGACGGAGCCTCGGCTATCACCGGTGCGTTCTGGCCACCGGCGCGGAGCCGCGGCGGTTGCCGATTCCCGGAGTCGATGATCCTGGCGTCCGCGTCGTGCGTTCGCTGGACCACGTGCGCGAGCTCCTGCGGCGACTGGTGGCCGGCGACCCGGTCATCGTCGTCGGCTCAGGCTTCATCGGCTGCGAGATCGCGGCGTCGCTGCGTCGGCGCGGCCATCCGGTGACGATGATCTCAGACGAGCAGGCCCCGAACGTGAGTCGGCTCGGCTCCGAGTCGGCCGAGGTCATCGCGTCGTGGCTGCGCGAGGAGGGAGTCGAGACTCACTTCGCTCGCGCCGTGGAGGCGATCGAGCGACGCGACGACACCCTGCACCTCTCGGCGGACGACGTGCCCATCGAGGCGAAGGTGGTGGTGATGGCCACCGGGGTCGCGCCTCGCTCTGAGCTGGTGACAGCGCTGGGTCTGTCTTCGGTGAACGGCGCGGTGCCGGTCGACGTCGCCATGCGCACCGAGCTGCCCGGCGTGCTCGCCGCCGGCGATGTGTGCCTGGCCAAGAACGCCACCGCCGGACGCCGGATCCGGGTCGAGCACTGGGGTGATGCCCTCGAGCAGGGTCAGATCGCCGGCGCCACTGCGGCGGGGGGCGATGCGCGATGGGACGCCGTCCCCGGCTTCTGGTCGACGATCGGCGACCGCGTACTGAAGTACGCAGCCTGGGGTGACGGCTACGACGTCGCACGCCACACGGCTCACCCTGACGGAGGCTTCACGACCTGGTACGGCCGCCAGGGGGTGCTCGTCGGGGTGCTCGCCCACGCCGCCGACGCCGACTACGAACACGGCGGTCGCTTGATCGCTCGCGGTGCTCCGTGGACCTGATAGGGGTCGTCGTCCCCGCGCGGGATGAGCAGGTCCGGATCGCGGGCTGCCTGCGCGCGCTCGCCGTCCAGACGATCGCCGCCGGCGCATGTGAGCTGGTCGTCGTGCTCGACCCCGGCCGCGATCTGATCGGCGAGGTGGCGCGTCAGATCGCCGCCGAGCTCGGGATCGACCTGACGCTGCTGCGGAGGGCGGGCGCCGGCGTCGGATCGGCCCGCCGGCTCGGAACCGGCCCGGCACGCCCCCGGCTGCTCGAGGTCGGTCGGCCGGCGGGATCGTCCGCCGGTCCCGACGCCGGCTCACGACCCCATCGGATTCCGGAGCTCGGAGGCGACGACGTCCAGGCCCGCACCTCGCAGCGCAGCGACGGTCGGGTGCCGCAGGGATGGCCGGTGGACATCGGTGTCGGCGATTGGCTGGCCCGACGCCGCTACCGGGCCGACGAGTTCGATCTCGGGCAGCTGCGCGCTTGCAAGCGACGGCGCACGGTCACCGTGATCGTGCCCACCAAGGAGTGCGCCGGTACGGTGGCCGGCGTACTGCAGCGTACGGTCGGTCCGCTGGCGGCACGCGGACTCGTCGACGAGCTGGTCGTGATCGACGCGGACTCGAACGACGGCACCGCGCGGATCGCCGCCGACGTCGGCGTGCACGTTATACAGCAGGATGACCTGGTGACCGAGGTCGGTCCGACCCAGGGAAAAGGCGACGCGATGTGGCGGGCCCTCCAGATCACCACCGGGGACGTCGTCTGCTTTCTCGACGGGGACACGGCCGACCCCGATCCCGCCCACCTGCGCGGACTGCTCGGTCCGCTGTTGACCGATCCGTCGATCTCGCTGGTCAAAGGAGCCTTCGAGCGCCCGCTGGATGTCGGCTCGGTCAAGCTACCGCACGAGGGCGGCCGGGTGACCGAGCTGATGGCGCGGCCCCTGCTGAACCGGCACGAGCCACGGCTGGCGGGGTTCGCCCAGCCCTTGGCCGGAGAGTTCGCCGCCCGGCGCGATCTGCTGGAGGCGATCCCATTTCCGGTCGGTTACGGAGTCGAGATCGGGGTGCTGATGGACGCGCTGAGCGCTTGCGGCCTCGAGGGGCTGGCCGAGTGTGCGCTCGGCACCCGCCAGAACCACCACCAGCCACTGCGGGCGTTGGGCGAGATGGCCTATGCGGTTCTCGCCGCGGTGGAGAACCGGATCGCGCGCCGTGAGGGCCAGGCGACGTGCGCGACGGAGCCCGGGCTCTACGTTCGACCCTGGGAGGATGGTGCTCGGGCGGCGGTCGCGATCGCGGAGCGTCCACCGGTGCGCGAACGCGGCCGGCATCAGGACACGGCGGTTGCGACCCCCGTGTCCTAGCGGTAGCGGCGCCCACGGTTGGGCGCTTGTCCGCCGTCGGTGTACCGGCCCCGCCGCGGGTAGAGGCGCGGTGATGTCCGCGAACAACGGGCGCGGGGTGGCGACGGTTGCCGCGGGCAGCGTGATCTCACCCGAGGGGGACGGCGGCCGAGCCGGCGGCCCATAGGTGTGGTTCATGAAGCTGGACATAGCGGCGATGTCGCGTCACACCCCTCGCCACGGCAGCTGTGCGGTCGCGGATGTTTGTGTTGCCGGGCGCGGGCCGGGTAGCGACCGGTGGTTATGGAGGCGATCCGTACCGAGCGTCGGCGAACGATGAGCGGGCATTCCCCTGCCCAGTACCGCCCACTCGCCAGCTACCGGCTTCTCACCAGCGTCTACCTGGGGCTGTGCGCCGCCTTCGCCACATGGCTGAGACACTCCCGGCGCGGGCTTCCCAAGCGTCCAGCTGGCGGTGATCTCGCACTCGGAGCGGTGGCGACCCACAAGGCCGCGCGGATGATCGCGCACGACCGCGTCACGAGCGGACTCCGAGCGCCGTTCACCGTCTTCCAGGGTGACGACGGCCCCGGCGAGGTCGACGAGGCGGCACGCGGTCGCGGGTTACGTCGTGCCCTCGGCGAGTTGCTCGTCTGCCCATATTGCCTCGGGATGTGGATCGCCACCACCTTCGTCGTCGGCCTGTTGATCGCACCGCGCGCGACCCGGTGGACGGCGTCGGCCTTCGTGATCGTGACCGGCTCCGATCTTCTCCAGATCGCCTACAAGAAAGCCGAAGACCTCCTCTGAGCGGCCGGAGGACCACGACGACGTTCGCGGTTCGTCAGCTGACCGTGCGTCGACGGGTCCGTTTCGCCTCGGGGTACCGGCGGGCCAGAGTCCAAACATGCTTCAGGGCGGCGCGCACCGGGATCTCGAGCACCCCGCCCGGGCAGCGAAAGGAGCTCGCGATGACCGATGGAGCGGCTCTGGCCTGGGGCGCGAGCGTCACGGTCGACTCCGACGACACGCAGGACTTCACCGAGGCGTTTGACGCCGTGACCGCGACGAGGCGTGGCGGTGGCGCAACGACACGCCGATGTGCGCGTGGGTGCTGACCAGGGTCGCCTCGGGTTCGTCGGCGCGCCATCGGGACTCGCGCGCGCTACACATGTTCGCGCTTGCGCAATAGGCGCGGTTCGGTTCGCGCTTGCGCAATAGGCGCGCGCGAAGGGTTTGTCGACGCGGCCGCTGGACGGTGCGAGCCCGCGTCCGTCTTTCGCCCGTGCCGGTCGGCGACCGCGAGTAACCGACTGCGGACGGATCATTACTGCTGCCGTGCGACACGTGTACGCTCGGCCCGTGCAACCCGCAGCCGCGCGGCTCAACGTCACGGTCAGCGGCGAGGTGGAGCGACCGCGGAGCTTCGGCCTCGACGAGCTGTGCGCGTTGGCCGAGGACGAGGTGACCGTCGACTTTCACTGCCTCGAGGGCTTCAGCCGCCTCGGCCAGGGCCATCGCGGTATCCGCTTGGCGACGTTGCTGGCGGTGGCGCGAGCGCGCGATGCCGCACGGCATGTCACGGTCGCCTCGGGCGACTACACGGTCGTGCTCACGCGTGAGCAGGCGGAGGACGACCGCGTGGTGCTGGCGCTCGAGACCGATGGACGTGCGCTCGCGGCGCCGAGGCTGGTCGGCCCATCGGACTGGGACTGCTTTCTCAGCGTCAAGGACGTCGATCGGGTGGAGCTGACGCGGCACGCGCGAGCCGCGACCGGACCGTCAATCGCGCTGAGGCGAATCGGGCTCGCGGGTGGAGGGGGATGAGCGCCGAGCGAGGCGTATCGCACGCCGGCGTGGCGGCGCGTCTTGCCGAAGCTACTCGAAGCCGGTGAACATCGCACGCCGGCAGGCGCGTCTGGCCGAAAGCTACTCGTAGCCGGTGAACGGATCGGTCTCGAACCGGGTGCCCTTCTCGCGATTCGCGAACACGTGGGTGATGCGGACCGCCGGCGGGACGCGCTGCACCCGGCTCTCGACCAACTCGAGGTCCGGATCGTCTCCCAGTCCGAGCTCGTTCAGCCGGTCGGCCTCTCGTCGAGCGACGTCGCCGGGCGTGGGGTTGCTCTCGGGATAGACGTCGGTGTGGTGCTCGACGAGCGCCTCCCAGTGCTCGTCGCCCGCGCGTTCGATCGACTCTCGGACCTGCTGTCGGTCAAGTGCCATGGTTCCCCGCCTCGTCTGGACTGGTGGACCCCGCAGAGGCTAGTGGTCGTTCCCGCACGTACGGTGGCACCGAGAGCGCTCCCCGGATCGCGCGCCGCGCGAATCATCCGGCTCTCGACCTCCGGCCTCGCCTGATCGGGCCGCTGAGCGGGCGGGACTTGGTCCCGGCTGTCCTCGAAGTCTCGTGTGGCGCTGCGACACGTCGACTGCGGCGTCCTCGCCCGGCATCCACCGTGAGCCTTCGGTGCCGCACGACCTGCGGCCGCGGACACTGGAGGGCGGACCAATGCCGTCACGGGGTGGCCGCCGGAATGCCGCGCGCAGGCGGCTTATTGGCGGCCACCCCCCGTATGTAAGCGGCACTCGATGGGTGACCCCTCCGCCCTTCGGCAGGTGTGACGGGCTGATCACGACCTTGGGAAGCGCGCGTAGATCGTTGCCGCGCCCTCGTGGAACCCGCCGGGCTGGCCGGCGCCGAGCAGCGTGATGGCGATCTGGCGCATCTCGCCCTCCCAGCGCCAGCCCTTGGCGTCGGCGGCGCGCTGGGCGGCGGCGAGACGGTCGGCGAGCTCGGGGGTCGAGAGCGCGCGCTCGGCGGCGAGTGCGTCGGCGACGCCCTCGGCGCGCGCGGCCCCGTCGATCGCGAGCAGGAGCGCCGCCGAGCCCTTCGTCCAGGCGGCGTAGGTCATCTTCAGCGCCGAGGCGGCGGTGGGGCCGCCCTCGCCCAGCACGCGCGGCTCGATGCGGGCGTCGGCGATGGCGGTCGCGACCTCGGTAGCGCGGGCGCCCGAGAGGTACAGGCGCGTCGTGCCCGCGCGGGTGGGCGGGGGGCCGATGATCCCGCCGTCGACCGCGCCGGCGCCAACGATCTCGGCGACGCGCAGCGCGGTCGCGGGGGCGATCGCGTTGGCGTCGACGTAGACGCCGGTGAAGCCCGATGCGCGGCGCGCGACGTCGAGGGCGGCGTCCGGCGGGCAGATCGAGAGGACGATGTCGCTGCGGGTGAGGAGCGCGTCGATGTCGCCCACCGGCCTCAGGCCGGCGTGCCGCGCGCGCTCGCGGGTGGCCGCCGAGCGTTCCTCGGTCGCCCACAACACGGTGTGGCCCAGGTCGACGAACGCGGCGCCGACCGCCGCGCCCATCTCGCCGGGGTGCAGGATCCCGATCGTCACCGACACGTCACGCGAGTCTCGCCGCAGCGAGCCAGGACGGCCGGCCGCTCGCGCCGGGCCATCGTTCGCGGGCGCTCGAATCGATCGCGGACGAGCCACGGCGCGGCCCGGGCCGGGCGGCAGCCGCTCGCGCTCGTCCGGTGGCTGTGGAGACGGGCGGCCCCACACGTGCGATGGTAGGCGCTTGCGTGCCGATATCGCGTTCCAGGCCTCCAACGACGCGCCATGCGCCGCCGCCTCGCGGCTCGTCCGCGGCGATGAAGTCGTGCGGCCATCGGCGGTCGGCCCGTGCGGCCATGGTCGGTCGGGCGGTGCGGCCATCGGTCGGTCGGGCGGTGCGGCCATCGGGCAGTCGGGCGATGCGGCCATCGGGCGGTCGGGCCATGACCGGCTGCGCTACGACCGGCCGCGTGCGACGAGAGTGCTCGGGCCGCACCGTGAGCGTCGGGACGCTGCCGATCGAGACGCTCGAGGTCCGCGTCCTAGAGCGTCCGCTCAGCGAGCCGGCACCGGTGTCGTTCTCGCTCAGCGCCCGGCGCGCCCCAGTAGCGCGCGATCCCGCGCAACCGCGTCGCGAGGCCGTCGAGGAGTGCCGGGATGTCGTCGTCGGGGACCCCGCGCGCAGGACGACGGTCACCGTCGCCGACCGCCACGGCGCGCTGGGCCGCAGGGCCGGTCGTCCGCTGAACGCCGCGCTCATGGCCGTACGCTGATGACCGCGCGCGAGCCGACGGTCGACAGCGCTCGGGCGCTGGCCGCGCTGCGCGAGCTGCGCGAGCTGACCGGGAACGAGCACGGCGCTCAGCGCGTCGCGTTCACCGAAACCTGGGCGGCGGCGCGCGAATGGTTGGTGGGCCGGCTGGACGAGATCGACGGGGTGAGCATCGCGCGCGACCCCGCCGGCAACCTGTGGGCCACCGCCCCCGGCTCGGGCCCGCGGACGGTCGTCATCGGCGGTCACATCGACTCGGTGCCCGACGGCGGTTGGCTCGACGGCGCGCTGGGGACGCTCGCCGGCCTCGAGGTCCTGCGCGCGCTCGCGCCCGAGCCGCGGCAGCTCGGGGTGACGCTCGTCGACTGGGCCGACGAGGAGGGCGCGCGCTTCGGGCGCAGCCTGTTCGGCTCCAGCGCCGCCGCCGGCACCCTCGACCCCGAGGCGGTCCGGGCGCTCACCGATCGTGACGGGACGACGCTCGAGCAGGCGCTGCACGACCAGGGGCTGGAGCTCGACCGCGCCGCGGAGGCGCGGGATCGGCTGCGCGACGTCGCCGCCTACCTCGAGCTCCACATCGAGCAGGGCCCGGTGCTCGAGGCGGCGGGCCTGCCGCTCGCGGTCGTGCTCGGAACCTTCGGCGTCCAGCGCCACGTCGTTCGCTTCACCGGCGCCCACGCCCACGCGGGCGCGACGCCGATGGATCGTCGCCACGACGCGTTCCTCGCGGCGGCGCGCAGCGCGCTCGCGTTTCGCGATGACGCGCTCGCGCGCGACGACGTCCGCGCGACGACGGGCTCGGTCCGCGTCGCCCCCGGCATCGTCACCGCCTTCAACGGCACCTGTCAGATCACGCTCGACCAGCGCGCGCTGCACGCGGCGGTGCTCGCCGAGATGCTCGACGCCGCCCGCGCGGCCTCCGAGCGGATCGCCGCCGAGGAGGGGTGCGAGGTCGCGTGGGAGCGGGTGTGGGAGATCGAGCCGATCCCGTTCGACGCCGAGCTGATCGAGCTCGCCGACGAGGTGATCCGCGGCCTGGCCGGCGAGAGCCGGCGGCTGCCGAGCGGGCCGCTGCACGACGCCGCCGAGATGGCGCGGCGGCTGCCGACGGTGATGCTGTTCGTCAAGAGCCTCGGCGGGGTCAGCCACACCGCCGCCGAGGACACGCCGCCGCAGGACATCGAGCTCGCCGTCCGTGCGCTGCACAAGCTGGCGCGCCGGGTGCTCGCCTGGGCGCAGGATCGCTGAGCGCCGCGGAGGTCGAGGTCACCGCTGGCTCGATCCATCCGCCCGCCGCGTCGCGCCGCTGACCTGGCGCTCGGAAGCGAGCGGGCCGTCTCGGCGCTCTGAGCCCGCCGAGCGGAGCGGGGCGGGGCGGCGCCGGTACCAACGCGGCGAGGTCGTCGGCGGCGGCGTCAACGCGACGCGGACGATGCCAAGGCGCGGCTCGCCGCCGGCGACCGCGTCGACCAGCCACGCCTCGAAGGCGTCGTCGAACCCGGCATGGGTGCTTGCGGGGAGGCCGAACGCCTCCGCGAGCATCGCGAAGTCAGGGACCGCGAGGTCGACCCCGAACGGCGCCTCGCCCGCCTGCGACTGGTCGAAGCGCAGCATCCCGTAGCCGCCGTCGTCGACGAGCACGATCGTCACCGGGATCCGCTCCTGAACGACGGTGGCCAGCTCGCCGCACGCGAACAGGAAGCCGCCGTCGCCGGTCACGCACACCGTCGGACCGCGGTCGGCGACCGCCGCGCCGAGCGAGGCCGGGAACGCGAAGCCGAGCGTGCCCCAGCCCGCCGGATAGGCCAGAGTGCGCGGGCGCGGGACACGGCGATAGCCCGCGAGCCAGTAGCCCGCGATGCACATGTCGGCGAGGACGATCGTCTCGGGAGTCAGCGCGCGCTCCATGATCTGCAGGAAGGCGGCGGCTTGTGGATCCTCGGCGTTGACCGCCGTGGCGACGCGCTCGCCGAGCGCGGTCAGGCGGTCCGCGAGCTGCGCCACGTCGCCGCGGACCTGCGTGATGCGGGCGGCGAGCGCCCGGGTGACGGTCGTCGCGTCGCCGACGAGGGTGAGGTCGGAGCGATAGTTCTTGTTCGCGTCGGCGGCGTCGATGTTGATCGCGATCAGCGTCGGCGGGCGGGGCATGGCCCAGTTCTGGGTCATCATCCCGTCGAAGTCGGTGCCGATCGCGAGCACGAGGTCGGCCTCGTCCCACAGCGGCCCGACCTCGGGGGCGTGGATGGGCCCGGGCACCGCGCACGGGTGGTCGGCCGCGAGCAGGCCGCGGCCGAGGAAGGTCGTGACGACGGGCGCGGCGAGCTTCTCGGCGAGCTCGCCGACCGCCGCCGAGGCGCCGGCGCGCAGGGCGCCGCCGCCCGTCCAGATGAGCGGCCGGGTCGCGCGGGCGAGCAGGTCGGCGGCCGCCGCGACGAGATCGGGGTCGGGCGTGGCGAGTGGCGCTGTCGCGGGTGACTTCGCGGCGGCCCGGGATGGCTGATCGAGCAGGTCGGTGGGGATGCCGAGGTAGACCGGCCCGCTCGAGGGGGCGATCGCGAGGGCGGCGGCGTCACGGATCGCGTCGCCGATCGTCGCCGGGTCGGCGACGGTGCTCGCCGCCTTGGTCACCGGCGCGAACATCGCCGCCTGGTCTCGGGTCTCGTGCAGCACGCCGCGGTAGACCCCGGGGCGACGCAGCGCGGCCGGGATGTCGGTGGCGATGACGAGCACCGGCGACCGCGACGCCATCGCCTCTCCGGTGGCTCCCAGGGTGTTCGCGGCGCCGGGTCCGGTGGTGACCAGCGCGACGCCGAGCTCCCCGGTCGCGCGGGCGAACCCGTCGGCCGCGTAGGCCGCCGCCTGCTCATGGCGGACGCCGACGACCCGGATCGACGAGTCGGCGAGCGCCCGGAAGACCGACAGGTTGTGCACGCCGGGGAGTCCGAAGACGAGCCGGACCCCGAGCTCGGCGAGCGTCTGGACGAGGGCCTGCGCGCCGGTCGGCATCACACGACGTGCAACTCGGGGCGCGGACGCGCGAGGTCGAACCGGTCGGCGCTCAGCGGCGAGACGTCGACGAACGGCTCGCGCCGCAGGACGAGGTCGCGGACGATCTCGCCGACCGCTGGACCCTGGAGGAAGCCGTGGCCGGAGAACCCCGTCGCGTACAGGAACCGCGAGATCTCGGCCGACTCGCCGATGATCGCGTTGTGGTCGGGGGTCATCTCGTACAGGCCCGCCCAGCCGCCGCGGATACCGGCCTCGGCGATTCGGGGCGCACGCCGGGCGGCGACCGCGAGCAGGTCGGGCACCCAGTCGTCGGAGGTCTCCAGGTGAAAGCCCGGCTCCTCGTCGCGGTGCGACATCCCGAGCAGCAGTCCGGGGCCCTCGCGATGGAAGTAGAAGCTCGAGTGAAAGTCGATCGTCATCGGGAACTCGGCGGGCAGGTCCGGGATCGGCTCGGTGAAGAGGATCTGGCGTCGCAGCGGGGTCACCGGGAGGGCGACGCCGGCCATCTCGCCGCACGCGCGCGACCAGGCGCCGGCGGCGCAGACGACGGTCGACGTGCGCACGGTGCCGCGTTCGGTGTGGACGGCGGTGATCTCCGCGCCGCGCGTCTCGATGGCGGTCACCGCATGGCCGGTGAGGATCCGGGCGCCGTGCGCGCGGGCGGCGAAGGCGTAGCCCTGGACGACGGCCTCGGGCGTCGCGTGCCCGTCGTCGGGACAGAACGCCCCGGCGAGGATGTCGTCGCCGGCGAGCAGGGGGCACAGCCGCCGCACCTCGTCGGCATCGCACATCCGCGAGCGCACGCCGTGGCGGTTCTGCAGCGCGACGCCCTCGGCGAACGCGGTCACGTCCTCGCAGCGACTGAGCGCGAACAGATAGCCGACCTGGTGCAGATCGATCTCCCACCCCGGCCGCCGCGCGAAGTCACGAAAGCACTCGAGGCTGCGGCGGGCGATCTCGACGTTCAGGGCGTCGGAGAACTGCGCCCGCACGCCGCCCGCGGCCCGCGCCGTCGAGCCGCCGCCAAGCTGTCCGCGGTCGAGCAGCAGGACGTCGCGCCCGGCCTCGGCGAGATGGAAGGCGACGCTGACGCCGATGACGCCGCCGCCGACGACGACGACCTCGGCGGCCTCGGGCAGCGGCTCAGCGCGTGCGGGAGCCACCGGGAGCGCGTTCGGGCCCGAGTCGGCGCTCGGCGACCGGGCGGGCCGAGCACCGCTGGTGGGCCTCGGCGTCGGCGGCCCGGTCGAGCCGGTTGCCGGGGGCCCGGGTGGCCGGCGGCGAGACGATCGCTGTGCCGGCGGCGCGGGCGCGGGCGCGGGCACGGCGGCGACGGAGCTCGACGCCGTCGTTGATGAGGTGGGGGAGGACGCGCGGAGAGCCCTCCGGCGGGCTCGGAGAGGGCGGCGCGGTCATGGCGCGACGATAACGCGTGGCCGCGGCCAGGGGCGCGCGGCGTCTCGCGGCGCGGTGATGGCGGCGGTGGCGGCGGCGGCGGTGGCGGTGGTGGCGGTGGTGGCGGCGAGACGCCAGCCCGGTCCAGAACAAATCAACCGAACCACCCGGGGCGCGCATCGGTTCGGTCGATTCGATCCGAGGGGTGGATGTGCGCCGCCGCATCGCCCCGCGCCGCCCGAGGTTCGGTGAGAAACATCCGGGCAGAGCGGTCCGAGGCCGAGGAGCCGCAATCCCGCCCTCGCGATGGGCCGACACAGTGGGCGATGAGCCCCGCGATGGCCCCGACACCGCGGCCAGGAGCCCCGGGCACGACACACCCGGCGATCCGACGCTCGACACCTGCCACGCGTGGCTGCAGGGGGTGGGGCGCGCCGCGTCCGTCCCGACGCTGCGATTCTCCAGCAGTGCGACGCGCGCCTCGTCCGCGTAGCGCATGCGAGACCGGCCTCGCGTTCGCCGCCGCTGCAGCGTTCGGCCCGTCGACGAGGAGCTCGTCCACGAGGACCTGGTCGCCACCTCGCACATCTCATGCGCATCGACCGCGCCGAGATCGTCGACGGCCAATGGATCGACGATGAACCGGGCTGGGTCCGGTGCTGCTTGCCGGCGCCGACGCCGACGCCGACGCCGACGCGTCGCGGCCGCACGCGCACCTGCGCCCGCCGCGAGGTCCTCCTCCACCAGCGGCGGGCGCTGGACACGGGCCGGCGACGGGCCGCCGCTGCACGCGCCGTCGCCGCGACCCCCGCGGGCCGGGCGGCGCCGAGCGGCCGACCCGAGGGGGCCGGCCGGCGACGAGCGGCCGCGCTAGCGGCGGTGCGCGGCGCGGTAGCGCAGCAGGCCTGGTGGGCGAGCGCGGCGACGTTCACGCCGACGTTCGCCGAGCCCAGACCCGTGGCCAGGTCGTAGCCCGTATGGGCGGTGCAGCACCCGAGGACCCTGCGGTCGATGAGCCGCCCGAGGTCGTTGTTGCCCACAGTGACGTCGCGGGATCGTGTTGCCCACGGTGACGTCGCGGGATCGCGGTCGCCCGAGCACGACGACGCTCGCCGACGAGCTCGCCTTCCGCGGCAGGTAGAGCCGGGCAGCAGGTCCGCGAGCATGGAGACGTCGGGGACGTCACGAGTCCCCGGGTCACGCCGGGCGCGGTCTGCCATGCCGGACGGCCGAACACGATGCTCCTGCCCCGCCGCCCCCGCCGAACTTCAGCGGGCTGTCGTTCCAGGTCACCTCGGGCGAGCGCGTTGGCCGCCGTCAGCGTGACGTTTGGTCCCGCCGACGCCGGTCACATACGGCGACGAGACCGGGAACTGCGCCCGCTTGACCGACAGCGCCGAGGCGTTGCCGTTCAGCGCGCAGCCGCTGGAGCCGGTGTCACCCGCGGAGGAGACGACGCTGAACTCGGCGGCCGCGTCGAACTCGAACAGCGAGTCGATCAGCCGCAGGGCCTTCTTCGCCGACGCCTTCTCGCAGAAGCCGGAGGAGATCGACTCGACGTTCGGCCGCTGAGCCTTGGACGTGACGAGCAGCGGCGCCGCGAACGCGGTCAGCACCTCGCCGGCCGTCGGCGCGGCCTCGTAGACGTCGCGGCGCGTGGCCCCGGGGCGCGGCCGCGGTCAGCACCTCGAGGTCGAGCTCGGCCTCGTCGAGCGGTGGCAGCGTCGTCTTGGACAGGCTGATCGTCCGCAGATGCGGCGCCGGCAGCCCGAAGCACGCCGCGAACGTCGTGATGTGGGTCGGGAGAAACCCGTCGCCGATCTCGACGACCGCGATCCGCTCGGACCGCGACGCCCGCGCCTTGGCGATCAGCGCCGGATAACCGTAGGCGGTCAGGTACTGGGTCGGGGTGAACCCGGCCAGGCCGGCGGCGAGGCGCTGCGGCGCCCCCGCGTCGACGCCCGCCGGACAATCCGCCGGAGTGCCGGTCCGCCGACGCGCCGAGCTCGATCCTGGCGACGTCGCCGCCGGCATGGCATCGAACGACCGCCCGCCGCCCGTCCGGGGCGAGAGACCGAGCGGCGTGTCGCCGTTCGCGACGCCGCTCACCGTGCCGGCGAGCCGGGACCGTCGGCCCGGCGCTGGCACCCGATGCGGCGTGGGCGGCGCCGAGCCCGAACAGCGCCCGCGCCTGCGCTGGGGTGGCGCTGACCATGACGTACAGGCCGGTGGGGTCGATCCGGCCCTGCAGGCCGTGGGCGCGCAGATAGGCGCGGACGGCGTGCTTGGTCTTCGACGAGGCGCCCTAGCGCGTGATCAGCTCGGACCGGCAGGTACCCGCGTTAGTGCGACGACGTCGGATTCGACACTGGGCGACGAACCTCGCGAGCGTCGCCTTGGGGTGGACAAGCTCCATGATGAGCGTGATGGCGCTCGGTCGGCTCGCCGCGGCGGCGTCGGACGCCCCAGCGAGCCCGATCGCCGCCGACAGGGCGACCGCGGCGACCACCGCCGGGCATCGCCGGCGTCGACGCGGAGACCGTCGGTCAGCTGCGTCAGGCATGTCCCTTCCTCTCGTTCGCGCATGCGCTCGGCATGCAGTTGATCGAGAGCGCCGGCCCCGCTCGTCGGGCACGATTCATCTCGCCGACCCGCGGACGCGGACTCGGCCGGCGGCGGCTGGTCCTGCGGCATCCCGGTACCCGACCGACGCGGGCCGGCGCGCTCTCGGTGCGGCACGACCCACGGACGGCGGGCGAGTCTATTGGCGACTACCCGGCGGAATCCAGATCGCTCTGCCGAGGCCCGAGCCCGGCGTCGCGCAGATCGGGCTCGTGTTCGGTCTCGTCGTCGGGGAGCACCGCGTCGGGGGGCGCTCCGTCCCGCGTGGCGTCGGCGCGCTCGCCGGCCTCGGCAGCGATGCCCTCGGCAGTCGCCGGCTCATCCGAGCCCGTGGTCGAGCCGAGCACCGAGGAGTCCAGCTGCCGATCCTCGTCCTGGAGCTCGGCCGGGGCGTCGGAGCCGCCGAGGTGCGCCGGCACCACCCCCTCGGCCGCCTTCTGCGCCCACGGACCCTTCTCCGCGGACTCTCGCTCGCCGGGGGTCGTGCCGCCGCGCTGCTCGCTCGGCTTGGGTGTGTCGTCGCTCATGGTCGGTTGCATACCCGAAATGGTGATGATCCGACCCGCGGACTTGCCAATCGCATGACGGGCGAGAAGAATGCGCATCGTGGAGGAGTAGGTTTCGATGCCCGTTGCCGAGCGTCGGAGGCGGGCGAAGGAGGCGGGCGATGCAGCTGGTACTCGGTGCCTCGGGCGGATGGACCATCGGCTTGGCGCTTGGCGTCGTGGTGGTGATCGTCGCCGCCGCGATCGTGATCACCATCGTGTCGCTCGCGCGGAGGATCTCCGCCCAGGCGAGGACGGCGGTCGCCGGCGTCACGCAGGTCGCCGAGCAGACCGACGCGCTGAGCGGGGTCGGCCGGATCAACGACTCGGGCGTGCGGATCCTGCACTCGGCGCGAGCCCTGCGCAAGGTGGCGGTGGGCAGGTGATCGCGCTCGCCGGCCTTTCCGACCACGGCGCGTGGGGCATCGCGCTGATCATCGGGCTCGTGGCGGCGCTCGCCGTGGCCGGGCTGCTCGCGGTGCTGATCCGGACGGTCACTGACATCGACCGCTCGGCGACCGCACTGCTGGACGTCGCCGGCCGGGTTGCCTCCAACACCGCCAACATCCCGCAGCTGCAGGCGACGGCGCCGGTGCTCGGCGAGATCGTCGACGAGGCGATCATCCAGGACGGCTACATGAACGCGCTGACCGACGGCTTCGGGGGGGTCCCCGCATGAGCGCCACCACGTTGACCATCCTCAGCGTCCTGCTCGCGATCGTCGTCGTCGCAGTCCTCGCCGGTGCGCTGATCGTCATCCGCCAGCGCCTGCAGTCGACGTCGCGGACGCTCGCCACCCTCGCGGGGGCGCTCGAGACCGTGGAATCAGAGCACCTGGCGCCGCTGCACGATGCCGTCACCCAGATCAATGCGCGCTTCGACGTGATCGTCGGCGCGCTGCCGGGCATCGCCGCCAAGGCGGCGATCGTCGCCGACCGGAGGCCGCGATGATCCTCGAGTGGATCGGGGCGGCGATCCTGTTGCTCGTCGTGCTGCCGGTGGTGATCTACCTGCTCGCCGAGGTGCTGACGTCCGCGCGGTCGATCGTCCCCAGCGTGGAGCGCATCGCCCGCGCCGCCCATGCGGGCTCGACCGACCTCGACGCCGCGGCGCTGCTGCTGACGACCCAGGAGCAGGCGATCAAGACGATCGCCGCGGCCGCCGACTACGGCGGCTCGCTCGACGTGATCATCGACGACGTGGAAGGAGCGTGACGACGTGCCCGCAGCCGGCGTGGTCATGATCATCGCGGTGGTGGCGATCGTCGCCGCCGTCGTCTACTACCTGGTGAGCACCATCCTCGCCCTGCGCCAGATCACCGCGGGGCTCGACGACGCGATCGGCGCCGTCGGGGAGATCATCGAGAAGTCGAGCCCCGTCGCCGGGGTCGTGGAGACGATCAACGCCAACCTCGACGCGGGCGTCGACCTGCTCGAGGGCCTGCTCGTCGCCAAGGCCGGTCTGACCGACGCGGTCGGGCTCGTCGACGGCCTGTATCCGGGGGCCGGGGCTCAGGGTTTGCGCAACTTCCCCGACAGCGGCCAGATCAAGCCGCCGCGGATCGCCGAGGTCTATACGCGCGGGACGCTGACGCTCGCGCGGCTCGGACGCGAGGCGCCGATCGCCGCCGCGTCGCCGAACGGCCCGGCGCTGCGCGACGCGATCTACGGGTCGCGGGCTGCCGGCACGCTGTACCCCGGCGGCCGTCCCGGCCGCGTACCCTCGCTGCCGCGCTCGCCGGTGATCGGCGCCGACTCGCCGGTGCGCTACGAGCCCAGCGATGAGGTCGGGCGTCCGCGCAAGCGGATGCCGGTCGAGCAGGAGGGCTGAGCGTCATGCAGACCCCCGCACCGTTTCAGTACGAGCGCGCCACGAGCGTCGACGGCGCGATCGCCGCCCTCGTCGCCCACGACGGCGACGCGCGGATCATCGCCGGCGGGCACAGCCTCATCCCGATGATGAAGCTGCGCCTCGCCTCGCCCGAGCACCTGATCGACATCAACGATCTCGAGCACGAGCTCGCCTACATCGCCGAGCGCGACGGAGAGATCCGGATCGGCGCGCTCACCCGCCACGTCGACCTGCTCGGATCCGACCTGCTCGCCCGGCACTATCCGCTGTTCGCCGACGCCGAGGAGGTGATCGCCGACCCGGTCGTGCGCAACCGCGGCACGATCGGCGGCTCGCTGTGCCAGGCCGACGCGGCCGAGGACCTCAGCGCCGTCTGCGCGGCGGTCAAGGCGCGGGTGGTGATCCGCGGGCGCGACGGCGAACGGACGGTGTCGATGGAGGACTTCCACGTCGGGCCCTACCAGACCGCGGTCGGCGACGACGAGATCCTCACCGAGGTGAGGCTGCCCCTCCGTTCCGGCGCCGGCAGCGCCCACTTCAAGACCGAGCGGCGCGCCGGCGATTGGGCGATCGCGGCCGCGTCGGCGGCAGTGTGGATCGAGGGCGGCACGATCGCCGACGCGGGCGTCGCGCTCAGCGCCGTCGGCACGACGACGATCCACCTCGCCCGCGCCGAGGAGCTGCTCCGCGGGGCCGCGCCCTCCGACGAGCTGTTCGCGCAGGCGGCGCAGATCGCCTCCGAGGACTGCTCCCCCTCGGCCGACGCCCGCGGACCCGTCGATTACAAGCGCCATCTCGCCAGCGTGATGACCCGACGAGCGCTGCGCCGCGCGAGCGCCCGCGCGCTCGCGATGGAGGCATGAGCTTGATGCAGGTCACCCTCACCATCAACGGCCGCGAGGTCTCCCGCGACGTCGAGCCGCGCCAGCTGCTCGTGCACTTCATCCGCGACACTCCGGGCCTCACCGGCACCCATTGGGGCTGTGACACCTCCAACTGCGGCGCCTGCGTCGTGCTCATGGACGGCACGCCGATCAAGTCGTGCACGACCCTGGCGGCGATGTGCGTCGGTCACGAGATCGCGACAGTCGAGTCGCTCGAGGTCGACGGCGAGCTCGATCCGATCCAGCAGGGGTTCCACGAGATGCACGCGCTGCACTGCGGGTTCTGCACGCCCGGGATGCTCATGACCACGCGCGCCCTGCTCAACGAGAACCCCCGCCCGACCGATCAGGAGATCCGCACCGCGATCTCGGGCGCGATCTGCCGCTGCACGGGCTACCAGAACATCGTCGCCGCGGTCCGCTGGGCGGCCGAGCACGAAGCCGCGTTCCAACAGGAGATCTAGAGCCATGGCCGTCACCGAAGAGAACCTCCCCAGTCCCCGCCAGGAGCGGCCGATCGGGTTCGGTCGCCTCAAGCGCAAGGAGGACGCGCGCTTCATCCGCGGGCAGGGCACCTATCTCGACGACATCCGCCTGCCCGGCATGCTGCACGGCGCGCTGCTGCGCAGCCCCTACGCGCACGCTCGGATCGTCTCGATCGACACCTCGGAGGCGCTCGCTCTGCCCGGGGTGGCGGCGGTCGTGACCGCCAAGGACCTCGAGACCCTCGGGCTGGCGTGGATGCCGACGATCTCCTACGACACCCAGGCCGTCCTCGCCGGCGACAAGGTGCGCTTCCAGGGTCAGGAGGTCGCCTTCGTCATCGCCGAGACCGAGTACATCGCCCGCGACGCGCTCGGGCTCATCGACGTCGAGTACGAGCCGCTGGACGCGGTCGTCGACGCGCGCCGGGCGCTGCACGAGGACGCTCCGCTCATCCGCGACGACAAGGAGGGCCAGGTCGACAACGTCGCCAGCCCGACCTGGGAGGCCGGCGACCAGGAGGCGACCGATCGCGCGTTCGCCGAGGCCGACGTCGTCGTCAGCCGCGACATGATCTACCCCCGCTGCCATCCGGCGCCGCTCGAGACGTGCGGGATGATCGCCGACTTCAATCCGGAGACCGGGCAGCTGGACATCTACAACGGCAACCAGGCGCCCAACGTCCACCGGACCGTCTACGCCCACGTCGCCGGCCTCGCCGAGCACATGATCCGCATCCGCTGCAACGACATCGGCGGGGGCTTCGGGAACAAGGTCCCGGTCTATCCCGGGTACGTGTGCGCGATCGCCGGCTCGATCGTCGCCGGGGTCCCGGTCAAGTGGATCGAGGACCGCACCGAGAACCTCGTCTCGACCGGATTTGCCCGCGACTACATCATGCGCGGCGAGATGTGCGCCAAGGACGGCCGGATCACCGGACTGCGCGTCGACGTCATTGCCGACCACGGCGCGTTCGACTCCACCGCGCAGCCGACGAAGTTCCCCGCGGGCTTCTTTCACATCTGCTGCGGCTCCTACGACCTGCAGGCCGCCCATGTCAAGGTCAAGGCCGTCTACACGAACAAGGCGCCGGGCGGCGTCGCCTACCGGTGCTCGTTCCGCATCACCGAGGCCGTCTACCTGGTCGAGCGGATGGTCAACGCGCTGGCGCTCGAGATGGGCGCCGACCAGATCGATCTGCGGATGCGCAGCTTCATCGCCCCCGAGCAGTTCCCGTACGAGACGACGACCGGCTGGACGTTTGACTCGGGCAACTACGCCGAGACGATGAAGGTGGCGATGGAGATCGCCGGCTACGACGACCTCCTCCGCGAGCAGGCCGACAAGCGCGAGCGCGGCGAGCTGATGGGGATCGGGGTCTCGTTCTTCACCGAGGGCGTCGGCGCGGGGCCGCGCAAGCACATGGACATCCTCGGCCTGTCGATGAACGACGGCGCCGACCTGCGGGTGCATCCCTCGGGCAAGGCGATGGTCTCGATCAGCGCCCAGACCCAGGGGCAGGGCCACGAGACGACCTTCGCGCAGATCGTCGCCGAGGAGCTGGGCCTGCCGCCCGAGGACATCGAGGTGCGCCACGGCGACACCGACCGCACCCCGTACGGCCTGGGCACCTACGGCTCGCGCTCGACCCCGGTCAGCGGCGCCGCGGTCGGCGTCGTCTCGCGCAAGGTCCGCGACCGGGCGCGGCTGATCGCGGCCACCATGCTCGAAACGCGACCCGAGGACCTCGCCTGGGAGAAGGGCCGCTGGTATGTCAGGGGCGATCCCGAGCAGGGCGCGATGATCGAGGAGATCGCGCGCTACGCCTACAGCGGCGAGCCGATGCCCGAGGGGATGGAGGGCGGCCTCGACGCCCAGGTCATCTACGACCCGCCGAACCTCACCTATCCCTACGGCGCCTACATCGCGGTCGTCGACATCGACCCCGACACCGCCCAGGTGACCGTCCGACGCTTCATCGCGGTCGACGACTGCGGCGTGCGGATCAACCCGATGATCGTCGAGGGCCAGATCCACGGCGGGCTCGCCGAGGGGATCGGGATCGCGCTGATGGAGGTCATCACCTTCGACGCGGAGGGCAACTGCCTGAACTCGTCGTTCATGGACTATCTGATCCCGACCGCGCTCGAGGTGCCGGAGTTCGAGCTGGGGGAGACCGTCACCCCCTGCCCGCACCATCCGCTCGGCGCCAAGGGCGTCGGCGAGTCGCCGAACGTCGGCTCGCCGCCGGCGATCGTCAACGCGGTCATCGACGCGCTGCACCAGACCCACGGCGTGACCCACGTCGACATGCCGTGCACGCCGGCGCGGGTGTGGGCGGCGATGCAGGGCCGGCCGGAGCCGCCCCAGTGAGGCGGCCGGCGCGCGCGGCGCGATGAGCGAGGTCACCGGCGAGGCCGCGTCCGAGCTGCGCGCGCTCGCGCCCGACGTCGAGACGCTGGCCCAGCGTCTGGGCGCGGTCGACTACCTCGTCGACGAGGGGCTCGCCACCGCGCTGTTCCTCAGCCTGCGCCTGCCCCAGCCGGTTCTGCTCGAGGGCGAGGCCGGCGTCGGCAAGACCGAGGCCGCCAAGGCGCTCGCGCACGCGCTGCAGACGCCGCTCGTGCGCCTGCAGTGCTACGAGGGGATCGACGCCGCCGAAGCGCTGTACGAGTGGAACTATCCGCGGCAGCTGCTGAGCATCCGCCTCGCCGAAGCGCGCGGCACCGAGCTCTCCGAGGACGAGCTGTTCGGGCCCCGGTACCTGACCGCGCGTCCCTTGCTGCGAGCGCTGCAGCATCCCGGTCCGCGGCCCGCGGTGCTCCTGATCGACGAGATCGACCGCGCCGACGACGACTTCGAGGCGTTCCTGCTCGAGCTGCTCGCCGACTCGGCGGTCACCATCCCCGAGCTCGGGACCGTGCGCGCGACCCACCCGCCGGCGATCGTGCTGACCTCGAACCGCACCCGCGACCTCCACGATGCGGTCAAGCGACGCTGTCTGTACCAGTGGATCGACTATCCCGGCCCCGAGCGCGAGGTGCAGATCATCCGCCGCCGCGTCCCGCAGGCGGCCGCGACGCTCGCCGTCCAGGTCGCCGACGCGGTGGCGCGGATGCGCGACTCCGACGTCCAGAAGCCGCCGGGGATCGCCGAGGCGATCGACTGGCTCGCCGCGCTCAGCGTCCTCGGACTCGAGGCGCTCGACGCGTCCGCGGTCGACCGCACGCTCGGCTCGGTGCTCAAATACCGAGAGGACCAGGAGGTCACCCGAGCGGCGGGACTGAGCGAGCTGATCGCGGGGACGGCGCGATGACCACACCCGCGTTCGGGGTGCAGACGATCGTGCTCGACCTTCCGGCCCTCGTCGGCGCCTTCGGCGCGCGGTGCCACGAGGCCGGGATTCCGGTCGACGCCGGGCGCGCCGCCCGCCTTGCGCGGGCGCTGCAGCTGACGCGCCCGGTCGCCCGGCGCCGGTTGTACTGGACCGCACGGGCGGTGATCGTCACCGACCCCGGCCAGGTGCGAGCCTTCGACGCGGCCTTCGCCGAGGTGTTCGGCGCCGCGCCGGCGACCGGGGTCTCGTCGTCGCACGCCACCCCGCGCTCGCATCCCGGCGGATCCGATGAGGACCTTGGCGACGGCGCCGGTCGCGGCGCCCCCCAGGGCGGCGCCGAGTGGTCGCTCGACGGCGTCCCGGCGTCCCGCGACGGCGATCGCGAGGAGCCGCCCGACGTGCCGGCGCCGACGGTCGCCTCCGACGAGGAGGTCCTGCGCGCCAAGCGCTTCGACGCGCTCGATGCCGACGAGCTGGCGCGGCTGTACGCGCTCATGCGCCGGCTCGCGGTCGCCGCTCCGCCCCGGCTCGCGCGCCGCGCGCGTCGCGCCCGCCGCGGCGATCGGATCGACCTGCGGCGCACGCTGCGCGGGAGCCTGCGGACGAGCGGCGATCCGATCGCGCTCGCCCGGCGCCGGCGGCGGGTGGTGCGCCGCCGGATCGTGCTCCTGTGCGACATCTCGGGCTCGATGGAGCCCTACGCGCGCGCCTACCTCCAGTTCCTCGCCTGCGCGACCGCCGCCTCGCCGGCGGCCGCCGGCGGACGGGGCAACGAGGCGTTCGTCTTCGCCACCCGGCTGACCCGGCTGACCCGGGCGCTGCACGCGGGGCGCCCGGAGCGGGCGATCGCCCGCGCGGCCGCGCTGACCCCCGACTGGTCGAGCGGGACGCGGATCGGCGACGCGCTGCGGCGCTTCAACGACGGCTACGGCCGCCGGGGGATGGCGCGCGGCGCGGTCGTGGTGATCCTCTCCGACGGCTGGGAGCGCGGCGACCCGGGCCTCGTCGGGCGCGAGATGCAGCGCCTCGCCCGCCTCGCGTATCGGATCGTATGGGTCAACCCCCGCGTGGCCGCGAGCGACTTCGCGCCCCGGGCCGCAGGGATGGCGGCCGCCCTGCCCTGTTGCGACGCGCTCGTCAGCGGCCACACCTACGACGCCATGGCCCAGGTCGTCGAGGCGATCGCCGCTCCACGCCGCGCCGACGCGGGGCCCGCGGCGTCCTGGCGCCCGGCGGCGGCTGAGCCCGAGGCCGAGGACGAGGAGCCGTGGGCGAGCGCGGGGTGGGTGGGAGGCTATTCCGGCAGCTCGGTGGCGATGCCCAGCGGCTACGGGCCGAGCCGCGGCCGGACCACCCCTGGCTGGAGCCTGCATTGACGGCCGAGAAGATCTGCATCTACCCCGGCTGCGACCGCCCGGCGGTGCCGCCGCACGTGCTCGGCGGCCCTCAGCCGAGCTTCTGCGATCTGGAGGAGCACAATGCGCTGACGGCGCATCAGGAGCGCCAGCGTCGGGCGCACGACGCCGCATCGACCCCCGAGGAGAGCCATGGCTGACGAGGCATACCGAGCGGTGTTCCTGCGCGTGCACCCGACCGGCAAGATGGTGCTCAGCCTGACCACCGAGTCCGACGGCCACGAGGCCGAGTACGCGCGGCAGGTCGCCGGCGAGCTCGGCGTGCCCGCGCTCGACGTCAAGGTCGTGCCCGCCGACACCGACCGCTTCGGCGTCGGGCACGGGTTCAACACGAGCCCGTCGCCGGGCGCCGCCGCGGCGATCGCCTCGACGACCGGCAAGATCCTGGCCAAGGCCCAGCTGCTCGCCGGCGTGGCGACGGGCGCGTCCGCCGAGAACCTGCGGTGGCGCGACGGCGCGTTCGCCACCGCCGAGGACCCGGCCGCGGGCAAGACGATCGCCGATCTGGCGATGTACGCCCACGGGACCGGCGCCCTGCCCCCGGGGGTCGAGGGCGGCCTCGACGCCCAGACCGTGTACCGCGACTGACGAGGAGGAGAGAGCACGATGGCGCAGACTGCGATCACGCCCGGGACCTACGCGCTCGGGCCCGACAACGGCTCCCTGACCGTCCACACCCGCCGGGGCGGGGCGGCCGCCAAGGCCGCTCACGACCTGACGATCGAGGTCGGCAGCTGGGAGGCGACGATGACGCTCGCCGACGACCCCACCGAGGATCGGCTGGCGCTGAGCGCGGGCTCGACGTCGCTGCGCGTGCGCGAGGCGACGGGCGGCATGCGCTCGCTCGACGATGACGACAGGGCGAGCATCGCCCAGACGATCGACGAGGAGGTGCTCAAGGGCACGTCGATCGCGTTTGCGTCGACCCGCGTCGCGCGCGGCGACGACGGCCGGCTGACCGTCGAGGGCGAGCTCGAGCTCGCGGGCACGAGCAAGCCGGTGGCGTTCGAGCTCGGCCTCGCCGACGGCCGGCTCGCCGGCCGGACGACGATCAAGCAGACCGACTGGGGGATCAAGCCGTACTCCGCGCTCTTCGGCACGCTGAAGGTCAAGGACGAGGTCGACATCGCGATCGACGCCGCGCTGCCCGAGCCCGCGGGTCGGAGAGGAGAAGCCCATGGTTGAGCTCGACCACCAGTTCAGCTCCGACCAGCCGGTCGCGCACACCTGGGAGACGCTGCACGACCTGGACAAGCTGATCCCCTGCGTGCAGGGCGGGACGGTCCTGGAGACGACCGCGCCCGACTCGGCCAAGGCCGAGATCCGGGTCAAGCTCGGCGCGCTGTCGGTCAGGTTCCGGGGCACGGTGACGATCATCGAGTCCGACGCCGACACCCATCACGCGGTCGTGCAGGTCAAGTCGCGCGAGGTCGGGGGGCAGGGTCACGCCGACGCCGACGTCACCTTCGACCTCTCCGATGGCGGTGGCCGCCTGCACACGAAGGCGCGGGTCACCGGCAAGGCGGCATCGCGCGGCGAGGGGATGGTCTCGACGGTGCTCGACGCCATGATCACGGACTTCACCGAGAAGTTCGCGGCCGCCTAGGAGCGCGGATGGTGCTGCGGACGATGCGAGCCGTGCGGCCGGGGGAGGTCCCGATCGACGGCGGCACCGCCGTCCAGGATCACCCCGACCGGCCGGTGTTCCGCGGCAACGGCGAGTTCGACTACGCCTGCGTGCAGTGCGGCAACGTGCTCGCGGCCGGCATGGACCCCGCCTACATGACCCGGCGCGTGCGCGTGCGCTGCGGGCGCTGCGGGACGGTCAACATCGCCGCCGAGATCTCGGTGGCGCCCGCGCGCAGGCAGCGGGGCGGACCGCGATGATCGCCGCTGAGCTGTCCTCCGAGGTCCAGCGCCTCGTGGCCGACGGCGAGCCGTTCGTCCTCGCCACCGTCGTGCGGGCGCGCCGGCCGACGAGCGTGCGCCCCGGGGACACCGCGATCGTTCGCCGCGACGGGACGATCGAGGGCTTCGTCGGCGGGGTGTGCGCCGAGTCCTCGGTCCGCCTGCACTCGCTGCGGGCGCTGCAGACCGGCGAGCCGCTGCTGCTGCGCCTCATCCCGGACGGTCACGTCGAGAGCTCCGAGGAGGGCGACGACGGGGCGGTCACCGAGCACAACCCCTGCCTCAGCGGCGGATCGCTCGAGATCTTCCTCGAGCCCCGGCTCCCGCCCAACCGCCTCGTCGTGGTCGGCGGCTCGCCGATCGCCCAGGCGCTGCAACGGCTGGCGATCGCCGCCGGCTACGACTGCCGCCGCACGACCGTCGCCGAGCTCGGCGAGCTCGAGGAGGTCGCGGCGGTCGTCGTCGCCGCCCACGGCAGCGGGCAGGAGGAGGCGGCACTCGAGCATGCGCTCTCGGGCGGCGTCCCCTACGTCGCGCTCGTGGCCAGCCCGCGCCGCGGCTCGGTCGTCCGCGACGCGCTCGCGGTCGCCCCCGAGCTGCGCGACCGCCTGCACACGCCGGCCGGGATCGACATCGGCGCGCGCACGCCCGCCGAGATCGCGATCTCGATCCTCGCCGAGCTCGTCGCCGCCGCTCACCGCGAGCCCGCCCCCCGCCTGCGGTGGTGCCCACCCGGCTCCGGGCCCCCGGTCGCGGTCGACCCGGTGTGCGGGATGAGCGTCGCGGTCGCTCCGGCGACGGCGCAGCTCGCCCTGCGCTCGGGACCGGCGTACTTCTGCGGCGAGGGCTGCCGCGAGCGCTACGCGCGCGAGCACCCCGATGAGCTTCTGCCCTGACCGCTACGCGCGCGAGCACCCCGATGAGCTGCGGCGCTGACCGCTTCGTCTGCGGCCTCGTCCTCGCGGCTGGCGGCTCGCGCCGGCTCGGTCAGCCCAAGCAGCTGCTGCCCTACGGCACCGGCTCACTGCTCGGGCACGTCCTCGACACCGCACGCGGCTGCGGTCTGCACCAGCTGCTGTGCGTGGTCGGCGGCGCCGGCGACGAGATCCGCGGACGGGTCGACCTGACCGGCGTGCAGATCGTCGAGAACCCCGACTTCGGCGCCGGCTGCTCGTCCTCGATCGCCGCGGCGCTGCGCGCCGTCGACCCCCGCGCCACGATGCTCGTGCTGATGCTCGGCGATCAGCCCGGAGTGCGAAGGGAGGCGGTGACGGCGCTCATCGACGGCTGCGGCGAGTCCGCGGTGGCCGCCTGCGCCTACGCCGATGGTCGCGGGCATCCGCTCGCCTTTCACCGCTCGACGTTCGCCGAGCTCGCGACGCTGCACGGCGACAAGGGCGTCTGGAAGCTGCTGCACCGCCGCGGCGCCGACGTCGTCGACGTGCCCGTGACCGGTCCGGTGCCGCTCGACGTCGACACCTGGGAGGACTACCGCGCCTTGCTCGCCCGGCCTTGACCGGTCAGGGTCCGGCGGCGTCCGTGCACGCATGGCGCTGAGAGCGCGGGAAGGCACCCTGTCGGGCGCGCGGGAAGGCACCGCGGTCAGCCGCCGCCGAGCGCGGCGGCGAGGTCGCCGGGGATCGGCACCGAGCGCATCCGGCCATCGGCGTCGCGCTCGATCGTGGCCTGGGTCAGCCACACCTGGGTGGCGAGCGGGCCCTCCGGGCCGGCGGCGAAGTCGTAACGCGTCGTGTACGAGCGCGTCGAGCGACGATCGCACCACATCGTCGCCTCGACCTCCTCGTCGAGGTGCAGCGATGCCGCGTAGGTGATCTCGGAGCGCACCGCCGGGGTCCCCGTGCCCGTGCGCAACATCTCGGACATCGGCAGCCCGACCTCGCGACGCCACCGCGAGAACATCCGCTCGGCCCAGCGCAGCGGGGTGGCGAAGTAGAGGATCTGCGCCGCGTCCACGTCGGCCATCACGACGTGGAAGCGCGCCGTCAGCAGCGGCCCGCTCACGCGGGGGTGAGCCGCTGCGACGCGTCGGCACGCGCCCGGGTCCGGTCGCGGACGGCGCGGCGCGCGATCGCCCACTTGTGGGTCTCGGTCGGTCCGTCGTAGATGCGAAACGGGCGCACCTCGGCGAGATAGCGCGCCAGCGGCGCGTCGCCCGACACGCCGAGGCTGCCGCAGATCTGAACCGCGCGATCGACGACGCGGTGGACCGCCTCGGCGACGTAGGCCTTGGCGATCGAGGACTCGTGCCGACCGGCGGAGCCGTGATCGAGCGCGTACGCGCACCGCCAGATCAGCCCGCGGCTGGCCTCGATGTCCATCACCGAGTCGGCGATCATCGACTGCACCATCCCCAGCTCGGAGAGCCGGGCGCCGAACGCCTCGCGATCGGACGCCCGGTCCAGCGCGAAGTCGTGCGCGCGCCGGGCGAGCCCGAGCCAGCGCATGCAATGGGTCAGCCGCGCGGGGGCGAGCCGCACCTGGGCGTATCCGAATCCCTCGGAGACCTCGCCGAGGATGGCCTCGTCGGACACGCGACAGTCCTCGAACACCATTTCGGCGTGACCGCCCGGGAAGCTGTGGTCCTCGGCGTCGACGACGCGTTGCACCCGCATCCCGGGGTGGCCGGCGTCGATCAGGAACATCGTCGCCCCGCGCCCGCGCTCGATCGTCTCGGCCGTCCGCGCCATGCAGATCGCGAACGCGGCGCCCTCGGCGCCCGTGATGAACCACTTGCGTCCGGTGATCGACCAGCCGCCGGCCACCCGCTCGGCGGTGGTCGCGAGCATCTCCGGATCGCTGCCCGCGCCCGGCGCCGGCTCGGTCATGGCAAAGCACGACCGCGTCTGGCCGGCGGCGAGCGGGCGCAGGTAGCGCTCGCGCTGCTCGGGGTTGGCGACGACGGAGAGCAGGTGCATGTTGCCCTCGTCGGGAGCCGCGCAGTTCAGCGCCTGGGGGCCGAGCAGGCTGTAGCCGGCCTCCTCGAAGACGACGGCCTGGCCGCGCACGTCGAGCCCGAGGCCGCCGTATTCGGCGGCGACGTGGGGAGCGAAGACGCCCGCTCGCCGAGCGGCATCCTGCAGCTCGGCGCGCAGCCCCTCGTCGAGGCCGTGCTCGGCGGCGTCGCGACCCTCGGCGGGGATCACGACGTCGCGGACGAAGTCGGCGACGAGATCGCGCGTTCGCGCGACGGAATCATCGAGGGAGAAGTCGATGGGCATCTCGGGGTCCACCTTTTCGTTGGCTGAGGCCTGGCCAGCCAACGATAACCGCGCGCTCAGGGCCGCCGCCGGCGCGGGCGGCCGCCATCACGTAGCCGAGGGCGAAGCGGATGTCGGGGTCGGGGAGAGATCTCCGGCTGTCGGGACGGGGCAGCGGCGCGCAGATCCTGGAATCGCCTGCGCAACCGAGCGGGTGCGGATCGGCCCCCTCGTGACGCCGCTCTCGCGCCGGCGGGTACACAAGCTCGCGCGCGAGACTGTCACGCTCGACCGGCTCAGCGGCGGCCGGCTGACCGTCGGCGCCGGGCTCGGCGTCGAGCACAACGGAGAGCTCGAGCCGTTCGGCGAGGTCACCGACCCCCGGGCGCGCGCCGAGCTGCTCGATCGCGGCCCCGCCGTCGACGTGCCTCCCGGGGCCGACGTCGCGCCAGTGGGAGCGCGCGGGCGCGACCTGGGTGCTGACCGGCTTCACGAGCGCGCCCGAGGCCGCCCTGATCCGCGAGCTGGCCGCCGCCGGCCCTGGCTGAGAGGTCTCTCCCCCGCGTGGCGTCGAACGGACCAGGCTCGCGCTCGTGGTGCGCCGCGGGTGCGACCGACCGATGGAGTGCGCCGGCGCGCACCGGCGGTCCACCGGCACAGCGCCGCCTGAAGTACGGTCCCAACGATGAACGAGTGGTTCGACGAGCTGGCGGAGTTCCTGCGCATCCCCTCGGTCAGCGCCGACCCCGAACACCGCGCGCAGGTGCTCGACGCCGGCGAGTGGGTGTGCGCGTTCATCCGCGCGGCCGGCGGCCGGGCCGAGCTCGTCGACTGGCACGGGGAGCCGCTTGCCGTCGGCGAGGTGCCCGCCTCCCGCGACGCCGCCGGCGCGCCGACCATCCTGTGCTACGGGCACTTCGACGTCCAGCCGCCCGATCCGCTCGAGCTGTGGGAGTCGGCGCCCTTCGAGCCCGAGATCCGCGGCGAGTATCTGTACGCGCGCGGGGTGGCCGACGACAAGGGCCAGCTGTACATGCTGCTGAGCGCGGCGCGCGAGCTCGCGCGCGCCGGCGAGCTGCCGGTCAACGTCCGCTTCTGCTGCGACGGGGAGGAGGAGACGGGCGGGGACTCGATCCTGCGCTTCCTGGCACAGGACGAGCGGGGGGCCGAGGCCGGGGTCATCTTCGACAGCGGGATGATCGCGCGCGGGCGGCCCTGCTTCGACCTCGCCACCCGCGGGCTCGTCTACTTCCACCTGACGCTGCGCACCGGGGAGCGCGACCTGCACTCCGGCCTGTACGGAGGCGCGGCGTTGAACGCGGCGCACGCGCTCATCGACACGCTCGCCGCAGTCACCGCCGGCGACGGCCGGCTCGTCGACGCGCTGCGGGCCGGCCGCGCCGAGCCGACCGCGGCCGAGCTCGAGGGCTGGCGCACGCTGCCGGCCGGCGCCGACGAGCTCGCCGGGCAGGGCGCCCGACCGATGGATCCGCGGGCCGCCGATGAGTTCTACCTGCGCACGTTCGCCGAGCCGGCGCTCGACGTCAACGGCATCGTGGCGGGCTCGCCGATGCTGACCAAGACCGTCCTGCCCGTCGAGGCGCACGCCAACGTGTCGATCCGCTTGGCGCCCGGCCAGGATCCGGAGGCGATCGAAGCGACGTTGCGTCAGCTCCTGCGCCGGGCGGTGCCGGCGGGCGCCGACCTCGAGCTCGAGCTGCGCTCGTCGGCGGCGCCCGGACTCGTCGACCCCGATTCCAAGCCGGTGCGCCTCGGCGTCATCGCGTTCGAGCGCGCCCTCGGAGCGCGCCCGGCGCTCATCCGCTCGGGCGGCACCCTGCCGATCGTCGCCACCCTCGCCGAGCGCCGGATCCCGACGATCATCACCGGCTTCTCGCTGCCCGACGCCAACATCCATTCGCCCAACGAGCGGCTGCTGGCCGAGTACGTCGGGCTGGGAACCGCCGCCGCCCGCGCGCTCCTTCAGGAATTCGCCGGGCTGCCGATCACTCGGGACACCTAGCGAAACTTTCGCCGTCCCTTGGGGTTGGTACTCCCGCCGCGGAGGACTTCTTGCGCAGGAGGCGTAAAGGGTACCGGGCGGTCACTCGTATCTCCGTGAAGGGGGGCAACGCCATGTCACGATCTGAATCATCCGTCGTCGGTTGGACCCGGTCGGCTGCCATCGCCTGCGCCGTCGCCGTCATCGCGCTGTTGTGCTTTGCGATCGGTTCCAGCTCGGCGTCGGCTGCCGGCCTTGCGCTGTCGCCGTTCGGCGGCAACGGCGTCCGCGGCACCGGCGCGCCCGCCAGCGGGGTTCCCGCCACCAGCGTGTCACTCGACAGCCCCGCCGGGGGATCGGTCGACGCCGCGGGCAACGTGTACTTCGCCGACGCGTTCTCACCGTTCGTCGGGCGCATCAGCCCCGGTGGCACACTGACCGTGCTCGCGGGCACCGGTCATTCCTCGCGGGCCAGCTTCAACGTGGCGGCGACGAGCTCGCCGCTCGTGCTTCCGCTCGGGGTCGCGGCCGGGCCCGACGGAAGCGTCTACATCGCCGACGCGGAGGCCAACCAAGTTTACCGGGTCACCCCCTCGGGCATCCTGACCCAGTTCGCGGGCCAGCCCGATGACGTCGCCGGGCCCGCCACGCCGGGGCCGGCGGCGAGCTCGCGCCTGAACGACCCCTCCGACGTCGCGGTGGACGCCGCCGGCAACGTGTACATCGCCGATACCGGCAACGACCAGGTCGACAAGGTCACGCCCGCGGGCACGCTCTCGGTGCTCGCCGGTCACGGAGCCCCGGGCGCGGCCGCCGGCGGGTCGGCCACCGCCTCGGGCCTGCGCGGCCCGCTCGGCGTCGCCGCCGGGCCCGACGGTGACATCTACATCGCCGACACCGGCAACAGCGCGGTCGAGCGGGTGACCCCGACCGGGACGCTGGCGATCGTCGCCGGCACCGGGACCGCGGGGGCGGCCGTACCGGGCAGGGCCACGAGCTCGCCGCTGAACGGTCCGCGCGGCGTCGACGTCGACGCCACCGGTGACGTGTTCATCGCCGACACGGGCAACCGCCGCGTCGAGGAGGTCGGCCCCGGTGGGTACCTCGCCGTGATCGCCGGCAACGGGACGGTCGGCCCGCCGAACTACGGCGTTCCCGCCGTCGACTCGCCGCTCATCGCCCAGAGCATCACCGTCAACAGCAGCGATCAGGTGTACGTGCTCGGCGATGACAACAACACGATCGACACGTTCACCCCCGCGCCGACGCCGTCGCTGGTGCCGTCGATCACCGGCAACGCCGTCGTGGGCGCCACGCTGACCGCGCGCACCGGGACGTGGACCAACCATCCGATGTCCTATCAGTACCAGTGGTCACGGTGCAGCAGCACCGGCACCAACTGCACGCGCGTCGCGGGCGCGACGTCGATGGCCTACAGGGCGACCAACGACGACTACGGTCACGCCCTCGTCGTCACCGAGACCGGCACCAACAGCGCCGGCTCGGCGAGTGCCGACTCGACCCCGAGCGCTCCGATCAACGAGCCGGGCGCCGCCTCGGGCCCGGGGGCCAGCAGGCCGCCCGCCACCAGCGAGGGCGCGAGCTGTCCGGCGGCCACCGGCAAGCTGTCGGGCAACCGGCTGGGCATCGTCACCCTCGGCCTCTCGCGCAGGCAGGCCGGGCGACGTCTCCCGGCGCGCAAGGCCGCGCACGGCTTCCAGAGCGTCTGCCTGAAGGGCGGCTCGATCCGGTTCGCCTACGCGCCGAGCGCCGCCCTGCGCCATCTGTCGCGCAAGACGCAGAGGTCGGTGCGCGGCACGATCGTGCTCGCCCTGACCACGAACCGGCACTACGCGGTCGGCAAGATCAAGCCGGGCGCCAAGGTCGGGTCGGGCAAGCACAGGCTCCGTTTGCCGCGCGGGATCCGCGTCTCGGGCAGCACGTGGTACCTGATCGGCGGCAGGGGGGCCACCGCGGTGATCCGCGTCCAGGGCGGCGTCGTGCGCGAGGTCGGCATCGCCGCGTCGGCGGTGACCGGCACGCCCTCGGAGGCGATCACGCTGCTGCGGTCCGCCTAGGGCCTGCGTCGCCGGAGCCTCCGGGCGGGGACGAGTCCGCCCGGAGGGCCGCGGCGCCTATGCAACCCCTATGCGACGGTGATCCCGGCCTTGCTCTGTCCCTCGGCACGCGCGATACTGGCGAGTTGAAAACCGACCGCCGTTGGTCGGCACCGGGGCCTGTCCACCGGGCCGACACGAGAGAGGAGCACATCGCGTATGGCGATTGCCGACCCCATTGACGAAGCAGCCGTCAAGTTCGTCAATTCCCCGCACAAGATCCTGATCGGCTCCGACTGGGTCGACGCGGCATCGGGCAAGACGTTCGAGACGTACAACCCGGCCACCGGCGAGGTGCTCGCCAACGTGGCCGAGGGCACCTCGGAGGACATCGACCGGGCCGTGAAGACCGCGCGCGCCACCTTCGATGCCCAGACCTGGACGAAGATGAAGCCGAACGAGCGCTCGCGCATCATCCACCGGATCGGCGACCTCATGCTCGAGCACGCCGACGAGCTCGCCGCGCTCGAGTCACTGGACAACGGCAAGCCGCTGGCCATCGCCCGCGCTGCCGACGTCGAGCTCGCCGCCGACATCTTCCACTACATGTCCGGCTGGGTGACCAAGATCGAGGGCAACACGATCCCGATCTCGGTGCCCTACATGCCGGGCGCGGAGTTCCACGCCTACACCCTGAAGGATCCGATCGGGGTCGTCGGCCAGATCATCCCGTGGAACTTCCCGCTGCTCATGGCGGCGTGGAAGCTCTCCCCGGCGCTCGCCGCGGGCGTTACCGTGATCCTGAAGCCCGCCGAGCAGACGCCGCTGTCGGCGTTGCGGCTCGCCGAGCTGATCCTCGAGGCCGGCGTCCCGCCGGGGGTGGTCAACGTCGTCACCGGCGCCGGCGACGCGGGCGCGGCTCTCGCCGCGCACGACGACGTCGACAAGGTCGCGTTCACCGGCTCGACCGAGGTCGGCAAGGAGATCGTCCGGGCGGCCGCCGGCAACCTGAAGAAGCTGACGCTCGAGCTCGGCGGCAAGTCGCCGAACATCGTGTTCTCGGACGCCGACATGGAGACGGCGATTCCGGGCGCGGCAAACGCGATCTTCTTCAACCACGGCCAGTGCTGCTCCGCCGGATCGCGCCTCTACGTCGAGTCCAAGGACTTCGACGACGTGCTGCAGGGCGTCACCGATCACGCCAAGTCGATCAAGGTCGGGTCCGGTCAGGATCCGCAGACCGAGATGGGCCCGCTCGTCTCCCAGG
Source organism: Solirubrobacterales bacterium (assembly GCA_019240115.1). Classification (GTDB taxonomy): domain Bacteria; phylum Actinomycetota; class Thermoleophilia; order Solirubrobacterales; family Solirubrobacteraceae; genus Palsa-465. Next base: position 12,706 of record JAFAYV010000070.1, on the reverse strand, counting down.
AGCAGCTGGACCGCGTGTGCGGCTACTTCGAGTCAGGGCGCGACGAGGGCGCCGAGTTCGCCACCGGCGGTCAGCGCAAGGGCGACAAGGGCTACTTCGTCGAGCCGACCGTGCTGACGCACACCAACCCGAATATGAAGGTCGAGGCCGAGGAGATCTTCGGCCCGGTCGTCACCGTCTCGCCGTTCAAGAACGCCGACGACGTCATGCCGACCGCCAACACCTCCACCTACGGTCTCGCCGCGGGCGTCTGGACCAAGGACATCTCCAAGGCGCACCGCATCGCCAAGCAGCTGCGGGCCGGCACGGTGTGGGTCAACTGCTACAACGTCTTCGACGCCTCGCTGCCGTTCGGCGGCTACAAGGAGTCGGGTTGGGGCAGGGAGATGGGCCACGAGGTGCTCAACAACTACCTCGAGGTCAAGTCGGTCGTCACCCAGCTGTAAGCGTTTCTACGGCTTCCGGAGCGCCCCGCCGACTGCGCGGGGCGCTCCCCGCCGTTGTCTTCGCCGGACCCGCCTAGACTCGGGGTTTGTGCCCTCCGGACCCGTGACCCAGGTGATCGGCCGCGCCGCCGAGCGCGTGCCCGGACTGCGCCGCGTGCCGCTGCTGCGCCTGATCGCCGTCGCCGAGATCGCGCTCCTGACGCGCGACCACGTCACCGCGCTCACCGCCGCGGAGCGCCGACGGCTGATCGCGCTCATGCGCGCTGGCCGAGGCCGCCCGAGCCATCTCACCAAGGCTGAGCGCTCCGAGCTCGAGGTGCTCGTCGCCAAGCTGGCGCCACGCCGCCTGCTCGGCGAATCGGTCGACGCGCTGTCGCCGGTGCCGCTCCCGCGTCGCGTTCTCTACGGTCGCAACGACCGACGGTGATTGTGCGATCCGTCGAAGTTCTGTGCTACGGCTTCACGCCGAACCGCAAGAAATTGCGCGTCCAGCGTGAGAAACTACCGCGGCCATGACCCGCACCGAGCGCTACGGAAACCTGGTCGGCGTTGTCCTGCCATTCCTCGGCGTGCTCGTCGCGATCGTCATGCTGTGGAACCGCGCCGTCGACTGGGCGGACCTGGCGATCCTCGTCGCCATGTACCTGATCACCGGGCTCGGGGTCACCGTCGGCTTTCACCGTCTGCTGACCCACCGCGCGTTCGCCACCTACCCGTGGCTCGAGCGCGGCTTTGCGATCGCGGGATCGCTGTCGGTGCAGGGCTCGGTGCTCGACTGGGTCTCCGATCACCGCAAGCATCACGCCCACGCCGACCAGGAGGGCGACCCCCACAGTCCGCACGTCGGACACGGCAGCGGCCTCGCCGGGCTGGTGCACGCCCACGTGGGGTGGCTGCTCGAGACCCAGGGCCAATCCGACTGGAAGCGATACGCCCCCGACCTCTACGAGGATCCGGCGATGCGCCGCATCGGACGCGGCTTCCCGCTGCTGGCGCTCCTGTCGCTGCTCATTCCGACCGCCGCGGGCTTCGTCGTGCACGGGTTCACCCTCGACGGCGCCGCTCGCGGCCTCGTCTGGGGCGGCCTCGTCCGGATCTTCTTCGTCCACCACGTGACCTGGTCGGTCAACTCGGTCTGCCACTTCTTCGGCCGCCGCCGGTTCGACGTCGCCGACCAGTCGACCAACGTCGCCTGGCTCGCCCTGCTCTCCTTCGGCGAGTCCTGGCATCACAACCACCACGCGTTCCCCCGCTCGGCCTATCACGGCCTGCGCCGGTGGGAGCTCGACCCCTCGGGCCTGATCATCAGCGGGCTGGAGCGCATCGGCCTCGCATGGTCGGTGGTGCGGATCGCCCCCGAGCGCCAGCGCGCCCGGGTCGCGGCCGCCGCCTAGATCGTCTCCAGCTGAGCCTGGATGGATAACCGACGCTGAGCGTCGCTTAGGCATCCAGGTTTGCGCGCAGGACCGGCACAGCCCGCTGACGCTCGCCGGGGCGTTGACCGCCGCCGCCGGCGTCGCGTTCGGCAGCCCTGACGATCGCCGCCGCCGGCATCGCGCTCGGCAGCGCCCGACGCTCAGCCGACCGGATGCGTCGCCGCGCTCGGCAGCCCTGACGATCGCCGCCGCCGGCGTCGCGCTCGGCGGCGCCTTACGCTCAGCCGACCGGATGCGTCGCCGCGCGCAGCTCGGCGCGCAGCGCCGTCCAGTCGTCGGCGAGCGTCCGCGCGGCCCGACGGGCGCCGGACAGGTCGGGGCGGCGGGCGGCGCGCTCGACGCCGCGCAACGCGACGAGCAGCGGTTCGACGTCGATCATCAGCGCGCTGTTGCGCGCCGCGTGCGCGGCGAGCGCCGCCGGCGGAAGATCGCCGGCCGCCAGCGCGGCGTCGATGCGGCGTAGCGCGTCGTCGAGCTCGTCGACGAGCATGTCGACGATCGCGGCAACGTCGAGCCCGAGCTCGACCTCCAGCTCGACGAGACGGCTCAGGTCCAGTCCGCGCGTCGGCACCGGACCAGCATGGAGGTCGCCGCGCGCCGATGCGCCGGTCCGGGCGGCGGCGTCAGCGGTGCAGCAGCCTCCGGAGGCCCCGGGCGATCTTCCCGAGGCGGTTGTGATGGAGGCTGGCGAGCCCGGTGGTGCCGAGGAAGGTGACGATCACGCCGGCGGCGAGCCCGAGCACGGCGAGGACGACCGGCCAGCGGCGGTCCAGGAACTCGCGCCCGCGGCTCAGGACGCTCGCCGCATCAGGACCGGCCCAAGCGAGCGTGACGATGATCGCGAGCAGCGGGGCGACGAAGCAGACGTTGAACAGCAGCAGCAGGATGACCTGGCGCGCGACGTCGAAGTCCGAGCCGACCACGGCGGCGATCGCGGCGAAGTAGGGGAAGGCCGTCGGCAGCTCGACCGCGGTGATCGTCGCGCCGAGCAGCGCGCTCGACCGTCCGTCGGCGGTGACCTCGGGGGGCGGCCGGTCGGCGAGGTTGCGGCGGTAGCCCCACAGGAAGGCCGAGCCGGTCAGCAGCGCGACCCCGGCGACGATCTCGAGCAGGTAGGAGAGGTGGCGGCCGGGGTGGGGGAGGAGCGCGAGCAGCAGCTGGCCGGGGCCGAGCGCGATCACGAGGCCGCCGAGGAGGTACACGGCGAACACCGCGAGCGTGAACTGGGCGACCTGGCGGCGGGAGTCGCGGCTCCCGGTCGCCAGGTACAGCGCCGGCGCGATCGTGGTCGGGTTCAGCGAGTCCGCGAAGCCGATCGAGATCATGATTCCGGCCAAACGGAGCATCCGGGGGATTGTGCCCGTCGCCGCACGGGCGCGTGCCCGGTCGCTCGCCGCTACACTGGGGTGTCGGCTCCGGGCGGCGGCGCGGCCGCGCGCGCCATGCGGAGATCGATCCTGCTCACGACCCACCGAGAAGCGCGACATGGCCCGTGGAGACGTCCGGATCGCCGCCACTCTCGCCTGCGAAGAGTGCAAGCGCCGGAACTACCAGACCAACAAGAGCAAGCGGAACAATCCCGAGCGGCTGCAGCTGCGCAAGTACTGCCGCTGGTGCCGCACGCACACGCCGCATCGCGAGACGCGCTGACCGAAGGCCGCCATGGCTCGTAACCGCAAGCGTCGCAGCGACCGGCGCCCGCGCCGTCCCGCCGACGATCCCGCGCGCCGCCGCGGCGTGGCCACCGCGCCCGGCCAGCGGCGCGACCCCGTCCGCGAGCGAGACGGCGATCAGCCGCAGGCCGCGGACGACGCCGTCCAGGAGGTGGCGCCCGAGTCGCCCGCGTCGAGGCAGTCCGCCGAGCCGACCCCCGATCCGATCGAGCACGCGACGCCCGACGTCGAGCTCGCCGAGGCCCAGATGGCGGTCGGCCGTCCGGCCGACCAGGTCGCCGAGGACGAGGACCTCGAGGACGAGGATCTCGACGACGAGGACCTCGACGACGAGGAGTCAGAGGATGGCGGCGCGGCGCTCGCACGCCGGCGCTCGACGGCGCCCGCGCCTCGCGGGGTTGCGAGGCTCGTCCAGTTCTTCCAGGGAAGCTGGCGTGAGCTCCAACGGGTACAGTGGCCCGATCGCCGGCAGGTGATGCAGGCCACGGGAGTCGTGATCGGGTTCGTGATCGTCGCCGGCGTCTTCCTCGGCGTGGCCGATTGGGTGGCCGGCAAGGTCGTCCACTTCATCCTCGACTAGAAGCCTTCAGAGAGAGAAATGTTCCGCTGGTACGTCGTCAACACCTATTCCGGTCACGAGAACAAGGTCAAGCACAATCTCGAGCACCGCGTCGTATCGCTCAACCAGCAGCGCGCCGTGCGCCAGATCGTCGTGCCGACCGAGTCGGTCTCCGAGATGAAGGAGAACCAGAAGGTCACCGTCGAGAAGCGCACCATGCCCGGCTACGTGCTCGTGCAGATGGATCTCAACGAGGACTCGTGGTCGCTGGTCAAGGGCACCCCTGGGGTGACCGGGTTCGTCGGAGCCTCCAACGAGCCGGTCCCGCTCACCCAGGCCGAGGTCGATCGGCTCCTGCACATGGAGCCCGCCGAGCGACCGCGCAGCCGCGCGCAGTTCTCGATCGGCGAGTCGGTCAAGGTGGTGTCGGGCCCGCTGTCGGACTTCTCGGGCGAGATCTCCGAGGTCAACGAGGACGCCCAGCGGCTCAAGGTGCTGGTCTCCATCTTCGGCCGTGAGACGCCGGTCGAGGTGGCCTTCGACCAGGTCAAGAAGGTCTAGACGGGGCCGAGGAACGCGAGCGATGGCCAGGAAGGTCCTCACCCAGATCAAGCTCCAGGCGGTTGGCGGCCAGGCGAGTCCGGCTCCGCCGGTCGGCCCCGCACTGGGCCAGCACGGCGTCAACATCATGGAGTTCGTCAAGGCGTTCAACGCCCAGACGCAATCCGACGCGGGCACGGTGATCCCGGTCGTGATCACGGTCTACGAGGACCGCTCGTTCACCTTCATCACGAAGAGCCCTCCGGCCGCGGTTCTGATCAAACAGGCGCTGTCGCTCGAGAAGGGCTCGCCCGAGCCCCATCGCGAAAAGGTCGCCCAGATCACGGGCGACCAGCTGCGCGCGATCGCCGAGCGCAAGATGGCCGACCTGAACGCCCACGACGTCGACGCCGCCGCCAGGATCATCGCCGGCACGGCTCGCTCGATGGGCGTCGACGTGGTATGACGACGAACGAGGGACGCTGATGCCCAAGCATGGAAAGAGCTACTCCGACGCCAAGCAGCGCTTCGACCGCTCGCGCGAGTACACGCCCGGCGAGGCGATCGCGCTGGTCAAGCAGCTGAGCGGCGTCCGCTTCAACGAGTCGGTCGAGGTGCACGTGCGCACGGGCCTGAACGTCCGGCACGCCGACGAGCAGCTGCGCGGGACGGTCGCGCTGCCCAACGGCCTCGGCAAGGACGTCAAGGTCATCGTCTTCGCTGCGGGCGACAAGGCGCGTGAGGCCGAGGAGGCCGGCGCCGACGTCGTCGGCGCAGACGATCTCGCCCAGCAGATCCAGAACGGCTTCGACGATTTCGACGTCGCGATCGCGACGCCCGACATGATGCCGGTCGTCGGGCGCCTGGGGCGGATCCTCGGACCCGCGGGCAAGATGCCCAACCCAAAGGTCGGCACCGTCACCATGGACGTGGCCAAGGCCGTCGGCGAGTCCAAGTCGGGCAAGGTCGAGTACCGCACCGATCGCACCGCGATCGTCCACCTCGTGATCGGCAAGAAGGACTTCGAGGAGCGCGCGCTGCTCGAGAACTACGCGGCGGTCATGGATGAGCTCATCCGTGCCAAGCCGTCGGCCGCCAAGGGCCGCTACATCCGCTCGGTGACGTTCGCGTCGACGATGGGGCCGGGGGTCAAGGTCGACCCGTCGCGCACCCGGGACATCGTCGAGGAGCCGGTGGCGGCATAGCCTCTACAATCGGTCGCGCACCACACACGAGACCGACCCAAGACCTCCGGCGGCCCAGCGCACAAGCCCGGAGCAGGCGGACAGCTCGACGCCCGACTGCCCTGCGGGGCCGTCTGCGCCTCCGACGCCCGCCGACTCGCGCGGGCGTCAATCGTTCTTGAACGGAGAGAGCGCAGATGAACAGAAAGCAGAAGACGGCGGTCGTCGACGAGATCGCCGAGCAGATCCAGAGCGCCGAGGCCGTGTTCGCGGTCGACTACCGCGGGATCTCGGTCTCCCAGGTGGCCGCGCTGCGCGTCCGCCTGCGCGAGGCCGATGCCCGCTTCCGCGTGGTCAAGAACTCGCTGTCCGAGCGCGCCGCCGACAAGGCGGGGATGGACATGCTCAAGCCGATGCTGATCGGCCCGACGGCACTGGCGCTCGTCGACGGCGACGCCGCGCTCGCCGCCAAGGCGCTGAACGACACGGCGCGCTCGCTGCAGCTGCTCGAGTTCAAGGGCGGCGTGCTGAACGGCGAGGCGCTGAGCGCCGAGGACGTGCGCTCGATCGCGCGGCTGCCCGCGCGCGAGGTGCTGCACGGCCAGCTCGTGGGCACGATCGCCGCGCCGCTCTCGGGGCTCGTGCGGACGTTGAACGCGCTGATCGCCGGCGTGGCGATCCAGCTGCAGGCGATCGCGGACATGGACCCGCCCGTCCTCGTGGGCGACCAGGCTCCGCCTGCCGCCGAGCCCGGGGCTGCCGCCGAGCCCGAAGCCGTGACCGAGACCACAGAACCTGACGCCCCGGCCGCACCGGACGCGGCGGGGTCCGACGAGTAAGGAGGCACCCAATGGCCACCAGTACCCAAGAATGGATCGACGAGCTGAAGTCGATCTCCGTCCTCGAGCTCTCCGAGCGCATCAAGGCGCTCGAGGAGGCGTTCGGCGTGTCGGCGGCCGCGGTCGCCGCGCCCGCGCCGGCCGCCGCCCCGACCGACGGCGGCGGCGAGGCCGCCGAGGAGCAGACGAGCTTCGACGTCGTCCTGACCGCCGCCGGCGAGAAGAAGATCCAGGTGATCAAGGTCGTCCGCGCCGCCACCGGGCTCGGCCTCAAGGAGGCCAAGGCGCTCGTCGACGAGGCGCCCAAGCCCGTCAAGGAGGGCGTCGACAGGGACGAGGCCGACAAGCTCAAGGCCGACATCGAGGAGGCCGGAGGCAGCGTCGAGCTGAAGTAGCTCCGTCGCCGACCGCGAGGCGTCGCGCGCCGTGCCCCGACCGGCACGAAGCGCGACGCTCGCGTGGGGGTGCGACGGCCGCGTGCGAGTGCGGCGAGGACCGCGTGCGAGTGCGGCGAGGACCGCGTGCGGTCGCGGAGTGGGTGCGCGTCGGCCGCGGGGCGAATCTCGCACCGTGCGGGGTTGCCGCCGACTCATTAACCCCCTACACTGCCCCGCGCAGCCGATAGTCGTAGCCGCCCGGAACATGCGGCGCCGCGCCACATACGCGGACGCCGAGGGCGGGGTCCGTGAGAGCTGAACGCCTGCACAGGGTCGCGATACCGTGTGCTATCTTTGCTGGTCGCGCCTGAACCGAGGCCTGTCGGACCCCGGCCCGGGCCAGTTCGTCTCCCTCTCGACCGCCCCGAGGAGTCGCCGTCTTGGCTACCGCTCACGCCCCCCGGACGCGCCGCAGCTTCGCGCGTCTGAACAAGGTCCTCGAAGTCCCCAACCTGATCGACATCCAGCGCAAGTCGTTCATCTGGCTGACCGATCCCGCCGCCGGCGGGCTGCGCGAAACGATCGACGACATCTCGCCGATCGAGGATTACACCGGCAACCTCGCCGTCCAGTTCGGCGAGTTCCAGTTCGACGAGCCCGTGGCGAGCCTCGAACAGTGCCGGGAGAAGGACCTCACCTACGCGCGGCCGCTGACCATCACCGTCGCCTTCATCAATCGCGAGACCGGGGAGATCCGCGAGCAGTCGGTGTTCATGGGCGACTTCCCTTGGATGACCGACCGGGGCACGTTCATCATCAACGGCACCGAGCGCGTCGTCGTCACGCAGCTCGTCCGGTCGCCCGGCGCCTACGTGATGGAGCCCAAGGACCGTGAGAAGCAGGTCTTCATCGCCAACCTGATGCCCGCCCGCGGGTCGTGGCTCGAGCTCGAGATCGACAAGAAGGGCCGCGTCTACGTCCGTATCGATCGCAAGCGCAAGCTGCCGGTCACGGTGCTCCTGCGCGCGATGGGCTACGCGACCGACGAAGAGATCCTCAGCCTGTTCGACAACTCGCTCTACATCCGCAACACGGTCGACGCCGACCCGGAGGTCACGCGGACCGAGGAGGGCTCGCTGATCGAGCTGTTCAAGAAGCAGCGTCCCGGCGAGCCGCCGTCGATCGACGCGGCCCGGTCACTGCTCAATCAGCTGTTCTTCGACCCCAAGCGCTACGACCTCACGCGCGTGGGGCGCTACAAGCTCAACTCGCGCCTCGGGCTCGACATCGACCTCGACAGCCGCACCCTGACCCACGACGACATCATCGCCCTGGTCAAGGAGCTCATCTCGCTGCCGCGGCTGCTCGGGATGCCCGAGGAGCCCGAGTCCGAGATCAAGGACTACGCCGCCGAGGCCGTCGCGCTGCCGCGCGAGCCGATCCAGGACCACCTCGACGAGTACGAGCATTTCGGCAACCGCCGCCTGCGGACCGTCGGCGAGCTCATCCAGGAGGCGTTCCGCATCGGGCTCTACCGCATGGAGCGCGTCGTCCGCGAGCGTCTGACCACCGAGGACGCCGACACGATCACCCCGCAGACGATCGTCAACATCCGTCCCGTGGTCGCGGCGCTGAAGGAGTTCTTCGGCAGCTCGCAGCTCAGCCAGTTCATGGACCAGACCAACTCCCTGAGCGGCCTGACCCACCGGCGGCGGCTCTCCGCCCTCGGCGCCGGCGGACTGACCCGCGAGCGGGCGCCGATCGAGGTCCGCGACGTGCACCCGACCCACTACGGCCGGATGTGCCCGATCGAGACCCCCGAGGGTCCGAACATCGGCCTGATCGGCTCGCTGTCCTCCTACGCGGAGATCTCCGAGCACGGGTTCGTCACCACCCCGTACCGCGTCGTCAAGGGCGGCAGGGTCACGGACGAGATCGTGCGCGTGGACGCCACCCAGGAGGAGGAGTCGATCATCGCCCAGGCCAACACCCCGGTCGACGAGAACGGGCACCTCGTCGGCGAGATCCTGTGCCGCACCCAGGCGGGGCAGTACGTCACCGTCACCCCCGATCAGGTCGACCTGATCGACGTCTCGCCCGAGCAGATCTGGTCGGTCGCGACCGCGATGATCCCGTTCCTCGAGCACGACGACGCCAACCGGGCGCTGATGGGATCGAACATGCAGCGCCAGGCCGTGCCGCTGCTGGTCACCGACGCCCCGCTCGTCGGCACCGGGATGGAGCGGCGCGCGGCGATCGACACGGGCGACGTGACGATCGCCCGGGCGCCGGGCACCGTCGCCTACGTCGATGCCGAGCAGATCGTCGTCGACGGCCCCGACGGCGGCGAGGAGTACGAGCTGCAGAAGTTCATGCGCTCCAACCAGGGCACGCTCATCCACCAGAAGCCGATCGTGACCGTGGGCGCCAGCGTCGAGCAGGGCACGGTGCTCGCCGACGGCTCGGCCTCGGACATGGGCGAGATGGCGCTGGGCAAGAACCTGCTCGTCGCCTTCATGTCGTGGGAGGGCTACAACTTCGAGGACGCGATCATCCTCTCCAAGCGTCTGGTCTCCGACGACGAGCTCACCTCGATCCACATCGAGGAGTACGAGATCGACGCCCGGACCACGAAGCTCGGGGACGAGGAGATCACCCGCGACATCCCGAACCGCTCCGAGGAGTCGCTGCGCAACCTCGACGACCGCGGCATCGTCCGCATCGGCGCCGAGGTGGCCTCCGGCGACCTGCTCGTCGGCAAGGTCACGCCGAAGGGCGAGACCGAGCTGACCGCCGAGGAGAAGCTGATCCGCGCGATCTTCAAGGAGAAGGCGCGCGAGGTCCGCGACACCTCGCTGAAGGTCCCCCACGGCGAGGGCGGCGTCGTCATCGACGTCAAGACGTTCAGTCGCGACGAGGGCGACGACCTGCCGCCGGGCGTCAACGACCTGGTCCGCGTGTTCGTGGCCAAGAAGCGCAAGATCGCCGAGGGCGACAAGCTCGCCGGCCGCCACGGCAACAAGGGCGTGATCTCGAAGATCGTCGACATCCAGGATATGCCGTTCCTCGAGGACGGCACCCCAGTCGACGTCATCCTCAACCCGCTCGGCGTGCCGAGCCGCATGAACCTCGGGCAGATCCTCGAGACCCACCTTGGGTGGGTGGCCGCCAACGGCTGGTACGAGGACGGCTCGGAGGCGCGCCGGCACGCCACCAACGGTGGGTCCCGGGGTGGGCCGGGCTCCGATTCTCGTCCCGGCAAGGTCTACGTCTCGACGCCGGTGTTCGACGGCGCCACCGTGGCCGACGTCGACGAGGCGCTCGTGCGCTGGCAGGAGGAGCACACCGAGTGGGGCGGCCTGATCAAGATGGACGTCGACCGGCGCCGTCGCGACGGCGAGCAGGCGTCGGGCAAGACGAGGCTCTACAACGGGCGCACCGGCGAGCCGTTCGAGGAGCAGGTGACGGTCGGCTACATGTACATCCTGAAGCTGCTGCACCTCGTCGACGACAAGATCCACGCTCGGTCCACCGGTCCCTACTCGCTCGTCACCCAGCAGCCCCTGGGTGGCAAGGCGCAGTTCGGCGGCCAGCGCTTCGGCGAGATGGAGGTGTGGGCGCTCGAGGCCTACGGCGCCGCCTACACGCTGCAGGAGATGCTGACGATCAAGTCCGACGACACGGTCGGGCGGGTCAAGGCCTACGAGGCGATCGTCAAGGGCGAGAACATCGCCGAGCCGTCGATCCCCGAGTCGTTCAAGGTCCTGCTCAAGGAGATGCAGTCGCTGGCGCTCGACGTCAACGTCGTCTCCGAGGAGGGCGAGCGCGCCGAGATGCGCGAGGAGGACGACGACCTGCTGCGCGCCGCCGAGGAGCTCGGCATCGACCTCTCGGGCGTGCGCTCGACCGACGGCAACGCCGGCGCTGCCGACGAGGCCGAGGAGCACGAGGGCGAGACCGTCGAGGCGTCCGCGGTGGAGGCCGAGACCGAGGATCCGGCCCTGGAGTCCGGCGAGGAACTGGAGGCCGAGGACCTCGGCACCGACGATGACCCGATGCTCGAGGCCGGCATCCCCGGCGGCGAGGCCGAGGGCGTCCTGGAGGAGGACGAGGCGTAGTACCGGTCCCGCCCACCCCGCCGCCCCCCGCCCGCCGTCCCGCGCCCCCGAGCCCCCCGTCTTCGTCCGCCGTCTTTCAAATCATGAGGATTCACTGTGATCGACATCAATAACTTCGACGCCATCGAGATCGGCCTCGCTTCCTCCAAGCAGATCCGCTCGTGGAGCTCCGGTGAGGTCACCAAGCCCGAGACCATCAACTACCGCACGCTGAAGCCCGAGAAGGACGGGCTCTTCTGCGAGCGCATCTTCGGCCCGACCAAGGACTGGGAGTGCTACTGCGGCAAGTACAAGCGCGTGCGCTACAAGGGCATCGTCTGCGAGCGCTGCGGCGTGGAGGTGACGCGGTCCAAGGTGCGCCGCGAGCGCATGGGCCACATCGACCTGGCCGCCCCCGTCTCGCACATCTGGTTCTTCAAGGGCGTGCCGAGCCGGATCGGCTACCTGCTCGACATGGCTCCCAAGGAGCTCGAGAAGGTCCTGTACTTCGCCGCCTCGATGGTCACGTGGGTCGACGAGGAGGCCCGCGAGCGCGACGTGGAGTCGCTCGAGGGCGAGGTCAACCGGGTGCTGGACAGCTACGCCGCCGAGAAGGAGGAGCGCGTGCTGGAGCTCCGGGAGTCGCTCGCGCGCCGCGAGGAGTACCTGAACTCGGCCAAGACCGGGCGGGACTTCTCCGACGACGACCACCTGTGGGCCGAGAGCCTCGACGTCAACGTCGCCAAGCTCTCCGACGACGAGCGCGAGAAGATGCTCAAGGACCTGCGCAAGAGCTTCAGCGCCGACATCGACGACACCGAGGCCTACATCGAGGACGCCGCCGAGCGCATGCGCCAGGTGTGGGAGCTGTTCAAGACGATGAAGCCCAAGGACGTCGTCAACGACGAGACGACCTTCCGCGAGCTGCGCGATCGGTTCGGCTCCCCGTACGGCTTCGGCGAGTACTTCCGCGGCGGCATGGGCGCCGAGGCGGTGCGCGACCTGCTCCAGCAGGTCGACCTCGACGCCGAGTCCGAGGATCTCCAGGAGCAGGTCAAGAGCGCCAAGGGCCAGAAGCAGGCGCGCGCGGTCAAGCGCCTGAAGGTCGTCTCGGCCTTCCTGCAGTCGGGCAACAAGCCCGAGATGATGGTGCTGGAGGCCGTGCCGGTCATCCCGCCGGAGCTGCGCCCGATGGTCCAGCTCGACGGCGGCCGCTTCGCCACCTCCGATCTCAACGACCTCTACCGCCGCGTCATCAACCGCAACAACCGCCTGAAGCGTCTGCTCGACCTCGGCGCGCCCGAGATCATCGTCAACAACGAGAAGCGGATGCTGCAGGAATCCGTCGACGCGCTGTTCGACAACGGGCGCCGCGGGCGCCCGGTGACCGGGCCGGGCAACCGGCCGTTGAAGTCGCTGTCGGACATGCTCAAGGGCAAGCAGGGCCGGTTCCGCCAGAACCTGCTCGGCAAGCGCGTGGACTATTCCGGTCGCTCGGTGATCGTGTCGGGCCCGTCGCTGCGCCTGCACCAGTGCGGGCTGCCGAAGCTCATGG
>JAFAYV010000043.1 GCA_019240115.1 Solirubrobacterales bacterium | reverse complement strand
GCCTTGACGACGGCCTCGTAGTCGCGCTGGCCGACGAACTTCCACAGTCGCTGGTACTGCCCGAAGGACATCAGCACGGCGAGGGTCACCGCCACCACCCAGAGCGCGGTGACGTCGAACAGGTGCGCGTAGCGGCCCGAGGGTGTGCCCTCGAAACGCAGCCAGAAGGCCAGCAGGTAGGCGACCGCGACCAGCACTCCGTCCACCAGCAGCTGGGGGAGGGCGTGGCGGTGGACGGGGACGGCCGCGGATCTGATCCGTCGGCGCATGCGGCGCACGAGTCTAATGGTGAACGGAGCGGCGGCGGGTCGCGCGGGCGCGCCGGGACGGCTCAGCCGGGGGTCGGCGTGTCCGGGATCGGGGGCGTCGGCTTGGGCGGGACGGCGTTGCGAGCGAGCACGCCGCCGGGGTGGCCCGGGGTGAACACGTAGATGGCCTTGAGCCGCTGGCAGGAAACGAGCTCTGAGCGCGCGGTGTGCCAGGGCCAGGTCGCCCAACCGTTGCGAAGCTGGGTGAAGAGGACGATCGGGTAGTCCTGGTGCAGCTCGAACTGGGGCAGGTGGCCGAGCTTGCCGTCGTTCTGATGGGTCAGCCAGCCGAGGACGCTGACGAACTCGACCTTGGTGACCGGGCGCCCACAGCGCAGCACCGCCTCCCGACCGCCGAGCGCGTTGAGCATCCCGGCGAGGTGGTTGATGTCCTGGGTGCGGACGCGCTCGTGGCGGAAGTCCTTGTGCTCGTGGCCGGCCCGCGACCGGAGGCCGGGGACGAGCGCGAGCACGAGCGCCATGGCGACCGCGATGCCCGCCCACGTCGGCACGTGCAGCCGGTTCGGGATCTCGCGCAGCAGCCAGCCGAAGGCGATGCCCCCGAGCACGATCGCGGCCACCGCGGGCGGGAAGATGTAGCGCGGCACCGCCGGCCAGCCGTGGAGCGCGAACACGATCTCGACGACCAGCCAGATGACGATGCCCGCCGCCAGCCCGAGCACGAGCCGCTGGTTCTCGCGCTCCTGCGGGGATTGCGCCCCGCCCGCCCCGCCCGCGCGGGCCGCGCGGGTGGGGCGCAGCCGGTAGCCGGTCCAGGCGACTGCGGCGAGGGCCAAGACCCACACCGGCCACAGGTTGAGCGTCTTGAAGCGGTCGATCGTGCCGAGGATCTTGTTCTCGTGCAGCTCGCGCGGGGAGCCCTGGGCGAGGTCGCCGGCGACGAACGGCCGTCCGTTGGTGATCGTCGGCACCCCGAACCAGAGGAACGCGAGCAGGACCGCGCACGCGACGAGGTACCAGCGCATGTCGGGTCGCTTGACCCAGCACCACAGGCCGTAGAGGCCGAGGACCGGCCACGCCTCGGGTCGCCCGAGCCCGGCGAGCATCAGCATCGCGACCACCCAGCGGCGATGCCGGCTCATGTGCAGGTCAATCGCGGCGAGCACGAGGGTGACGATCATCGGATCGGACTGGGCGCTCAGCACGTAGTGCAGGTAGCTGTCGAGCGTCCCTGAGATGTTGTCCTGGATCCCGTACATCCCGAGCCCGGCGAAGAGCGCGGCCGCGATCGCGGCGTTGCGATAGCGCCCGTCGCGCGCCGAGTCGACGACCCGGTAGGCGATCCGCCCCGCGAAGATCGAGCCGGCGAACGCCGCCGCCTCGGCGGTGACCATCCACAGCCACAGCGCGTAGTGGCCGAACAGGGAGTACGGCGCCGTGAACAGCAGCGGCAGCGGCTTCCACGACGGCGCGCCGCCGAGATCGAGGTCGAGGTGCAGCGCCTGGTAGCCCCAGGTGAGCCAGCCGAAGGGATCGTAGCCCGGCCGCGTGCCGCTGATGCGGACGATGATCGCCGAGACGACGATCACGGCGAGCGCGACGAACCACCACACGTGGCGGCGAAGGAAGGGCTCGGGAGCCGAGACCGCCGCGGCAGGCGGACGGTCTGCGGAGCCGGGAACCGTCGGCGTCTGGAGCGTGCTTGCGCGAGCGGCCACGGGAAGCAGCGACGGTACCAGCCGCCGCCGCGGCTTCCCGCGTCGGCCCGACGCGCTAACCCGGGGCCAACGGCGCGCAGAGCAGGTCGACGAACGCTCCGGGATCGCGACGCACGCGGCCGGCGTCCGCAGTCTCGGCGCGCCCGCGCTTGTGCAGCGTGACGTCCTCGGGGCGCTGCAGCCGACGGAGGCGCCCTTGGGCGATCAGCAGCTCGTCGACCGCCCCGGGGCGCCCCTCGAAGACCGTGCACACCGGAGCGCCGAGCGCGACCGCCTCGCGGTTCATCGTCCCGCCGGCGGAGACGACGAGATCGGCGTAGGCGATCAGCGACTGGGCGTCGATCGCGGTCTGCGGGACGACGAACCCGCCGTCGCGGACGAGCTCCGCGCGCTGCTCTGGGGTGCGCGGCAGCACGACCGTCTGCTGGCCCTGCAGGCGCCGCAGCACCTGGCCGAAGAGATCGTTCTCGAAGCGGTGGTAGAGCGAGACCGACGGCGGAGTGCGCACGACCGCGATCGCCTCGGTCGGCGTCAGGCCCAGCTCGGCGAGGATCGCCGGCGAGGGGTGAAAGTCGGCGAGGTAGTACTCCTCCTTCAGGCCCGGATAGCGGTGCAGCTTGCCGCGCGCGCCGTAGCGGTACAGCCGCTCGGGCGGGATCGCCTCGGGCACGACGACCGCCTGGGCGAGGCGACAGTTGACCGTGTGCTGGACCGTCGCCCATTCGTAGTCGAAGGTCGTCGTGCACGGGACGCCCAGGGTCCGCGCGGCGACGGTGATGTCGTTGGAGCCGTGGCCGAGGGCGAGGTCGAACCCGCGCCCCGAGGCCCAGCGATGCAGCTGCGTCGAGCGCTCGGCGAGCCCCCGCGCCTTGGCGGCCACGCCCGCGCCCCGGTGGCGACCGATCTCGGTGTGCCCGATCCCGAATCGGTCGCACAGCGCAAGCGTCTGGGCGAAGTCGCGCGCGGTGACCTCCACCTCGTGGCCCTGGGCGCGCAGGCGCTGCACCACGGGGCGCATGACGAGCACGTGGGGCGAGTTGGTGAGGTCGATCCAGACCCGCACCCAGCAGCCTCTCACTACTGCGAGGTCGCGTCCGCGATCGCCGCGACCACCTCACGCGCCGCAGCGGCGCCGAGCACGGGGCTGATCGGGAGCGCGACGTTCTGCGCCGCCAGGCGGTCGGTCGCCGGCAGCGGCGCCTGGTCGGCGACGAACGGCGCCATCGCCGGCTGCGCGTGGAGCGGGACGCGGTAGTAGCCGCGGGCCTGGACGCCGGCGGCGGCCAGCGTCTGGAGGAGCTCGTCGGCCCGCGGATGGGTCACCGTGTACAGATGCCAGGACGGGCTCGCCGCCTCGGGGACGACCGGAAGCGCCACAAGCTCGCCGAGGCCCGCCTGCCGGTAGGCCCCGGCGGCGGCGCGGCGGCCCTCGGTCCAGCCGTCGAGCTCGGCGAGCAGCACCCGAAGGACCGCGGCCTGGATCTCGTCGAGCCGCGAGTTGTAGCCGACGCGATCGAAGGTCAGCTTGTCGCGGGAGCCGTGGAAGCGCAGTGATCGGGCCACCTCGGCGAGCGCGTCGTCGTCGGTCGCGATCGCGCCGCCGTCGCCGAAGCAGGGAAGGTTCTTGGAGGGATAGAAGCTGAACGTGGCGGCGTCGCCGAGCGCGCCCGCCCGGCGGCCGTCGAGCCAGGCGCCGGCCGCCTGCGCCGCGTCCTCGAGCACCGGGAGGCCGAGCTGCGCTCGCAGCTGCGGGATCGGCGCCGGCACGCCGAACAGGTCGACGGCGACGATCGCCGTCGTGCGCGGCGTCAGGGCGGCGCGCACCGTCTCGAGGGTGACGTTGCGGGTGCCGAAGTCGACGTCGCAGAACACCGGGCGCGCGCCGATGTCGGCGACCGCCTCGGCGGTGGCGTAGAAGGTGAACGCCGGCACGACGACGTCGTCGCCGGGCGCGACGCCGAGCGCGCGCAGGGCGATCGCCAGCGCGTCGGTGCCGTTGGCGACGCCGATGACGTGCGCGACTCCGAGCGAGGCCGCGAACTCGGACTCGAACGCTGCCACCTCGGGGCCGAGGACGAACTGCCCGCCGGCGACCACGTCCGAGATCCGCTCGAGGATCCGCGGCCGCAGCGGGGCCAGCAGCGTCTCGGTGTCGAACAGAGGCACCGGCATCGCCCCGGGAGGCTAGTGCCCTCCGTCGGCACGTCGGGCGGGAGAACCAACTCGATTCGATCCGGTGGCAGAGCGAGACCTCACCTTCGCCTCATCCGCGCTCGCTACGCTAGCCCCGGTGCTGCTCGCCCTCGCCTCGCTGACCGAGCCGCTCGTCCGGCTCGCGACGCATCTGATCGCGGATCTCGGCCTCGCCGGGGTCGCATTGCTGACCCTGAGCTCGGGGGTGATCGGCGTGCCCGGCACCGAGCCGACGATGCTGTTCGCCGGCTTCGACGTCTTCCGCGGCAACCTGTCGCTGCCCGGGATCATCGGCGCGGGCGTCGTCGGCGACGTCGCCGGCGCGTCGATCGCCTACTCGATCGGCTACTTCGGCAGTCAGGAGCTGCTCGAGCATCGAGGCTCCAGGCTGCACATCCGGCCCGCGAGCCTCGAGCGCGCGCATCGCTGGTTTCGTCGCTACGGGATCCCGGTCATGTTCGTCTCGCGGCTGCTGCCGTTCATCCGCGCCGCCTTCCCCTACGCCGCCGGCGCGGCCCGGATGCCGTTCGGGCGCTGCATCGCGATGGCCGCGCTCGGCTCGCTGGTGTGGATCGGCGCGCTCGGCCTGCTCGGCCGCGAGGTCGGCAGCCAATGGAGCGCGTGGCGCACGCACCTCGAGTACGTCGACTACGTCGGCGCGCTCGTGCTCGTAGCGGCGATCGCCTATCTCATCGTCCGCCGCGTCCGACGGCCGGCCGACGGCGGCTCGGCCGTGGATGCCGTCGCCGACTGAGCGCGCGCTCGTCCTCGGGGCGCTGCACGGCCCCGCCGAACTGCTGCCGATCTCCTCCTCGGGCCACGTGGCCCTCGTCCCCTGGCTGCTGCGCTGGGACTCCGCGGACGACGATCCCGAGCTGCGCAAGACCTTCGAGATCGCGCTGCACGCCGGCACGATGGGGGCGCTGCTGATCACCCTGCGCGGCGAGGTCGGTGAGGCCGCCCGCGACATGACCCCGCGCCGGGCCGGGCACGTCATGCTCTCGCTGCTGCCGGCGGCGATCGCCGGCGTGGTGCTCGAGCGCCCGATCGAGCGCCGGCTGGGAACGCCGGCGACGATCGCTGCCGGTCTCGTGGGCGGATCGCTGACGATGGCCTGGGCCGATCGCTGCCCGCAGGTGCGCGCCGCCGCCGACGCCGACTGGCGCGACGCCCTGTGGCTCGGCGCCGCCCAGGCGTGCGCGCTCGTCCCCGGCGTCTCGCGCAACGGCGCGACCCTGGCGGCGGCGCGGCGGCGGGGCTTCGCGCGCGAGGACGCCAACCGGCTGTCGCGCCACGCCGCGCTCCCCGTCATCGCCGCGGCCACGACGCTGAAGGTGATCCGCCTCGCCGGCCGCGGCGTGCCCGCCGGCACTGCGGTTCCGCTCGCGGTCGGCGTGGGCGCGTCGTTCGCCTCCACGCTCGGCTGCACGTGGCTCATCCGCCAGGTCGAGCGCGACCGCTCGCTGCTGCCCTACGCGGCTTACCGGCTGGCGCTGGCGGGGGCGGTGGGGTGGCGGCTGTTGACTGGCGGCTAGCGGCTCGTAGCGGCTGACAGACTCCGGGCGAGGTCGGCGACCACGACGAATGGCTCGGCGACGAGCTGGCGCCGGCTGAAGCGCAACACGGTCATCCCGGCGGCGCGGAGCACCGCGTCGCGCCGCCGATCGGCCTCGAAGGCGCGCCGGGTGCTGTGGAACGCGAAGCCGTCGATCTCGACGCAGAGGCGGCTCTCGGGCCACGCGAAGTCGACCTCAAAGCCGTGGAGGCGCACGTTGACCCGCGGCTCGGGAAGGCCCGCCGCACGGACGAGCGCGAGGAAGCGCTCCTCGGCCTCGGAGCGGGTGAGCGTGGTGGCGCCGTCGTCATCGACGAGGGCGCGCAGCTGGGGCGCGCCGGGACGGGCGGCGGCGCTGAGCTCGCGCAGCTCCGAGCGGGTCGTCAGCCGGCGCACGAGCGCCTCGTCGACGGCGCGCTCAAGGTCGCGGGCGGCAAGAGCGGGGGCGATGTGCAGCAGCGCGAGCGCGGGGGCGGTCACCGGGAGGTCGCGGCGGAGGCGGACGTCGCGGGGGGTCAGGGTGGTGGTGCGGTGGACGCGGACGCCGTGCAGGCGCGGACCGGCGCTCGTGCCCGGCACGATCGCGTGGACGAGACCGTCATCCTCGGCGCGGAGCCCCCACAGCACCGCGGCGCTGACGTGGCTCAGTACCGATCCGGGGCGCAGCGCGAGGAGCGCGGCCACCTCCCGGTGCAGCGCGCGATCACCGCGATGGCCGACGGAGTAGACGCCCGGGTGCTGGCGCCGCAGGTTGCCCGATCCAATGCGCCGATCGATCGCGTTGGAGTCGACGCCGATCGCGAGGAGCTGCCGTCGGGTGATGTGACCGCGCTGCCGGTCGGCGACCTCCCGAATACGTTCGTCGGGACTCCCCCAGACGGGGGTCGGACGACTCGCGCCGAGCACCGCGACCTCGTATGTCGGCTGACCCCCGCGAGACGTGGGTGACGCGACTTCGGGCCCCAGCGAGGCCGGTCGATGTCGCGCATCCCCCGATTCGGTCACACCCGAGAGAGTCGGCGGGAGCGGCGGGTCCACCCCCCGCCCGGCGCGCTCCCCCGTCCGGCGCGCTCCCCCGCCCGGCGCGCTCCCCCGCCCGGCGCGCTCGCCCGCGCGCCGTACTCGGCTGATCCGCCGCGCCGTGTAGAAATAATGGGGTCGTGAGCGATGCCTATGCCGCCGCCGGGGTCGACACGCATCGGGCCGACCGCGGGGTCGCGGCGCTCGTCGACGTCCTGCGCACGATCGACACCGGCAGCCCGTCGCGGGTGGTGCCGCTCCCGGGCCACTACGCGAGCGTCATCCGGCTGACGCCCGACCTCGGCGTCGCGCTGGCGACCGACAGCGTCGGCTCCAAGGTGATCGTCGCCGAGCAGGTGCAGCGCTTCTCGACGATCGGGATCGACTGCGTGGCGATGAACGTCAACGACCTCGTCTGTGTCGGCGCGCAGCCGGTGGCGGTGCTCGACTACCTGGCGGTGGAGCGCGCCGACCCCGCCATGCTCGTCGCGCTCGGCGAGGGGCTCAAGCGCGGCGCCGAGCTCGCGGGCGTCGAGATCCCCGGCGGCGAGGTGTGTCAGCTCCCGGAGGTGCTCCGCGGTCATCCGAGCCCGTACGGGTTCGACCTCGTCGGCTCGGCGATCGGCACCGTCGCGCTGGACGCGATCGTCGACGGCAGCGCCATCACGCCGGGCGACGCGATCATCGGGCTGCCCGCGTCGGGCGTGCACGCCAACGGGCTGACCCTCGCACGGAGCGCGCTGCTGGAACACGGCGGCCTGCGCCTCGACGCCACGCCGCCCGAGCTCGGCGGCCAGACCGTCGCCGATGCGCTGCTCGAGCCGACGGCTATCTACGTGCGCGCGATCCTCGAGCTGCTCGCCGACGACGCCGTCGAGGTCCACGGGCTCGCCCACATCACCGGCGGCGGGCTGACCAACCTGCTGCGGCTATCGCCGGCCGTCGGCTTCGAGATCTCCAACCCGCTCACGGTCCCGGCGATCTACGGGCTGATCGCCGAGCGCGGCCGCGTCGAGCCCGCCGAGATGTGGGAGGTGTTCAACATGGGCTGCGGGTTCTGCGCGATCGTGGCGCAGGCCGACGCCGACGCCGCCGTGGCGCTGCTGCGCGCGCGTCATCCGGGCGCGACCGCCATCGGCCGCGTCACCGACCGTGCCAGCCAGGTGTCGGTTCCCCCGCTCGACGTGGTCGGCGACGCCGATGGGCTGCGTGCCGGCTGAGATCTCGCGCCCGGGCCCCGCGCGGTAGCGCACAATAGGCAGATCATTCGATGACCACGTTGCTCGGCACCAGTCTCAACGACCGCTACCGCCTGGAGGCGCGGATCGCGGCGGGGGGCATGTCGACCGTCTACCGGGCGATGGACGAGACGCTCGAGCGCGCGGTCGCGGTCAAGCTGTTGAACCGCGAGGTGGCCACCGACTCGGCGCAGCTCGAGCGCTTCCGCCGCGAGGCGCGTGCCGTGGCCCAGCTCTCGCATCCGAACATCGTCGGCGTCATCGACGCCGGCGACGATCAGGACCCCACCCACCCTCGCCCCTACATCGTCTTCGAGTACGTCGAGGGCGAGACGCTGAAGGACCGGATCCGCCGCTTGCGCCGCCTGCCGATCACCGAGGCGGTCGCATACGCGATCGAGATCGCCCGCGCGCTCGGCGCCGCCCACGCGCGCCACATCATCCACCGCGACGTCAAGCCCCAGAACGTGCTCATCGACGCCGAGGGCGAGGCGAGGGTCACCGACTTCGGGATCGCCCGCACGCTTGAGGAGGAGGGGCTGACCGCCGACGGGCGCGTGCTCGGCACCACCGATTACGTCGCGCCCGAGCAGGCCCTCGGCCAGGACGTCACCGGCCAGTCGGACCTCTACTCGCTCGGCGTCGTGCTCTACGAGATGCTGACCGGCGAGGTCCCGTTCCACGGCGAGAGCCAGGTCGCGGTGGCGATGAAGCACGTCCGCGAGGAGCTGCCCGACATCCAGGCCAAGCGGCCCGAGGTCTCCGCGACGCTCGCCGCGGTCGTCGAGACCGCCACCGCCAAGCGCGAGCAGGATCGCTACGCCGACATGGAGGAGCTGATCGCCGACCTCGAGGACGTGCTCGCGATCGAGACCGCGCGGGCGGGCAGCGCCACCGGACAGGTCACCTCGGTGCTGCGCACGTTGCCCGACCGGGCCCAGCGGCGGATCCCGCTGCGGCTGCGCTATCCGGTCGTGGGCGCGGTGGCGGCGCTCGTGGCGGCGGCGGTGATCGTGGCGGTCATCGTGTTCCTGGCGCCGCGCACCCACCACGGCACGGGCCT
Organism: Solirubrobacterales bacterium; assembly: GCA_019240115.1. Taxonomy (GTDB): domain Bacteria; phylum Actinomycetota; class Thermoleophilia; order Solirubrobacterales; family Solirubrobacteraceae; genus Palsa-465. Next base: position 6,234 of record JAFAYV010000043.1, on the reverse strand, counting down.
GCTCCCCCAGCCCGCCCCCACGCAGACGCCGCATCAGGTGCAGCCGTGCAACACGTGCGCGCACGACTACAACCCCGACGCGCTCTCGGGGCCGAAGAACCAGCATCCCAACGAGGTCGGCCTCGCGATCGACGGTGACCGCAACACCGCCTGGACGACCGAGACCTATTACGACGACGATCTCGGCAAGCCCGGCGTCGGCCTCTACGTCGACGCGAGCCCGGGAGTCGTCGCGGGCTCGCTCGTGCTCGACACCGAGACGCCGGGCTACGCGGTCACGATCTACGCGACGAACACACTGCCGGACGCCGACAGCTTCGCCGCCAGCGGCTGGGTCAAGGTCGGCGCCGCCGCGAGCGTCAGCCAGACGCAGACGATCCGCCTGCAGACTCGGGGCGTGCGCTATCGCTACTACCTGGTCTGGATCACCGCCCTGGGCAACCACAACCAGGTCGCGATCAACGAGGTCCGCCTCTTCACCAGGTGATAGCCGCGTCCGCACGTCGTGCGGACGCGGGCCTACCACGTGCGGTCGGGCAGGGGCCCCGCGTCCCGCCCGTCGGCGACCATCGCCGCCGCCGCGGCGAGCAGCGGCCGGGCGTGGCGCGCGAAGGCGAGGTGCTCGGGCGGCCGCTGCAGCTCGAACCAGCGCGCCTCGGTGGCCTCCTGCGCCTGCGGCGCGAGCTCCGCGTCGGGGTCGTCGAGCGCGATCAGATAGCCGCTGACGGCGGTGTGGATGAGCGTGCCGTCGGGCGCGGGGGGCCCGTAGACGTCCATCCAGGTGCCGATGTAGGCGACCGCGTGCCCGGTCACCCCGAGCTCCTCGGCGAGCTCGCGCTCGGCGGCGTGCATCGGATGCTCGTCGGCCTCACAGAACCCGCCGGGGACGTCCCAGGCGCCGATGTCGGGCTCGCGGGCGCGGCGCAGCAGCAGCACGCGCCCGCCGTCGACGACGACGGCGTCGCCGCACGGCTTGGGGTTGGCGTAGTGGACCTCGCCGCAGCTGGCGCAGGTCGTGGGCGGCGGTCCGGGCAGCGCGGCCGCACAGCGCCAGCAGTGGCGGATCACGGGTGCGTGGTCGTCTCGGTCGTCGACGTCGTCGTCGGCGTGGTCGACGAGCTCGTGGTCGTCGTCGACGAGCGCGTGGTCGACGTCGTCGTCGGGGAGGTCGTCGTGGTGGTGGAGACGAAGTGCCCGACGGTGATCGTCACCGTCGCGCCCTTCTTCTGCGCCGAGTTGCCCGGCGGGTCCTGGGCGACCACGGTGTTGTTCTCGCCGCGCTGACTGACGTTGCGGTCGACGCGCACAACCTGGAAGCCGGCGGCGGTCAGCGCGCTGAACGCCGCCCCGGTGCGGTCGCCGACGACCGCCGGGACCTTGACCTGCGCCGCGGGCTTGGCGACGACGATCGACACCGTCGAGCCCTGGCGCGCCGAGCTGCCGGGCGCCGGATCCTGGCTGATGACGTTGCCGGCCGCGACCGTGTCGGAGGTCTGCGTGCTCGGGCTGACCGTGAAGCCGTCGTTGGACAGGGTGGTGGTGGCCGCCGACTGGCTCTCGCCGCGGACGTCGGGCACCGTCTGGGTCGGCTGGCCGGAGGAGACGAACAGGGTGATCTTCGTCCCCGGTGGCACCGACGCCGTCGCGCCCGGGTTGGTTCCGGTCGCCTGACCGCGGTCGAAGCGATCCGACGGCTGCGTGACGACGTGGCCGACCCCGAGCCCGACGCGGTCGATCAGCTTCGTCGCCGCCGCCCCGCTCAAGCCCTGGACCGAGGGGACGAGCACGTTGCCGGGGCCGGCGGACACGCTCAGGGTCACCGTCGAGTCGCGGTCGGCCCGCGTGCCCGCCCCCGGGTTCTCGCCGATCACCGTGCCCTGCGGCCGCGCGCTGCCGACGTTGATGACGCCGACCTGGAACTGGGCGTTCTGCAGCACGGTGCGCGCGACGTTCAGCTGCAGGCCGGTCACCTGCGGCACGGTCGACTGGGCGGGGCGCGTCAGCAGGTAGGCGCCGACGCCGGCGCCGGCGATCAGCAGCGCGGCCAGGGCGGCCCACGCCCACGGCGGCCAGCGCCGGCGGCGCCGCGGCGGCTCGGTGTCGTCGCCACCGTCGCCGGTGGCATGCTCGCCGGTCCCGTTGCGCGACGCCGCGTCGGTGCCGGGCGGCGCCGTCGTCTCGGCGAGCGCGGCACCCGCCGGCATGCCGGCGTAGCCGGCCGCGGCGAACGCCGCGACGGCGCCCGGGCCCTGCCCCGCCTGGCCGGCGAGGATCATCTCGCGGCACTGCGTCAGCACGCCGATCAGCTGGTCGGCGTCGACGGGGCGGTCGGCGGGGTTCTTGTTCAGCGTCCACATCACCGTCTGGTCGAGCTCGGGCGGGATCACGGGATTGATCTGGCTCGGCGAGACGGGCGTCTCGGAGACGTGCTTGAGCGCGATCGTCACCGCCGCCTCGGCGTCGAAGGGCACCCGGCCGGTCAGCATCTCGTAGAGCACGACGCCGACCGAGTACAGGTCCGAGGAGGCGTTGACCGACAGCCCCTGGGCCTGCTCGGGCGACAGGTACTGGGCGGTGCCCATGATCGAGCCGGTCTCGGTCATGTCCGAGGCGCCGGCGCGCGCTATCCCGAAGTCGGTCACCTTGGCGTTGCCGGCGTCGTCGACGATGACGTTGTGGGGCTTGAGGTCGCGGTGGATGATGCCGCGGCGATGGGCGAAGCGCGCGGCCCGCAGGATCTGGATCGTGATGTCGATCGCGCGGATCGGGTCCAGCGGCGCCTCCTCGCGGATCAGCTGCTTCAGCGAGCGGCCCGGCAGGTACTCCATCGCGATGTAGTAGGTCCCGTCGTACTCGCCGCGGTCGTAGACGCCGACGACGTTGGGGTGCTGCAGGCCGGCCGCCGCCTGGGCCTCGCGGCGGAACCGCTCGACGAAGTCGGGGTCCTCGGCGAAGCGGCGGTGCAGCAGCTTCAGCGCGACCTTGCGCGCGAGCTGCTGGTCCTCGGCGAGGTAGACGTCGGCCATGCCGCCGGCGCCGAGCCGCGACAGGACCCGATAGCGGTCGTCGACGAGCGTGTCGGAGACCATGTCGGCCATTCCTTGTGCTACTTCCCCTCCGCGAGCAGCGTCTGCACGACCGACTTGGCGATCGGCGCGGCGACGGTCCCGCCGAAGCCGCCCTCGGAGCGCTCGATCGTGACCGCGATCGCGACCTGGGGATCGTCGATCGGGGCGAAGCCGATGAACCACGGCTGGGTCAGCCCCTCGCCGGTGGGCCCGACCGAGGCAGTGCCCGTCTTGCCGGCGAACGGGATGCCGCTGCCCAGCTGCGCCGGGGTGCCGGTGCCCTCGTCGACGACCTTCTCCATCATCTGCGCGACCTGCTGGGCGGTCGAGCGCTGCATGACCTGGTGATACAGGGTCGGGGTGACCGTCTTCACCGTTCGGCCGTCCTGGTCGATCGCGCGCGTCATCAGGTGCGGGCGCATGAGTCGTCCGCCGTTGGCCACCGCCGAAGCGACCATGGCCATCTGCAGCGGCGTGACCTCGAGCCCGCCCTGGCCGATCGCGATCCGTCCGATGTCCTCGTTCGGACTGCCCGGAGGATATGCCCGCCCCTGCGAGGACACGGGATAGCTCGAGCGCACCTCGCCGGGGGGCAGGTCGATGGGCGGCGTGGCGTAGAAGCCGAAGCGCCGCATGTAGCTGGTCATCGTCGGCGTGCCGAGCGCGACCGCGACCTGGGCCCACACGGTGTTCACCGAGTAGGTCAACGCGGTCGTCAGGTCGATGTCGCCGAACGGCTGATCGTTGTCGTTGGCGAGCGGGACGCCCGAGATCGTCACCGGCGAGCGTCCGTCGACGACCGAGCTCGGCGTGTAGCGCCCCGAGTCGATCGCGGCGGTCGCGGTGACGATCTTGAACGTCGAGCCCGGCGGATACCGGCCCTGGGTCGCCCGGTCGAGCTGGCACGCGTCGCTGCACGGAGCCTTGGGACGGTTGTCGTCATACGACGGGTCGGAGTACATCGCGAGCACCGCGCCGGTGCGCGGGTCGAGCGCCACGACCGAGCCGGGACGCCCCGCGAGACCCTCGCGCGCCACCGCCTGCGCTCGCGGATCGAGCGACGTGTCGACGTCGTCGCCGACCTGCTGGCCCCCGAGCGGACCGAAGATCGAGGTCAGCCCCGTCGAGAGTCCCCGCAGCTCGGGCCCGCGCGAGCGCTCCAGGCCGGCGGCGCTGCCCTCGCGGACATCGGCGTAGCCGACGGGCTGGGCGAACAGCGATCCCTGCGAATAGCTGCGGCTGAAGGTTCCGCCGCCGGCGGGAACCGAGCGCGCGAGCACCGTGCCGTCGGCGGCGAGGATGCGCCCGCGCTTGACCCGCAGCTGGGCGATGAGCGCCCGGCTGTTCAGCGGGTTGGAGTTCAGCGCCGAGGCGTCGATGACCGTCCAGCGCGTCGTCCACACGATCAGCAATCCGAAGAGCACGACGATGAGCCCGAACAGGCGGACGATCTGGGCGTTCATGAGGGCCTCCGCGCGCGGTCGGAGACGAGCAGCAGCAGCGCGAGCAGCACGAAGTTGGCCACGATCGACGCGCCGCCGTAGGAGATGAACGGCAAGGTCACCCCGGTGAGCGGGATGACCCGCGTCACCCCGCCGACGATGACGAACACCTGCAGTCCGAACACCGCCGCCAGTCCCGTGGCCAGCAGCTTGGAGAACGAGTCACGGGCCAGGGCCGCGGCCTTGAGGCCCCGGTAGACGAACAGCAGGTAGGCGATCAGCACCGCGGTGGCGCCGAACAGGCCGACCTCGTTGGTGATGACCGCGTAGATCATGTCGGTCTCGGGCGCGGGCAGCAGATAGGCGACCGGATGGGTGCCGGGGATCGTCAGCACCGACTGGCCGAACCCCTGGCCGAACAGGCCGCCGGCGGCCTGGGCGAAGATCCCGTTGGCGAGCTGGTAGCTGCCGAGCGGCGCATGGTAGAGCCGGTACTGGAACGGGTGCAGCCACGACTCGAAGCGTCCGGTGATGTGGGCGACGTGGGTGCCGAGGAACCAGGCGCCGAGCGCGAACGCGGCGAGGCCGACGACGACGAACGACAGTCTGGCGGTGGCGACATAGAGGATCGCCAGCAGCGCGCCGTAGAACATCAGCGACGAGCCGACGTCGTGCAGCGCGACGAGGATGACCATCGCCACGCCCCAGATGACGAGCACGGGACCGAAGTGCTTGAGCGGGGGCAGCGTGACCCCGAGGATCCGCCGCGCGCCCATGACCATCACCTGGCGGGTGTCACGCAGGTAGCTGGCCAGGAAGATGACCAGACCGATCTTGGAGAACTCGGTCGGCTGGAAGACGATCCCGCCGGGCAGACGCACGCCGAGATAGGCGCCGTTGGCCGCGTAGCCGACGTGCGGCAGCCGCGGCAGCACGAGCAGCGCCAGCGAGACCAGCACGATGATGTAGCGGTAGCGCTCGAGCCTGCGGTAGTCGCGGAAGAAGATGATCGTCGCGCCGAAGAGCAGCAGGCCGAGCACGAACCACTGCGCCTGCTGGCGCGCCTCGGTGGCGTCGATCCGGTAGACCATGACGACGCCGAAGCTCGCGAGCACGGCGGCGAGCGGGAACATGTACGGGTCGGCGTGGCGCAGCGTGAAGCGGATGAACAGGTGCGTGGCCAGGCACAGCGCGAGGAAGATCGCGCCGTAGGTCAGCGACACGTTGGACAGCACGTTGGAGCGCTGGATGAACACGCCGGTGAAGCCGGCGGTGACCAGCAGCGACGCCGGGACGAGCGCGAACAGCTCGCGGTTACGCGCGCTCATGGCTGCAGCTGACCCCGCTCGGCCGCACGCACGAGACCGATCGCGTCGGCCTGCGAGCGCAGATCGTGGTTGAGCAGCTGGGCTCGGCGATCGGCCGGCACCGCCGAGGCCGGCTCGCCCGAGACGTAGAGCTGCTCGTACAGACGCAGGCCGAACGGCCCGTTGTACGGCAGGCCTCGGAAGATGGTGATGATCCCGTCGTTGTTGGTGCCGATGAAGAACAGCTCGCGGCTCGCGACGTAGCCGCCGCCGCCGACCAGGAACACGACGATCACGACCGACAGCAGCGCCGCGAGGGGGCGCACGAACCGGCCGCGGCGCCGCCGGCGACGCCGCGGCGGCTGCGGCCGGCGCCCCTGGGTGCGGGCCAGCCGCGGGGCGTAGCGCCGCGAGGCC
>JAFAYV010000093.1 GCA_019240115.1 Solirubrobacterales bacterium | reverse complement strand
GCTCGGCTTCGAGACGATCGCCTGCGCCTCGACGGGCAACCTGGCGAACGCCGTGGCGGCCCACGCCGCGGCGGCGGGCCTCGAGTCCTACGTGTTCGTGCCCTCCGACCTGGAGGAGCAGAAGCTGATCGCCAGCGGGGTGTACGGAGCCCAGCTGGTGGCGGTCGACGGCACCTATGACGAGGTCAACCGGCTGTGCAGCGAGCTGAGCGCCGAACGCGAGTGGGCGTTCGTGAACATCAACCTCCGCCCGTACTACGCCGAAGGCTCCAAGACGCTGGCGTTCGAGACCGCCGAGCAGCTCGGCTTCGAGCTGCCCGACCGGGTCGTCGCGCCGATCGCCTCGGGCTCGCTGTTCGTAAAGATCGCCACCGGCTTTCAGGAATGGCTCGACGTCGGGCTGCTTGAGGGCGAGCTGCCGACGTTCAACGGCGCCCAGGCCGACGGCTGCTCTCCGGTGGCCACGGCGTTCGCCGACGGGCGCGACGTCTGCCGCCCGGTCAAGCCCGACACGATCGCCAAGTCGCTGGCGATAGGCAACCCGGCCGACGGGCCCTATGCGCTCGACCTCGCGCACCGCTCCGGCGGGAGCATCGACTCGGTGTCCGATGACGAGATCCGGGCCGGGATCCGCCTGCTGGCCCGCACGACCGGCATCTTCACCGAGACCGCCGGCGGGGTGACCACCGCGGTGCTGGCCAAGCTCGCCCGCCGCGGGGACATCGACCCCGGCGAGCGGGTCGTGGCCTACATCACCGGCGAGGGACTCAAGACGCTCGACGCGGTGCGCGGCTCCTTCGAGACCTGGGAGATCGAGCCAACGGTCGACTCCTTCGACGCCGCGGCGGAACGCGTCGGCGCGCTCGCATAAGATTCCGAGCCGCGATGTCGGTCAGCGTGAAGATCCCCACCCAGCTGCGGGCGGCCACCGAGGGCGAGGCTCAGGCCGACGTCGAGGGCGCGACCGTCGGCGAGGTGCTCGACGCTCTCTACGCGCGCTACGGCGAGCTGCGCAGCCGGATCGCCGAGGACGGCGGGCTGCGCCGGTTCGTCAACGTCTACGTCGACGGGGAGGACATCCGCTTCCTCGACGGCCTCGACACGCAGGTCAAGGACGGCGATGAGGTGACGATCCTCCCGGCCGTCGCGGGCGGTTGATCACCGCCCGCGACGCCGCGAATCACTGAGCCGTCGAGGCGCCCGCCCCAATCGGGCAGCTGACGCCGGTGCCGCCGAGCCCGCAGTAGCCCCACGGGTTCTTGTCGAGGTACTGCTGGTGGTAGTTCTCGGCGTAGTAGAAGGGGACGGAGGGGGCGATCTCCGTCGTGATCTCGGGATATCCCTGCGCCTGCAGGCGCGCGTGGTAGGCGTCACGCGACGCGCGCGCCAGCTCTCCGTGAGCCTCGGTGTCGTAGTAGATCGCCGAGCGGTACTGGGTGCCCCGGTCGTTGCCCTGGCGCATGCCCTGCGTCGGATCGTGGTTCTCCCAGAACAGCCGCAGCATCTCCTCATAGGAGGTCCTGACGGGGTCAAAGACGACGAGCACCACCTCGGTGTGCCCGGTGCTGGCGCTGCACACCTCCTCGTAGGTGGGGTTCGGCGTGTAGCCGCCCGCGTAGCCCACCGCAGTCGTGTACACGCCCGGCGCCGTCCAGAAGACGCGCTCGGCGCCCCAGAAGCACCCCATCCCGACGACGATCTGCTCGTAGCCCTCGGGGAACGGCGGGCGCAGCGGCGTCCCCAGAACCGTGTGCCGGTCGGCGACCGGCATCTCTGACTCGCGCCCTGGCAGAGCGCGGGCGGGGTCGACCATCTTGGACTTCTCTCTGAAACCGAACATGCGTTCAGCTTAGAGGGAAGCGCGCGCGGCGGCCGAAAGCGGCGCGGAGCATCGTCGCCGCCCGTACGCTACGGAACGCCCCCGTACGCTACGGAAAGCCGCCCGTACGCTACGGAAAGCCGCCCATCCGGCCGATTACGCTCTACGGAGCCCCCCGTGACCGAACCCGCACCACCGAAGACCCGCTTGGCCCTGCGCCCGCTGTTCATCGGGCTCGCCGTCCTGATCCCGTTGATCCCCATCGTCGTCGGGCTCGTGCTCAGCACCGGCAGCGGACCGAGCCGTGCCACGAGCGCATCGGCCGCGACTCACTTCGACCCGGTCGCGGACGCGCCGTCGAGCCCGTCGTCTCCGAGCCCCGGACATCCCGCCGCGCACCACAGCGCGCTGCCGCCGGGCCGCGGCGCGCTCGTCGCGATCGTCGAGCATCCGACCCAGATGCGATCCCGCCCCGGCGGCGGGCGGCGGCTGGCCACGGTGACCCGGCGCACGAACTTCGGCTCGGTGCAGACGTTCTGGGTCGTGCGCGACAGCGGCAGGTGGCTCGGGGTCATCTCCACGCTGGCGGGCAACAACCAGGTCGGTTGGGTGCCGGCGAGCTCAGTGTCGCTCTCGCGCAACACGTGGGAGCTGAAGGCGACGCTGTCCGCGCGCGAGCTGACCGTGCTCGAGAACGGCACGGCGATCAAGCACTATCCGATCGCGATCGGCAAGCCCTCGGCGCCGACGCCGACCGGACGCTTCGCGGTCACCGATCGACTGCTGACCGGCGATCCGAGCGGCCCGTACGGGTGCTGCATCCTGGCGTTGTCGGCGACGGCACCGCACGCCATCGAGGATTGGAGCGGCGGCAATCGGATCGCGATCCACTCCACCCCCGAGGTCGACAGCATCGGCCATCCGGTCAGCCACGGCTGCATGCGCCTGAGCCTCGCCGACGGGCGCTGGCTGCTCGCTCACATCCCGCTCGGCACGCCCACCCTCGTCGTCGACACCTGATCGGATTGGGCGCGACCGAGCGCGGGTAATCGCAGGGCAGTTCCAACCGGGAGGTATGCATGCCGCCGCGAGGCGTCAAGCCCGGCACCAAGCGTGCCCGGCAGTACGAGGAGATCCGCAAGAGCGTCAAGGACCGCGGAGCGAGCGAGAGCCGCGCCGATGAGATCGCGGCTCGCACGGTCAATAAGGAGCGGGCGCGCGCCGGCGAGTCGCGCCAGGCGTCGAAGACCTCGACCCAGGACATGTCCTCGGGCCGGCGCGGCGGACAGCGCTCCGGCACCGACCGCCCGAAGGGCCGCACCCGCGACCAGCTGTACGCCGAGGCGCAGCGGATGAACATCGAGGGCCGGTCGACGATGAACAAGGCCGCGCTGCAGCGCGCCGTCGACGGCCGCGAGTCCTGATCGAGCTCACGACGCGCTGCGGTCGGTCTCCCCGCTGACCTCGCGGATCTTCTCGATCGCGGCGCGCAGCAGACGCGAGACCTGCATCTGCGAGGTACCGATCCGCTGCGCGATCTCGGACTGGGTGAGATCCCGCTCGAAGCGCAGGTAGAGGATGAGGCGGTCGGTGTCGGAGAGCACGCGGACGCCGCGCGCGATCATCGTCAGGTACTCGGCCTGCTCAAGGCGTTCGTCCTCGGCTCCGAGCACCGCCGCCGGGCTGAGCCCCGCCGCGCCGTCGTCGTCGTCGGACCCGTACTCGAGCGGCGCGGCGTGCCGCGCGTGATAGGCCTCGACCGCCTCGAGCGTCTGCTCCTCGGTCGCGCCGAGCGCCGACGCGAGCTCGGCGACCGACGGCGAGCGGCCGAGCTGGGAGGACAGCTTCTCGGTGACCCGCGCGAGTTCGACCGCGCGCTCCTTGACGCCGCGCGGGACGTGCAGCGCCCAGCCGCTGTCGCGGAAGTAGCGCTTGAGCTCGCCGACCATCGTGGGCGTGGCGAACGTCGTGAACGCGAAGCCCCGCGCCGGGTCGAAGCGCTCGATCGCCTTCAGCAGGCCGACGTTGGCGACCTGGACGAGGTCGTCGAAGGACTCGCCCCGGACGTGGTAACGCCGCGCGACGCTGCGAGTCAGCGGCTCGAAGCGCAGCACGAGCTCCTCGACGAGGGCGGGGTCGCGCTCGGCGCGGTGGCGCCGGAACAGCTCATCGACGCTCAGCGCGCCCAGCTGCCCGGGGGAAGGGATCATCGTGCCTGTAGCCGTGATCGGCTCGCGTGCGGAAGGCCAGGGAGCGCCGTGCGGGGATTCTAATCCGCGGCGGCCGAGCGGCGGCGATCCATCCAGGCGCCGACGCGCGACAGATCGGCGACGAACTGCTCCATGGCGGCGTCTCGCTCCGCCGCATCGGCGCGGAGGATCGAGGAGGGGTGCGCGGTCAGCGAGACGAGCGGCGCCAGGTCGGAGTCCATCTCCCGCCCCCGGTCGCGCCCGACGCGCACGTGGGAGCCGAGCAGCGCCTGACCGGCGGTGGCGCCGAGGCAGACGAGCGCCTCGGGCGCCACGACCTTCAGCTCGGCGTCGAACCATGGCCGGCACGCGGCGACGTGAATGCGCTCAGGGGTCTGGTGGATCCGGCGCTTGCCGCGGGCCCGGTAGCGGAAGTGCTTGACGACGTTGGTGACATAGGCGTCGCGGCGGTCGATGGCCGCGCGCTGCAGCGCCTCGTCGAGCAGCCGGCCTGCCGGTCCGACGAACGGCGCGCCCTCGATGTCCTCCTGGTCTCCGGGCGCCTCGCCGACGAGCATCAGGCGCGAGGCCTTCCGTCCTTCGCCCATGACCGGCTGGGTGGCGTGCTCCCAGAGCTCGCAGGCGTGGCACTCGGGCAGGGCCTCGCGCAGCGAGCTCAGGCTCGGGTGATCCGGGACGGGCGCGAACGGTTGCTCGTCGAAGAGGCTGATCGCGCTTGACTACCCCGACGATGACCGAGACACGCATCGGCTGCTCGGGCTGGAACTACGACGACTGGCGCGGCCGCCTGTATCCGCAGCGGCTTGCGCGGCGGCGCTGGCTGGAGTGCTACGCCGAGCAGTTCGACACCGTCGAGGTCAATACGACCTTCTACCGCCTCCCCCGTCGCGACGCGGTCGCCGAGTGGGTCAGGCAGACGCCGGTGGAGTTCCTCTTCGCGGTCAAGGCGAGCCGCTATCTGACCCACATCCGCCGGCTCACCGACCTCGACCGGGGCGTCGGACGGTTCTTCGAGCGGATCGAACCGCTGATCGAGGCGGGACGGCTCGGGCCGGTGCTGTGGCAGCTGCCGGCCACCTTCCGCCGCGACGACGCGCGCCTGCACGCCTGGCTGCACGCGCTTCCCGCGGGGCGACACACGATCGAGTTCCGCGATCCGAGTTGGTTCGCGCCCGCGGTGATGCGGGCGCTGCGAGCGCACGACGTCGCGCTCACGATCGGCGACCATCCCCAGCGACCGTTCCAGACCCATGCGGCGACCGCGAGCTGGCGCTTCGTGCGCTTTCACTATGGTGCGCGCGGGCGGGACGGCAACTACTCGGCGACAGAGCTTGAGACGTGGGCGCGGCGCATCGCCCAGTGGCGGCGCCGCGACACGGTGTACGCCTACTTCAACAACGACTGGAGCGGCTTCGCGCCGGCCAACGCCGCGTCGCTCGCGAGCCGGCTCGCTCGCCAGGGCGACTAGCTCGCGGGCAGCCGCGCCATGGTGACCGGGATGCCGAAGCGCTCACGCAGCTCGCCGGAGTCGACGTCCTCGCGATAGCGCTGCTCGGACGCGGCGTGGGTGAAGACGACGATGTGGTCGGCGGCGAACGTCTTGAGCGCGTCCTCGACGGCGTCCTCGGGGTCGCTCTCGCCAGTGTCCGCCGCCGCGGAGACGCCCTCGTCGCCGAGCTGCTCGACACTCTGGCGCCGGACCTCGTCGGCGCGCTCGATCGCGTCGTCGGCGTCGGAGACCCAGAAGCGCAGCGCGTTCTTGTGCAGCGCCGGCGCGACGACCATGACCTCGGCGTCCTGCGGCTCGGTCCCGTCGGGCAGCACGTCGCGCAGCTGGTCGGCGGTGATCGGCTCGCTGGTGAGGACGAGCAGCTTCATCGGGGGCGACATACCCGTGGCGGGAGCGAGCTAACCGGGTAGCCCTCCGGCATGTGCTGCGCCGACGTGCTGCCCGGACCCGGCGATCCGACCCCGGCGCCCGCGCCGCCGAGCCCGACCCCCGACCCCGCGCCGCCGAGCCCCGGCCCCGACCCCGCGCCCCCGAGTCCCGGGCCCGAGCCCGGGCCGCCGAGCCCAGGCCCCGACCCGGCGCCCCCGAGTCCCGGGCCCGAGCCCGGGCCGCCCGAGCCGCCGAGCCCCGACCCGCGCCCGATCTGAGCCGCCGCGGCGCCGCGCCCGGTCTCCGCGGGACAGTGGTGTGCCGCGCGCGTCTCGCCGCTTCCGGAACGGGCAGACGGTCCCGGGAAGGGTCGTCCCTGCGGACCTTCATCCGCTCCCGCTGGGCGCCCGCGGCCAGGGTTGGCGGCCATCCGCTCCAGGCGCGCGAATCGCCGGAGCGCGTCTGCCGCTCCGAGGGAGGGCCGCCCCCGCACCTCGGTGGGGGCGCCGCGACTCTGAAGGGCCCCGCACCTCGGTGGGGGCGCCGCGACTCGGGAGGGCCCTTGCACCTCGGTGGGGGCGCCGCGACTCTGATGGGTCTGCTTGCCGGCCGATGTCGTCTGACCCCCGGAAAACGGGGGTTGTACGACTCACGGCGGCGGCGCCGCCGCCGGATGTCGCGTCACCCCTCCCGTCCCGGGGATGGCGGCCAACATGCTCACCCTGCTGGCCCTCCCGCTGACGTTCCAGACCGGTCCAGGGGGTGATCGCTCCGGCGGGTCCCCATTCGATCCCGGTGAGCGCGCCCGCGGTCATCCGCACTCACTGGGCGACCACCCCTCGAGGGCGGGATCATCCCTCCGGGATGCGGCGGCACGGTGATCGAACGTCTCGGTGGCGGGCGCTGACGCCGCCGCCGTCCGGCAGCGCGTCATCGACCGGCCGGGCATCGTGCGCCGGCCTCGGTCAGACCTCGCTGCGGCGTGCCTGGCGCTCGGCGCAGGCTCGCGGTCATTGCCCGCTGAGCGACGGCGCCAGGACCGCGGACACGAGCCGGTCGGAATCCTCCTCGTCGTTGTAGAAGTGCAACCCGACGCGAGCACGGCCGGCGCGCACGGCGCAGGAGATCCCCGCGGCGGCGAGGCGCTCGGCCGCCCCCGGGGCCGGGAGCGAGAGGATCGGCGACGCGTCCGGTGCCTGCCCGAGCCGGTCTCTGACCCCGTTGGCCAGGGCGAGGACGCGCGCGTGGATCCGCTCGACGCCGAGCCGTTCGATCAGCTCGAGCGCGGGGGCCGCGCCGGTGAACGACATCCAGGCGGGGGAGACGTCGAACCGGCGCGCGTCGCTCGCGAGCTCCATCCGCGGTCCGTAGACCGAGGTCCACGGGTTCTCGCCCGCATACCAGCCGGCGGCGAGCGGCCGCAGCCAGTCGATGCGCTCCGGCGCGATCGTCATCGCGGCGACGCCCCGCGGGCACAGAAGCCACTTGTAGGCGGCGCAGACGGTGACGTCGAACCCGCCCGCGTCGAGCGGCAACCAGCCCGCCGCCTGGGTGGTGTCGACGAGGGTCATCGTCCCCGACGCGCGCGCCGCCCGACGGATCTCCTGCAGCGGGGCCGTGCGGCCGTCGGCGGACTGTACCGCGCTGACGGCGACGAGCGCCGTCCGGGGCGTGATCGCGTCGGGCAGGGCGTCGACGTCGTCGAGCATCTTCACCCTCAGGTCGCCGCGGGCCAGGAACGGGAATAGGACCGAAGCGAAGTCGCGCTCGTAGGCCACAACCTCAGCGCCGGGGGCAAGCGAGCTCGCGACGAGCCCGACGAAGTAGGAGACCTGGGCCCCGAGGCTGACCGCGGTCGTGGGCACGCGGCAGATCCGCGCGAAGCTCGCCCGCGTCCGTTCGACGTCGGCGTCGTAGTCGGCCGGCTGCGCGGCTCCGGCCGCCCAGCGCTCGGTCGCGGCCCGGAGCGCGCGCAGCGCGCACGCGGGCGGCACGCCGACGCTCGGCGCGTTGAGCACGCCGCGGACCCGGCCCCCGAACTCACGGGCGATCAGCTCGTGCAACGACGGATCCCTGGCCGGAGGGGGTGCTGGCATCGCTCGAGATGATCGGGCCTGTGCGTCCGCGGGTCCAGCCCGCGGCACCGCGTCTGCCGCGAGACCGGGACCGAGCACGCCCGGCAGGATTTGAACCTGCGACCTTCCGCTCCGGAGGCGGACGCTCTATCCCCTGAGCTACGGGCGCTCGAGATCGGGAAGGAGCTTACCGTGGAGATCGCGATCATCGCCGACACCCACCTGCCGAGGGGGACGCGGCGCCTGCCCGATCAATGCCTGCGCCGGTGCCGGCAGGCCGACCTCATCGTCCATGCCGGCGACCTGAGCACGCTGACGACGCTGCGGGAGCTGAGCGCCCTCGGCCCGCGGGTGGTCGCGGTCCACGGCAACGTCGATGACGCCGCGACGACCGCGGCGCTCCCGGGGAGCGCGACCGTGAACGCCGACGGCGCGCGGCTGGCGATCGTCCATGATGCGGGACCCGCACGGGGGCGGCTGGAGCGCCTGCGCCGCCGGTTCCCGGAGGTCGACGCGGTCGTCTTCGGCCACTCGCACCTGCCGCTGCACGAGCGCGCCCACGACGGGTTTCAGATCTTCAACCCCGGCAGCCCGACCGAGCGACGGCGCGCGGCGCATCACACGATGGGTCTGGCGCGCGCGCGGGACGGCGCGCTGGCGTTCGAGCTGATCGCTCTCGATTGAGGCCGTCCGCTGCGATGGCAGACTCCGCTGCGCGATGGAGCTCTCGGTCTTCTTCGCCGGCACCGCCGGCTCGGTGCCCACGAGCCGGCGGGGCCTGCCGGCGATCCTCGTACGCCGCGGCGGCGATCAGATCCTGTTCGACTGCGGCGAGGGGACGCAGCGCCAGCTCGTCGCCTCGGTCGGGCTCACCGATCTGACCGAGATCCTCCTCACCCACTTCCACGCCGACCACTGGCTCGGACTGCCCGGAATGCTGAAGACCTTCGACCTGCGCGGGCGTGAGCGGCCGCTGACGATCTACGGCCCGGCCGGGCTGCGGCGGCTGCTCACGCTCGTGATGGCGATGGCCGGCCGGGTCGGGTTCGAGCTGACGATCGCCGAGCTGGCGAGCGGCGACGTGCTGGAGCGCGACGGCTATCGGATCGCGCCGGTGACGGTGTCGCATCGCGGTCCGGCGTTCGGCTACGTGCTGTTCGAGGACGAGCGACCCGGCGCGTTTGACCCCGGGGCGGCGGTCGCCATGGGCCTTGCCCCCGGCCCCGAGTTCGGTCGCGTGCAGCGCGGCGAGACGGTTCGGGGAGTCACGCCCGCCGATGTCATGGGCCCGCGCCGGCCCGGACGCAAGCTCGTGCTCTCCGGCGACACCCGGCCATCCGAGACACTGCAGATCGCCGCGCACGGCGCCGACGTGCTCGTCCACGAAGCGACATTCGCCGAGGAGGAGCGCGCCCGTGCCGCCGACAACGGCCACTCCACCGCGCGCCAGGCCGCGGAGGTCGCCCGCGCCGCGGAGGTCAGGATGCTCGCGCTCACCCACGTCTCCACGCGCCACCCGTTCGGGCTGCTGCGCGATGAGGCGCGCGCGGTGTTCGAGCCGACGGTCATCCCGCGGGACTTCGACACGATCGAGATCCCGTTCGCCGAGCGCGGGCCGCCCAGCCTCCTGCGCTGGGAGCCGACCTAGTGCCCCCGTCGGCAAGTCCTGCGGCATTCGAGCACTCCCTGGCGGCACCGGCGCGAGCCTGCGGCCCGCTCGGCATCCGGCCTCGCCTGACGGGCCGCGCTCGCGTCGTCCGGCTGTCCTCGAAGTCTCGTGTAGCGCTGCTACACGTCGACTTCTGCGTCCTCGCCCGGCATCCGCCAGTAAGCGCTCTCGGTGCCGCACGACTTGCCGACGGGGGCACTAGCGCAGCCGGGGACGACGCAACGTCAGCGGCGGTCGCCGGATGCGTTGCTACGCTCGCGACACAGTTCGCCCGGCCCCTTTAACCCGGTCCCGCGAGGCCAGGAAGGAGCGATGTTGGAACCGACGACCGTCCTCGGTCACGATGATCTGCGCCGCACGCTCGTGCGGATCGCCCACGAGATCGTGGAGAAGAACCCCGACGGCGACGTCGCGCTCGTCGGCATCCACCGCCGCGGCGCCCACCTCGCGCGCCGGCTGCACGCCCTGACCAGCGAGCTGCTCGAGTCGGCGGTGCCGCTCGGCTCGGTCGACATCGCCTTCTACCGCGACGACCTGAGCACGCGCGGGGGCGGTCCCGTCGTGCACGCGACCGAGCTGGACTTCCCGGTCGACCGTCGCACGATCGTCATCGTCGACGACGTCCTCTACACGGGACGCACCGTCCGGGCCGCGATCGACGTCGTCTTCGACTACGGGCGCCCGGCCCGGGTGCAGCTCGCGGTCATCGTCGACCGCGGCCACCGCGAGCTCCCGATCCGCCCCGACTACGTCGGCAAGAACATCCCGACCTCGCAGGAGCAGCGGGTCAACGTCCGCGTGCGGGAGGTCGACGGCGTCGACGAGGTCACGATCGGGCCCGCGGCGAGGCCCGGGATCGGAGCCGCCGCATGAGCTCCGCGATCACCGCCACCAGCGCCACGCGCCCCACCAGCGCCGCCGGCGACCCCCCGGGGACGACCCCGGCCGGCGCCTCCCAGCGCCATCTCATCTCGATCGACGACCTCACCCGCGCCGACATCGAGCGAATCCTCGATCGCGCCGAGTCCTTCGCCGAGGTCGCCGGCCGCGAGATCAAGAAGGTCCCGGCGCTCCGCGGGCGGACGATCGTCAACCTCTTCTACGAGGCCTCGACCCGGACGAGCTCGAGCTTCGAGCTCGCCGCCAAGCGCCTCTCCGCCGACCTCGTCAACATCCGCTCGGCCGGCTCCAGCGTCGACAAGGGCGAGTCGCTGAAGGACACCGTGCAGACGCTGTCGGCCTACGACCCGGCGGCGATCGTCATCCGCTCGCCGCACGCCGGGGCCGCGCAGCTCGTCGCCGGCTGGACCGACGCCGCGGTCGTCAACGCCGGCGACGGCAAGCACGAGCATCCGACCCAGGCGCTGCTCGACGTCTTCACCCTGCGCCGGCGGCTCGGATCGCTCGACGGGGTCGAGATCTGGATCGTCGGCGACGTGACCCACTCCCGGGTCGCGCGCTCGAACATCCTCGCCTTCACGCGGATGGGCGCCCGGGTGACGGTCGCCGGGCCGCCGACGCTCATCCCGCGCGACATCGAGGCGCTCGGGTGCGCCGCCACCCCAACGCTCGAGCGCCTCGAGCAGGCCGACGTCGTGTACGTGCTGCGAATGCAGCACGAGCGGATGACCGAGTCCTTCGTGCCCTCGCTGCGCGAGTACGTCGCCCGCTATCAGATCAACGATCGCCGCCTCGCGCCGGGGCAGCTCGTCATGCACCCGGGGCCGGTCAACCGCGGGGTGGAGCTCTCGGCGGCGACGATCGACTCTCCGCAGGCCCTCATCGGCGAGCAGGTCAAGGCCGGGGTCGCGGTGCGGATGGCGGTCCTCTACGAGCTGCTCGTCGGCTCGCCGAGCCCGGCGGCGCCGTGACGGCCGCGAGCCATGGCGAGCGGCTGTTCGCCGCGCCGGCGCCCGCGGCCGAGCTGCTCGTCCGCGGCGCCCACCTCGTCGACCCCCGCGAGGGGCTCGACGGTCCCCGCGACGTGCTCGTCCGCGACGGCGCGATCGCGGAGCTCGGCGATCCCGGGACGCTCGACGAGCCGCCGGATGGCGAGACGCTCGACGCCGCCGGTCGGCATCTGTTTCCGGCCTTCGTCGACCCCCACGTGCATCTGCGGACCCCCGGCCAGGAATACAAGGAGGACATCGCGACCGGCACCGCGGCCGCGGCGGCCGGCGGGTTCTGCGCGGTCGTGGCGATGCCGAACACGGCGCCGCCGGTCGACTGCGCCGCGGTGCTCGGTTCGCTCGTCGCCGAGGCCCGGCAGCGGGCCCGGGTCCCGGTCGGCTTCCTGGCCGCGATCACGCTCGGGCTGCGCGGCGAGGAGCTGACCGAGATGGCCGAGCTGCGCGACGCCGGCGCGATCGGCTTCACCGACGACGGCAAGCCCATCGTCTCGGCGGGGATGCTGCGCAAGGCGCTGCGCTACCAGCGGCTGTGCGGCGGGATCGTCGCCCTGCACGAGGAGGACCCGGAGCTGTCGGGCGACGGGGTCATGCACGAGGGCGCGGTCTCGGCGCGGCTCGGGATGACCGGGATCCCCTCGGTCTCGGAGTCGACGATGGTCGCCCGCGACGCCGCCCTGGCTCGCTACGAGGACGCGCGCGTGCATTTTCAGCATCTCTCCTGCGCCGAGTCGGTGCGGGCACTGCGCGCCGCCGCCCAGGACGGCGCGCGGGTCAGCGGCGAGGCCTCGCCCCACCACCTCTGCCTGACCGACGATGCGGTCCGCTCGCTCGACAGTCGCTTCAAGATGAACCCCCCGTTGCGCGCCGAGGCCGATCGCCGCACGCTCGTCGAGGCGCTGCGCGACGGAACGATCGCCTGCGTGGCCACCGACCACGCGCCGCACGCCCCGCACGAGAAGGAGGTGCCCTTCGAGCAGGCGCCGATGGGCACGACGGGGCTGGAGACGGCGTTCGCGGCGCTGTACACCGACCTCGTGCGGACGGGGGAGCTCGCGCTGGGGACGCTCGTCGAGCGGATGACCGCCGGCGGGGGGCTGTACGGGCTGTTCACGCCGCGGATCGCGCCCGGCGAGCCCGCCGACCTGTGCCTCGTCGACCTCGAGGCGCGCTGGGAGGTCGGGGGCGACGGCTACGTCAGCCGGTCCTCGAACTGCGCCTTCGCGGGCCGGACGCTGAGCGGGCGGGTGCTGCTGACCGTCGCGCGGGGCGCGGTCGTCCATCGCCGGCCGGTCCCCGCGCCGCAGGCCGCCGCGACGGGGCGCCGATGAGCTCGCCGTCCGCCTACGTGCTGCTGGCCGACGGCACCCGGTTCGACGGTCTCGCCTGCGCCGCCGATGCCGCCGCGGTCGGCGAGCTCGTGTTCACGACCTCGATGACCGGCTACCAGGAGGCGATGACCGACCCGAGCTTCGCCGGCCAGCTGATCGTGTTCACCTACCCGCAGATCGGCAACTACGGCGTCAGCCCGCAGGCGATGGAGTCCGACCGGATCCACGCCCGCGCGGCGATCATGCGCGCCGCCGTCGATCGCGACGACGCGCCCGGCGCCGAACAGGGATGGCTGAGCTGGCTCGCCGGCGCCGGCGTGCCGGCGGCCACCGATCTGGACACGCGTGCGCTCGTCCGCCATCTGCGCGACCGCGGGGCGATGCGCGGCGGCCTGTTTCCGGCGGCGACGCCCGAGTCGCGGGCGCGAGCGCTGATCGACGCCGAGCCCGAGATGACCGGGCGCGACCTCGCCGCCACGGTGACCCGGGAGCGGACGCTCGTGCTGGCGCCGACCGGCGGGACCGCCGGCCCGCGGATCGCGATCATCGACACCGGGGTCAAGCGCTCGATCGTCGAGAACCTGCGCGCCCGGGGGGCGACGGTCGAGCTGCATCCCTGCGGCCACGCACCCGCGCAGCTGACCGCCGCGGATCCCGACGCGATCTTCCTGGCCAACGGGCCCGGCGATCCCGGCGCGCTCGGCGCGATCGTCGACACCGTGCGCCAGCTCGTCGGCCGGCTGCCGGTGTACGGGATCTGCCTCGGCCATCAGCTGCTCTGCCAGGCGGTGGGCCTTCAGACCTACAAGCTGCCCTTCGGCCACCATGGCGCCAACCATCCGGTCAAGGACCTGACCACGGGCCGCACCGAGATCACGAGCCAGAACCACGGCTTCGCGGTGCTCGGGCCCGGGGGGGCGCGCACGATCCCCGCGGATGAGCCGGTGCGCTGGCAGACCGACGTCGGCGTCGCCGAGCTGACCCACATCAACCTCTACGACCGCACCGTCGAGGGGCTGACGCTGCGCGACGTTCCCGGCGCCACCGTCCAGTACCACCCCGAGGGCGGACCGGGGCCGCACGACGCCCGCTACCTGTTCGACCGCTTCGTGGCCGAGATCACCGCGAGCGCGACGGCCGCGTAGGTATGCCCCGCCGCGACGACATCCGCAAGATCCTGCTGCTCGGCTCGGGGCCGATCGTCATCGGCCAGGCGGCCGAGTTCGACTACTCGGGCACGCAGGCGTGCCGGGTGCTCGAGGCCGAGGGCTACGAGGTGGTGCTCGTCAACTCCAACCCGGCGACGATCATGACCGACCCCGAGGTCGCCTCGGTGACCTACGTCGAGCCGCTGGCGCTCGGACCGGTGACCCAGGTGATCGAGCGCGAGCGGCCCGACGCGCTGCTGCCGACGCTCGGGGGCCAGACGGCGCTGAACCTCGCCAAGGAGCTGCACGAGACGGGGGTGCTCGCGCGCTACGGCGTCGAGCTGATCGGCGCCGACCACGAGGCGATCGACCGCGCCGAGGACCGCGAGCGCTTCCGCGAGACGATGACCTCGGCGGGTCTGCGGGTGCCGCGGTCGGTGATCGCCTCGAGCCTGCGCGATGCCCACGCCGCGCTGTCCGAGCTCGGCCTGCCGTTCATCGTGCGCCCCGCCTTCACGCTCGGGGGCACGGGCGGCGGCGTGGTGCGCGCCGAGGCCGAGCTCGAGCGGATCGTTCAGGCGGGGCTGAGCGCCTCGCCGATCGGCCAGGTCCTGCTCGAGGAGTCGGTGCTCGGCTGGGGCGAGTTCGAGCTCGAGGTGATGCGCGACCACACCGACAACGTCGTGATCGTCTGCTCGATCGAGAACCTCGATCCGATGGGCGTGCACACCGGCGACAGCGTCTGCGTCGCTCCCCAGCAGACGCTGACCGACCGGCAGTACCAGGCGCTGCGCGACCAGGCGATCGCGGTCATCCGCGCCGTGGGGGTGCAGACCGGTGGCTCCAACGTCCAGTTCGCGGTCAACCCGGCCACCGACGAGATCGTCGTCATCGAGATGAACCCGCGCGTGTCGCGCTCGAGCGCGCTGGCGAGCAAGGCGACCGGGTTCCCGATCGCCAAGATCGCCGCCCGGCTCGCGGTCGGCTACACGCTGCAGGAGATCCCCAACGACATCACCCGGGCGACGCCCGCGAGCTTCGAGCCCGCGATCGACTACTGCGTCGTCAAGTGGCCCCGGTTCGCGTTCGAGAAGTTCCCCGGCGCCGAGCCCGACCTGACGACCCACATGAAGTCGGTGGGGGAGGCGATGGCGATCGGCCGGACCTTCCAGCAGGCGTTCGCCAAGGCGCTGCGCTCCCGCGAGCTCGACACCCCGGCGGTCTCGCCAGCCGACGACGCGGCGTTGCTCGCGCTCCTCGAGGTGCCCGGCGCCGAGCGCTACGACCACCTGCTCGAGGCGCTGCGCCGCGGGATCGCGATCGGGGACCTGCGCCGGGCGACGAGCATCGACCCCTGGTTCCTGCACGAGCTGGCCGCGCTCGTCGCCGCCGGGAGCCCCGGCGCCGGGCGGGACGGATACCCGTTCACCGGCGAGCGGACCTACAAGTCCGTCGACACCTGCGCCGCCGAGTTCGCCGCGCAGACGCCGTACTACTACTCCGGCTGGGAGCGCGCGGGGCCGCGCGGCCCCGCGCACGAGATCCGGCGCTCGGATCGCTCGGCCATCGTCATCCTCGGCTCGGGGCCCAACCGGATCGGCCAGGGGATCGAGTTCGACTACTGCTGCGTCCACGCCGCCCAGACGGTCCGCGAGCTCGACACCCCGGCGGTCTCGCCAGCCGACGACGCGGCGTTGCTCGCGCT
>JAFAYV010000038.1 GCA_019240115.1 Solirubrobacterales bacterium | reverse complement strand
AAGTGCGATGAGAAGGTCGTCGAGGTCGGCGAGCACGAGGCCACCTCCGTGGTCGACGTTGCTAGAGCAACGCCGACCTTCGACGGCCTGTTTATGTTCCCTCGCGCAGCCATTACGGCAGCGTCCAATTCGGAATCACTCATCTAGTCGGCGCCGCCGAGCGCCGGCGCTCAGCGGGTGACCCAGGCCCCCGGGTCCTCGGTCAGCCTGAGCACGGAGGCCGGCAGCTTGCCCTCGGCGACGTCGGCGATCGTCACCCGCTCCATCACCCGGCGCAGGTTCACGCGTACGGCGATCCACACCTGGGGCAGCACCTGCGCGGCGCCGTCGTAGTTGGCGTCCTCGGGCGGCCCTCCGCGCACGCTGGCCAGCGGCCCCTCGACGGCGCGGATGACGTCGGCGACGGTGACCTCGGTGGCCGGGCGGGCGAGCCGGAAGCCGCCCTCGGCCCCGCGGTGGCTGCGGACGAGCCCCGCGTGGCGCAGCTCGCCGAGGATGTTCTCGAGGAAGTTCAGCGGGATTCCCTGCGCGGTCGCGATCCGCTCGGCCTTGACGGGCTTCCCGGGCTTGCCGCCCGCTCGGCGTCCGGCCTCGCCGGATTGGGCGGCGCCCGGGTCGTCCGGCTCATCCGCGGCCGCCAGCTCGGCCAGGGCGCGCACGGCGTAGTCAGCCTTGGCAGAGATCCGCATGACAGTCCGTGTTCGCCATCGCGGCCGCGAAGCCTACGCCGTCGTCGTCGGGTGCCCCGCCAGTGCCAGCGCCCGCTCAGCGTTGCGGACGTGGAGGTTCTCGATCAGCCGGCCGTCGAGCGTCGCCACCCCCGCGCCCGCCCGCGCGGCCTGCGCGAACGCCTGGACGACCCGCCGGGCGTGGGCCACCTCGGTCTCGCTCGGCGTAAAGACGCGGTTGCACGGCTCGAGCTGGACCGGATGGATCAGCGTCTTGCCGTCGAAGCCGAGCTCGCGGCCCTGGCGGCACTCGGCCTCGAAGCCCGCAAGGTCGCGCAGGTCGTTGTAGACGCCGTCGATGATCGCCGCGCCGGCCGACCGGGCGGCGACGATGCACGTCGACAGGCTGCCCAGCAGCGGCGCGCGTCCGGGGGTCAGCTCGGCGAACAGCTCGGAGGCGAGGTCGTTGGTGCCCATGACGAGCACCGCCAGCCGCGGGCTCGCGGCGGCGATCTCGGCGGCGTGGACGACCGCCGCGGGGGTCTCGAGCATCGCCCAGATGCGCGTGCGCTCGGGCGCGTCCGCGTGCTCCAGCGCGCGCTCGGTGTCGCGCACGTCCTGCGCGGAGGCGACCTTGGGGACGAGGATCCCGTCGGGGCCGGCCGCCGCCGCGCCGCGCACGTCATCGTCGTGCCACTCGGTGCCGATCGCGTTGACGCGGATCGCCACCTCGCGCGTGCCGTAGGCCCCGGAGGCGACGGCGGCGCACACCCGCTCGCGGGCTTGGCGCTTGGCCGCGGGCGCGACCGCGTCCTCGAGGTCGAGGATGAGCGCGTCGGCGGGCAGGTCCCGCGCCTTGGCGAGCGCCCGCTCGTTGGCCCCCGGCATGTACAGCACCGAGCGCCGGCGGGTGAGCGGCACGGCCGGGCCCATCAGGCGGCGGCCGGCGCCATGTCGTAGGCCTGGGCGAGCTCGGGGTCGCGCCGGGCGAGCATCTCGGCCAGCTGCACCATCACCTGCGCCTGCTTGTAGGTTGCGTCGTCCTGCATCTTGCCGTCGATCATGTGCACCCCCCGGCCGTCGGGGATCGCCTCGATCACCTTGCGGGCGAAGCGCACGTCGTCGGGATCGGGGCTGAACACGCGCTTGGCGATCTCGATCTGCACCGGGTGCAGCGACCACGCCCCGACGCAGCCGAGCAGGAACGCGGCGCGGAACTGGCTCTCGCAGCCCACCACGTCCTTGATGTCGCCGAACGGCCCGTAGAAGGGAAGGATCCCGACCGAGGTGCACGCGTCGACCATGCGCGCGAGCGTGTAGTGCCACGGGTCCTGCTGCGCGGTCGCCCGCGGGGCGGCGGCGTCGTCGGGATCGGGGTCGGAGATCGTGCGATAGCCGGGGTGCCCGCCGCCGACGCGCGTCGTCTTCATCCGCCGGCTCGCCGCCAGGTCCGCGGGCCCGAGGCTCATCCCCTGCATGCGCGGGCTCGCGGCGGCGATCTCCGCGACGTTGACGACGCCGAGGCCGGTCTCGAGCAGCGCGTGGACGAGGATCGGGCGCCTCAGCCCGGCCCGGGCCTCGAGCTGGGCGAGGAGGCGGTCGACGTAGTGGATGTCCCAGGGCCCCTCGACCTTCGGGACCATGATCACCGACAGCTTGTCGCCGATCTCGGCAACGAGCGTCGTCAGGTCGTCGAGGATCCACGGCGACTCGAGGCTGTTGACGCGCGTCCACAGCTGCGTCTGGCCGAGGTCCATCTCCCGGCCGACGGTCACCAGGCCCGCCCGCGCGGCCTCCTTGCGGTCGACCGGCACCGCGTCCTCGAGGTTCCCGAGCAGGATGTCGACGCCGCGCGCGATCTCGGGCGCCTTGGCCACCATCCGCTCGTTGGAGAAGTCCAGGAAGTGGATCATCCGCGACGGCGCAAGCGGGATGTCGAGGATCGGGTCGGGGGCGCCGATGGCCAGCGCCTTGCCGAAATCGCGGGGGTTGCGCACTGCTTCGCCTCCAGGGTCGGTGGCCTGGAACGCTAGCTGGATCAGTTTGGTTTCTCGTCGGCCGGGGCGCGGGCGCGGTCGCCATCGCATCGAGGTCGGCGGCGAGCGGGCGTCGGGACAGCTGGCATCCTCTGGCTCCCTGCAGCCGACACCCAGGAGCGACCGATCATGCCCGACGTCCAGACCGACCAGGCGCAGCGTGAGGCCTCGGGGGCGCATCCCTACGGCCGCTACCTCGAGGAGTTCGAGGTGGGAGCGGTCTACCGGCACTGGCCCGCCAAGACGGTGACCGAGGCCGACGACCACCTGTTCTGCCTGATCACGATGAATCACCATCCGCTGCACCTCAACGATGTCTACGCCGCCCAGGCGCAGCAGGGCCGCAACGTCGTCGTCGGCCCGTACGTGTACTCGCTCGCGCTCGGCATGAGCGTGTCGGACATCAGCGGCAAGGCGATCGCGAACCTCTCGACCGAGGAGCTGAGTCATCCCGCGCCGGTTTTTCACGGGGACACGCTGTATGCCGAGACCGAGGTCCTCGAGGTCCGGGAGTCACGCTCCAAGCCCGATCGCGGCACCGTGCGCGTTCACACGCGCGTCCTCAATCAGGAGGGGGTTCTCGTGGCCGAGTTCAAGCGCCTCGTGCTCGTCCCGCGCCGGCCGAGCTGAGCCCGAGAAAACCCGAGCCGACCGGCCCCGGTCGGCGTCGAGACGGGTACTCTTTTCGCACATTTTCCCAATTCGGCGAGGAGCGCCCTTTACATGGCAAACACCGTTTCGCAGCACCAGGCGAGGACCGCGCACCCCGGGCTGAAGGCCTGGGTCGACGAGATCGCGACGCTCACCCAGCCCGACCAGGTTCACTGGTGCGACGGATCGGTAGAGGAGCAGGGACTGCTCGTGCAGACGCTCATCGACGCCGGTACGGTCGAGAAGCTGTCCGAGACGCGGCGGCCGGGCTCGTTGCTGGCCAGGTCGGATCCCGCCGACGTCGCCCGGGTCGAGGATCGGACGTTCATCTGCGCGCAGCGCGAGGTCGACGCCGGGCCGAACAACCACTGGCGGGACCCCGAGGAGATGCGCGCGACGCTGCACGCCCTGTTCGAGGGCTCGATGCGCGGGCGCACGATGTACGTGGTGCCGTTCTCCATGGGCCCGCTCGGCTCGCCGATCTCCTATATCGGCGTGCAGCTGACCGATTCGGCCTACGTGGCGCTGTCGATGCGGGTGATGACCCGGATGGGCCAGCCCGCGCTTGACGTCCTCGGCGCCGACGGGGACTTCGTGCCCTGCGTACACTCGGTCGGCGCGCCGCTGCTCGACGGCGCCAAGGACGTGCCGTGGCCGTGCAACGGCGAGAACAAGTACATCGTCCACTACCCCGAGACGCGCGAGATCTGGTCGTTCGGCTCGGGCTACGGCGGCAACGCCCTGCTCGGCAAGAAGTGCTTCGCGCTGCGGATCGCCTCGGTGATGGCCCGTGACGAGGGCTGGCTGGCCGAGCACATGCTGATCCTCAAGGTCACCTCCCCCGAGGGCGAGGCGCGCTACATCGCCGGCGCGTTCCCGAGCGCGTGCGGCAAGACGAACCTCGCGATGGTCGTCCCGACCCTGCCCGACTGGAAGGTGGAGACGATCGGCGACGACATCGCGTGGATGAAGTTCGGCGAGGACGGCCAGCTGTACGCGGTCAACCCCGAGTCGGGCTTCTTCGGCGTCGCGCCCGGCACCGGCGCGCGCACGAACCCCAACGCGGTCGACATGGTCAGCCGCGACACGGTGTTCACCAACTGCGCCAGGACCGACGACGGCGACGTCTGGTGGGAGGGGATGACCGGCGAGCCGCCCGCGCACGCGATCGACTGGCGCGGCCAGGACTGGACGCCGGACTCCGAGTCGCCGGCCGCGCACCCCAACGCGCGCTTCACCGTGCAGGCCGCCCGCTGCCCATCGATGGCTCCCGAGTGGGAGGACCCGGCGGGGGTGCCGATCTCGGCGATCATGCTCGGCGGTCGGCGCCCGAACGTGATCCCGCTCGTGCACGAGGCCACCGACTGGGAGCACGGCACGTTCATGGGCTCGATCATGTCCTCGGAGACGACGATCGCTCAGGCGGGGGAGGTCGGCAAGCTGCGCTTCGACCCGATGGCGATGCTGCCGTTCTGCGGCTACCACATGGGCGACTACTTCGCGCACTGGCTGACGGTGGCCCAGCGCGAGGGCGCCCGGATGCCGCGGATCTTCTACGTCAACTGGTTTCGCAGGGACGACGACGGCGCCTTTCTGTGGCCGGGCTTCGGTGAGAACTCGCGCGTGCTCGCCTGGATCTTCAGGCGGATCACCGGCGAGGGCGAGGCGGTGCAGACCCCGATCGGCCTGCTCCCGCCGGTCGGCGAGGGCGGGATCGAGACCGACGGCCTCGACGTCAGCCCGGAGACGATGGCCGAGCTGCTGGCGGTCGACACCGAGGGCTGGCTCGCCCAGCTGCCGCAGTTCCGCGAGCACCTCGAGCGCTTCGGCGACAAGCTGCCGCCCGAGCTGATCGCCCAGCTCGACGCGCTCGAGGAGCGGCTGCGCGCCGGCTGAGCCGCCGGGTCTGACGAGGCGTTCGCTCACGCTCCGTACCCTCGGGGCGATGGCGCTGGGGTTCATCCCGTCCGACGCGGCGGTGCTCGTCGTCCAGGCCGCGGCCGTGGCCGCCCCCCGGCGGCCGCCGCGTCCGGCGTGGATGCAGCGGCTGTCGGGTCCGGCCTGGGCGGCGATCCCGATCGCGTCGATCATCGGGGTTATCTTCGCGATCCGCTACGTGTCGGCGAGCGCCACCGGCCTGACCTGGCTGGCGCTGATCGCGGTGCCGATCCTCGCCGCGGCCGCGCTCGGCTGGGCGGCGCACGGCGCGCGACCATGGCTGGCCGTGCTCGCGGTGCCGCTGTTCGTGCTCGCCTGGGTCAGCCGCACGACGCTCGCCGGCGAGGCGGCGGCGACGCTGCTCGCGGCGCTCAGCTGCGTGACGCTCGGATGGCTGCTCGCCGCGGTCGCATCGCCCGGGTGGCTGAAGCTCGGGATCATCGCGATGGCGGCCGCCGACACCTGGCTCGTCCTCTCCGACCTGCTGCAGGCCCCGAACGACGTGCTCGTCGCCGCCTCGCCCGGCCCGGGGCTGCCCCAGCTGCAATCCGAGTCCTTCGGCTCGGTGTCGCTGGGCTACGGGGACCTGTTCGTCGCCGGCGTGCTCGGCGCCGTTCTCGCCCGCCAGGCGCGGCGGCAGTGGCCGGTGGCGCTGCTGACGCTCGGGCTCGCGGGCCTGTTCGACCTGCTGTTCCTCGTGCTCTCCGAGCTGCCGGCGACCGTGCCGGTCGCGGCGGCGCTGATCATCTCCGAGGCCTGGGCGTGGCGCTCCCGGCGACGCCGCGCGAGGCCGACCCGGCGGGCTCAGTGGGGCTCGTCGCCGGTGGAGGCCGGCGGACGCGACTCCTCGGCGAGCGAGGTGATCGACAGCTGGCCACGCGAGGCCTCCTCGAGCACCTCGGTGGCCTCCTCGGCCGAGCGCGAGTAGAGCTCGACGAGCAGGTGGACGACGATCCGGTCCTCGTCGTGCTTGTGGAAGCGGACGTGGGTGAAGAACTCGCGGGTGCCGTGGTCGCCGAACGCCGCGTAGGACAGCGAGTCGCCGGCCTCGGGACCCGAGCAGGTCTCGACCTCGTCGGCCTCGACGGTCACGGTGCACGAGGCCACCCAGGGCGTGCCGGCGATCATCCGCTCCCAGCGGTCCTCGATCGGCTCGACCCGTCCGTTCTGAAAGCCGAGGTGCGGCTGGTCGTGCATGCACTCCAGGCACTGCACGACGGCCTCCTGCATCTCGTCGACGACCTCGCCGCGCTCGCCGCTCTCGGGGTCGATGCGGTGGATGCCCTCGTAATGCACCTGCACCTCGAGGTTCTGCGACCAGCAGCGGTAGCAGCGCAACCAGCTGCGGACCTCGGTCGATCCCTCCATGGGCGCTGATTCTAGGACGCCCGGCGAGGCCCCCGGCGGGCGCTAGCCGAAGGTGAAGTCGTAGGCGCTGACCCCGGGCGGAACCTGCACCTGGAGGGTTGCGGTCTCGTCGTCGGGGGTCGAGACGAGCGAGTACAGGCGCTGCCCGCGGACGGTGACGCGAGCGTCGTGGACGTCGGCGCCCGCGGCGGCGGCGGTGATCGGCCGGCCGTCGAGGAGCACGTGCACGGTCCGCGGCAGCTCGCCCGCCGAGGTCATCACGAGGTAGACGTGCGCCGCCTGGTAGCGCGCGGTGATCGTCGCGCCCGCCGCGACGGGCGTCGCCGACTGGTCGGTCACCCTCCAGGTGCCGCCCAGCGCGAACTCGTTGAGCTGAGGCTGGGCGACGCCGGCATAGGCGTGGGTGCCCGCGCGCAGCGGCTGGGCGAAGCCGATCGCGCGCTTGTCGTCGACGTAGGTCTCGTCGGTGGCCAGGCCCGTGGAGGGCAGGATCGCGTGCGCGCTCATCGGCGCCGGAAGGTGGCGCGCGCCGGCCTCGTAGAGCAGCTCGCGGACCGCCGCCTCGCTCTGCTTGTAGTCGCCCTCGCCGAACTGGGTGTGGCGGACCTGGCCGTCGGAGTCGATCAGGTACTCGGCGGGCCAGTACTCGTTCTGATACGCGTTCCAGGTGCCGTAGCGGTTGTCCTGGACGACCGGGTAGCGCAGGCCGTCGGCCGCGATCGCCTGGGCGACGTTGCTCGCCTCCTGCTCAAAGGTGAACTCGGGGGTCTCGACCCCGACGATGTCGAGGCCGTCGCGGTGGTAGTGGGCGTACAGGCCCTCGAGGAAGGGCAGCGTGCGGATGCAGTTGATGCACGTGTAAGTCCAGAAGTCGACGAGCACGACGTGGCCGCGCAGCCCCGCGAGGGTCAGCGGCCGGTCACCGGGGGTGTTGAACCAGCGCTGGTTGTCGGTGAACGGCGGCGCCGCGCCCAGGCGGGGCAGCGGCGGCGTGCTGACGCCGGGGATCGCCACCCCGGTGCGCTCGGCCACGGGCGTCGCCGAGGCCTGCGTGTCCTGGCGGCGGGCGAAGCGCGACGCGGGGCGCAGCGCGGCGAGGCGGCTCTGCACGGCGTGCGAGCTCTCCAGCCCGCGCGTCGGATCGGTGAGAAAGCCGGGCAGGCTCGTGCTGCGCGCGAGGGCGTCCTCGAAGCGCACGTCGAGGTTGGTCGCCATCACGACCGCCGTGACGAGCAGCACGATCCCGAGCGTGCGCTCGACGACATGGCCGGACGCCGAGCGGCGGATGCGGCTCAGCACCGCGCGGCCGCCGAGGCCGTAGAGGAGCATCACGGCGCTCAGCCCGGTCGCATAGGCGAGCGCGACCGCCACGACGCGGCCCGACGCGCCGCCCGAGGCGCTGACCGAGGTGACCGCGGCGAGGATCGGCCCCGCGCACGGCGCGCAGACGAACCCGAGCGCACCGCCGACGCCGAGCCCCGTCCAGAAGCCGGTGCCCTTCGTCCGCGGCCCGAAGCGGGCCAGGCGCGACAGGGGCGCCTGGACGCGCTCGGCCAGCGACGGCAGGAGCAGGACGGCTCCGAAGGCCACGAGGACGACGATCGCCAGGGTTCGCGCCGCCCCGCTCGACAGGCCGACGCCATTGACGAGCTGGGCGAGGGCGACGATCGCGATCGTGAAGGTGATCGCCAGGCCGAGGACGATCCCCAGCGGCCGCCGTCGCCCGCCGGCGGCCGAGGCCGAGAGCAGCGCCGGGAGCACCGGCAGCACGCACGGGGTGATCGCGGTGCCGGCGCCGGCGATCAGGGCGAACAGCAGCAGCAGGAGCATCCCGACCCGCCATTATGCGCAACAGACCTTGCGATCCCGTGAATACGGGATCCGTCGCCGCCCGGATCAGCCGGGGTCAGCGCTCGTAGGTGGGGACGATCGAGGCTCGGGCCAGCGTGTGCGAGAACAGGTTGAAGCCCAGGAACGCTGGCGTCGCCGAGCGATCGATGCCGAGGCTCTCGACGTCGACCGCGTGGACGACGAAGTAATAGTGGTGCACGCCATGGCCCTCGGGCGGCGCGGCGCCGACGTAGCGGTGCATCCCGGCGTCATTGGGCAGCGTCAGCGCTCCCTGGGGCAGACCGGCTCCGTTCTCGTCGCCGGCTCCGCTCGCCAGCTCGGTCGTGCCGGCGGGGATGTCGGCCACCGCCCAGTGCCAGAAGCCGCTGCCGGTCGGAGCGTTCGGATCGACGCAGGTCACGGCGAAGCTGGCGGTGTCGGCCGGGAAGCCGTCCCAGCTCAGCTGCGGCGACACGTC
This sequence comes from Solirubrobacterales bacterium, assembly GCA_019240115.1. Lineage (GTDB taxonomy): Bacteria > Actinomycetota > Thermoleophilia > Solirubrobacterales > Solirubrobacteraceae > Palsa-465. The sequence continues at coordinate 139,107 of JAFAYV010000038.1, read as the reverse complement.
CTCGCCGCCGGCGCCGAGGAGCCCGCTGACCTGCGGCATCCCGAAGGCGACGCCGTCGGAGATGTCGGTGCTGGTGACGGTGAACGCGGGGACCTGGGGGAGGAAGTCATACGGGTTGGGAGGCCCCGCGGCTGGCGTGCTCATATCGGCTCCGATCGCTGCTGGTAGGACGGGATCTGCCCGCAGCGTAATGGCCCGGCGGCCTCGCCGCCGATGAGCCGGACTCGACCCGCGGATCAGCCGCCGATCGCCGACATGCTGCGCGTCGGCTGGATGAAGCCCGGCTCGCCGACGTGGTGCTTGAGCTCCTTGCGCCACACCGCGTCGCGAATGATCCGCTCGAGCTCTGAGTCGTCGGCGCCGTCGCGCAGCGGGCCGCGCAGGTCGGTCTCGTGCAGCGAGAACAGGCAGGTCCGCAGGCGTCCGTCGGCGGTCAGACGGACGCGGTTGCAGTCGGCGCAGAAGGGCTCGGAGACGGGGTTGATGAAGCCGATCCGGCCCTGGCCGTCGGCGAAGCGGTAGACGCGCGCGGTCGCGGAGGGCTCGCGGGGTTCGGGCTCGAGCGGGTGGACGGCGTCGATCGCGGCACGGATCTCCTCGCCGGTCAGCACCTGGGAGGTGCTCCACGCGCGGTCGGCGTCGAGCGGCATGAACTCGATGAAGCGAACCTCGTAGGGGGTGGAGCGGGCGAGGGCGGCGAAGGGGAGGACCTCCTGCTCGGTGAAGCCGCGCATCGCCACCGCGTTGATCTTGATCGGATGGGCCTCGGGGAACGCCGACAGGACCTCGAGGCCCTCGAGCACCGCCGCGAGCGCGTCGCGGCGGGTGAGCTGGTAGAAGCGATCGCGTTGCAGCGAGTCGACGGAGACGTTGAAGCGGTCGATCCCGGCTGCGACCAGACGCTCGGCATCGCGCTTGAGCAGAAAGCCGTTCGTCGTCACCGACAGCTCGCGCACGCCCTCGAGGCTCGCGAGCATCCCGGCGAGCGTCGGAAAGTCGCGGCGGACGAGCGGCTCACCGCCGGTCAGGCGCACGTCGCGCACGCCCATGGCGGCGAACAGCCCCACGAGCCGGGCGATCTCCTCGAAGGTGAGGATCTCGGCGCGCTCCAGCCACGGCAGGCCCTCGGCGGGCATGCAGTACTGGCAGCGGAAGTTGCAGCGGTCGGTCACCGAGACCCGCAGATCGCCGATCCGGCGCCCGTGTCCGTCGCGCAGGGGCTCCATCTCCATGCCTGTAGCCTACCCATGCGGTGCTCCGGTCCGGCGGCCGCGAACGGCGCCTGGGCGCTGCCCAAGCAGTCGCCGCGCGACCGAAATCCCTGCTCAGGCAGAGAGGAGGCCGAACATGACCATGTCCTGCCGCCGCCCGTCGCTCACGAGGTAGGAGCGCAGCACCGCCTCGCGCCGGAAGCCCGCGCGCAGGGCGACCTGCTGGGAGCCCCGGTTGACGACCGCGGCGAGGAGCCCGATCCGCTCGAGCCCGAGCGCCACCATGCCCCAGCCCGAGGCGAGCCGCAGCGCTCGGGTCGCGTGCCCGCGGCCGCGGGCCGGGACGGCGAGCCAGTAGCCGATCATCGCGCGCCGGTGGCGCCAGTTCACGCGCAGCAGCGTGATCGAGCCGAGCAGCGCGCCGTCGCCGGTCTCGACGATCGCGAACGGAGCGCTTAACCCGGCGAAGGCGGCGTCATAGCGCGTCCTCAGGTAGGCGCGCGCGTCCGCCGGCCCGTACGGCACCGGGATCCGCGTCCAGCGGGCGATCTCGGGATCCTGGCAGGCGGCGACGAGCGCGTCGACGTCGGTGTCGCGCCATGGCCGCAGCGCCGTGCCCTCCAGCACGAGCGGGTCGCCCGGGAGCACGATCCGCTGGGCCGCCCGGCCGCTCACGCGCCGGCCGCTCGTTCCAGCGCGTCGACGAGGGCGGCGACGTCGAGGCCGGGGTCGCGCGCGTCGAGCCACCGCTCCACCGCGCGTTGGCCTCCGAGCGCCCGGACCCCGCGCTCGCCGTGCTCGGCGGCGAACTCCCGTAGCGCCTGGCGGCGGCGACCCCGGATGCGCCGGTCGGCGAGGTCGATCCCGGCGCGATGGGCGTCGAGTGCCGTGACCAGCGCCGCGATCCCCGTCGGGGGCGCCAGGCACGACACCGCGAGCGCCGGGATGTCGCCGTCGCGCAGCGAGGCGAGCGCCGAGCGCACGTCGGCGAGCGCCCGGGCGGCCGCCCCGCCGAGATCGGACTTGGTCACGACGAGGACGTCGGGGACCTCCATGATCCCGGCCTTCAGGAACTGCAGCACGTCGCCCGAGCCCGGCTGGACGATCACCGCGACGGTGTCGGCGATGTCGGCGACGTCGGTCTCGGACTGGCCGACGCCCACCGTCTCGATGACCACGACGTCGAACGCCGCGGCCAGCGCGGCGGCCGCGGCCCGCGTGGCCGGCGCGACGCCGCCGAGCCTACCGCCGGACGCCGTGGAGCGGATGAACACCCGCTCGTCTGCGGGGTCGTGCTCGATCCGCGCCCGGTCGCCGAGCAGAGCACCCCCCGAGCCACGCGAGCTCGGATCGACGGCGAGCACCGCGACCGAGCGATCCTGGCTGCGCCACTCGGCGATCAGGCGCGACAGCAGCGAGGACTTGCCGACGCCCGGCGGGCCGGTGACGCCCACGACGTGCGCCGCCGGCTCGCCGCCGAGGGCGGCGGGGGAGAGGTCGCGCAACAGCTCGGCCGCTGCGGCGCGTGCGGGCGGCGTGCGGTTCTCGACGAGGTTGAGCACGGCCGCGGCCGCGCCGTGATCGCGCGCCCGCAGCCGCACGGCGAGCTCCCCGCCATCCACGTGCGCCCTACGGGGCTCCGCCGGCGTCGGCGTCGGCACTGGCGCTGCCGCCGGCGCCGGCTCCGGCACTGCCGCTGGCGCCGGCGCCGGCGCCGGCGCGCTCCCCGACGAGTGCGACGATGTCGGCGAGCATCCGGTTGAGCTCCCAGTCCTTGGGCGTGTAGACCGCCGCCACCCCGAGCTCGCGCAGCGCGTCGGCGTCGGCCTCGGGGATGATGCCGCCGGCGACGACTGGGACGTCGGCGACGCCGGCCTGCGCGAGCGCGCGCAGCACCGCCGGGATCAGCTCGGCGTGCGACCCCGAGAGGATCGAGAGCCCGATCACGTGGACCCCCTCCTGCGCCGCCGAGCTCGCGATCTGCGACGGCGTCAGGCGGATGCCCTCGTAGACGACGTCCATCCCGGCGTCGCGCGCCCGGACCGCGATCTGCTCGGCGCCGTTGGAGTGCCCGTCGAGTCCCGGCTTGCCGACGAGGAACTTCAACCGCCGCCCGAGCTCGTCCGAGACCCGCTCGACCTCGTCGCGCAGCGCCTCGAGGTCCCCGCCGGCGGCGACCGCGCCCTCGCCGACGCCGGTCGGCGCCCGGTAGGAGCCGAAGGCCTCGCGCAGCGTCCGCGCCCACTCGCCGGTCGTCACACCGGCGCGGGCGGCGGCGATCGAGGCCGGCATGATGTTCTGGGAGGGGTCGCGCGCGGCGGTGGCGAGCTGGGCGAGCGCCTCGCTCACCGGACCGTCATCGCGCTCGGTTCGCCACCCCGCGACGGCCGCGCGCAGCTCGGCCTCGAGCTCGGGATCGACGACCGTGATCCCGCCGTTGGCGTCCGCGGTCAGCGGCGAGGGCTCGGAGCTCTGGAAGCGATTCACGCCGACGACGGTCAGTTCGCCGCTCTCGATCGCGCGCAGGCGCTGGCGGTGGGACTCGACGAGCGAGGCCTTCATCTCGCCGACCGCGGCGACGGCCCCCCCGAGCTCGGCCACCCGGGCCATCTCGGCCCGCGCCCCCTCGACGAGCTCGGCGACGAGGCGCTCCATGACGAGCGAGCCGTCGAAGATGTCCGGGTACTCGAGTAGGTCGGTCTCGTAGGCGAGGATCTGCTGCAGGCGCAGCGACCACTGCTGGTCGAAGGGACGGGGAAGTCCGAGCGCCTCGTTCCAGGCCGGCAGCTGCAGCGCCCGGGCGCGCGCCGAGCGGCCGAGCGTGACCGCGAGGGCCTCGAGCGCGATCCGGTAGACGTTGTTCTCCGGCTGGGCCTCGGTGAGCCCGAGCGAGTTGACCTGCACGCCGTAGCGAAAGCGACGCAGGCGCTCGTCGGCGACCTCGTAGCGGTCGCGGCCGAGCTCGTCCCATAGCTGCGCCATCGCGCGCAGCTTCGCGTGCTCCTCGACGAAGCGCACCCCGGCGTTGACGAAGAACGAGATCCGTCCGAACACGCTTGCCATCAGCTCGGCGTCGACCCGCTCGCGGACGGCATCGAGAACGGCGATCGCGTTGCTCATCGCGTAGGCGATCTCCTGCACCGGCGTCGCGCCGGCCTCCTGCAGGTGGTAGGAGCAGATGTTGATCGGGTTCCAGCGCGGCACGTGCGCCACCGCATAGGCGATCGTGTCGGCGATCAGCCGCATGCTCGGGCCGGGCGGGAAGGCGTAGGTGCCGCGGCTCAGATACTCCTTGAGGATGTCGTTCTGGGTGGTGCCCTGCAGCTCGGCCTCGGGGACGCCCTGGCCCTCGGCGGCGACGATGTAGAGCGCCAGCAGCCACGCCGCGGTGGCGTTGATCGTCATCGAGGTGTTCATCTCGCCGAGCGGGATGCCATCCAGCAGCGTGCGCATGTCCCCGATGTGCGCGATCGAGACCCCGACCTTGCCGACCTCGCCGCGCGCGAGCTCGTCGTCGGGGTCATAGCCCGTCTGGGTCGGCAGGTCGAAGGCGACCGACAGCCCGGTCTGGCCCTTCTCGAGGTTGCGCCGGTACAGCTCGTTGGAGCGCCGGGCGTCGGAGTGACCGGCGTAGGTGCGCATCATCCACGGCCGGTCGCGCTCGGGCAGGCGGGCGGGCGGAGCGTCGCTCATCGCGCAAGGATTGCATGGCCCGTCCCAGATCGGGCGCGATGAAGTGGCACAATCCCTCAGCCAAACGATGCCCGACCAGAGCTCAGCCGCCACCGAGCACGCGATCCTGCAGGAGATCACGGCCCCGCTGAACCACCTGCCCGACGACCCGCTCGCGCTCGTCGAGGCCGAGTTCCCCACGAGCCTGCGCGGCTACGACCGGGACGCGGTCGACGACTACGTCGAGCACACGCGCCAGCTCGTGTCCGAGCTGCAGGCGACGCGGTCGCCCGAGGCGGCCGTCCGCCGCGCGCTCGAGCGCGTCGGCGATCAGATCTCGGGAATCCTGCAGCGCGCGCACGAGACCGCCGAGCAGATCACCGCCCAATCGCGCGCCGAGGCCGAGGACCGGCTGCAGATCGCGCGCCGCGAGGCCGAGCAGGTCACGAGCGCCGCCGAGCAGCGCGTGCGCGAGCTCGACGCCGAGACCGATCGCATCTGGCTCGAGCGCCAGCGGATCGTCGCCGACGCCGACGACCTCTCGACGCGCCTGAAGGACCTCGCCGAGCTCGCCGGCCGGCGCTTTGAGACCGACGAGCAGGCCGCGGCGGCCGATGCCGGCGCGCAGGAGCTGCCCGCCACGGCGCCCGAGGAGTCGATGCTCGCCGGCACGCCCACCGAGGCCGGGGCCGCGGACGGCCCCTACGACCGCGCGGAGGAGGCGACGCCCCCGCTCGGAGAGGATGAGACGGCACCGCTTCGCGAGGATGAGACGGTGCCGCTGGCGCAGGACGAGACGGTGCCGCTGGTGCAGGACGAGACGGTGCCGCTTCGCGAGGACGAGACGGTGCCGCAGGTGCAGGACGAGACGGTGCCGCGGCCCGAGGAGGACAGGACGGCGGCCGGGGCGCAGGACGCGCCGGTGGCGCCCGGCGCGCAGGACGCGCCGGTGGCTCCCGGGCCCGACGCGCCGCTGGCGCCCGGACCCGACGCGCCCGGGACCATCGAGGACTCGGCCGCGGTCATCCCGCCGAGCTCGCAGGCCGCGCATCGCCGGCGCGAGCGCTGACGTCGCCCTCTCGCCGGTGCGCCAGATCGACCTCATGCACCTCGGCCGCGCGCGCGCGATCGCGTGCTGGCAGGTCGACGACGTGCTCGTCGACCCGGGGCCGACCTCGTGCCTGCCGACGCTCCTGCAGGCGCTCGGCGACTGGCGCCCGCGGGCGCTGCTGCTGACCCACATCCACCTCGATCACGCCGGGGCCACCGGATCGCTCGTCCAGCGCTGGCCCGACGTGCGCGTGTACGTGCACGCGGTCGGCGCGCCGCACATGGTCGATCCGAGCCGCCTGATGAGCTCCGCGCAGCGGCTCTACGGCGACGACATGGACCATCTGTGGGGCGAGATGGTGCCGGTCCCCGAGGGCAACCTCGAGGTGCTCGAGGGCGGCGAGCGGATCCTCGACGACAGCTTCGACGTCGCCTACACGCCCGGCCACGCCTCCCACCACGTCTCCTATCGGCACGGGACGACCGCGTTCGTCGGGGACACCGCGGGGGTGCGGATCGGGGAGGGGGCGCTGGCGATGCCCGCGGCGCCGCCGCCGGACATCGACGTCGACGCCTGGCACGAGTCGCTGCAGACGATCGCGGCCTGGCGGCCGCAACGCCTCGTCGTCACCCACTTCGGCGCCTTCTCCGACGTCTCCGGGCATCTCGCTGAATACGCGATCCGCCTCGAGGACTGGGGCCAGCTCGCTCGCTACGTCGACTGCGACACCTACGTGGCCGCCGCCCGGGAGCTGATTCTCCGCCACGACGGGACCGAGATGATCGGCGTGCTCCAGCACGCGGCGCCGTTCGAGCAGTCCTACGCGGGCTTGCGGCGCTACTGGAGCAAGCGCGACGAGCGAGGTTGAGCCTGGCCGCGGCCGGGCGGCGTCGGTATTGTCCGGTCCATGTCGGTGACCGTCGAGCTGCCCCGCGCCGGCGTGCCGAGGGGGAGCCTGGGGGGTCCCTGGAAGGTCGTCGTGCTCAACGACGACCACAACACCTTCGATCACGTTGCCGAGACCCTCGCCCGCGTCGTGCCCGGGGTGACGCTCGCCGAGGGCTATCGGATCGCCGATCGCATCCACCACACGGGCTGCGCGATCGTGTGGAGTGGACCGCGCGAGGACGCCGAGAGCTACTGGATCCAGCTCGACACGGCGGGCCTGACGTTGGGTCCGCTCGAAGAGGGCTGATCGAGCGCGAGCACCGCACCCGGGTTGAGCAGCCCGCCGGGGTCGAGCGCGTGCTTGACCGCGCGCATCGCCCGCAGCTCGGCGTCGCCGCGAGCGCGCGCCAGCCAGTCCGCCTTGGCCACGCCGATTCCGTGCTCGGCGCTGATCGTCCCGCCGCAGCGCAGCGCCAGCTCGAGCACCGCGTCGTCGGCGCGACGATCCTCGGCGGGCGCGCCGAGGAGGTTGACGTGCACGTTGCCGTCGCCCAGATGACCGAACACGATCACCCGTTCGGCGCCGGCGGCGGCCGCGGTGGGCGGGACCTCGGCGAGGAAGCGCTCGAGCTCTGAGAGCGGCACCCCGACGTCGAGCTTGTGCGGGATGCCGGCGGCGTTGATCGCGTCGGCGTGGCCCTCGCGCAGCGCCCACAGCCCGGCGCGGCCGGCCGCGTCGTCGGCGAGCACGGCGTCGTGGGCGCCGGCGGCGTCCAGCGCCGCGGCGAGCTCGTCGGTTGGATCGCGGCGCCCGGCGCACTCGAGCACGAGATAGACGGCCGCGTCGGTGCGCAACGGCGAGCGACGCCGCTGGTGGGAGAGCACGAGCGACATGCCCTCGGGTCCGAAGAAGTCGCAGCTCTCGAGCGTCGGCGCGGAGTCGCGCAGGCTCGCGAGCAGCCGCGCGGCCGCCGCGACCGAGTCCAGCGCGACGAGCGCGGTCGCGCGCGCGGGTACCATGGGCGCCAGGCGCCAGCGGACGCGGGTGATGATGCCCAGCGTGCCCTCGGAGCCGATCAGCAGCGCGGGGAGGTCGTAGCCGGCGTTGTCCTTGGTCAGGCCCTGCAGTCGCGAGACGACGCTCCCGTCGGCGAGGACCGCCTCGAGCCCGGCGACGTGGGGACGCGCGGTGCCGTGGCGCAGCGCCCGCGCGCCGCCGGCGTCGCAGGCGACGAGGCCGCCGAGCGTGCACGAGTCGCGCGCGGCGAAATCGAGCGTGGGATCCTCGCCGTGGCGCCGCGCGGCCTCCTGCAGCGCCGCGAGCGTGACCCCGGCGCCGGCCGTCACCTGCCCGAGCGCCGCGTCGACGGGCCCGATCACGTCGAGGCGGCGCAGCGAGACGATCGCCTCGCCGCCGCGCGGGACGCCGCCGCCGACGAGGCCGGTGTTGCCTCCCTGGGGCACGATCGGGACCCCGGCGGCGGCGCACCGGCGCACGACCTCGGCAAGCTCGCCGCCGTCGGCGGGCCGCACGACGAGCGCCGCGCGGGCGCCGAACCGTCCCGTCCAGTCGCGCTCGTAGCCGGCGGTCAGCTCGGGATCGGTCAGGACGTGGCCCTCGCCGACGACCTCCGCGAGCTCGCGGGGAAGCGACAGGGCCGGGTCAGGCCGCCGCGCCGTCGGCGCTGCGCGGGGACGCCGCGGCACCCGTGGGCAGCAGCCGGGCGGCCTGCTTGGCGGGACTGACGCGGATGACGTTCCAGATCACGCCGAGCTTCTCCAGCAGCGCGATGAGCAGCCCGGTCGGATCGGCCAGCCGCTCCCAGAAGCGCAGTCCGTGGAAGGCCGAGGTCGGGAACGCGTGATGGTTGTGGTGCCACGCCTCGCCCATCGACAGCGGCGCCAGCCAGAACACGTTGCGCGACTCGTCCTGCACGTCGAAGCGCCGTCGTCCGAAGAAGTGGCAGACCGAGTTGATCGACCAGGTGATGTGGTGCAGCAGGAACACCCGGACGAAGCCGCCCCACAGCACCGCGGTCAGCGCGGTGCCGAGGCCGCCGCCGATGATCCACCCCAGGACGAAGGGGAACACGAAGCCGGCGACCACCCAGAGGAAGAAGAGCTTGTCGACGACGCGCAGCATTCCGTCCTTGATCAGGTCGGGGGCGAAGCGCTCGCGCTCGGCGGTCCCGACCGTCTGAAACAGCCAGCCGACGTGGGCGTGCCACAGGCCCTTGATCGCTCCGGCGATCCCCGGGCCGTGGCCGTGGGGCGAGTGGGGGTCGCCGTCGACGTCGGTGTAGGCGTGGTGCTTGCGGTGGTCGGCGACCCAGGTTATGACCGAGCCCTGCACGGCCATCGAGCCCATGATCGCGACGCCCGCCCGGAACGGACGCGAGGACTCGAACGCGCGATGGGTGAACATCCGGTGGTAGCCGAGCGTCACCCCGAGCGCGGTGGGGATGTAGAGGCCGACGAGCATCGCCAGCTCGAGCGGACCGACCATCCGATTCCACAGCAGCGCGATGGCGGCGACGAGTCCGACGAGGGGCATCGGGACCCCGATGAGGTTGACGACCCTGTGTGCGCGGCTCATCTCCACGACGACCACCTTACGTTGCACGCGAGCGGTTTTCTCCTATCGTAGGCACGAGCGTGAGCGTGAAATCTATGCCGGATTGATAAGCGGTGGCCGATCAGCCCTGGCATGAGCTTCCGGCCTCGATCGCCGACGTCCTGCGTCCCGAGCTCGGCGACGTGGCTCGCGAGATGATCGAGTCGGTGGCCACCATCCCAGCCTACTCCCGCCCGCTGGAGGGGCCGTTCGGGGAGGGGCTGCGGGCCGGCGTCCACGAGGCGCTGCGCCACTTCCTCGCCGAGATTCAAGCCGGCGGCGCCGTCTCGCGTCCCGACGTCTACCGGGCGCTCGGCCGCGGGGAGATGCGCTCCGGGCGCAGCCTCGAGTCGCTGCTGAGCGCCTATCGGATCGGCGCTCGCGTCGCCTGGCGGCGCTTCGCGGAGATCGGCGTCGCCGCGGGTCTGGCGCCCGACACGCTCATCCTGCTCGCCGAGTCGCTGTTCGCCTACATCGATGTTCTCTCCGCCGAGTCGGCCGAGGGACATTCGCTCGAGCAGTCGGCGGCGGCCGGCGAGGCGCAGCTGCGCAAGCGCCGCCTCGTCCGCATGCTCGTCCGCGAGCCGCCGGCCGATCCCGACGCGGTCCAGGCGGCCGCGGCCGAGGCGGGCTGGCCGCTGCCGCGCACGCTCGCGGCGCTCGCGATCACCGGGAGCCACCGCGATGCCGCGATTGCCGGCCTGCCCCCGGGGACGATCAGCGAGGCGATCGGCGATCTCACCTGCGCGCTCGTGCCCGATCCCGACGGCCCCGGCCAGCGCGCGGCGACGCGCCGGGCCGTCGTCGGCGCCGGCGCCCGGGGCGCGGTGGGGACGACCGTGGACTGGACCGAGGCGCGGGTCAGCCTGGGCCGCGCGCGGGCGGCGCTCGTCCTCGCCGGGCCCGAGCCGACGCTCATCGCCGCGCGCGAGAACGCCGGGGAGCTGCTGCTGCGCTCGGACCCGGGGCTCGCCGCCGAGCTCGCCGCCGACCGGCTGGCGCCGCTGCGCGAGCTCTCGCCCGGCTCCCGCGAGCGACTGCGCGAGACCTTGCGGGTATGGCTCGCCGAGCAGGGGCGGCTCGGCGCGGTCGCCAAGCGCATGGCCATCCACCCCCAGACCGCGCGCTACCGGCTGGGGCGGCTGCGCGAGCTGTTCGGCGAGTTGCTCGACGACCCCGACGAGCGCTTCTGGCTCGCCCTGGCGTTACGCGTGAGCTAAGGGGGCGCTGGTCGTCCTCCCGGGGGGCTCGTCGTCGGGGGCTTTTCGTCGTCTCGGGGGCGTCGTCGTCGTCTCGGGGGCCTCGTCGTCGTCTGAGGGGTGGCCGCCAATAAGCCGCCCAGGAAGGACGTTTCGGCTGCCACCCCGCTCCGGCGCGCCGGGTGGCCACCCGGCGCGCGGGAGGGGCTCATCGGCGGCCACCCCGCCGCGGGGGGACAGCGGATGGGCGCCACCCGCCGGGCCGGGCACCCCCTCGCGTGGCGGGCTCCCGCGACCTCGCCGCTACACGTAGTGGCGCGTCGGCCCGTCCTGCGGCGCTCCGTTGGTCGGCGCCTGCGGCGGCGCCTCGGGCGCGACCGGCTCGGTCGGCACCGCGGGCCCGAGTGCGCCGGCGGCGATCTCGTCGACCCACCCATAGGTGATCGGCACCTGGTACCGGCCCATGTTCCGGGCGCGGAACTCGATCATCTCCGGGCCATCCCAGTAGCGGTACCAGGCGGTCCGGCTCGGGACCCAGGTCATCTGCGTGATCTTGTAGCGGTCGTCGTCGGAGACGTGGACCTGGTATTGGGTGGCGCCGTAGCGCAGCGCCATCGGGGCGACCTCGGCGACCGCCGCGCCGAACGCGTCCTGACGCAGGACGGTGGCGTACCAGGAGACCCAGACGAGGTCGGCCATCGCCTACGCCCCCGCCTGTGCGTGGATCGCTCCGGGCCCCTCGGCGGTGCGCCCCTGGCCGGGCGCGGTGGCGCCGACGAGGATCGCGATCTTGCCGAGGTGCTGATTGTCGCGCAGCAGCTGGTGGGCCTTCGCGACCCCGTCGAAGCCCATCGTCTGCCAGAGCACGGGACGGATCTTAGAGGCCTCGATCAGCTCGTTGGCCTTGGTCGCCTCCCACGCGTTGGCGAAGTGCGAGCCGACGATCTGCTTCTGGCGCATCCACAGGTAACGGACGTCGAAGTCGAGCTGATAGCCCGAGGTCGCGCCGCAGATGACGACCTTGCCCATCGGCTTGACCACGAGCACCGAGGTCGGGAAGGTCGCCTGGCCGACGTGCTCGAAGACGATGTCGGGCGGGCCGCCGAGGCGGCGCTCGACCTCCTTGCAGAAGCGCCGCGATTCCTTGAAGCGCACGAGCTCCTCGTCGGCGGTCTCGCCACCGCGGCGCATCATCCCCTCGTAGTCGCCGCGGTTGATGTAGCCGACCGCGCCGAGTCGCTCGACGAGCGCGCCCTTCTCGTCGCTGGAGACGACGCCGAGCGCGTCGGCGCCGGTGAGCGCGCACAGCTGGGTGGCGAACACGCCGAGGCCGCCGGCGGCGCCCCAGATGAGCACGCGATGGCCGGCCTGCAGCTCGCAGCGGTCGATCAGCATCCGATAGGCGGTGAAGTAGGTCAGACCGTACGAGGCCGCCTCCTCCCAGGCCAGGCTCGCTGGCTTTCGCAGCAGCTGCTGGGCCTGAACCTTGCAGAACTGGGCGAACGAGCCCCACGTCGTCTCATAGCCCCAGATCCGCTGGCTCGGGGCGGCGAGCGGATCGAGGCCGTGGACCTCGGGATCCTCGTAGGAGGCCTGGTTGCAGTGGATGACCACCTCGTCGCCGGGCCGCCAGCGCGTGACGCCCTCGCCGACCTTCCAGACGACGCCCGAGGCATCCGAGCCGCCGATGTGATGGCCCCACTGCGGATGGTCGCCGTAGCGCCAGACGCCGACGGGCTCGCCGAGCGCCGCCCACACGTTGTTGAAGTTCACCCCGGCGGCCATGACGCGGACGATGACCTCGAACGCGCCCGGCTCGGGGACCTCGATCTCCTCGAGCTGGAAGGCGTCGACCGGCTCGCCCTCGCGCTCGGCGCGGATGACCCATGCCGACATCGTCGGCGGCAGCACGCCGGGTTCGGTCTCCACGGTTGCGATCTGACTGACGTCGACGGCCACGGGCAGCATCACCTTCCGGGTCGGGGCCGCCGATCGTACCGGTGCCCGGTCGCGCTCGAGCGGGTCGCGCCGCTGCTGCGACCGACGGAGTAGCTCTTGCGCGTCAAGAGCTCGGGTCGACCACTGGCTCGGCGGCCCGAGCTCAGACCACCGAGCGCAGCTGCTCGCGCCGGCGCTCGAGCCGGGCGAGCTCGCTCTGCAGCTCACTCCAGGACTCGTCCTCGACGCGCTCATACTCGTCGCCGGTGAGATCGACCAACCGGCCGCGGTAGGTGCTCCACGCCTCGCGCGTGTCCTCGTCGAGCTCGCGCAGGCGCTCTGGATCGGTGGCGCTGGGAGTCAAAGCTCTTCTCCTTAGAAACGGTAGAGCGGCGCGATCCTATACGCCGGCCCGGTCATCGGCGCCGATGTCTGCAAGCAGCGATGCACGCCGTCCGGGGCACGGCGTATCACCGCTGATCCCGTGCCCCTGCTCGACGCACCCGTGGCCACCGCGGAGTTCATGGTGGTCGACACCGAGACCAACGGCCTCGCCGGCGAGGACTGCGAGCTGACCGAGGTCGCCGCCGTGCTCGTCGGCGGCGGCGAGCTGCACGACGGCTGGAGCTCGTTGTGTCGCTGCAGCGGGCCGCTGCGCCGCGGAGTCCAGCGCCTGACCGGGATCACCCAGGCGATGGTCGACGATGCCCCACGGCTCGAGGACGTGCTGCCGACGGTTGCGCGGCGGCTCGCCGGCCGGGTCATGGTCGCCCACAACGCGCCCTTCGACCGGCGCGTCCTGCGCCAGGCGTTTCACCGCATCGGGCTGGCGTGGCCCGATCCGCCGGTCATCTGCACCGCGGCGCTCGCGCGCTCGCTGCTGCCGCTGCAGCGCCGGCGAGGGCTCGGCGTGCTCGCCGACGCGCTCGGCATCGAGGTGACGCTCGCCCACCGGGCCCTCGCCGACGCGCAGACCTGCGCGCGCGTGCTGTGCGCGCTGTTCCCCCGGCTGTGTGCCCATGCCGGCACCGTCGCCGAGGCGCTCGCCCTCCTGCGCCCGCGCCGGCCGGCCCGCCGCCGGGGCGCGCCCGATGCCGCGCTCGGCCGCGGACGCCCGGGTCGCCGCGGCACCGCCGCGCCGGGGCAGGCGCCGCCCGACCCCGACTTCGCCACCCTGCCAAGGGACCCCGGCGTCTACATCTTCCGCGACGATCGCGGCCGGGTGCTCTACGTCGGCAAGTCGGTGTCGATCCGCAGCCGGGCCCGGGCCCACTTCGCGCCGTCGGCGCCGCCGTCGGGCTGGACGTCGCACGCGGCGGTCGTCGACTACCGCACGACCCGCTCCGAGCTCGGCGCGCTCGTGCTCGAGAACCGGCTCATCAAGGAGCTGCGCCCGCCCGGCAACAAGCGGCTGACCCGCGGCGACGACCGCCTCGTCTACATCCGCTGCCGCCTCGACATTCCGTTCCCGATCCTCGAGGTCGCCTCCGATCCCGCGGCCGGGCACGCGGTCACGATCGGGCCGGTCCGGGGTCGGCGGCTCGCGCTCGAGCTCGTCGAGCAGCTCGACTCGCTGTTCGGGCTGCGCCACTGCGGGCGGCGACTGCCGCGGCGCGACCACCCCTCGGCCTACGGGCAGATGGGACGCTGCCTGTCGCCCTGCCTCGGCGACCTCGATCCCAACCTGTACCGCCGGCGCCTCGACGAGGTGCTCGGGCTGTTCACGATCGGCACCCACCCGCCCGGGCAGCCGCTGCTCGATCACGTCGACGGCCAGATGCGCGCCGCCGCCGCGCGCCAGCAGTTCGAGCGCGCGGCCTCGCTGCAGCGTCGCCGGGGGCGGCTGGCCACCGTGCTCCAACGGCTCGGCGGGGTGCTCGAGGCCACCCACGCGCGGCCGCGCCTCATTCTCGTCGGCCATCCCTGTGAGCCGGCGCTCGAGGCGTTCTGGCTCTCGGGCGGGCGGCTCGTCGACTCCGGGCCGGTCGACGACGACCTGCCGCAGCGCACCGCCGCCGCGCTGGCGCGCAGCGGGCGCCGGGGCGAGCTCGGCGCGCATGTCGCGCCCCACGAGGTCGACGAGGTCCGGATCGTCTCGACCTGGCTGGCCTCGCACCCCGACACCCCGCAGCTGGCGCTGCGCGTCGGCGAGGACCCGGTCGGCGAGGCGGAGCTAGCCGCCTTCGTAAAACGGCAGCTCGACCACCGTCGCGGCGAGCTCGTCGCCGCCGACGGTGACCGCTGAGCCCGGCTCGGCCTCACGGCGCACGAGCGCGAGGGCGATCGTCCCGAGCGCCGGCGATTGTGCGACGCTGCCCAGGCGGCCGACCGTTCGGTCGCCGAGCCGGATCTCGTCTCCGGTCTCGCCGCTCGGCCCAGCGAGACGCAGGCCGCGGAGATGGCGGTTGGGCTTGCCGCGGTAGTAGAGGCGGGCGACGGTTTCCTGGCCGACGTAGCAGCCCTTGGTGAACGACACGGCGCGCGCGTTGAGATCGGCCTCCTGAGGGATGACGCTGTCGTCGAGGTCGACGCCGTAGCGCGGCCGGCCGCGCTCGATCCGGACACAGTCGGCGACCGTCTCGGGGATCGGCAGCGCGCCACGGACGGTCAGCGCCCCGACCAGCGCCTCGGTGGCGCCGGCCTCGCAGAACAGGTCGATGCCGACGTCGGTGCGCACCGCGCGGACCTCGATCCCGTCGATCTCCCCGGGACGGTGGGCGTGCTCGTCGGAGATGAGCGTCAGCCCGCAGACCGCGTCGGATTCGGGCCCGAGCAGCGACAGCAGCCCGCGCTGCAGCGTGCGCTTGTGCAGCTGGACGTCGTAGCCGACGCTGAAGCGGCGGATCATGTTGAACAGCTCCTGCAGCGCGACGCGCTCGGTGTCGAGCAGCAGCCCCTCGTTGGCGTCGAGGATCCGCAGGTCGGCGAGCATCTTGCCCTTCGGCGTCAGGAGTGCGGCGTAGCACCCGGTGCCGGGCGCGAGCGCTTCCACGTCGTTGGAGACCTGTCCCTGCAGGAAGGCCTTGCGCTCGGCGCCGGTCAGCGCGAGCTTGCCGCGCTCGGAGCGATCGAGCAGCCCGCAGCCCTCGGTGGCGGCGGCGTACTCGGCAGCATCGACGGTTACGGAGGACATGGCGACGAGGATAGGGAGGTGCTGCCATCGTCCATCACCACGATCCGTCCCCCGGCCCCCGGATCGGTGATGAGCGCCAGCACCTGCGACGCGATCGCCTGCGGCGAGATCAGCGGCGGGTGCTCGGCGGATGGAGCCCGACCGGCCGGAGCTTTCCCGACGCCCGGCCGCCGAATGGGACGCGGCGCGACGCGCACGGGCGGGTGGTTTCCCACCGCCCGGACCGAGCCGTGGCCCACCCCGCGACGGCGGCGATCAGCGGTATGAACGCCCTTCTCATTCGTCCGGCAGCTCGCGTGGCCGATCCGCACGGGTACCCTTAGCGGCCGTGGCGCTCGCCCAGGACTTCACCGAGATCGTCGAGGCCCAGCCCGACGACTGGACCGATCTCGAGCTCGACCTGCGGATCTTCGACGAGACGCGCTACGTCGACGCCGCGGTGCTGCTGACGACCTGCAACGCCCAGCCCTACTCCAAGCACGACTGGCACTGGCGGCTCGTCGTCGCCCATCGCTTCGGGCATGCGGCGGGCGTGCCCGCCGTCCACCTCGCGCTCAAGCTGCTCGACGACGCCGGAATGGTCGGCGAGCTCGCGCTGCGCGAGGTTCGCACCGGCCGCGCCGAGGTGGTCGAGATGTGGGGGCGCACCGAGTCGGTGCGCGAGGAGTACAAGCGCCTCTGGGCGCAGTAGCCGTCCCGTGGCCCGCGTCGTCGCCTTCGTCCCCGACCTCCTGTTCGGCTCCAACCTGATCGGCGCGCTGCAGGCCGGCGGCCACGATCCGGTGCTCGTGTCGAGCACCGCGGACATCGAGGGCGCGCTCGCCGGGGCCGACGTC
Organism: Solirubrobacterales bacterium; assembly: GCA_019240115.1. Classification (GTDB taxonomy): domain Bacteria; phylum Actinomycetota; class Thermoleophilia; order Solirubrobacterales; family Solirubrobacteraceae; genus Palsa-465. Next base: position 122,565 of record JAFAYV010000038.1, on the reverse strand, counting down.
CTGGTCGTCGATCTCACCGCCGAGGTCGATGCGCGCCTGGCCGCGGTCACCCCGCTCCTCGGCACCGTCGCGACGCTGGCTTTCTACGCCCACGTCGAGGCCGAGGTCAAGGTGCTGGCCACCTCCGCGGGCGTCGACCTGGTGGTGCCGCGGTCGCGGATGGCGCGCGCGGGCTCCGAGCTCGTCGACCAGCTGGTCGAGCGCTAGCCCCCGGGGAACATCGCGGCGACGTCGGGGGTCCGCGAGACGATCCCGAAGCGCCGTTCCCATGCCGCCCACGCGCGCAGTCGCGCCGGCTGGAAGCGCCCGACCGGCGCAAACGCCGGCAGCAGCCCCCGTAGCTCGGCGGCGACGAGCGGGCGGTCGAGGCCGGGGACCCGGACCTCGAGCGCGGCCGCAGCCGCGCTCGGATCGCGCAGCGTCGCGTCGTAGCCGCGGGTCAGGGTCCGGCGCAGGGCGCCGACGAGCCCCGGGTGTGCGCGCGCGAAGCGGCCCGAGGCGCAGACGACGAGCTCGGGATAGGACGGGGCGCCGTAGTCGTCGACGCGGAAGATGTGAAAGCCCGGGCGGCGCGTGCGGAGCACGACGCCCTCGTCGTTCCAGAACGCGGTCGCGGCCGCCACCCGGCCCGCGAGCAGGTCGCCGACCGCGTCGAAGCCGATCGTGATCGTGCGCAGCCGCGTCGGATCGCCACCGGAGCCCGCGACGATCGAGTGCAGCACCGCGGTGTCGGAGGGATCGCCGGTCACGCCCACGGTGTCCCCGACGAGTGCGTGCGGGCTGCGGACCCCGGGAGCGGCGATGACCGCGGCGAGCGGGCGCTGGACGATCGGGGTCACCCCGACGACGTTCTGTCCCTTCGCTCGGGCGAGCGCTAGATCATGGATGTCGAGGATCGCGAAGTCGACCCGTCCGGTCTGCAGCAGGCGCAGCGCGTCGGTCGAGGCCGACGGCGCGATCACGTGGAGGCGGATGCCCGCGGCGCGGTCGTCGCCGCGCGCCAGCGCCTCGTAGATCCCGGCGTGGACGGCGTTCGGGGTGAAGTCGAGCACGAGCGAGACCGAGCGCGTGCCCGACCCGCCGCCCCCGCAGCCGGCCAGCAACCCGCCCGTCGTCAGCGCCGCGGCGAGCACGATCAGGATCGTGGTGCGTCTCGTGCGCCGCATCGGCGCGCAGCATAGGAGGCTCTTCAGAGGCGTCAGAACGCGTCACGGACCCCTATCTGCGGTGAGCGTGCAGAAGGCGTTCGGCCTGCCCCGCGAGGCGGCGATCAGGTCACCCCACCTACGTCGACCGCTCAGACCACGGCCGCCGGTATCAGGCCCGAGGGGGCTCCTTGGAGCCGGGTTGGGGACCGGGGCCGGCTATCGGGGACCGGGGAGTACGCGCTCGAGGGCTTCCCAGCTTGAATCGCGCTCGATTTCGGCACGCTCGACGCGCCCACCGCCGCGAACGCCGAACAGGCGCTTGCCCAGGATCAGGTAGGCGACGATGGCGAGGTTGATCAGCAGGGTGAGGACCTTCAGCGGCGTGACCGAGTTGACGACGAGCTCGTAGATCTCGGGAATGAACAGCAGCGTGGTGGCGACAAAGGTCAGGTACTCGGCCCAGCGCTTGCGCAGCCACAGGCCGACCGCCTCGGTGCCTTCGAGTAGCGCATAGGCGGCGAAGACGAAGCCGACCGCGTACAGCGTCGACTGCTTGAACGAGAACAGGTGCTGAACGTCGCCGACGATCCCGCCGGTGCGGCTGCTGGCCACGCCCCCGAACCCGGCCTGGAGGCCCTCGATGATGCGAAAGAAGTCGTGGCGAAGCTGTAGTCGATGGCTCAGAAAGGCGAAGATGGCGACGGCGAGCACGCCGAGCACCAGAAAGTGCAGCGCCCGGTCGAGCGCAATCAGCCGCAGCACGTACTTGTCGCGCAGCGGACGTCCGCGCAGCGGAAGCTTGATCTGCTCACGCGCCGGCGGATACTCGCGCGCCGCGGGCTCGGGCACCGGCTGAGGCAGCCAGGAGTCGCAGCGCAGGCAGCGGTGCCAGCGCAGGCCGGCAATTTCGCGGGCGAACAGGGCGTCCTCGGGGCGGATGTGGGCGGCGTCGGTGCCCACCAGCTCGTGGCCGGACAACCCACACGAGATGAGCTCGTAGCGCAGCCCGCGCGGCGGCACCTTGCGTGGCTTTTCGGTGCCAGGAGGCATCTTGCGAGGCGCATCGCTGCTGGTGGTCATGTCGGCGTCCTCTCGTGGTCAGCTCGAGGGGCGTGCTTGCCCGCGGGTCTCTTCCCCCGGCACGGCCGGGGCGTCGGCGCGTCTCAGGTACCCGTCGTAGAGCAAAGATGCCATGAGTGCTTCGACCAGCGGCCCGATCACCTAGGCCCAGACGTCGGTGAACTTCAGCGCGACGATCTCGGGGCCCAGCGCACGCGCCAGGTTGGCCGCCCCGCCGGAGATGGGCCCGGTGGCCGCCCCGCCGGAGATGGGCCCGGCGATGAATACCGCCACGGCGAGCGCGAAGCCGCCGTCGAGGTGCCCGGGACCCGCTCATCGGTCGCGACCGCCATCACGACGATCATGAGGATGAAGGTGAGCAGCAGCTCGGAGACGAACACGAGACGAGCAGCGGCAACAGCTTTTTCATCGCGAGCTCCTTCGGTTGCGGCGACTGGGGCGGCCCCGCATGTACCCGCCGACCCAGACGCCGGCGGCCAGCGCGATGACCGCGACGATCACCCCGATCGCGATGGCGACGTGCAGGACTGCCACGATCACGAGGTAGACGACGACAGCGATCAGAAGGGCGATGATCACGGGTACCACGCGAGGCTCCTCGCGGTTGAAGTGGCAGAACGAACGGGTCGAGGCGACTGTCTCACTCAGTCGCAATAAACACAGTTTGCCGCGGGTCGATACCCGTAAACATCGCTCACTGGCCCCCATAAGTGCGACACGGCATCTCATGACGTCAGACGGGGCAGACTTCCTCTGTGTCCGGAGCCTTTCATTCGCGCGCCTCTGAGGAGGAGCGCGTCCGCCGCCGGCGAGCCGACGCCGAAGCGAACGCAGAGAAGATCCTCGAGGCTGCCGCTCAACTGCTGCAGGCCCGCGCCGGACGCGAGCATCGAGGAGATCGCGGCGGCCGCCCAGGTCTCGCGCGCCACCGTCTACCGCCACTTCCGCACGCGCACAGAGCTCGTCAGCGTCGCGCGCCAGCGCGCGCGAGAGACGTCTGACGCCAACGACTTCGACGCGCTGCGACAACCCGGCGAGCTGGCCGCCGGACCGACGCCGCTGGACGTCTCCGACGTGCTCAACAAGGTGCCGCCGCACCTGTTCGGCGACCAGATCGTCTCCGAAGCCCAGCGCCTGGCGGGCATGACGTCGGTCGCGTCGGAGATCCAGCAGAACCTGCTTCCCCCGCGGATCGCCCGCATCTCCGGCGGCATCCTGGCCGGCAACGTCCTGCCCGGCTATGAGATCGGCGGCGACTGGTTTGACTACGTCGAGAACCGCGACGGCGCCTGGCTCGGCGTCGCCGACAGCCTCGGCCACGGCACCACCGCAGCCGCGCTCGGCGGGGTCGCGCTCGGCGCGTTTCGAGCCAAGCGCAAGCTCAACGCCAAGATCGACGCCTCGGCCCTGTCGATGCACCAGGCCATCCGCGAGATCCCGATCGACGGCGCCCTGGTCAACGCGATCATCTGCCGCTGGCATGGCCCCACCTCCACGTTTCGCTGGATCACCTGTGGCCACCAGCCCCCGTTGCTCATCACGACCGACGGCCACGTCCTCGAACTCGAGGGCGCCCACCACGAGGCCCTCGGCTTGGGCGAGCACCACCGCGAGTTTCACATCGACCGACGCCGGCTGGAGCCCGGCGAGCGACTGCTGCTCATCTCCGACGGAGTCCTGGAGCGCCGCACCCACGACGGCGGCGCCTTCGGCGTCCGCGGCGTGCGCGATGCCATAGCGCACACCGAAGACACCGCGGCCGCGCCTACCGTGCGCGCTCTCCAAGACGCGATCACCGCCGCCTCCGGCGATCCGCTTCACGACGACGCCACCATCGTCGTCTTCGCCCCGAGCAGCCCCCAGCAGTAACCAAGTGATCGCGTAGGCCGACTCCGGGGCTCGCGCGCCAAGCCGGGCTTTCAGTCACTCACTCAGCGCGAACCCTAGACTTCCTGGCATGCGTCGCCGAGTGACGTTCAGCCGCAACCTCACTCTGTCGTTATCGCGGACGTGCCGCTGCTACTGCAAGTACTGCGCGTTCGCCACCCACCGGCCGCACCTTCACGAGCCCGACGAGGTGATCGAGATCCTCGACCGGGCGGTGGGCCGCCACCGGGTCAAGGAGCTGCTCGTGCTGACCGGCGAGAAGCCCGAGCACAACGCCGGCGTCGCCCAGCGCCTCGCCGACCTCGGCTTCCGGGACTTCACCGACTACGTCGTCTGGGTGTGCGAGCGAGCGCTCGAGCGCGGTCTGCTGCCTCACACCAACCTCGGCGTCCTGTCCCGCGACGATCTCGCCGCGCTGCGCGAGGTGACCGCCTCGCAGGGGCTGATGCTCGAGTCGGTCTCCGAGCGGCTGCTCGAGACCGTGCACGCGGGCTCGCCGACCAAGCACCCGGCCGCGCGGATCGCGACGATCGCCGCGGCCGGCGAGCTGAAGATCCCGTTCACGAGCGGGATCCTCGTCGGGATCGGCGAGACCGAGGAGGAGCGAATGGCGTCGTTGGCCGCGCTCGCCGAGCTGCACGAGGCCCACGGGCACCTGCAGGAGCTGATCCTGCAGAACTTCGTCCCCCACGACAGCTACTACGGGCGCGAGCCGGCCGACATCGCCGACGCCGCCGCCGCCGACTACTGGCGCACCGGGGTCTCCGAGGGACCGCAGGTCGACGCACCGAGGTGGGCCTGCCCGGTGACCCTCCAGGACATGAAGCGGCTCATCTCCGAGACCCGGCGGCTGATGCCCGACATCGGGATCCAGGTGCCGCCGAACCTGTCGGACTGGTGGCCGGAGCTCGTCGCCGCCGGCGCCACCGACCTGGGGGGCCTGAGCGCCAACGGCGATCACATCTCGCCCGAGCATCCGTTCCCGTCGCCGGCCCAGGTGCGCAAGCGCCTCGCCGCCGACGGCTACGCGCTCTCGGAGCGGCTCTGCGTCTACCCCGAGTACATCGACCGCGACTGGGTGGCCGCACCGGTGCTCGACGTCATCGCCAGCCGCTACTGGTCGTTCATCCCTCGCCGCGGCAGCGGCCGTCGCGCCGAGCTCACGGTCGCCGCCGACGCCGCGCCGCGCGCGGTCGAGAAGGCCCGCGACGGGCGGGCGCTGAGCCTCGAGGAGCTGACCGCGCTGTTCGCCGAGCGCCGGCCCGAGGTCATCGAGGACATGCGCTGCGCGGCCGACGAGCTGCGCGAGCGGCTCGCCGGCGACACGGTGACCTTCGTCGTCAACCGCAACATCAACGTCTCCAACGTGTGCGTCGTCGGCTGCTCGTTCTGCGGCTTCGGGCAGTCCAAGCGCTCCCCCGACGCCTACGAGCACTCCGAGCAGGAGTTCGCGCGGCGGATCGCCGAGGCGCAGCGGTTCGGCGCCACCGAGATCTGCATCCAGTCGGGCATCCATCCCGATTGGGGCCTGGACGACTACCTGCACTGGCTGCGCTTCGCCAAGGCGGTCGCGCCCGAGCTGCACCTCCACGCCTACTCGCCGATGGAGGTCGCGCACATGTGCGACGTCTCGGGGCTGGCCGCCCGCGAAGTGTTCGCCCGCCTGCGCGAGGCCGGCCTCGGCTCGACGCCCGGCACCGCCGCCGAGGTGCTCCACGACGGCGTCCGCGAGCGGATCTCGCCGAACAAGCTCCCGGTCGCGCGCTGGGTCGAGGTCATCGAGGCCTCTCACGCCGAAGGCCTGCGTTCCACCGCAACGGTCATGTTCGGCCACATCGAGGAACCGACCGAGCTCGCCGAGCACATGCGGATCGTCCGCGAGCTCCAGGAGCGCACCGGCGGTTTCACCGAGTTCGTGCCGCTGTCGTTCATCCCGTTCCAGACGCTGCTCGGTCGCGCCCACGGCGTGCAGGAGATCACGCGCGAGGAGAACCTCAAGCACACCGCCGTCTTCCGCCTCGCGCTCGGCGAGACCGTGCCCAGCCTGCAGGCCAGCTGGGTCAAGATGGGCCTCGACGCCGCCACCGAGGCGCTGCGCTGGGGGGTCAACGACCTCGGTGGAACGCTGATGGAGGAATCGATCAGCCGCATGGCCGGCAGCTATCACGGCGTGCGCCTCGCGCCGGCGGACCTCATCACCGCCGCCCACGCGGCCGGTCGCCCCGCGGCCGAGCGCACGACGCTGTATGACATCCGCCGACGCTACGAGGTCGACGAGCAGCCGGTCAACGCGTGAGCCCATGAGCGTCGAGCGGCCGCCGTCGCTGTTCGCGGGCGTCGAGCCGCTCGAGGTCTTCGTCGAGCTGCTCGCCGATCTCGACACCGACACCTCCTCGACCGACTTCTACGACCGGATCTGCGAGGCGATCTGCCGGCTGACGACGATGCGCCGCGCCGTCATCTTCATGGCCGACGTGGCGCGCCGCCAGGTGCGGGTGGTCGGCGCGCACGGCACCGGGCTGCGCCAGCTGATGACGCTCGAGCCGTCGGCGAAGCTGCTCTCGACCCCGATCGCCCAGCGCGCGCTGCTCGAGGACCAGGTCGTCGTCGTCTCGGAGGGGATCGAGCGTCAGGTGCCCGCCGAGTACGCCGAGCTGCTCGGGGTCACGACGCTCGTGTGCACGCCGCTGAGCGCCGCCGGCCGCGCCTACGGGGTCATCTGCGCCGACCGCGGCGGCGGGCACTTCGAGCTCTCCGACGGCGAGCGCCATCTGCTGTGGACGCTCGGCAAGACCGCGGCGCTCGTGGCCACCGCGCGCAACGCCACTCGCCAGCAGGAGCGCAGCCGGCGCCTCGGAGAGCGCCTTGAGCTCGCGCGCGAGATCCACGAGCGGGTGATGCAGCGGCTGTTCGGGGTGTCGCTGGCGCTGACGGCCGCGACCCCGCTCGACACCGAGCAGCGCGAGCGCTGCCGGGGGGAGATGCAGGAGGCGCTGTCGGACCTGCGCTCGGCGCTGCAGCGCCCGCTCGCTCCGGAGGCGATCCCGACCACGACGACGCTCGCCGACGAGCTCGCCCGGGCCGCCGAGCCGCCCGGGCCGCCGCTCACCGTCGAGTGGGACGACGGGACGGTCGTGCCCGCCGAGCTCGAGCCGCTCGCCCAGTCGGTGCTCGCCGAGGCGCTGCGCAACGTCGCCAAGCACGCGAACGCGTCCGAGGTCAAGGTCAGCGTGTCCGCCGACGCCGATACCCTCGCGCTCGAGGTGCGCAACGACGGCGTGCATACGGCGGCTCGGGGCACCGGCATGGGGTTGCGCCTGGCGGCGTTCGAGGCGCTGCAGCACGGCGGCGTGGTCGAGTTCGGCCCCGCCGACGCGGGCGAGTGGCGCGTGCGGCTCGTCGTCCCGGTGGAGGCGCGATGAGGCGCGTGCGGCTCGTCGTCCCGGTGGAGGCGCGATGAGCACCCAGCCCGAGGAGCGCCTCGACGGCCGCCAGCTACGGGTCCTCGTGGTCGACGACCACGACGTGGTGCATTGGGGCTTCCGCGTCCTGTTCGGCGAGCAGCCGTGGGTGCAGCGCTGCGTGGCCGCCCGCACCGGCGCCGAGGCGCTCGAGCAGCTGCCGACGCTGCGCCCCGACGTGGCACTCGTCGACCTGTTCCTCTCCGGCGAGTCGGGCGCCGACGTCTGCGCCTCGATCCGCAAGGCGTCGCCGAGCACCCGGGTGCTGCTCATCTCCGGCGCGGGACGGATGTCGCCGGCGGCCGCGCGGGCGGCCGGGGCCTCCGGGTTCGTCTCCAAGGACTGGGACGCCAACGAGGTGGCGCGCGCGGTGCGGATGGTGGGCCTCGGGATGACGATGTTCGCCCCCACCGCCGAGCAGCCCGAGCCGCTGTTGACCGAGCGCGAGCGCGAGGTCCTCTACCTGATCGCCGCCGGATCGACCAACCGCGAGATCGCGCAGACGCTGTACCTCTCGCCGCACACGGTCAAGGAGCACACGAGCGCGCTGTACCGCAAGCTCAGCGCCCGCAACCGCGCCGAGGCCGTGCAGCGCGCGCAGCGCATAGGCTTGCTCGCGTGACGCTGTTCGAGGGCTTCGCGGAACGTGACCTGGCCTGCGAGCGCGGGACCGTGCACGCCCGCGTGGGCGGCGACGGGTCGCCGCTGCTCGTCCTGCACGGCTATCCGCAGACGCACGCGATGTGGCACTCGTGCGCGCCGCTGCTCGCCGAGCGCTTCACCGTCGTCGCCGCCGACCTGCCTGGCTACGGCGCCTCGCTGCGCCCCGAGCCGGACGAGGACCACGCGGCGCACTCCAAGCGGGCGATGGCCCGCGATCTCGTCCAGGCGATGGCCTCGATCGGGCACGAGCGCTTCGCGGTCGCCGGGCACGACCGCGGCGGCCGGGTCGCGTATCGGATGGCGCTCGACCATCCCGACCTCGTCACCGCGCTGGCGGTCATGGACATCGTCCCGACCGCCGAGGTGTGGGCACACACGGACGCGGAGTCGGCGCTCGGCTACTGGCACTGGTCGTTCCTCGCCCAGCCGGCGCCGCTGCCCGAGCGGCTGATCGCCGGCGACGTCGACGCCGTCTTCGAGCATCACCTGCCCACGCTCGGGCTCGGCGTGGCCGGGCCCGACCGCTATCCGCCCGAAGTCATGGAGGTCTACCGGCGCCAGGTCGAGGATCCGGGGGCGCTGCAAGCGATGTGCGAGGACTACCGCGCGGGGGCGAGCATCGATCGTCAGCTCGACGAGGCCGACCGCGGGCGCACGATCGACTGCCCGGTGTTGGCGCTGTGGGGCGAGCGCGGAGCGCTGCCGCGCTTCTACGGTGACGTGCTGGAGGTGTGGCGGCCGTGGGCGCCCGGAGTCGTCGGCCACGGCGTCGACGCCACCCACTTCCTCGTCGAGGACCTCCCCGAGCGGGTCGCCGACGACGTGACCGGGTTTCTCACCGCCGCCGGTTGACCCACTCGAGCAGCGGGAGCTTGATCACGTTGGGCACGAACTGACCGGCCGCCATAGCCGCGCGGATCGGCGCGCCGGGGACCACGACGCGGCGGCCGCGCTCAAGGCCGGCGACGGCCGCCGCCGCAGCGTGCTCAGGGGTCACCCATCCGGGCCGCGGCAACGCGTCGGAAAAGGTCTGGCCGCTGCCGACCTCCCAGCCCGAGATCGCCCAGAAGTCGGTCTGCACCGGTCCCGGCGCGAGCGCGGTCACGGTCACGCCCGAGCCCTTGAGCTCCTGATGCAGCGCCTCCGAGAAGGTCAGCGCGTGCGCCTTGGCCGCCGAGTAGCCCGCCGAGTACGGCAGCGGCTGCATGCCGGCGGTCGAGGCGACGGTCAGCACCGCTCCCGCGTGTCGGCTCACCATCCCCGGCAGGAACGCCGAGCACAGCGCGACCGGCGCCTCCACGAGGACGCGCACCTGCTCGAGCTCGCGGTCGGGATCCGAGCGCTCGAACGGGCCGTTGGTGGCAAAGCCGGCGTTGTTGACGAGCACGTCCACGGTCAGCTCGAGCGCCTCCACGCGCGTCGGGAGGCGCTTGACCGACTCGGCGTCGGCCAGGTCGCATCCGAGGGCCTCGGCGCGGACGCCGTGCTCGTGTGACAGCGAAGCGGCGAGCTCGTCGAGCCGATCCTGGCGCCGGGCGACGAGCACGAGTCCGTGGCCCCGCCGGGCGAGCTCGGCGGCGATCGCCGCGCCGATGCCCGCGGAGGCGCCGGTGACGAGCGCGGCACGGCGGGGGCTGGGGTCGGGCAGGCTCACGACGAGTCGACCCCGAGCGTAGCGCCGCCTTTTCGTGCGCCGGCGCCCCGCCCCCCGATCGGGGGGAAGTCGGCAGGGCGCTCGTACCGGGAACCGAAACCCTGCGTAGGTTGCCCTGAATGACCCCCTCGACGGCCATCCTGTTCCCTGGGCAGGGCAGCCAGACCGCGGACATGCGCGAGCTGGTGGCGCGCGTGCGCCCCGACCTGCTGGCGCGCGCCGCGCAGGCCGTCGGCGACGATCCGTTCGCGCGCGCCGACGAGGGCACGAACTTCGCCCAGCCGGCGATCTTCTGCGCGAGCCTCGCCGGCTGGGAGGCGATCGACCGGCCGCTGGGCGAGATGATGGCCGGGCACTCGCTCGGCGAGCTGAGCGCGCTCGTGGCGGCGGGCGCGCTCGACGAGCAGGCGGGCCTCGAGCTCGTCGCGCTCCGGGGCCGGCTCATGCACGAGTCGGGCACGGCGGCGGGAAACGGCAGCATGCTCGCGCTCATGGGCGCCGGCGCGGCCGACCACGCGACCGAGATCGCGCAGGCCTCGCAGCTGACGCTGGCCAACGACAACTCGCCGGTCCAGGTCGTGCTCTCCGGAGCCGTTGAGAACCTGCCGACGGCCGCCGGCCGCGCCCGTGAGCTTGGCCTGCGGGCAATGGAGCTCGACGTCAGCGGGGCATTTCACTCGCCGATGATGGCCGCCGCGGTGCCCGAGTTCCGCGCGGCGCTGGCGCGGACGAGCTTCGCGCCGCCGCGCACGCCGGTCGTCTCCGCGGTGACCGCGCGACCGTTCGAGGATCCCCGGGCCGAGCTGGCCGACGCACTGACGATGCCGGTGCGCTGGCGCGAGGTCATGCTCGCGCTCCACGAGCTCGGCGCGGAGCGCTTCGTCGACGTCGGCCCCGGTCGCGTGCTCACCGGCCTTGCCAAACGCACGCTGCGCGGCGTGGAGCTCGTCAATGCCTGAGACCGAGACCGAGACCGTGAGCGCTCGCGCGGGCGGGGCGAGGGCGCGCGGGCGCACCGGCTGCGCCCTGGTCACCGGCGCCTCGCGCGGGATCGGGGCCGCGGTGGCGCGGGCGCTCGCGCGCGACGGCTGGGCGGTCGGGGTCAACTACCGCTCCGGGGCCGACGCCGCCGCCGGGGTCGTCTCCGCGATCGAGGACGAGGGCGGTCGCGCGCTCGCGGTCGCCGGCGACGTCGTCGATCCCGCCACGCCCGACCGCCTGTTTGCGACGCTCGAGGCGGAGTTCGAGCACCCCGTGCTCGCCCTCGTCAACAACGCCGGGGTCAGCGACGACGACCTCACGCCGTCGATGAGCGACGCGGCCTGGGACGCGGTCATCGACACCGACCTCAGCGCCGCCTTTCGGATGATGCGCCGCGCGCTGCGCCCGATGATGCGCGCCCGCTGCGGCCGGATCGTCAACGTCGCGTCCGTCGTCGGACTGCGGGCCAACCCCGGGCAGCCGAACTACGCGGCCGCCAAGGCCGGGCTGATCGCGCTGACCAAGAACACCGCGGTCGAGGTCGCGCGCCGCGGCGTGACGGTCAACGCCGTCGCCCCGGGCCTGATCGAGACCGACATGACCGCCCAGCTCGACGGCGACCTGCTCGCGCGGGTACCGGCCCGCCGGGCGGGCACTCCGGAGGAGGTGGCGGCGTGCGTGCGCTTCCTCGTCTCCGAGGAGGCCGGATACGTCACCGGCTCGGTGCTATCCGTTGACGGCGGCCTCGCCGCATAACCGACAACCTTGTGACAAAGGAGTTCCAGACATGTCCGTGACAACCGAGCAGGTGGAGAGCCGCGTCGTGGAGACGCTGGCCAGCTTCGGTCCCGACGCCAGCCAGATCACCCGATCGGCGACCTTCGAGGAGCTCGACATCGACTCGCTCGATCTCGTCGAGCTCGCCCAGGTCGTCGAGGAGGACTACGGCGTCGTGCTCAAGGGCGAGGACATGAAGGAGCTGAAGACCGTCGGGGACGCGATCGACATGATCGTGGAGCGGGCCGGCTAGTGAGCACCGTCGCCGTGCCCGTCGACGTCACGCGCGAGGACGATCGCGGGTGAGCTCGGAGCGCCACCGCCGTCGCGTCGTCGTCACCGGTCTCGGCGCTGTGACCCCGCTCGGGATCGGCGCCGTCCCGCTGCACGATCGCTGGACCGAGGGCGTCGTCGGGATCTCCGACGGCGCCGGGTTCTGCCGCGACTTCGAGGCCGTCGACCACCTGTCGGTCAAGGAGGCGCGGCGCCTGGACCGCTTCTCCCAGTTCGCGCTCGTGGCCGCCGGGGAGGCGATCGGACAGGCGTGGGGCGAGGAGGCGCCCTATGACCCGTTCCGGCTCGGCTGCGTCATCGCGACCGGCATCGGCGGCCAGGCGACCGTCGAGACGAACATCCGCATCATGGACACGCGCGGTTCCAAGGCCGTCTCGCCGCTCGGGATCCCCGGGTACATGCCCAACGCCGCGGCGGCCGCGGTAACGATGAAGCACGGGCTGCGCGGCCAGAGCTACGGCGTCGTCTCGGCGTGCGCCTCCGGCGCTCACGCGGTCGGCGCGGCGCTGCGGATGATCCAGTACGGCGACGCCGACGCCGTCGTCTGCGGTGGCGCCGAGGCGGCCCTCACCGACTTCGGCTTCGCGAGCTTCCACGCGATGCAGGCGCTGTCGCCGACCGGCGTCTCGCGCCCGTTCGACCTGCGCCGCGACGGCTTCGTGATGGGCGAGGGCGCCGGCGTGCTCGTGCTCGAGGATGCCGAGTCCGCCGCCGTCCGCGGAGCGACCATCCTCGCCGAGGTCGCCGGCTACGCGTCGACCACCGACGCCCATCACATCACCGCTCCCGAGCCGTCCGGCGCGCCGGCCGCCCGCGCCGTCGAGCTCGCCATCCGCGACGCCGGCGCGCAGCCCGACGACGTCGACTACATCAACGCCCACGGGACCTCGACCCAGCTCAACGACGCCGCCGAGACTCGCGCGATCAAGGCCGCGCTCGGGGATGCGGCGATGAGCGTGCCGGTCTCCTCGACGAAGTCGTCGATCGGCCACCTGCTCGGGGCGGCCGGTGCCGTGGAGGCGATCGCGACCGTCCGCACCCTGCAGACCGGCGTGATCGCCCCGACGCTCGGCCTCGACGAGCCCGACCCCGAGCTCGACCTCGACTTCGTTCCCGGCGAGGCACGGGCGCTTGGCACCAACGGCCATCCGCCGCTGGCGCTGTCGAACTCGTTCGCGTTCGGCGGGCACAACGTCGTCCTGGCGCTGCGCGGCGCCCCCGGCAAGCCATGAGCGTCGTCGCCCCGATCGAGCCGGCCGCCCGGCTGACCCCTGCCGAGCGCCTCGAGGCGCTGTGCGATCCGGGCACCATCCGGGTGCTGCGCTCGCGGGCGCGCTCGGACCGCCTCGGCGCACGCGCGATCGCCGGCGACGGCGTGATCGGCGCCACCGCCACCGTCAACGGGCGTCCGATCGCCTGCTACGCCCAGGACGGCACGTATCTCGGCGGCTCGCTCGGCGAGCGCCACGCCGACACCATCGTGCGCGTTCTGACCACCGCCCAGCGGGCGAAGCTGCCCGTCGTCGGCTTCGTCGAGTCGGGCGGCGCGCGGATGCAGGAGGGAACCGCGGCGCTCGGCGGCTACGGGCGCATCTTCCGCGAGACCGTCGCTTTGAACGGCGTCGTCCCGCAAATCTCGATCGTCTCCGGCGCCTCGGCGGGCGGCGGCGCGTACTCGCCGGCGCTCACCGACCTGATCGTCATGACCCGGGACGCCGCGATGTTCCTCACCGGCCCGAGCGTCGTGCGCGACGCGCTCGGCGAGGAGATCGACGCCGCCAGCCTCGGCGGTCCCGGCGTCCACGAGCGCAACGGCGTCAGCCACCTCGTCGAGGCCGACGAGGCGGCGGCGGCGGTTCGCGTCCGCGAGCTGCTCGGCTACCTGCCGACGGCGGCGGGGCACCGGCTGCCGCGGACGACGTCGCTGGCCCCGGCGGCGCACGACCCCGCCGCGTTCGTGCCAAGCTCGCCCCGCAGCGCCTACGACGTCCGCGACGCGCTGAACGGGATCATCGACCGCGAGTCGCTGATCGAGCTGTGCCCGCGCTGGGCGCGCAACGTCGTCACCGGCCTGGCGCGCCTCGACGGCCGCCCGATCGGCCTCGTCGCCAACCAGCCGCGCTATCTCGGCGGCGTTCTCGATGCCCAGGCCGCCGAGAAGGCCGCGCGGTTCGTCAACTTCTGCGACGCGTTCGGGATACCGCTCGTCGCGGTCGTCGACACCCCCGGGTTCATGCCCGGCTCGCGCCAGGAGCAGGCGGGCGTCATCCGCCACGGCGCCTCGCTCGTGCGCGCGTTCGCGGCGGCACGGGTGCCGAAGCTCACCGTCATGTTGCGCAAGTCCTACGGCGGTGCCTACCTGGCGATGAACTGCCGCGACCTGGGCTCCGACCTCGTGCTCGCGTGGCCCGAGGCCGAGCTGGGGATCATGAGCGCCCGCGCGGCCGTCGGCATCGTCAACCGGCGCGACCTGCTCGCCGCCGAGAACCCCGAATCCGAGCGCGAGCGGCTCGCCGCCGTCTACACCGAGGAGCACCTGCGCGCCGAGGCGGCGGCCGCCGATGGATTCGTCGACGAGATCGTCGAGCCAGCGGACACGCGCGACCGGCTCGCCTGGGCGCTGCGGTCGTTCGCCGCCGACGAGTGGCCCATCCCGTAAGTCCGTGCCCCGATTCGCGAGCGAAAATCGAGCATGGCAAGGACGCAGGACCGAAGGTGTGCCTCTGGCACATCGAGGTCCGAGGACGCCGCCAGGCGAAGATTTGCAGCCGCGAAGTGGGGTGCGGAGTTGCGGGATGGGCCACAGGGATCTCCTCGCGTGATCCTCGACGGCAAGCGGCTGCTGATCACCGGCGTCATCACCCGCGACTCGATCGCCTTCCACGCCGCCGAGCAGGCCCAGCACGAGGGCGCCGAGGTGCTGCTGACGAGCTTCGGGCGCGTCCGGCGGATGACCGAGCGCGCGGCCGCGCGGCTTCCGACGCCGGTCGACGTGCTCGAGCTCGACGTCAATCAGGAGAGCGATCTGGCCGCGCTGCCCGAGACGCTGCGCGAGCGGTGGGGCACGGTCGACGGCGTCCTGCACGCGATCGCCTTCGCGCCCGAGGACGCGCTCGGCGGCAAGTTCATGACCGCGCCGGCCGACAGCGCCGCCCAGGCGTTCTTGACCAGCGCGTTCTCGCTGAAGTCGCTCGTCGCCGCGATCCTGCCGCTCATGCCGCGCGGCGGGTCGGTCGTCGGGATGGACTTCGACGCCGCCGTGGCCTGGCCGATCTACGACTGGATGGGCGTCGCCAAGGCCGCGCTCGAGTCGGTCTCGCGCTATCTGGCGCGCGATCTCGGGCCTTCGGGCGTGCGCGTCAACCTCGTCTCCGCCGGGCCGCTCGGGACCGTCGCCGCGCGCGGCATCCCCGGCTTCGAGCAGCTCTCGCGGATGTGGGAGCGCCAGGCCCCGCTCGGCTGGGACGTCGGCGATCCCGCTCCGGTGGCGCGCGCGATCTGCTGGCTGCTCTCGGACTACGGGCAGGCGATCAGCGGCGAGATCGTCCACGTCGACGGTGGCTTCCACGCCGTCGGCGGCCCCGCGGACTGACGTTCACGGCAGCGGATCCGGGCGCTCGCGCGATTCACCATCGGCTGGGGCGTCAGCGAAACAGATCCGCCTCGGGCTCGCGCAGCAGGGGCCCGACGCCGGGGCCGTCCGGCGCGCTGACGTGGCGCCCGGCGCCGGAGACAAGTATCGCGGGCTGCAGGGCGTCCTTGGCGCGAGCGAGATCGGCGGCCGCGGCGAGCTCGTCGGCGATCGCGATCCACGTCGCCTTCAGCTCGCGCCCGCGGGCGTCGGCGCGCCCGCGCCAGTCCTCGAGCGGGACCAGGCCCGCGCAGCCGATCGCCACGTCGCACTGGCCGTGGCGCCACGCGCGGCCGAACGAGTCGGTGATGAGCACCGCGGGCGCGACCCCGAGGAGCTCGCGCAGCCCGGCCCGCAGCCGCCGGGCCGAGTCGTCGGGCGCGTCCGGAAGCAGGATGACGGTGTCATCGTCGGGCGCGTTGGAGGCGTCGACGCCCGCGTTGGCGCACACGAAGCCGTGCCGGGTCTCGGCGATCAGGACGCCGTGCTCGGCGCGGCGGAGCGCGCGCGTCTCGTCGAGCACGACCTGAACGTGCCGCGGGTCCTTCTCGAGCGTCGCGGCGAGCTCGCGAGCGCGCTCGCCGGGCCTGACCTCGGACAGGCGTCGGGTGCGGCCCTCGGCCTTGGAGATGAGCTTGTGGGCGA
The DNA here is from genome assembly GCA_019240115.1 of Solirubrobacterales bacterium. Classification (GTDB taxonomy): domain Bacteria; phylum Actinomycetota; class Thermoleophilia; order Solirubrobacterales; family Solirubrobacteraceae; genus Palsa-465. The sequence continues at coordinate 106,344 of JAFAYV010000038.1, read as the reverse complement.
CGACGAGCACGTCGCCGGCGTCGGGAGCGCCCGGCGGCATGGCGGCGGCGATGAGTTGCGCCGGATCGTCGCCCGCGCGGACGATCGGCAGTCCGTCGAGCGCGCGGGCGGTGATCACCGGGAGGTCGTCACGTGCGGCTTCTCAGCAGCTGGCGCAGCATGCCGCGGGTGTGCGCCGCGTTGCCCCGCGTCCGCTCGAGCGTCTCCTGGACCGCCGCCAGGTCGTCGAGCGTGTCGACGTCGAGCGCGAGCGTCGGCACCTCGGCGGTCCGCGCCTCGATTCCGGCCGCCGCGCCCTCGCGCAGGTGGCGCTCGTGGCTGCCGGGGCCGAAGGACGGCGCCATCGCCTCCGGCGGGGTGAGCAGCAGCGCGTTGGTGCCCGTGCCGTGACGGTCGGGGACGATCAGCACCGAGGGGGAGTGGACCGGCCTGGCGAGCAGCTCGTCGAGCTCGATCGGGCTCATCAGGGGGCAGTCGGCGGGCACCATGAGCACCCGATCGGCCCCCAGCTCGAGCGCCTGGGCGACGCCGCGCGCGGCGGCATCGTTGTGCCCGGTGTCCGCGTCGGTAACGACGTGCGCCTGATAGCCGCCGGCGATCCGCTGGGCGACGTTGTCCGAGGAGACGACGATCACCTGATCGATCCGCTCGGTCCGCCGCAGCGCCACCAGCACGTCGGAGAACATCGACTCAGCGAGCGAGCGGCGGGTCGTCGGCTCGAGCTCGGCGCGCAGGCGCTGCTTGGCCTGATCGAGGTTCTTGATCGGAAGGACCGCGAGCGTTCTCATCACGGTCACACGCTAGTCGGGCGGCGACGCGTGGGCCCGAGGCTGGCGGCGAAGCGCAGCGTCGCCTCGGCGACGCGGGTCCGGCTCTCCGGGGCGTTCAGCTCCACGTCGGTCTCGAGCGTCGGCGCGTCGGTGGCGCGCGCGTCGGCGACGAGGCCGTCGATCAGGCCCGCGTAGGTCGCCGCGATGCCGTCGCTGTCGACCCCGTGGCCGGCGTAGCGCAGACAGGCGGCGGTCGGGCCCTTGACCGCGGCGCCGCGCACGAGCGGGCTGACCGCCACCACCGGCGCCGCGCTGGCGCGGATCGCGTCGGCGAGGCCGGGCACGGCGAGGATCGGCCCGATCGAGATCACCGGGTTCGACGGCCCGATGACGATCGCCGAGGCGTCGGCGAGCGCGGCGAGCACCTCGGGGGTCGGCGCCGCGGCGGCGGCGTGACGGAAGTCGACCTCCTGCACCGGGCCCTCGCCCCGGCGGACGATCATGAACTCCTGCAGCGGCCACCAGCGCCCGCCGGCGAGCACCCGCGTGCGGACCGGCGCGTCGCTCATCGGCAGCACCGCGGCGCCGACCCCGAGCGCGCTGGCGATCCGCGATTGGACCGCGGTCGCCCGCTCGCCCGCGGCGAGCGCCCGTGAGCGCTCGAGCCCGAACGCGAGATCGCGGTCGCCGAGATGCATCCACACGTCGACGCCGAGCTCGCGCATCCCGGCCATGACCGCGAACGTGTCGTCGCGCAGGCCCCAGCCGCGGTCGTCGATCCGGTCGGCGAGCGTGTAGGTGACCAGGTCGGCGTCGGGGGAGACGTAGGCGCCGTAGATCTCGATGTCATCGCCGGTGTTGGCGATGACGACGAGCCTGGACCCGACGACGTCGAGCATCCCGCGAGCCAGCTTCGCTCCGCCGGTGCCCCCCGCGAGGACGACGATCGGCCCGCCGCCAATGGTCTGGATTCCCGCGCACACCGGCCGGCCAGTGTATGTCGTGTCGCGGGTCTATAGTCGCGCGCCCCAATGCGCGCCAAGCTGCTCGGGATCAAGGCCGTCATCGCCCTCGTCCTCGCCGCGACGGCGCTCGTCGCCGGGCCCGTGGCGCTCGCCCAGCGCCCGAGCGGCGGTCCGCGTCGCGGCGGTCCCCGTTCGAGTGGTCCGCCACCGACGGTGGTCTCCGCCTCGCTCACCCAGTCCGGCCAGCTCCTCGTGTTCAGCGTCAAGCTGTCGGCGTCCTTCTCGCCGCGCGTCGCCAAGCGCCTCGGTCGCTCGCTGTGCCTGCTCGTCGAGCGGCGGTCCGATGGCGCGGTCACCGATCAGCTCTGCGTCATTCCGCCGGCGGCGGACGGCCGCCGTCCGCGACTCGTTCACCAGCAGGTCCGCGGCCGCGTCGCCGGGCGGGCCATGCTCGTTGCCGCCACCGTCACCCGTCCAAGCCCCAGCGAGCTGACCGCGACGTTTCTGCCGCAGACCTACGGCGCGCGGACCTACGCCCCGATCCGCTGGCAGGCGCGGAGCGCCCTGGCGGCGGCGCGCTGCGCGTCCGGTCGCCGCGGCCCGCCGGGATGCGCAAGCGTGTTCCCCGCCACCGCGACGCTCGTCCACCTGCGCGTGCCGCGGATCGCCGGCTGCATCGCCAGCGGCCCCGCGTATGTCACCAACGGCCCGCGCAGCGTCCACGAGCTCGCGCTCACCTTCGACGACGGCCCGTGGTACGACACCCCGCAGTTCCTCAGCGTGCTCGAGCGCTACGACGTCCCCGCGACCTTCTTCGAGATCGGCGACCAGATCTCGACCTACGGTCAGGGCGGGGCCGTCGAGCGGCGCATGCTCGCCGACGGCGACATGATCGGCGATCACACGTGGAACCACGCCGACGTCGCCGGCGGCGGCAGCTTCGCCCGCGGCGAGATCGAGTCGGCTGCCGCCGCCATCCGCCAGGCGACCCGCGGCTTCACCCCATGCCTGTTCCGCGCCCCCGGCGGCGCGGTCAGCGGGTCGCTCATCTCCCTCGCGCGGTCGCTGGGCTTTACGACGATTCAGTGGGATGTCGACCCCCGCGACTGGTCGCGTCCCGGCGTCGGCGCGATCTACCACACCGTCACGAGCACCGCCCACAACGGCTCGATCATCATCCAGCACGACGGCGGCGGCGACCGCTCCGAGACCCTGGCCGCGCTCCCGCAGGAGATCGCGACCTTCAAGCGCGAGGGCTACCGGTTCGTGACCGTCACCCAGCTGCTCGGCCAGCGGCTGATCTACAGGTAGTGGCCCGCCGGCGGACGCAGTCCCGTGCCCGACGCCGCGACCCGGCTGCCGACGAAGATCGACCTCGGTCCGGTCGTCGGCCGGCGCCTGAGGTCCGCCGACCTCGGCGACCTGGCGGCGATGCACGCCGATCCGGCGGTCATGGCCACCCTCGGCGGCCCGCGCGACCGGGCGACGAGCGAGCGCTACCTCACCGACAATCTCGCCCACTGGGAGCGGCACGGGTTCGGGATGTACGCGCTGCGCGAGCGCGATGGCGGGCGCTTCGTCGGCCGGGCGGGTGTGCGCCGCCTGCGCCTCGGCGACCGGGACGAGATCGAGCTCGCGTACGCGTTGTGCGCCGAGGACTGGGGCCGAGGGCTTGCCGTCGCCGCGTGCCGGACGCTGCTCGGGCTCGCGCAGCGCGCCCAGCTCGCCGACAGCCTGATCGCGATCACGCTGCCCTCCAACCACCGCTCGCGGCGCGTGATGGAGAAGGCGGGGCTCGTCTTCGAGCGCGAGGTCGAGCACGTCGGCCTCCCGCACGTCCTCTACCGCCGCCGGCTCGCCGTCCCGGCGGCCTACCGCTCGTGACCTCCGCCACGGGCCGGCGACCCGCAATACCGTGTACGACGACACGTCCATGTCGGCCGTCTCCGAACCAGAGCTCCTTGCCGTCGCCCATGAGGCCGCCCGCGCCGCGGCCTCGGAGCTGCTGACCCGCTTCGGCCATTACCAGCAGGACATCCGCGCCAAGAGCGGTCCCACCGACCTCGTCTCCGAGGCCGACGTCGCCGCCGAGTCCGCGATCCGCGACGTCCTGCGCGAGCACCGGCCGGCCGACGGCATCCTCGGCGAGGAGGGCGGCGCGACGAGCGGCAACGGCGAGCTGCGCTGGGTCATCGACCCCCTCGACGGCACGACGAACTTCCTCTTCGGCGTCCCCCAGTTCGCGGTCAGCGTCGCCTGCGAGGATCGCGACGGCGTGCTCGTCGGCGTCGTCCTGGACCCCGTCCGCGAGGAGAGCTTCGCCGCCACCCGCTCGGGCGCATCGACCCTGAACGGCGCCGGGATCGTCGCCTCCCGACGCGAGAACCTCGGCTCGGCCCTCGTCGCCACCGGCTTCGCCTACGACGCTCACGTCCGCGCCCGCCAGGCCGCCACGCTCGCGCACGTCCTGCCCCGCGTCCGCGACATCCGCCGCGCCGGCGCTGCCGCGCTCGACCTCGCCTGGACCGCCTGCGGCCGCTACGACGCGATGTTCGAGCGCGGAGTCAAGCCCTGGGACATCGCGGCGGGCGGCCTCATCGCCGAGCGCGCCGGGCTCACCGTGCGCGCTCTCACCGCCCACGACGACATGCCCGAAGGGATCCTCGTCGCCCCCACGGCGCTCCTCGACGAGCTCCTCGGCCTCGTCGTCGACGGCTGACCGCGCGCATCGCGGGGCACTACACTCGGCCCCGCGCGGCGGTGGTGGAACGGTAGACACGAGGCCCTCAAAAGGCCTTGTCCCTTGGGACGTGTGGGTTCGAATCCCACCCGCCGTATCGCATCGCGCACCGCGCGCATCCCCGCCTAGAATCGCCCACGCCGTTCGCGGGCGTGGCGGAACTGGTCTACGCGCCGGCTTTAGGTGCCGGTGGGCATGCGCCCTTGGGGGTTCGAGTCCCTCCGCCCGCACATCGGCGTTCCCCCAGCGTCCGCCATCGGCCTCGCTGCGACGGATACGCCTCGGGATCAGCATTTGGGTCCGACCAGTCGTTCCAAGGCGGCCACGCTGTCGCGGTGCGAGACCGACAGGTTGCGGTGGTTGGACTGCGTGACCCTGATGTCGAGCAGCGCGCAGTGCTCGCGGAAGATCGCCCGGATGTCCCGCGAGCGGTTGGTGAAGAAGTAGCGCACGTACGCGTACTCGGCGTCGCGGCCGCTGGGCAGCCGGGTCCGCACCCGATTGACCGTCCGGCAGCCGTCGGAGTGGATCAGCCCCCGGATCAGCGCGCCCGGGTGCGCGTGGGTGAGCCGGCGCTGCCAGTCGGTCAGCTCGATCGAGCGCTCGTGCTTGCGACCCTGGCCGTGCTGGGGGAACGCCCGCGGGACGGCCGGGTGGGCGATGTGCAGGATGTCGGACTCGCCGACCGACGATGGCCACATCCGGGCGGTGGCTCCCGGGAAGACGGTCTCGAGCGCCCAAGGATCTCAGCCGAGATGCCGCGGTAGCGGCGATCGTTGATGACCTGAAGCCCCCAATGGCCCGGGGGCTGATGGCAAACGGTGCCGTCGCCCAGGTAGACCCCGAGCAGGTAGACGTAGGCCGCTCCCTCCGCCCGCCAGCTGGACGCCGTGGTCGCTCGCCGGATCTGGTCCGGTGGCGTCGGGGAGCGATGCCAGCGGCTCACGGTACTCTGGGAGACTCCGCTGCGGCGTGCGATCTCGCCGTCGCTCAGGCCGCTCGCGAACATCGAGCAGACCTCGTTGTACTTGGCGGCTGGCAGCTGCATGGCCGAACGTATGTTCGCGAGTGTTCCGGACGGATGCTTTGCGCGCTGGGTACCATCGCCGCAACATAGGGGAGTGATCTAACGGCCATGAGCGCGGTCTCCAAAACCGTGAATCCGGGTTCGAATCCCGGCTCCCCTGCTCAGTGACGTCCCACACGGTCTACCGGACGTTCAACACGTCGCGGCGGCGCGAGTTCATCCGGATCACCGATGACGTCGCCGACGCGGTGCGCGAGGCGGGGATCGCCGAGGGGATGGCGCTGGTGTGCGCGATGCACATCACCGCCGCGGTCTGGATCAACGACGACGAGCCGGGCCTGCTCGAGCACGCGCTCGAGTGGCTGGACAAGATCGCCCCGCCCTCGTGGCATGAGCCGGCCAGCGAGGTCGCGCGCGAGCTCTCGCCCGAGCCCGGCGACTATCGCCATCATCGCGGCGGCGAGGACAACGGCGACGCGCATCTGAAGAACCTGCTCGTTCACCACCAGGTGATCGTGCCGGTCACCGAGGGGCGGCTCGATCTCGGCCCCTGGCAGCAGGTCTTCTACTGCGAGTTCGACGGCGGCCGGCCGAAGCGGATGGTGATCAAGGTCCTCGGTGAGTAGCCGCGGGTCTCGGTACCATGGATCCCTCACCCGCGGGCGAAGTGTTGTGGTTGCACAAAAGCCTTCCAAGCTTTTAGGGCGGGTTCGATTCCCGTCGCCCGCTTGCGCACCGGCGGAGACTTCGGACTCATCGACGGTTATCATCGAGCCGTCCACGGGGAGTGGCGCAGTCTGGTAGCGCACCCGGCTGGGGGCCGGGCGGTCGCAGGTTCAAATCCTGTCTCCCCGATTCGAAGAAAGCCCCGCTCAGGTGGGGTTTTGGTTCTTGCCTCAATAGCGGACATTGCTGCGAGCGTGTACCGTCCATGTACTGTTCTCCGTGGCGTCCGTCGGCCCGGGGTATGCTGCGCGCCGATGACAGGCGGAAACGGGCTTGCGCCCCGGGGAACGCTCAGGGGCGCAGCGCTCGACGATCTCGCCGTTGCGTTGCGGCTGAGCCGTCGCTCGATCGATATCGCGACGCCGTTCCTGTCGTATCCGGTCGCGCGGTTGCTCATCCGGCAGGCAGCCGCCGGACGGGCACGCCAGCTTCGACTGCTGACCGCCGTCAACCATGCTGCGGTCGAGGGTGGGTATCTCGATCCGGACGCGGTCGTCGCGTTCCATGACTCCGGGTTCCTTGTCCACTCGCTTCGCAACCTCCACGCGAAGCTCGTCAGCGCAGATCGCAAGTGGGCGATGGTCGGATCTGGGAATCTGACCGTAGCTGGCTCGAACGGCGGCAACGCAGAGCTCGGCGTCGTACTGACGAGACCTCAAGCGCGCCAAGCCGCAACCGAGTTCTTCGAGAAGTGGTGGTCGGCGTCCGAGCCCGTGGACGTTAGTCGACTTCCGGCGCTGCGCAAACGCCGCTTCCCGCGGGCTCCCGAGCGACGCCAGCGGCAGGGCCAGGGCGGGTTCTACCGAGGCCCGGTGGGGGCCATGCTCACGGCGGCGCGAGCGGACTCTCGGAACAGCGGGTACTGGCTCAAGATCATGTCCGCATCCGACGAGCGGACGACGCCGGGGTACTGGCAGCGGCTGACGTGGATCAGCGATCGACACCGGCTGCGCGGAAGCCAAGTAATCCGCAAGCCGGCGTATGCAATCGGTGATCAGCTCGTTATCTACCTAACCCGCGGCGAACGTCAGGCGTGTCCGGCAATCGTCCGCGTGAAAGGGACTCCGCGGTACGACCCGGAGCTCGTGAGGAAGCACGCGCTGAAGCCGGACAATCACGAGAAGTGGGCCTGGGTCACGGACGTCGAGGTCGTGCACGCTGTGCGCTCAATGGCCCGCGCTCCGTCGCTTGGCGACATAGGGGTCGCAGCCCACTCGGTCCGTCAGCAGGGCCATATTCACCTCAACGATGACCAGTTCCGACGAGCCCTACGACGGATTCGCGGATGGTGAACTCCGGGAGTTGTTCTCCGCGATCGCCTCAGGTCGACGACCTCGATGGACCGTGCCTGTTGCCTGGCTGGGTCGCCGGGTCGGGAAACGGCCGCCACGGAATCGGCATCGCGTCGTTCGGACCGTCAGGATCTAACCGGACCTTGAACGAGACGAGCTGATCGAGCGCGTGGACTCCCTGCTGGCGGTTGAGAATCAAAAACACGTGGTACTGCGCCGGAACGTAGACGCGGTCGCTTCGTCCGCCTGTGCTCCATCCGCGGCTGTGCACCACGACCACCGAGGGCGTGTAGGCCGCGACTCGCAAATGGAGGCCGAGGTACATCTCGTCAGATCGCCATTTGATGCCTCGGGTGGTCGGATCGATAAACACTTCTTCGGGCATCGCGCGTCCTTGAGGCCCAGTTCTGCGCGGCCGGCCGACGAATCGGCGCTTGCGTTGGTATCAGCCTCCGACCTTCAAGCTACCTTACGCTCAGGATGACGGCGAAGGGGGTGGACAGTCCGAACGGCGCGGCGCTGTTCGAGGCGGCAAACAAGCTGCGCGGTTCGGTCGAGTCTGCCGAGTACAAACACCTCGTCCTCGGACTGATCTTCCTGAAGTACATCTCCGATGCGTTCGAACAGCGCCGCGTGCAGCTCAATGCAGAACTATCGGATCCGGCGGATGACGGGTTCGTCGAGGATCCCGGGAGCCGCGCCGAGATTCTCGAGGACCGGGACGAGTACCTCTCTGAGAACGTCTTCTGGGTCCCGGAGGAGGCACGGTGGCCGGCCTTACTCGCAGCCGCATCGCAGCCCGACATTGCCCGAAAGATCGATGAGGCGCTCGCAGCGATCGAGCGCGAGAACAGCGGTCTACGCAACGTGCTGCCGAGGATCTACGCACGAGCGCCGCTGTCAGCGGAGCTGATGGGCTCGCTCGTCGAGACAATCGCGAAGATCGGCTTCGGCAAGGATCCGGGCCAGGCGCGGGACATCCTGGGGCGGATTTACGAGTACTTCATCAAGGAGTTCGCACGCGCCGAGGGTCACCGTGGCGGCGAGTTCTTCACGCCGGCGCCGGTGGCGCGGTTACTGGTCGAGCTGCTCGAGCCGTTCGAGGGCCGTGTGTTCGACCCGGCATGCGGCTCGTGCGGCTTGTTCGTCCAGTCAGCCAGGTTTGTCGAGGCCCACGGCGGCCGCCCAGCCCAAATCTCGATCTACGGTCAGGAACGAAACCAAGCGACGTGGCGGATCGGGCGGATGAACCTCGCGATCCACGGCCTCTCCGGCGAGGTGAAGTACACAGAGGGCGGATCGCTGCTCGACGACGCTTTCCCGACGTTGAAGGCGGACTTCGTTATGGCCAATCCGCCGTTCAATCAATCAGAATGGTCGACGCCCGCGGTCCTTGATGACGCGCGCTGGGCGCACGGAACGCCGCCAGCCGGGAACGCGAACTACGCCTGGATCCAGCACTTCCTGTTTCACCTGGCGCCGGACGGGCGCGCTGGCTTCGTGATGGCGAACGGATCACTGACGACGATGACAAGCGGTGAGGGCAGGATTCGAGAGGGTCTGATCCGCGCCGACGTCGTCGACTGCATCGTCGCGCTGCCCGCGCAGCTGTTCTACACGACCCAGATCCCCGTGTGCCTATGGTTCCTCGATCGCAACAAGGCATCGACCGGCGAGCGCGACCGGCGCGGTGGAACGTTGTTCATCGACGCGCGCTCGATGGGCCGCAAGATCAGCCGCACCCAGATCGAGCTGACCGAAGCGGACGTCGAGCGGATCGGCTCCTGCTACCACCGCTGGCGCGGCACCGAGGGCGGCGAGTACGCCGACGAGGCTGGGTTCTGCCGAAGCGCGTCGCTTGCCGAGATCGAGGCGGCGGGCTTCACCCTCTCGCCGGGCCGCTTCGTCGGGGCGCCCGAGTCCGAGGAGGACGAGATCGCGTTCGAGGAGAAGATGGCGACATTGGTGGACCGACTGGCGGAAGAGATTGCGGAGAACCAACGCTTGGCGGGGGAGGTCAAGCAGTCTCTGGCGCAGGTCGGATATGAGGTCTGATGACCGGGCCTTCGATACGGCTCCGCTGGCCGAGCTTTGCGATGCGACCCGCGGCATCACGTACGGGATCGTGAAGGTTGGAGAGTTTGTCCGGGACGGAATCCCGGTCGTTCGCGGCGGCGGCGTTCGGGACAATCGAATCGAAATCGATGACGAGAAGCGGGTAAGCGAAGAGGTAAGCCGCCGTTTCAAGCGGACCATCCTACGCGGCGGCGAGATCGTGCTGAACCTCATCGCTGAGCCGGGTCACAGCGCGATTGTTCCGGCTTCTCTCGCCGGAGCAAACGTCACACGCGACATCGCCGTTATACCAGTGGCTGGCGCCGATACGCGTTTCGTCAACTACTTCCTCCAATCGCCGCAGTGCATCGGCTGGCTCCGTGCTCACCTCCAGGGAAGCGTCACGCTCAAGATAAACCTCGGAACGCTTGCGGCGCTGCCAGTGCCCAATCCGCCGATTGATGAGCAGCGGCGAATCGCCGCGGTGCTCGATGCCCTGGACGAAAAGACAGGCAGCAGCCGTCGGCTCGTTGGACTCCTCGACGAAACGGTTGCAACTCTGTTCCGAGCGCGGTTTGTGGATTTCGTTGGCGTGGATGAGTTCGAGGAGAGTGAGATCGGGCGCGTTCCCCGGGGATGGCAAATCGCTCCGGTTGGAGAGGTTCTCACCGTGGTAGGAGGCAGCACACCAAGCACGAAGGAGGCCCGCTTCTGGAACGGACTCCATTGCTGGGCGACGCCGAAGGATCTGTCGGGAGCCTGGTCGCCGATTCTGCTGGACACGGACCGCCACATCACGGCAGAGGGCGTCCAACACATCAGCTCCAAGCTGCTTCCGCGCCGGACGGTCCTGCTTTCGTCGCGAGCGCCGGTTGGCTACACAGCGATCAGCTTCGTTCCCGTAGCTGTCAACCAGGGTTTCATCGCGATTCCACCTTCGAGCGATGTGCCGAGCGAGTTCGTCCTGTTCTGGCTTCGCGAGCACATGGACGAGATCAAGGCCCACGCGGGAGGAACGACGTTCGCGGAGATCAGCAAGCGTCAGTTCCGGCCGCTCCCTATGGTCGTGCCACCGCGAGAGCAGCGCGAGTCGTTCAATCGCACCGCGCGCCCAGCATTCGATCTGATGGCGGCGCAGGAGAGAGAGGCTAAGACGCTCGCGGAGCTCCGCAACGCCCTGCTCCCGAAGCTCATTTCAGGCCAGATCCGTGTACCGGACACCGGCGATCCGACCGAGCTCATCGAGCCGGCCGCCGAGGCAATCCCGGCGGCATCGTGACGAACTCGGCCGTCAGTGAGGACATACTAGTCGAGCAGCCGGCGCTTGCCTGGCTGTGCGACCGGCCTGGCCTCAAATGGACGCACGTCCACGGCGCGGACCTGGCCCCTGATGCGCCCGCACGCGAGCGCAAGCTGTGGTCCGATGTCGTTCTCATCGAGCGGCTCCGAGCCGCCATCGACCGGATCAACCGAGAGCTGCCGCCTGACGCTGTTCAGCTCGTCATCGACCGCACGCTCACGAGCACGTCGCCGGTATTGATCGAGGATCACCGCGGCTTTCACGAGTTGCTGCTCTCCGGCGTGCCTGTCCACTACATCGACGGCGAGGCCACGGAGCGCCATGCGCGAGCCTGGCTCGTGGACTTCGAGAACCCCACTAACAACGAGTTCCTGGCGGTCAACCAGTTCACGATCATCGACGGGACGAAGAACCGGCGGCCGGACATTCTGCTCTTCGTCAACGGGCTGCCGCTCGGGCAGCTCGAGCTGAAGGCGCCAGGCCTCGTCGAATCGGCTCAGGCGGCGGTCAACCAGGTGCGGCACTACACCGAGACGATCCCGGACCTCTACCGCTACGTCGAAATCGTCGGCGTGTCGGACCTGCTGACGGCGCGCGTGGGTACGAGTGGCACGCCCCCCGAGCACTTCGCCCAATGGAAGTCGATGGGCGGCGACGACACGAGCCGGTCGCAACTTGAGGGGCTGATCGACGGGGTGTTCGCCCCCGACCGCTTCCTTGAACTGGTCCGTGACTTTGTTCTGTTCGAGTCAGACGGGGCGCGGACGTGGAAGGTGATGGCGAAGTACCACCAAGTCAACGCGGTCGACGCCGCTGTGGAATCGGTTGCCGCCGCGATGGGCGACGATCGGCGGGGCGGCCTTGTCTGGCATACCCAGGGCGCCGGCAAGACCTACACGATGGTGTTCCTCGTCAACAAGCTGCGCCGCGACATACGGTTCGCCAATCCCACCATCGTGGCCGTGACCGACCGCACGGACCTGGACAACCAGCTCGCGGAGACGTTCGCAGGGACGCACCTCGCAGGCTCGGTCCAACAAGTGGAGGAGATCACGGGCGGCCCGAAGAGCCTGCACGAGCTGCTGAACGTGCCGGCAGGCGGCATCGTGTTCACCACGATTCAGAAGTTCGCGCCGGCTCGTGACAGTGATGAGATGCCGGTCCTGAGTGACCGGACCAACGTGGTCGTGTTGGCCGACGAAGCGCACCGCTCGCAGTACGCGACGTTCGCTGAGAACATCACGCTCGCGTTGCCGAACGCCACCAGGATCGGGTTCACCGGCACTCCCGTCGAGAGCGCCGACCGGTCGACGCGGCTCGTGTTCGGCGACTACATCTCGATCTACCGGATGCGCCAGGCGCAGGAGGATCGGGCGACGGTCCCGATCTACTACGAGTCACGGCAGATCCCACTCGACATCGCCGACACCGAGCTGCTTTCCGAGGTCGAGGAAGTGCTCGAGACGGAGGAACAAGAGGCCGCATCCAGGCTCGTCACGGCGTGGGCGAAGCTCGAGAAGGTCGTCGGCGCCCCCGACCGGTTGGAGAAGCTCGCCGACGACGTCCACGAACACTTCACCGCTCGCTGCGAGGCGTTGGCGGGCAAGGCGATGGTCGTCGCGTATTCTCGCCGGGTCGCTGCCGAGCTCGCAGCCCTGCTCGTCGAGCGGTTAGGCTCGCAGGCGGTCGCGTGCGTCATCTCGGCGCAGGCGACCGATCCGCCTCAGGTGTCGCGCTGGCGCCGCTCGAAGGCGGAGCTACAGCAGGTCGCGAAGGACTTCAAAGATCCGCAGCACGAGCTGAGGATCGTCGTCGTGAAGGACATGTGGCTGACCGGCTTCGATGCTCCGGTGCTCCACACGCTGTACATCGACAAGCCGATGCGCGACCACGGGCTCCTCCAGGCGATCGCGCGCGTCAATCGCGTATTCGAGGACAAGCCGGGCGGCCTCGTCGTCGACTACATCGGAATCGGTGAGGACTTGCGGGCGTCGCTCCGTGCCTATGACGACGCCGATCTCGACGACCCCGTTATCCCGGCTTGGAAGGCGGTGTCCGGCCTCGGCGAGAAGTACGAGGTGATCTGTGCTCTCCTGCATCCTGCCGGCTATCGCCAGGGTGAGCTCCACCTGGTCACCGATCCGAACCGGCTGTTTCTCGATTGCTACAACCACGTGCTCGGCGACGACGATCGCGTCCGCGAGTTCCTCGATGCTCAGGCGGCACTCGCGAGCTGGTATGCGCTCGCTCGGACCCAGCCTGCGGTGATCGAGCTGCGAGGCGAGATCGGGTTCTTCAACAAACTCGCTGCAGAGGTCCGCAAGATCACGGCGCCTGATGGTCAGGCGAGCCCGGCCGCCGAGCAGGCGGTGCGCCAGTTCATGTCCGAGGGCCTCGCGGCCGGCGAGATCGTCGACGTTCTTGCGGTCGCCGATCAGGACCGCCCGGAGATCTCCGTCCTCTCGGACGAGTTCCTCGACTCGATTGCGACCAAGACGGAGCATCCGAACGTGCAGATTCGCCTCCTTGAGAAGCTGCTGAAGGGCGAGGTGCGGAGCCGCTCGCGTACCAACAAGACGCAGGCAAAGCTGTTCACCGAGCAGATCGAGGCGGTGTTGCGCCGCTACGAGCTGCGCCAGATCTCAAGCGCCGAGGTCGTCGAGCGCCTGGTCGAGATCGCGAAGAGCCTGCGCGAGGCCCGCCGGCGCGACGAGCAACTCGGGCTGAGCGTCGAGGAAGCAGCGTTTTACGACGCACTTGCCGGTGGAAGCGGCGACGGCAATGCCGATCCACAGCTCGCGGCGATCGCGAGTGAGTTGGTCAAGAGCATCCGCGCCGATCTGGCCGTGGATTGGGCCGACCGCGAGTCCACCGAAGCGAAGATACGAACGAAGATCAAGCGGCTCCTCCGGAAGCGCGGGTACAAACCGCCGACTACTGCGAGCAGCGGGGGCGCTGACGCGATCGGGCACTACACGCAGCTCATCCTCGACCAGGCGAAAGAGCTGTACCGGTACTGGCCGGACGTCGAGGACCAGCTGTTCGAGACCAACAGGGTCTGAGACTCCGCGGTCCACCGGTCCCAGCCGACCGCCACCGAGGCTGTCTGAAGCGAACGGCGGATCACCGCGCCGTTCGGGCCACACAAATCCGTCCGCGGACGGACTTATCGTCCCTCAGATGCTCCTGATGACGGCAGCCTCAATCAGCACGTCGGTGAGCGCGTTCATTGGCGCCGCAATACCAGCGACGATCGCGGCTGCGGTCGCGATTTATGTCAGCGTGGTCGGACGGAAGCGTGAGGACCAGCAGCGGCGGCGTGATCTTTACAGCGAGGCGTACCGGCTGGCGCTGGAATGGTGCGAAGCCATCTACCGGGTTCGCAGACGAGCGCCTGACAGTTCCCAGGACCGGGAGCTCGTCGAGCACTTCCACAGGCTGCAGGAGCGCATCGCGTACTACGAAGGCTGGCTCGCGATCGAGACCGAGAAGCTCGGGACCGCGTACCGGACGTTTCTCAATCGGGTGCTGTTGGAGTGCCGGCCGCTGATCCAGGAGGCGTGGTCGAAGCCTGGCCGCGATCCGACCGACCCGCCGCCTGAGGATGAAGCCCATCCGAAGCTGCAACAGGCCAAGGAGGACTTCCTCCGGGAGGTTCGCTGTCACGTGTCTCGGGCTGGGCCCGCTTGATGAAAGACGAAAGGAGGCCATGACATGGCCCAACTTCCCGATGCGTTCGACATCTTCTACGGGCGCATATCGCTCAACAAGAGACCGTGCGACAAGATCGAGTCGGCCGCGAGCGGTCTGATCACGTACCTCTCCGCGGAGTACGGCGTGAGCCAGGACCGCGTCTTCCTCCAGGGCTCGTACCCGAATGGGACAGCGGTCGAGCCGGAGGACAAGGACCGCGGCGAGTACGACGTCGATCTCGTGTGCGACGGCATCGATCCGGGATGGACCGCGACAGCGGCGCTCGATGACCTGGAGGAAAAGCTCGCGACGCACGGCACCTACGAGAAGCTGCTGCGTGGCGCCGACTCCCGTAAGAAGCCGTGTGTGCGGCTGTTCTACGCCGAGGACGAGATAGGTGCGTTCCACGTCGATGTCGTGCCGGCACGGCCGTCGCAGTCGTCGGACTTGCACGCGCCGCTTGAGGTTCCCCGGCGCGAGAGCGGCTGGCACGACACCGCGCCGCGAGAGTACACGGTCTGGTGCCGGGATCGCGGGGGGCGATTTGCCCGGACTGTCAGGATGCTCAAGCGCTGGCGTGACCACAGCCAGGACACCCGGAAGAGCATCAAGAGCATCGTGCTCCAGGTGCTGGCCGCGCAGCACCTCGGAGGACAGAGCTCGGACGCGGCGGCTCTCGTTGGCACGCTCGTGGCCATCCAGGGTGCGCTTGCGCCGGACCCGGATACCGCACCGAGCGTCGAGAACCCGGTCCTGCGAAGTGAGGATCTGGCGGCGCGCTGGGACGACTCGGCCTACAGGGACTTCCGGAAGCACCTTGCGAATGCGGTCGATCTGGCGCAGCGCGGGCTACACGAGAGCGACGAGCGGACTTCGCATGATCTGTGGCGACATCTTCTCGGACCGGACTTTCCCGAGTACCGACTGCAAGAGAGCGGGATCGACGCCGGGGTCCTGCCAGCGACGCCGCCACCAGGGCACCATCGGACGCAAGCGGTGCCCCGCCGCAATGAGTACGGCCTCTGATTCCAACCGCCCGTGGTTCGAGGCGAGTCCCGAGCGGCTGCAGTGGGAGCTCGACCGGTTCGCCGAACATGCGCTGCCGGCAGCGCATCGAGTAGTCCCGCTGGGCGACGGGTCGCCGGCGAGCCTGTGGATCGAAACCGAACTGAGTTTCAAGGACGAGGCGGTTCGGATCTCCATCCTGTTGCCGGCCGACTACCCGGACGCCCCGCCATCGTTCTTTGGCCCGCGAGACCTCCTGGAGCGTCACGAGTATCCCGGACAGCACGAACTGTGCTGGTCCGCCGATCAGGATCGGGACTGGCATCCAGGTCGTGATGCCGCGTACATCGTCGCCAACAACCTGTGGGCCCTGCTTGCCGACGCCGAACGGGGAGAAGCCGCCGTACTGGCCGGCGAGGCCGACATGCCCGAGCCGATCTCCGGCTTCATCAAGTTCGCCCGGTCTCAGGTGGTTGTGGTGGCCGAGCCGTTCTTCGAGCGCGACCTGCCGGTGGGCCGCGGCAAGCTCAAGCTACTTCGCGAGGGCAACCGTCTCTTCCTGAACTCGGCAGAGGGGCTCGGCGCCGCTGACGATCGGCTGCGTCGCCGGTTCATCCGTGGCGGGAAGCCCGAGCCCGACGGGTACTGGGTCGAGCTCGCGGAGCCTCGCGCTCAGCTTTTCAATGATCTCGAGCCGTGGGATCTCCGTGACGTTGCGCCAGAGCTCTTCCAGCGGCTGGCAGCCAGGACGCGGCGCGGCCGCTCCGCGCTGGTGGGGGTATGGCTCGGCGTCACGTTCATGGAAGAGGGTCCGGTCCGCGGCGAGGTGCGGCGGAACTGGGCGTTCGGCTGGGTGGATTCAGCGACGACATCCGCCGTGTGGTTCCAAGCCCAAGCCCTGACTCGCTCCGAGCGCTCGCGCCGGACCCCGGAACTCGTTGGATTGGATCGAGCGCGTGTGCTGGTCGCCGGCGCAGGCTCGCTCGGAGCGCCGGTCACGTTCGAGCTCGCGAAAGCCGGCGCTGGTCATCTCGACATCGTCGACCCGGACATCTTCGACGTGAACAACGCGGCCCGGCACGCACTGCCGGTGACCTGCGCCGGTCAGAACAAGGCCGAGGCGGTCGCCGAGGCAGCGTTGATGATCAACCCGTTCGTGGAGGCGACGCACTACCCAATCTCGATCCAGGGGTTCGGCCCTGACGGCAACGCGGTCCGTCAGCTCATCGAGGACTCGACTGTGGTTGTGGATACGACCGGGTCGAACACCGCGGCGCGCGTGCTCCAACGGCTCTGCATCGAGGCGGAGCGCCCGCTGGTGGTCGCAGGCCTCACAGCCGGCAGTTACGGCGGTGTGGTCCGGGTTGCCGAGCCCAACGGCCCGTGCTTCGACTGCCTGCTTCTACATCAGCAGGACGGCGCGATCGCGCCCGTATCCGAAGCGCCCCCGACATCCCTCGTCACGCCGCGAGGCTGCTCACATCCAGCGTTCGCCGGGGCAGGCTTCGAGGCCACGCAACTCGCCGCCGTCGCCGCTCGCGCCGTGGTGCAGACCAGCCACCTATCCAGCTACCCGGCCGCGTCCTACAACTGGGCGGTTCTGAACTTCCGGACCGCTCCCGGCTGGCGTTCGGGAATCGCGCAACGCCACCCGGATTGCTGGCGGCATGGGTGACGCCGTCTTCCTCGATGCCGGTGCCCATGCCGTCATCGAACGTGAGGCGCTCAAGAGACGCGTCCGCGAGACCGGCGGCTCCCTCTTCGGCTGGGAGGCGGACGATGATGTGGTTGTCGCGTGTGCAACCGGCCCTGGGCCCGGAGCAGAACATCATCCCCGCAGCTTCAGACTTGCGCCCGCGGCCGTCGCCGCCGCGATGGCCCGCGTGCTGGAAGTCAGCGAAGGCCGCTACGGCTACATCGGCAGCTGGCACACCCACCCATTTGGCACCGCGCGGCCCAGCTCGGTGGACTCGGGCACGGCAAAGGCAATGGCTCGCCAGGAGGACCTCGTGCTGCCAAGGCCGCTCCTGTTCATCGTCTCGACGACCGGCACGAAACGATCTGTGCAGGTACGCGAGCTCGCGGCTTGGCTGTGGATGGCGAGCCAGGAGAAGCTGGCGAAGGTGCCGGTGGACGTAATCGAGTTGTCGGAGCGGTATTGCCCGGCTGCCGAGCTGCTCTACGCGGGCTGTCGAAACGAAACGTGCGCCGCGGGAGACAGGTGTTCGCACTTTGCCGGGCCTGTGGCCACGTAGTCGGCCCGAGACGGCCCCGCAATAACAACAAGCGTCGTCCGAAGGGCATCTGGCAAGGAGTAGCTCCCGGCTCACTCGTGAACTCGCCTGTGGACCGTAAGTCCACGCCGTCCGCCCGCCCCGCCTGGGTTCGAGGTCGCGCCCGGCCGCTGACCCCGCCCCCAGATCGTGTGTGACCGGGGTCAGCGGCCTAGCGCGTTTGGTTCCAGGCGGGGCGGGCGGACGGCGTATGGCGGCGGCACAGTGGCGGAGGCGGTGTCCGGTCGGGATTCAGGGACGGATCAGATTCGGGATCAAGAACGGGACGAAACGACGGCGACTTTGAGGGGTCGACGCCATACCTACCTGGAGGGAGTCAACTCAACCCAGGAGGTTCCAATGACGCATGGCGCCGTGAGTCCGAAGATCCCGGAGCTGCCGATCGTGCATCTTGCACGTCTGGTTGAGACCGGGGCGTGGTTCGTGATCGGCGGCGCGGTGGGGGGAGCCGCGCTCGCGTTCCTCATCCGCTGGCGAAGGTGGTCGTGGACGTCTGGGCTGCCGCTCCTTGCGGTGGTTCCGGGCGTGTGGTTGCTCAGCTGGCAGGCTCAGCTCTGCTACGACGCGTTCGCGGCGGCCGCGGTCGGCGTCGGTGCCTGGCGGCACGTGGTCGACCTGCATGTCGGCGGCGACCTCGCGCAACGAGGACGGGATCGAGTCGGCCCGACGGCGTTGATTCGACGGTGGTACGGCTGGCGCAAGTTGTGCACGGGTGAGTGGGTGACATCGGAGGGCGTGGCGATTGGATTCACGCGGAAGGGTGATCTGGTTCGCATCCCTGTCGCCGGCTGGCGCGCCGTGATGACGCTGGTCCTCGGCGCGACCGGAGCCGGCAAGACGATCGTGCAGATCCTGCTGGCGCTCGCCGCGATCAAGCGCGGGCACGGCGTCATCTACATCGACCCGAAGGGAGACGACTTCGTCCTCAAGCAGCTGCGTGCGGCAGCTGCCCGCGCGAACAGGCGGTTCCTTCTGTGGGATCCGCGGGGCGAGAGGATCTTCAACCCATACGACCGAGGCTCGAACACCGAGATCGCGGACAAGCTGCTCGCGGCCGAGGTGTTCACCGAGCCGCACTACCAGCGCCTCGCCCAGCGGTACATCGGCCATGTCGTCCGCGCGCTGCGCCTTATCGGAGTGCCGGTCAGCCTCGCGACGGTGGTCGAGCACATGCACAACGGACGCCTCGCGTCATTGACGCGGAAGATGAGCCCGACCGACGCCCGGCCGCTGCTCGCCTACCTCGAGACGATGACCCCGCAGCAGGAGCGGGATCTCGCCGGCGCCCGCGACCGCCTCGCGATTCTCGCCGAGTCGGATGTCGGTCATCTGCTGGACCCTGCGACCCCTGGCGGACGAATCGATCTCTGCGAGTCGCTCGAACGCGGCGACGTCGTCGTGTTCCGGCTCGAGGCCGACCGACGACCGCTGGCGGCCGAGATGCTGGGTGCCGCAATTATCCAGGATCTCGTCGCGATCAACCAGGAACGCCAGAGCGGAGAGCACCGACCCGCACTCGTCATCATCGACGAGTTCTCGGCGGTTGGCGCACCACAGGCCAAGCGCTTGTTTGGACGCGGCCGTGGCGCCTGGCTCAGCCAGCTGCTCGGCACCCAGGAAGCCGGCGACCTCGGACTGGCTGACCTGAACGCCCTCGGCGGAGGCAGTGGGTTCAAGAACCAGGTCGGTGGGAACATCGAGGGCCTGATCTGCGGCCGCCAGAACATGCCCGACTCGGCGGAGCTCGTTGCCCAGATCGCCGGCACCCGCGGAGCGTGGATCACAACCCAGCAGACGAACGGGCCAGCCGCCCGGCTGACGACTGGCTTGGGCTCACGAACGCGTGGCAGGGAGTACGCGATCCATCCGGACGACATCAAGAGCCTCGGCGTCGGCGAGTTCGCGGTGATCGAACCGCCCAAACAGCGGGCCGTGATCGTCCGCGTCTTCCATCCTGACGAGCTACGGCGGCGCGGTGTCGAATGCTGACGGAGCGTGACATGACGATCGCCGAATGGATCGGGCGTCAGGGCGCGGTCCGTGCCGAGCACGTGATGACACGGTTCTCGATCGGCAGGACTGCGACGTATCGGCGCCTGCACGAGCTCGTGGACTTCGGACTGATCCGCCGGCACCGGCTGCTCTACAACGACGGCGGCCTGCTCACGGCAACCGCGGAAGGCCTCCGATGCGCCGGTCTCGACCGGCTGGCGCCGGCACGGATAAGCCTGGCGCTCGTCCCGCACATGATCGCCTCGGCGGCGCTCGCCGCCCAGGTCGAGCCGAGGCTCGACGAGCAAACGCTCCTAAGCGACCGCGAACATCGCGCTGCCGAGAATGCAGCGGGCGAGCCGATCGCGTCGGCGATCATCGGCAGACAAGGCGACGGCCGCGAAGGGCTTCACCGGCCGGACTTCGCGCTCGTCTCGCGAGAGGGTCAGCACGTCACCGCGGTTGAGCTCGAGCTGACGCTGAAGAACCGGACCCGGCTCGAGCGAATCCTGCGCGGCTACCTGCGAAACCAGAACGTCTCGATCGTGCGCTACCACGCGGCCCCTCCGATCGCCGACGCAGTGCAGCGTGCGGCGCGAGCCGTCGGCGCCGACGCGATCCTTGAGCTGGCGCCGCTCCCGGCGGCGCGGACTTCGACGATTCGGAGGCGATCATGAGCGATTCGATCGTCCCGCTGGATCACCAGCTGCTGACCGCCGATGAGGTCGCTGAGCTGCTGCGTCTGCCGGTATCCACGATTTACGACCTGGCACGGACCGGACGGCTTCCGCATCTCAAGATCGGGCGAGCGCTGCGGTTCAGCCGAAGCGATCTCGAAGCGCACCTCGCAGAGCGCTGCCGCGCCCAGATCGCGGCCCGGGTGTAAGCGGCGGGGGTAGCCTCCGCGGCCCGGCCGTCAAGGGCGCCGCTTCGCGGCTCGCTTCGCTCGGCCCTGACGGGCCGCCCTTGACTGCCGATCCGCTCCGGCTATTTGGCAATGATCGGTCCGCCGGGGGGCGGACCTCGCTACCTTGGGGATCATGTCCGACACGCTTCGACACGGCGAGCGCGACCCCGCATTCCCTACGTTCACCGAGGCCGCGGCGCTGATCCATGACCGGGCCATCGGAGGTCGCGCGTGCGGTGACGGCGCTCGGGATCGAGCCGATCGTGCCGGAGAGCGGCGAGAGCCGTCTTGCGATCGCTGACGTCTTCCGGATCGCGATCCACGTACAGCGGGCGGCGCTGGAGGAGGCCGGCGGCGGCATGCTCGATTGGGCCGAGCGTGAGCACCCGGACCAGGCGGAGGTGATCCGCGCCCAGATACTCGCGCGTGACGCCAGGCACGCCCAGCCACTCGCCGGGATTCCGCCATTTACTCAGTCGTGGACCCTAACCCTCGCTGCGCACTGTGCTCGCGGTTGAGGCGAGCTGACTCTTGCGCTGGGCCCAGGGAGCCGCATGGTCGCGGGCCCACGCGGCGAGGAGAGGGTCGGCTAGCACCCACGATCGCAGCTCCGTCCGCCACGCCAGACCAACTTCACGGAGCCGCTTGAGTCCCTCGTTGACGCTCTTGGCGTTGGCACCGACAGAGTGCGGGCGAAGCCCAGCGCTCATCGCGGTAATGATCGGCTGAGCGAGCGGGTGGACTCGACGTAGAAGCTCCCATTGGTGCGCGGTCGCCGGCGCGACCAGACGGCGGAACTCCTGCCAGCCCTCAAATGCGCGGGTCGCGTCGGAGCCCGACTGGAGCTGCGCAAGCTTTGCGATGCTCCATGTCAGCGCCGGCACGCCCGAGGCGAGCTCCGCCGCGGCGCCGATGACGCCCAGCCGGACATCCGTCCAATCCCGGGTGATTGCGAAGTCCCCATAGAACCGAGCGGGCCTGGCCCGAGTGATGCGCAGCTGACCACCGGCGAGGTACATCGGGTGTCCCGGGTTGGCGAGCGCCGCACCGATCGGCCCCTCCGGGTACTCAACAAGGATGAAGTCGATCGACGCAAACCGCTGACGGAGAGCGCGTAGCGTGCCAAGCAGTTCTCGGGCGCTCGTTGCCGGAAGGGAGCTCAGAAGGGGGCCGAGGTGGTCGATCGCCACGCTCGTGCTGTCGCTGATCGACGCGAGGATCTCGATCGCGTCGCGCAGAGCGAACGTTGGGTCACCAGTGCCAATGCGGAGGTTGTTTGGGTCGATCCCTCGCGAGTCGAGAGCGCGTGCCAGCCGGAGGCCTCCGGCATCGGAGGGTGGCCCCGAGGTCATCCACCACGGTTGTGCTTCACGCGCGAACTCGCCGACCGCCCGATCCGCGATCGCCATCGCGAGATCCATCGCGTCGCGGCACCGCCGGGCATCGACGAGAAGTGTCGGCTGCTCGACCTGGTCGAGTGCGGCGTTGAGCAATGCGCTCGTGCCGCTCCACGGATCCGCGGTGACGACGAGCAGGCCGGGGCGCTCGCGGATCGCGTCGACAAGTTCGCCGTACTCCGCCACCCGGCCGGTGAGCAGCTCCGCCGAGTGCGGCAGCCGATCGGTGATGTCAGACGTCGTCGGCAAGGCGCCTCGTTGCGAACTCGATGCCCTGATCGGCCTCGAACGTGCCGACCTTCGCGCGATCGGTGCCGACACTGATATGGCGGGCCGCCAGCGCTGCTCCCTGCGCCGCGGCCATCGTTGCATACGGACGCTCGGCTCCGAACTCGATGATTGCCTCCAGAGCCTCGGAGTCGATCGCCGTGGAGAGCTGCTCGAATCGGCCAGGCAGCGCTTCGCGCCAGATCTGCTTCGGAATGCTCGAGCTGATTTCAAGGCGAGTGCAGAGCTTGTCGAACTGGATCGGAGCGCCTCGCATGCGCTCCAGCATCCGGTCGTCGCTGCCATCGACTAGTACGACCACGTCGCTCGCGCCGCCGCTATAGAGGTCGACCAGCGCTTCAAGGATCTCCTCGCCGTCGGTGTAGTCGACTGTTCGCTGCAGTTCGTCCAGGAAGATGACGACGGGTCTGCCCAGTTCGTCAGCGAGCGCGCGAGGCAGCGCGAGGATCTCCCGGGCAGTCGACGTCGCCGGTTCGGCGCCGAGTTCGTCGAGGTTCAGCGGAATCCCGGCCGATGCGAGCGCCATTTTGATCGCCGGGCGCGCGGCGCGCAGGAGCTTCCGGCCCGCCGCGGCATGCGAGATCGTGTTGCAGCGGTCGACGATGAGCTGCAGGAAGACGCGGGCGTCGGCATCGCGGCGCTCGGGGACTTCGATCCGGACCGTCTCGAGCTCCGGCTTGAGGCGCGCGCACGCGGCGTCGCAGATCGTCGTCTTCCCGATTCGTCGCTCGCCCGAGGCCATCGTGTGGACGAACTCCGAAAGGCGGTTGCCGAGCTGGTCGATCTCACCGGACCGTCCGATGACGTAGTCCGGAGGCACGGGGCCGCCAACCGGGAGTACGTGGCCAATCTTCGGGTGGCTCATGAGCAGATGATACTACAGGGTAATGACGTTATAACCCTGAGGTACTATCAGACGAATGCCCGATCGACAGCATCGGCCTCCTGGTCGCTCGGCTGGTAGTGCGCGTAGATCTGGGTCGTCTTCGAGTCGGCGTGACCCATCCAGTGCTGAAGGGTTCGCATCGGCGTGCCGGCGGCCGCCATCCGGGTCCCGAACGTGTGGCGCAGCTCGTGGAAGGTGATCCGGTGGACGCCCGCCCGGTCGATCGCCTGCTTGAACCGGCGGACGAGCTTCGAGCGGTCGAGCGGCTTGCCGGTGTCGGGATGGCAGAAGACGAGGTCGCGGTCGCGCGGGTACACCGATTGCGAGCGCAGCTCGCGGAGCGCAACGGCGACACGCTCCGCCATCGGGACCGAACGGCCGGAGCCGGCCGACTTCGGATCGCCGAACTCGCCGCGGACATAAGGCGACACGACGCGGACCTTGCGGGCGTCGAAGTCAACGTCGCGCCACCGCAAACCGAGGAGCTCGCCCTGGCGCAGTCCAGTCATCGCGGCCGTGAGGTACAGCGTCGGCTCGATCCGGCCGAAGGCGTCGTCGGGGTAGGACGCCGCGAGCAGCTGCTCGAGATCGGGTTGGTCGAGGAACTGGATTCGGGTCTCGGTCTTCTTCAACGTCGGCCGATCGGCGAGCTTGACCGGGTTCGAGGCGCACCAGCCGTTCCGCAGCCCGAGATCGAAGATCGAGTGCATCGTGTTGACGTGGTTGCGGACCGTCTTGATCGCGAGCGTCCGACGCTTCGCGGATACGTACCGCTCGATGTCGGTCGGCCGGAGGCGATCGAGCGTCTTGCCGGCGAAGAACGGCGCGATGTGGTTGCGGAGATCGGAGGCGACCGTCAGCCGGTGCGACTTGCGCCGGCCCTTCAGCTCGAGCCGCTGGCAGAACTCGCGCCCCGCCTGCTCCATAGTCACCCGCTCGGCATCGGGCGCCGCCGGTGGGCTGTCAAGCTCCCGCATCCGCCGCAGCGCGCGCTCGGCCTGCGCCTTCGTCAGCCCGTCGGCGCGACCCTCGGTGCGGACGTCGCCCACCTTGCGCCGCACTCGCCGGCCGTCCGGCCCGTACCACGCGCCGATCCAGGAGCGCCCGACGATCTGGAGCGCGCCCGTCCCGTAGGCGCGACGGGCGGGTCCCGACGACGCGCTCACTATCCGTCCCGTCGGCCGATTGGTACATGATGGAACACGGCGCACGCGACCGCGCCAAGAAAGGCCGGGCGGTCGCCACGACCCGGAGAAACGCGATTCCGCGGAATCGTCCAGCAGGAGCCATGTACTGTTTCATGTTCCATTCTGACCTGATCGTACCTGATCCAGCGGACGGAAAAGCCCCGTAAATAATTGAAATCGCAGTCAACCGAAACCAGCGAGTTCCGGCTGGGGGCCGGGCGGTCGCAGGTTCAAATCCTGTCTCCCCGACTAGGAAGCGGCTGGAAATCCGCCACTTTTGGTAGGAGCGGATCCGCCATTCGAAGGGATCGGCCTCCCTGGTCCGCGGCGGGCCCTCGTGGCACTTCATGTGGGTAGGCCGTGGCGCGGGGTCACGAGCCCGGTCTCGTAGGCGATGACGACTGCTTGGACCCGGTCTCTCGCTCCGAGCTTCATCAGGATTCGAGTGACGTGCGTCTTGATCGTGGTTTCGGCGACGATCAGGTGGCCGGCGATCTCGTTGTTGCTCATGCCGGTGGCGAGTAGCCGGAACACTTCGAGTTCGCGGGGGGTGAGCTCGTCGAGGCGTGGCGGAGTGCTGGCTGGTTGGCGGGTCGCGGCGAACTCGGCGATGAGGCGGCGGGTGATGCTGGGAGCGAGCAGGGCGTCCCCTTCGCCGACGGTGCGGATGCCGGCGGCGAGCTGTTCGGGTGGTACGTCTTTGAGGAGGAATCCGCTGGCACCGGCGCGCAAGGCGTCGTAGACGTATTCGTCGAGGTCGAAGGTGGTCAGGATGAGGACGCTGGGCGGCGGCTCGTGGTCGTGGGCGAGGATCCGGCGGGTGGCTTCAATGCCGTTGAGGTCGGGCATGCGGATGTCCATGAGCACAACGTCTGGTCGCAGCTCGCGGGTCAGCGCGACCGCTTCGGCGCCTGTGTTCGCCTCGCCGACGACGTCAATGTCGGGCTCGGCCGCGAGGATCAGGCGAAAGCCGGCGCGGATCAGGTGTTGGTCGTCGGCGATCAAGACGCGGGTGCTCACGCGAGCACTCCTTCGCGGTCGCGGGGCAGGCTCGCGACGAGCTGCCAACTGTCACTGTCGCGCTGCGCGATGCGCAGCTCCCCGCCGCAGAGCCGGGCGCGCTCGCTCATCGCGTTCGTTGGCCAGCCACTCGCTTGGAGGCAGGTGGCTGTGAGTTGCAGCTCGAGTTGGTCCTCGCCAAAATGCACGGTGACGCCGATCGCGGTTGCGGGCTGTTGGCGCGCGCTGTTCAGTGCGTCCTCGACGATTCGGTAGATGCCGAGGTCCACGCCGGCGGGCAGTGTGCCGGGCTCGCCGTCGACGGTTAGCTCGATCTGTTGGCCTCGCTCGCGTGCGCGCTGGATCAGCTCGTAGATCTGATCGACGCCGGGTTGAGGTTCAAGCTCGCCGGCATCGTCGCGATGGCGCAGGACACCCAGGATGCGGCGCAGCTCGCTGAGCGCCTGACGGCCGACGCTCACCACCTCATACATCGCGGTGTCCGCTGCTGCCGAATCACAGCCGAGAAGTCCGCGGGCGGCCTCCGTCTGCACGACCATCGCAGAGACTCCGTCTGCGACGATCGCGTGCAGCTCGCGCGCGATCCTCGTGCGCTCCGCAGCGACGGCCAGCTGCTCACGGTCATGGCGCTCGGCCGCCAGCCGCGCGGACGTGCGCTCAAGCCCCGAGTTCAGCGTCCGACGCGCGCGGACGGCACGGCCGGCTGACCACGCGGCGCCGATCGCCAGCACCGCTCCGCCGTAGCTGCCGATCCCCCGGTGGTTGAGGATCAGGTCGCCGATCGCCGGCGCGCAGATGATGATCGCGAGCCCCAGCAGCGCGTTTCGCCGTTCTCCCCACGCGGCGACCGCATAGGGTGCAATCAAACCGACATAGATAGCGATCCAGATCGAGGAGCTCGGCGCCAGCGGCCCACCGCTCAGCGGGAACACGAGTACCACAACCACGATCAGGAACGCGAGCGGCGAGCGGCGCCGCCAGATGCACGCGAGCGCCATCACAGCCACGATCAGCACGGTCAGCAACAGAGCGCCTCCGCGCTGGCCGCTGGTCAACGCGGCGATCTCCAACACCACGAGGAACACGCCAGCGAGCAGCCGGTCAAGCCACCGGAGAGCGATCCGACAGGTGGTCCTCGCTCGCATGCGAGGGGCGCCGTTTGGTGGAGAGAGTTGCTCGGGGGCGGACACGTCGCCGTTTAGCGGGATCCTCGCGCGGACCTCAAAGCCCCCACTGGCGCGCGGCCCAGCAGCCAGATCGCCGCCATACAGCCTGAGGCGATCGTTCATCCCGAGCAGGCCATGCCCCGACCCCTCACCGCGCCCGCCACCCTGGTCGCGCGTGGATCCGCGCCCGCTGTCGGAGACCTCCACGTCGAGCTGCCCGGCGCCGAAGGTCAGCAGCACCCGCGCCCGTGCCGGGCCAGCGTGTTTGATCGCGTTCGTGAGCGCCTCCTGCACGACGCGGTACACGACCAGATCCAAGGCCGGCGGGAGTGATATGGGCTCACCGACAACGGCGAAGTCGACCGGCAACCCGGCCCCGCGCGCCCGATCGGCCAGCACGTGCAGTTGGGCGACGCCGGGTGCGGTCGCGCCCCCCAAATCGCCTTCGCCGCTTTGCAATGCGCCAACGATTCGCCGCAGCTCCACCAGCGCCTCGCGCCCGGAGACCTCTGCGACGCGCAGCGCCTTGCGGGCCGCCTCGAGATCCCACGAAGCAGCGCGCTGCGCGCCGCTCGTCTGGACCACCATCACGCTCACACAATGGGCGATCACGTCGTGCAGCTCGCGCGCCATTCGACTGCGTTCCTCGACGACCGCTCGTCGAGCGCGCACCGTCTGCTCGTCCTGCAACTGCGCGGCGACCTGCTCCAGCTCGTGTGTCAGGGCGCGGCTCGTGGCGAGCGTGCGGCCCACCACAAACGGGAGCGCGCCGCACATGAACCAGAACAACGTATTGATGACCGCCCCGCCGGACGCGCTGATTCCGGCCACCGCTGACACTGTCAGCAGGCACGCCAATACTCCAGCGGCCGCCACGACTCGCTCGCGGCCACGAGCGCGACAACCGAGCAGATAGAAGCACAGCGCGATCGCAGCCTCCTCACACAACCCGTCTCCCGCATAGCCACTCGCGAGCTGAAACACAGCCAGCCCGCTCGCCGCCGTCAGCGCCGCGATAATCGGGCTCTGGCGCCTGAACGCAACGCTGCCCGTGAGCGCCACGAGTGCCACGATCGCGACGACGCTCAACCCGCTGCGTGACAGCGCCCCGGCGTCCACGAGCGCGCCAGCCGTCAGCAGCAGCGCCGCCATCCGATCCACCACGGTCAGATCGATCGACCCGATCCGCGTGGTCAGCAGGCTCTCGGTGCTCACGCTGGAAAGCTACCGCCCCAAACACACCAGCGCATCGTCCGGAGCGCCGACCCCGGGTCCTACCCCAGTAGGACCAAGGAGATCACCGTCAGGTCCACAACGCTCATACCGCCGCCCGACGACAACCGACCTGCCCACGTGGATGCTTGCCCCGCCGCATCCCGGTACTCCCCTACGCAGGAGGCAGACAGATGGCACATCGACTCAGACGCCTTGCCCCGTTGACCGGCATCGCCTTCGCCGTCCTTGCCCTGATCGGCTTCGCCGCCGGCCCGAGCACTCCCGGTTCGGACGCGAGTGGCAGCCGCGTCATCGCCTACTACACGACTCACCAGTCAACGCAGAAAGCCACCGACCTCGTCTTCGGCCTCGCGTTCGTGCTGTTCGTGTTCTTCGCGGCCGCGTTGCGCTCATACATCCACCGGGGGCGGAGCTCCGACACGCTCAGCACCCTGGCGATGATCGGGGCCGCGATGACCGCAGCTGGCTTCATGCTCTTCACCGGGATCGAGTTCTCGCTCGCCGACGTCCCCAACAAGCTGACCCCGTCCGCCGCCCAGGCGCTGAACCTGCTCGACAACGACCTGTTCTTCCCGACCATCGCCGGCATGTGTGTGTTCGCAATCTCAAGCGGCCTGGCGATCCTCCGCGAATCACCCCTCCCGAGATGGCTCGGCTGGCTTGCGATCGTGATCGGCATCCTCTCGGTGAGTCCCGCGTTCCTACCCGCAGTCATCCTGCTGCTGCTCTGGACCGCGACCGTCAGCATCGTCATCTACACCCGCACCGGCACCAACGCTCAAGCAACCACCTCGGCCACTACCCGCCCGGCAGGCGAACCGACCGCCTGACGCTCCCGCTCGGCGGCGGCCTCGGGCGATTCCTCTCGCCCGCGCGGTGGGGACGGTGCCTCTGCGCGGGGAGCTGCTGGCGCCTCGCTGGCGCGACGTCGACTGGTCGGCGCGGAAGATCAGGGTCAGCGGGCGCAGGGCTACCTCGGGGAGTCGTGCATCGCGCGCGCCGGCGCGGAACCGCAGCACTTCTTGTACTTGCGCCCGGAGCCGCACCAGCACGGCTGATTGCGTCCAGGGGGCCACTGAATCACCTCGCCGTCGGTCATGCGCTCGGCGGCGTACGCGGGCCGTGCCTCTTCGGGATCCTCATCGTGCTCGTCGCACCACCTCACGTAGTCCGCGACCGGGATTGGTGCGATGGCGCGAATCGGGATCCCGTGGCTGCGCATCCACTTGATGTTGCCGTCGAGGCGGCGGCAGTAGTCGGCGTGCGGCACGTCGGCCCAGTCCTCGGCAAGACTCGGCCAGCGTCGGATCGCCTCCTCGTACTCGCCTGCCGGAAACCACGCGAGCGACACGACGACGTCCTCGCGCTCTCGCTCGTCCAGATCGGGTTTCTCGCGAAGGACGGGAACGGAGTTCGCACACTCGGTCAGGGGCGCAAGCCGTCGTCGGCGCTGCTGTTCCTCGGAGCGCCAGTTCTCCATGAACGGACCGACCCGCTGTTCCAACTCGTCAAGGTCACGCCCAAGTGCATTGAGGCTCTGGCGGCGGACATCGGACAGCTGGTTGATGATCCCTTCGGGATCGTCGGTGCGCATCGCCAGCTCGATGCCTTCGCCAAGCCAGTCGATCGCGAGCTGGTGGTGCCCAACCTCGTTGTAGGAGAGCCCGGCGGCGTTGTAGAGCCAGACGTCGTAGGGGTCCCGGTCCTTCAGCTCCGCCCAGATCGTGGCGGCCTCGTCTGCGCGGCCTGCACGCAGATGAAACTCGGCGATGTCGGAGCGAGGATCGGGCCTCCCGCCCCAGCCGAGCTCGATCGCCTTTTCCTGCGAGGCGATCGCGTCATCGTGGCGCCCGCAGCGGTCGAACGACTGGGCGAGGTCGCTGAAGCATTCTGGGAGCCAGAGATTGCCCGTGTCGGGGTCGTCGACCAGCCCGTCGAGGATCGACCTCGCGCCCTCCAGGTCCCCGTCCTTCAGCGCCTCCTCGAAGCTCATGTGGATGAGATAGCGGATCGCAGGGCGACTCTCACCACGGTCGGTCGCAGTTTGCGGATTCGGATGGGGGTGAGGCCCGAGGATGTCCGGGAGCTCTGAGAGCCTGTGATGGATGGGTCTCGATCGTTCCAGCCAGGTCGCCACATCCGGCTCGTCCTGCAGCCCCGACGCAGAGTTGGCGAGCGAAGCGACCGCAGCGGCGCGGTGGCTGCTCGACAGCGCAGCCGATGGGGGCGTCGCGCTGACTCAGACCAAGGCGTTGGCCCGAGCGGTCGTGCGCGACGCCGCCCAGCGCTGGCCGGAGTGGTGGGACGCGGACCTGTTCGGACCGCCGCACCGAGAGGCTGATGTGGCGATCCTCGAGGCGCTCGATGAGGGATTGCGCCGGCTTCGCCTCCTGCGGCGACGTGGTCGCCGCCTGCACGCCACCGTCAAGGGTCGGGAGCTTGCCGCCGATCCGCTCGCGCTGCTGCGCGTGCTCGCCGCGGACCTTGGTGGCGGCGATCCGTTCACGGAGATGGTGGCCGAGCAGGTGCTCGACCGTCTCGCCGCGGGCGAGGACTGCGAGCACAGCGACCTCGTGGTGCCAGCGCTGGCGGCCGCCCGCCGCGGAGGCTGGCACGACGGAGCCGGCAACCAGCCTGACGAGCCCGCCCTGTCGTGGCCGGTGAGCGATGTCCTGCGCCGCGGGCAAGCATACGGACTGATCGACCGCTACCGTGCCCCCGAAGACAAGCGGAGGTGGCGAACGCTGATCTCGCTCAAGCCCGCCGCCCACCTCGTGTTCGTCCCGACGATTCACCACGACGTCGCCGACGACGAGGTGTTCGTGTTCGACGCCGCCCTCGACGGGCATCGCGGCGTCGGCGCCCGGCTCGCGGTCGGCGCACACGAGCATCTCACGGCATTGCACGACGCGATCCAGGAGGCGTTCGGCTGGGCCGACGATCACCTCTACTCGTTCTGGCTCGACGGCGACTACTGGGGCGATCAGGAGATGGAGTTCGGACGCCCCGGCGTTTCCGACAACGAATGCCGCACGACGGATGTTCCGCTCGTCGAGCTCAACCTGGCCGTCGGCGCGCGGATCGCGTACGTGTTCGACTACGGCGACGAGTGGCGCGTGATGCTCACGCTGTGCGATCGCCGAGATGGTTCGCAGGGCATGTTGCGGGTGCTCGAGCGACGGGGTCGGCCGCCAACTCAATACGCGCCGATCGAGGACGGCTGATCCGGCTTCCGGATAGTCGTCCCCGCGATCCGGCGCTCACCACGGCGGTCGGCCCGATCGGCGGATCTCGGTACGGCCGTCGCATGCACGAGAACCACCGAGTCGCGGTCGGGCGTCAAGCGAATCGATGAAGACGTCCCAGGCCCGGTCCTCGGCGGCCCGTCGAGCGCTCTGGCCGGACGACCCGCGAGCGCGCGGCCAACCGTGAGCGGTCTAGGTGCGACCGGCGGGCACGGGTTCGCGTTCGCGTTCGCGTTCGCTCAGGCGGTCGCGCTCGGCGAAGAACTCGGCGCCTTCGATGCTGACGTGCGGCACGGTGCGGTCCAGCCACCGCGGCAGGTACCAGTTGACCTTGCCCATGAGCACCATCAGGGCCGGCACCAGCAGGCAGCGCACGACCGTTGCGTCGAGGATCACGGCAACCGCCAGGCCGACCCCGAACTCCTTGATCGTCGGATCGCCGTTGAGCAGGAAGCTGCCGAAGACGAACACCATGATCAGCGCCGCGGCGGTGATCACGCGCGCGCTCGTGACCAGGCCCGAGATGACCGAGCTGCGGTTGTCCTCGCCGGCGTGAACGTGCTCTTCGATCTGGCTAACCAGGAACACCTCGTAGTCCATCGACAGTCCGAACAGGATCGCGAACATGAACAGCGGCACGTAGGAGACGATCGGGACCGAGCCGTGCAGGCCGATGACGCCGCTCAGCCACCCGTACTGGAAGACCGCCGTGAGCACCCCGTAGGAGGCGGCGATGGACAGCAGGTTCATGACCGCCGCCTGCGCCGGGACCACCAGGGTGCGGAAGGCGAGGATCAGCAACGCGAAGCTCAGGGCGATGACGACGAGGATCTGCAGCGGGAGCTTGCTCGAGATCGATGAGGCCAGGTCGTCATAGGCAGCAGTGCTGCCACCGATGTAGGCCGTCATGTCGGTGCCCTTCTCCGCGCTCGGGATCACGCTCGAGCGCAGATGCCGAACGAGGTTCGTGGTCGCGTCCTCCGCCGGGCCGTTCTTGGAGATCGCGTTGAAGTAGGCTGTCGTCCCCGCCTGGTTGATCTGCATCGGCGTCACCGCGGCCACGCCCGATGTCGAGGAGACGTCCTTTTGCAGCGTGGCCAGCCGGGGATCGGTGGCGCGTTGATCGCTCTGGGAGCTCGAGCTTGAGCTCTGGGAGGACGCCTTGGCCGGGGACTTCAGCGACACCGCGATCAGCAGCGGCCCGTTGACTCCGGGCCCGAAGTTCTTCGAGATCAGGTCGTAGGCGCGGCGGGCGGTGGTCGAGGTCGACAGCGCGGCCGTGTCCTGCTGGCCCAGGTTCAGCGACAGCAGCGGGATCATCAACGGGATCAGGATGACGAGCGCCGCCAGCCCGGCGACCACTGGAAACCTGGCGATGTCGGCCGCCCACTTGGCCCACAGGCCCTGCCTGGCCTGCTCGTCGGTGGGCGGGGTGCGCACGCGCAGCGAGTTGATGCGCGGCCCCAGGATCGCCAGCAGGGCGGGCAGCAGGGTCAGCGCCGCGATCACCGCCACCACCACCGCGATGCCCGCCATCAAACCCAGCGTGGTGACGAGCGGGATCTGGGCGACGGCCAGCGACACCAGCGCGATCGTCACCGTGCAGCCGGCAAAGAACACCGCGCCGCCCGAGGTGGCGGTCGCCCGTGCGATCGACTCGGGCAGCGGCAGGCCGTCGCGCAGGCCCCGCAGGTGGCGAGTGACGATGAACAGCGCGTAGTCGATCCCGACGCCGAGCCCGATCATCGTCGCCACCGTCGGCGCCACTGTCGGGACGGTCGTGACGTGGCCCAGAATGCGGATGATCGCCAGGGTCGTGAGCAACCCGAAGATCGCGGTCAGGATCGGCAGCACCATCGCCGTCACGGTTCCAAACGTGAGCGTGAGGATCACGATCGCGGCGATGATCCCGATCAGCTCGCTGGACTCGGTCGGGAGCTTTGACACCTTCTGGCCGAGCTGGCCCCCGGTCTCCACCTGCAATCCCGCGGCCTTCGCGGGGTTCGCGCCGTCGATGATTCGCTGCGCCTGACCGACCGACAGCGACCCCGGGCTCACCGACAGGGTCACCGACAGATAGCCCGTGGACTTGTCCTTGCTCAGCGCGGACGCGCCCTGGGCGCTCAGCGGGTTGACCACCGCGGCGACATTGGGCTCCTTGGCCACACCCGCCGCCGCCTGATTGACAGCACTGGAGTACTTCGAGTCGGTCAGCTGTCCGCTGCGGGCGTGCAAGACGATCGGGCTGGTGCCGTTCGCCTGATCGGGAAACGACCTATGCAAGGTGTCGGTGGCATGCTGGCTGTTGGTGCCGGGCAGAGACAGGTTGTCGTTGGTGTTGTCTCCGAGCCCATGCGAGACGACCACCAGCGCGGCCGCCGCCACCAGCCACACCCCGAGAACCACGAACCGGCGCCGGGCGCAGAAGTGCGCCAGCCCATAGAGCGCACCGGTCATCGCGTGCCCCTCTCTCCTGGCTCCTCATCATCGGAGTCGATGGGAACCAGGTCCTCGAACACCCGCAGGAGCTCGAGCGTGCCCGAGAACTCGCGAGGAACGGCGGCATCGGCCGCACGGACGGTCCCGCTCAGACGCTCATCCTCGCTACGTGACACCCGCATGACTAACTCCACTGACACAGACCACTCTCCTCGCGCCGGGCTGAAATCGACTCAAGCGAGCATCTCAGGACCCCTCCTCCCCCGCACTGGGGTCGCCCCTAGGAAAATCCCTAATCGCGGCAGCGCGGTGCTCGACGCTCCCGTGGCAAACCACCGCCCGAGCGGCCGGTCCGCCGGCTTTAGGGACATTGCTAGGGATCCTCCCAGGGCTTTCGCGCCCGCTCCGCACTAGTTTGGCGGCCAGTCATGAACGACGCGTTCCCGCCGATCGCGGAGTACGGGTTCCTGTCCGACTGCGAGGTCAACGCCCTGATCGCGCCGGACCGGAACGTCGAATGGCTGTGCCTGCCCCGACCCGACTCCCCGAGCGGGTTCAGCGCGGCGCTGGATCGCTCCGCCGGCGGATTCCAGCTGGCGCCTATGGCTCAGCCGCGGACCGACGACGAGGCGGCGGCGCCGCTGCGATCCCCGGTGCGGTTCTGGCGTGACTGGTTGAGTGCGGCTCGAATCCCGGACCATCCCTGGCGGCCCCATCTCGAGCGCAGCGCCCGCTCGTTCTGGCTGGTGTCCGCGCTCGCGCTGATCGGCGAGACCGAGCGGGCGCACAGCTTGTACGACAAGCTCCTCTCGCTGGCCAGTCCCCTGCTGCTCTACGCCGCGGAGATCGACGTCGCCAGCGGGCAGCACTTCGGGAACTTCCCCCAGGCGTTCACCCACCTGGCCCTGATCGATGCCGTTCTGCGGCTGATCGACGGAGAGTCTGGCCACGAGGACTCTCGGCAACCGACGGCCGGGCCGATCGAAGGACCCCCGGCGCGTCCTGAACCAGGCGTGGCCCGGCCCTGAACGACAACCTCGCGATCGTCCTCTCCTCGGGCGTCGTGGCGACGTTCAACCCGTCGCTGCTCGCCGCGGTGACCGCGATGCTGCTGCTGCCGCGACCCCAGCGGCTAATGCTCGGATACCTCGCGGGGGCCTACACGACCAGCATCGTCGCCGGCCTGGTCATCGTGTTCGCGCTGCACCAGTCGGCCGTGGTCAAGACCTCAAAGCGCACGATCAGCCCCGGCGTGGACATCGTCGTCGGGATCATCGCGCTGGCGATCGCGTTCGGGCTCATCGCCGGAGTCGACGCGCAGCTTCACCGATGGCGTCAGCGACGCCGAGCGGCCGGCTCGGGGCGCCGGCCCGCCAAGCCCTCCTGGCAGGACCGGATGCTGGGCAAGGGCTCCGCCGGACTGACCTTCCTCGTCGGCGTCCTGGTGAGCTTTCCGGGCGTCAGCTACCTCAATGCGCTGCATCACATCGTGGTGCTCGGCCCGTCCACCGCGGTCGTCGTCGCGCTGATCCTCTACTTCTGCCTCATGCAGCAGATCCTGCTCGAGCTCCCGCTGCTGGCCTCGTTGTTCGCCGAGGAAGGGACACAGAGAGTCGTCATCCACGGCAAGGCCTGGCTGGGACACCACGGCCGCCGGATCGGTGAGCTGGCGCTGACCGGCATCGGCATCTTCCTAATCATCCGGGGCCTCGCGAGCATCAGCTGACTTGAAAGATCTTCAGCGGTGGCTTCCTCGGCGCGATCGAGGTCGCCGAGGAAGCTCACCATGGAGGCCAGCACCCGGCCCCAATCCTCGCGGAAGGACCGTTCGAGCGGGACTAGCCCTCCGAGCGGGTCTCGAGCGTGCGGCGCTCCACGATCGGGCGAACCTCGACCGCGCCGCCCATCCGCGCCGACGGGATCCGCGCCGCGAACGCAAGCGCCTGGTCCAGATCGGCCACGTCGATCACGTAGTAGCCGCCGAACACCTCCTTGGTGTCCGCGAACGGCCCGTCGGTCGTCAGCAGCTCGCCACCGTTGACACGCACGGTGGTCGCGGTGTGGATCGGCTGCAGCTGCGCTCCGCCGCGGACCACGGGGTCCTCGGTGATCGGGCCGTACTCGGCCATCACCCGCTCGAACTCGTCGGGCGCCAGGGCCTCATAGGTGCCGGGCTGGTCGTAGATGAGAATCGCGTACTGCACGTCAGCCTCCCTTTCCCGGGGAATCGTTTACGGCACTACCACGAACGACTCTCGACGAAGGGGACACCGGTCGAGCCCGGACGATGCTCGGATCAGGCCCGCTGAGCCGCGACCGGCGAGCGCCCACGCGCCACTTGGTCGTGGACGACGTAGCGATCCCTGCCGTTCTGCTTGGCCTCGTACATGGCGCGGTCGGCAAGGGCGAGCATCTGCTCGACCGTGCGGCGGGTGTCGGTGAACATCGCCATTCCGATCGACGCGGTCACCGTTCCGGGATCGATGTTGCTGATCGCCTCGGCCCGCGCGCGCACCGTGGAGAGCAGGGCGGCGGCGACGGTCTGCGCCTGGGCGCGATCTTCTCGGGGCAGCAGGATCGCGAACTCGTCGCCGCCGAAGCGCGCGACCGCGTCGGTCGCGCGCAGACGGCCCTTGAGAGCGCGCGCGGTTGCGAGGAGCAGCTCGTCGCCGATCGCGTGCCCATGCGTATCGTTGACGCGCTTGAAGCCATCGAGGTCGAGCATCAGCACCGCCCCGCCGGCGCCGTAGCGCCGGCAGCGGGCGAGGTGGGCCTCCAGGACGGCCTGCAGGTCCCGGCGGTTGAGCAGGCCGGTGAGGGGGTCGTGATCGGCCATGTGCTCCAGGCGAGCCTCGTGGCGGCGCCGCTCGGTGACATCCTGGATCTGGGCGAGGATGTGATGGGGATGGTCGTCGGCGTCGCGGATCATCGTCGCTCGCGCGTCGACCCACACCTCGCGGCCGGACGGGTGAGTGAGCCGGTGCTCCACCGATACGGTCGATGTGCCGTCGTGCAGAGCGGTGAATCCGTCGCGCACGCGGTCGACGTCGTGGGGCGAGACGATCGTCAGCGGTGCCATCGCGCACAGCTCCTGAGCGGTGTGGCCGGTCAGCTCGCACAGCGCGTCGTTGACGCGCTCGAAGCGGCCGTCGGGCGCGAGGACAGCGATGCCGATCGGCGCGCGGTCGAACGCCGCCTGGAACTGCTCGAGCGCGGTGTCGCGGTCACGCTCGGTGTCGCGCAGGATCGACATGTCGTGCCAGTGCACGAGCACGCCCTCGATCGCGCCGTCGCGTCGTCGATAGGGAGCGAAGCGCATGGCCAGCGTCCTTCCCTCGTCGTCGCGGTCGAGCACCGCCGAGGAGGTCGCGCCGCTCAGGGCGGCGTCGAGCCCGGGCGTCATCAGCTCCATCACCCGCTCGTCGACGAACTCCGGCAGGCGGCGGCCGATCATCTCGTCCAGCTCGATCGTGCCGAACAGCGGACCCTCGCAGAATCGCAGGCGCAGCTCGCGGTCATACAGAACGACCGCCGAGCCGTCGAGGTTCTCGAGGATCGACTGCAGCCGTTGGCTGGTGTCCGCCTGTCGGCGCTGGGCCTCGCGCATGGCCGAGATGTCCTGGACCTGGGCGATGAAATCGACCGGGTTCCCGCACTCGTCGCGCAGCAGCGACACCGACAGCTCGATCCACACGACGTGCCCGCGCTTGTGCAGGTAACGCTTTTGCATTCGGTAGCTGGGGATCTCACCGGCCAGCAGCGACGCGACCGACGCCGCGTCGGCGTCGAGGTCGTCGGGATGGGTGATCGCCTGGTGAGTCAGCGCTTCTAGCTCGTCCTCCGCGTAACCCGTGATCTCGCACATCGCCTGGTTGACCTGCAGCCAGCGACCCTCGGGGGACACCAACGCCATCCCGATCGGCGCGTGCGCGAGCGTCTCGCGAAACCTCTGCTCGGAGTCGCGCAGCGCCCGCTCGGCCGCGCGCTGCGCGGTGACGTCCTGCGCCGTGCCGACGGCGGAGCCCGGCCGCTGGGGATCGCGGCGGGCGATCGCGTGCAGCGCCCGGACATCACCGTCGCCGGTGACGATCCGGTAGTCGACCTCGAACTCCCCGCCCGACTGCAGCACTCCGCCGTATGCCGCAGCCAGGCGCCCGCGATCGTCGGGATGGACGTAGTTCATCAGCGCCTCGCCGGCGACCGGTCCGTCCTGAGGATCGCGGCCGAAGATCCGGTACATCTCCTCAGACCACGTTGCCACGCCGGTCTGCGCATCCCAGGTCCAGGATCCGATCTGCGCGATCCGCTGCGCCTCGGTGACCTGCCCGACGGCTCGCTCGCGCGCCCGCTCGACCGCGCGCTGCTCGGTCACGTCCTGGATCGTTCCCACCAGCCGGGTCACCACGCCGGTGTCGTCGAAACGAGCGAAGCGCAGCGCGTGCAGCGTGCGCACGTCCCCGTCGGGGCGCACGATCCGGTACTCGCTCTCCCTGCTCACTCCTCGCCTGCAGGCGTCGACGTCAGCGGTGACGTCCGGCCGGTCGTCGGGGTGCACGAACGCCAGGAACTCTTCGAAGGTGGGGGAGAACCCGGGGACCTGCCCGAACAACCGGCACAGCTCGTCGGTCCATCGCAGTCGCGGCTGCGACAGGTCCCATTCCCACGAACCGACGTGGGCGGTCGCCTGGGAGTCGGCCAGCATCCGCGCCTGGTCGGCGAGCGCACGCTCGCGGTCCTCCAGCCTTGCGAGCATCGCGTTGAACGCGCCTGCGAGCTCGCGCACCTCAGGGGAGCCGCTCGGCTCGAGCGACGCCGCACGGCGTCCCTCCCCGATCTCGACGCAGATCGCAATCGCGCGTCGCAGCGGCGCCACGACCACGCGCGCCAGATAGGCGACGAGCGCCACCAGCGCGATCAGCAGCACCACCGCGGCGGCGATCCCGACGACCGAAAACGTCCGCTGCGCCCGTGCGGCGTCGCGCTGCGCCGCGGCCTGGTGCGCGAGCTGGAGGCGATCGAAGACGGCGAACCGCGCGCGCAGCGCGTCCATCCTGCGCTTGCCGGCCGCGAACGTCGCCTCGATCCCAGGCCGAGCCGGCGGCGACGCCAGCAGCGGCTGCGCGTACCCCGCCTCATAGCGATCGACCGCGGCGGCGATCCCCACGGCCAGTCGCCGGTCCTGACCCGACGTCAGCCCTTCAAGCTCCCCGAGCTCCGCCCGGAGCACCGCCCGAGCGGCTGACCACGGCGCCAGGAACAGCCGAGCGCGAGTGGCCAGGTAGCCGCGCAGGCCGGTCTCGAGATCGATCACGTGGCGCTCGGCGAGCTGGGCGTCATCGAGCACCCGCTCCGCCCGCTGCACGCGCGCCGCTGCGGCATGGCTGCGATCGGCCGTGATCCTCACCCCGACGAGAGCGAGCATGATCACGGCCGCCACCACGACCACGGCCGGAGCGATGTGGCGCCTCAACATCGAACGCCCTCCACGAGAGGGCGCAAATCCGAGGCGGCCGGTTTGCATCGCGTCGGCGGGGTCCACATGTGAGCAGTCATCGACACTTGCAGGCCGATCACTTAGCGCTCAGGGGCAACCGAACCCGAAACCGGGCGCGTCGACAGCGATCAGAGACCGTGATCGCCCGGTAGAGCCGACCGGTGATGTGTCCCGAGAGCCGGACGTTTCCGCCACATCCGCCACAGCGGTCGCGACCGGACGCTGCCGGACGCCATCTAGCATCGAGCCCGTGGCACTGCGCGCCTTCCCGGTCCTGTACGCCGCCGACGTCAGCCGGCTCGCGGGCTTCTACGCGCGGCTCGGCTTCGAGGAGCGGTTCCGGCTTCCCGCCTCGGATGGCAGCCCGGGCTATGTCCTGCTCGGGCGCGACGCGTCGGAACTCGGGGTCGTCGACGAGGTGTCGCCGCGTCAGCTGGCGGGCGTCGAGCCCGGCCCCGGGTCGCGCCACGAGATGTTCGTCTACGTCGAGGATGTCGACGCGACGGTCGGCGAGCTGCGCGAGCGCGGGGTGGAGGTGGTCCGGGAGCCGGTCGACATGCCGTGGGGCGAGCGGGTCGCCTTCGTCCGCGACCCGGAGGGCAACCTCGTCTCGCTCGCCGCGCCGGCCACCGCTGCCGGCTGACCCAAGCGCGCCGGCGCCGCCGGGTAGCGGACCGGGGTCCGGCGCGGACCGGCCATCGGTCGATCGCGGCACCGTTCCGGGGTCCACCGACCACGGCGGCTCGACTTGATGAGAGATCAGGTCGAGCGGTGCTACCGTTCCCGGGTGGATGAGAAGGGCCTTGAGTGAGAGGGGCTGAGACCGATACGTCAGGGGGTGACGTCGGTGCCGTATCTGCGGTGTGCGAGCTGCGGGGTTCTGAGCTACACCTCGCTTGACGCGTCGGGCGGACACTGTCCGGCGTGCGGGGTTCCCGTCCCGAGCACGGTGGCGACCCGACCGTCGGGAGCCGAGGACTCCGATCGACGGCTCGACGCCCGCCTGCGGATGACGCGCGAGCTGCTCGACACCGATCTCGTTCTGCTGACCGAGATCCGGGACGGGCAGGAGATCATCATGCGGGCGGCCGGTGGCTGGCCCGAGCTGGGACCGGTCGACGCGGTCTCGTGGCCGCTGAGCCAGACCTTCTGCCAGCGGATGCTCGACGGGCGGATCGGCAACTACGTGCGCGACGCGGCGACCGACACGCGGGTGTCGGATCTCTCGCTCGTCTCCGAGGGCGGGGTGCGCTCCTGGATCGGGGTGCCGATCCGCGTGTCCGAGACCCGCCTGTACGTGCTCTGCTGCCTGGCGCGGGCATCACAGCCGAGCCTCGGCGACCGCGAGGTCCGGCTGCTGACCGGGCTCGCCGAGTCGGTCCGCGCCGAGCTCGTCTGACCGACTCGAGCCGAGCTCTCGCCGGGCGAGCCGACCTGAGCCGCGAGACCGCTCACCCGAGCGCCCCCGATGCCCGCAGCGCCTCGCGCGCCGCGCGGTCGAGCCCCCACCGCTCCAGCGCCGCGTCGGGCTCGGCGCGCGCCGGGCGCGCGACGCTGGGCGTCCCGCCGAAGCGCGGCGCCGGCCCCGGTTGGCGGGCGCCGCCGACGTCGACGAACGTCCCGCGCGCGATCAGGTGGGGGTGATGGGGGGCGGAGAACACGTCGCGGACGACGGTTGCGCATGCCTCGTCGTGCTCGAGCCGCCGTTCCCAGGTGGTCGTGTCGCGGGCGGCGAAGACGCGCTCGAGCCGGCGCTTGAACTCGGGCCAGCGCTTCCGGTCGTACTGGGGCATCTCGTCGATGGGGATCTCGAGCAGCTCGAGCAGGCGGGCGTAGAACTGAGGCTCGAGTGCGCCGACCGCGACGTGTCCGCCGTCGGCGGTGGCGTAGACCTCGTAGAAGGGGGCGCCGGTGTCGAGCAGGTTGCGTCCGGGCTCGTGTCCCCAGAGGCCGTCGCCGTGCAGCGTGTAGACGAGCGAGGTCAGCAGCGCGGCGCCGTCGACCATCGCGGCGTCGACGGTCTGGCCGGCGCCGGTGCGCCGTGCGGCGAGGATCGCCGCGACGACGCCGAGGCACAGGAACAGTGCCCCGCCGCCGTAGTCGCCGACGAGGTTCATGGCGAACATCGGGCGCTCGCCGCTCCGCCGCGAGGAGCCGAGCACGCCGGCGAGCGAGATGTAGTTGATGTCGTGCCCGGCGACCCCGGACATCGGGCCGTCCTGGCCGTAGCCCGTCATGCGCCCGTAGACGAGCCGCGGGTTGTGCGCGGCGAGCTCGTCGGGGCCGAGGCCCATCCGCTCCATCACGCCGGGGCGAAAGCCCTCGATCAGCGCGTCGGCGCGCGCCGCGAGCGACAGCAGAGCATCGCGGCCCCCCGGCGACTTGAGGTCGAGCGCGACCGCCTGGCGCCCCCGGCGCGTGGGATCGGTCGGCGCCGGCGTCGCCTCGCGGGGCGAGCGGTCGACCCGGAGCACGTCGGCGCCCATGTCGGCGAGCAGCATCCCGGCGAACGGGACCGGTCCGATGCCGCCGATCTCGAGCACCCGCACGTCGGCGAGCGGTCCCGAGGGCGCCGCGTCGCTCATCGCCGGTCGCCGTGGCTCATCGCGGCCCACCTTATCCCGATAGGCTCGCCGCCCCGCGCCCAGCGGCGCGGGCACCCGACAAGCCAACCAGCCCCCACAGGAGCGAGCAGCGTGACCGAGATCCTCGACAAGTTCAGGCTCGACGACCGGGTCGCGATCGTGACCGGCGCGTCCTCGGGCCTCGGCGTCGCCTTCGCGCTTGGCTTCGCCCAGGCCGGGGCCGACATCGCGATCTGCGCGCGTCGCGCGGACCGCCTGCAGGACACCGCGCGCCAGGTACAGGACCTCGGGCGCCGCTGCGTGACGGTGTCGGCCGACGTCTCGGACCCCGAGGCGTGCCAGGAGGTCGCGCGGCGCGCCGCCGACGAGCTCGGCCGCGTCGACATCCTGATCAACAACGCCGGCATCGGCACCGCGGTCCCCGCGATGCGCGAGACTCCCGAGGAGTTCCGGCAGGTGATCCACGTCAACCTGCTCGGCAGCTATTTCATGGCCCAGGCGTGCGCGAGCCGGATGCGCGAGTCGGGGGGCAGCATCGTCAACGTCGGCAGCGTTCTGGGGTCGACGACGGCGCGCCTGCCCCAGGCCGCCTACGGCGCGTCCAAGGCCGCGATCATCGGGCTCACCCGCGACCTCGCCCAGCAGTGGACCGGCCGCTACGGCATCCGCGTCAACGCGCTCGCCCCCGGCTTCTTCGCCTCCGAGATGACGGACCAGTACCCCGACGGATACATCGAGGAGATGTTGGATCGCGTGCCGATGGCGCGGATCGGAGAGGCCGACGAGCTCGTCGCCGCCGGCCTGTTTCTCGCCAGCGACGCCGGCTCCTACGTGACCGGCGCGCTGCTCCCGGTCGACGGCGGGACCCTCGTCACGTGAGCTCGCCGAGCGACGAGCGGGCGTGAAGTCGTTTGCGTCCGACAACTACGCCGGGGCGCATCCCGAGGTGCTCGCGGCGATCGCGGAGGCCAACGAGGGGCACGCGGTCGCCTACGGCGCCGACCCGTGGACCGCGCGTTCCGAGGCCACGCTGCGCTCGCACTTCGGCTCCGAGTCCACCTCGCTGCTCGTGTTCAACGGCTCGGCGGCGAACGTGCTCTGCCTGCGCATCGCCTGCCGGCCGTGGGAAGCCGCGATCTGCTCGGCTCACGCCCACGTCAACGTCGACGAGGCGGGCGCCCCGGAGGCGGTGGCGGGGATCAAGCTGCTCGCCGTCCCCACCTCCGACGGCAAGCTGACCCCCGACGACGTCCTGTCCCAGCTGCACCGCGTCGGCGACGAGCACGCGGTGCAGCCGAGCCTGGTGTCGATCACCGAGAGCACCGAGCTCGGCACGCGCTACGCGCCCGGCGAGATCGCCGCGCTGGCCGAGGTCGCCCACGCGCACGGACTGCGGCTGCACGTGGACGGAGCCCGGCTGGCCAACGCGGCCGCGGCCGAGGGCGTCGGCCTCGGCGACCTGACCACGCGCGCGGGCGTCGACCTGCTCAGCCTCGGCGGGACCAAGAACGGGATGCTGTTCGGCGAGGCCGTCGTGCTGCTCGACTCCCACCTGCGCAACGGCGCGGTCAACCTGCGCAAGCAGACGTTGCAGCTCGCCTCCAAGGGCCGGTTCCTCGCCGCGCAGTTCGTGGCCATGTACGAGGGCGACCTGTGGCGGCGCAGCGCCGCGCACGCCAACGCGATGGCGACCCGGCTCGCGGGGCGCCTGGGACGGATCCCGGCGGTGAGGATCACCCAGCCGACCGAGGCCAACGGGGTGTTCGCGATCGTCCCCGCCGCCGCGACACGGGCCGCGCGGACGACGTGGCCGTTCTACACGTGGGAGCCGACGACGGGCGAGGTGCGGCTGATGTGCTCCTGGGACAC
Organism: Solirubrobacterales bacterium; assembly: GCA_019240115.1. GTDB lineage: Bacteria > Actinomycetota > Thermoleophilia > Solirubrobacterales > Solirubrobacteraceae > Palsa-465. The sequence goes on along the minus strand of JAFAYV010000038.1, from coordinate 62,766 downwards.
GACGCCCGAGGACGTGGACGAATTCTCCGAGGCGCTCGCGCAGGCCTGCGCCGGCGCCTGAGCGATCCTCGCCGGCGCCTGAGAGACTCTCGCCGCCGCCGGGACGGCACCGTACCCTCTCGGGCGATGAGCAAGCGGTTGATCGCCCTGTCGGCGGCCTATGGGGCGGGCGGGCGCTTCATCGGGATCGCGGTGGCCAGCCGCCTCGAGGTCCCGTTCGTCGACCGGGCGATCACCCGTTCGGTCGCGGGGCGCCTCGACGTGACGCTCGACGAGGCGCTCGCCCACGAGGAGCCCCCGAGCCGGACGCTGCTCGAGCGGCTCCTGGCGAGCTTCGCGAGCGCCGACGCGGGCACGCCGGTGACGCTGCCCGCCGACGGCGCGACCGTCGAGGACTTCCACGCCGCGCTCGCTGAGGCGGTCCGCGAGCAGGCCGCCGCGGGCGAGGGGGTGATCCTCGGCCGGGGCGGCGTCGCCGCGCTGCGCGAGGATCCGCGGGCGCTGCGCGTGCGACTCAGCGGACCGGTCCCGGGCCGGCTCGCCCGGGCGATGGCGGTCACCGACGTCGACGAGGCGACCGCCCGGCGGACGCTCCGGCGCCTGGACCGCACCCAGGCCGCCTACCTGCAGCAGTTTCACGGCGTGGACATCGACGACCCCGGGCTCTACCACCTGACGATCGACTCGACCGCGATGCCGCTCGAGGCGTGCGTCGACCTGATCGAGCGGGCCGCCACCGCCGTCAGCTGACCGCGTCCAATCGGATCCTCGCCGGTCCGCCGCGTCGTTTCGCGCTGCGGCGCTGCGACCCTGGCAAGCTGAGTCCGTATGCCGAGGGCACCGAGGAGCCTGGCGCGCCGATCGAGGTCGTCGCTCGATGGCCCGAGCGCGTGGTGGAGCTCGCCGCGCGCCCGCGGGGCCATCGCGGCGCGGGACGGATGAGCACGCTCTACGGCGGGGTCGAGACCGGTGGCACATGGTGCGTGTGCGCGCTCGGCTCGGGTCCCGGAGAGCTCGTTGCCGACGACCGGTTTCGCACCCGCGAGCCGGCGTCGACGCTGCAGGACATCGTCGCCTTCTTCTCCCGCGGACCGCGGCCGGCGGCGGTCGGCGTCGGCTCGTTCGGGCCCGTCGACGCCCACGTCGGCTCGCCGACCTGGGGTCACGTGACCACGACACCCAAGCCCGGCTGGGCCAACGCGCCGGTGGCGCCGGTCCTCGCGCGGGGGCTCGGGGTGCCGGTCGCCTTCGACAACGACGTCACCGCCGCGGCGCTGGGCGAGCAGCGTTGGGGCGCCGGGCACGGGGTGGAGAACCTCTGCTACGTGACCGTGGGCACCGGGATCGGGGCGGGCCTGCTGATCGAGGGACGTCCGCTCCACGGCCTCGTGCACCCCGAGGTCGGGCACGTGCGCATCCCGCATGATCTCCGACGCGATCCCTTTCCGGGCGTCTGCCCCTACCACGGCGACTGCTGGGAGGGGTTGGCCTGCGGTCCGGCGCTGCGCGAGCGCTGGGGCGCCGAGGGCCGCGAGCTGTCCGACGACCACCCCGCCTGGGCGCTGGAGGCGGAGTACCTGGCGCTCGGCGTGCTCGCCATCGTCATGGTCGCCTCGCCGCACCGGGTGATCCTCGGCGGCGGGGTGATGGAGCGCCCGGGGCTGCTCGAGCTCACGCGCGGGCGGCTGCGCGAGCTCGTCGCCGGCTACATGGATCAGCCGCTGCTCGGTGGGGACATCGCGCGCTTTCTCGTCGCGCCCGCCCTCGGCGACGACGCCGGGGTGCTCGGCGCGATCGCGCTCGCTCAGGCGGTCAGCTCGGCGGGCGCCGCGTCCAGCGCCGTCTGAATCGCCGCCGCGAGCTCGCGCGCGGACGCGGCGGTCAGCTCGACCGCGACGCGCGCCCCGGGGCCCCGGGCGGGGTCGGCGAGGTCGATGTTCAGCGTGTGCTCGGCCATCGCGTGGACCGGATGGTCGAAGTAGACGGTGGCATCGGTGACGCGGAACCAGCGGCTCTGCGGGCCCTTGGCGCTGCCCCGCATCGCGGCTCGGACGGTCTGGTAGGTGCACATGGTCAGCTTCTAGAGGTAGCGGCCGTAGAAGTCCTCGATCCGCTCCCATCCGTCGACCGCGGCCTCGAAGCGGTAGGCGGGCCGATCGACGGAGAAGAAGGCGTGGCCGGCGCCGTCGTAGCGGTGGAACTCGTGCGGCTTGTCGTGCTCGGTGAGGATCCGGTCGAGCTCGTCCACCTGCTCGCGGGTGGGCGCCTTATCCTCGTTGCCGAACAGGCCCAGCAGCGGCGCGCGGAGGTTGGGCAGCTGGTCGACGAGGTTGGTGATCGGAATCGGGAAGTCGGGCGGCGGCTCCCCGACGACGAACGCGCCGTAGCAGTCGACGGCCGCGTCGAGATCGAGATGGCAGGCCGCGAGCACCGACTGGCGACCGCCGGAGCAATAGCCGATGACCCCGACCTTGCCGTTGGAGCTCGGCAGGGAACGGAGGTGGTCGGCGCTGCCGCCGACATCACCGACGAGGCGGTCGTCGGGCACGCCGCCCTGGCCGCGGGCGGTAGCGGCCGCGTCGTCGGGGGCGGCGCCCGGCGCCTCACGGTGATACAGGTTCGGGCAGATCGCGTCATAGCCCAGCTCGGCGAAGCGACGAACGATCTCCTTGGTGCCGCGGTCGTAGCCGGGCATGTGGTGGATGACCACGACGCCGCCGCGCCGATCGCCGTTGCCGGCGGGGCGGGCGAGGTAGGCCTCGATCTCGTCCCCGCCGAAGCCGGCGATCCGGATCGTCTCTGCGGTCAGCGCATCGCCCACGTCCCGCATTCAAGCAGGGCGCAGCTCGCCGCGGCGCCCGTCGCGGCGGAGGCCGGGGCGGGGCCGGGGCGGGGCCGGGGCATCCTCTAGCATCGCCGCGCACCGCCCATGGACGAGACCGTCGACATCAACGGCCTGCGCACGCGGTACCGGACGGCCGGCAGCGGGGCTCCGGTGCTCGTGCTGCACGGCTGGGGCGGCAAGCTTGAGGCGGTCGAGCCGATCACGCGCGCGCTCTCGGCCACCCTCACCGTCTACGCGCCCGATCTCCCCGGCTTCGGGGAGAGCGCGGTGCCGGCGGCGCCGTGGGGTGCCGGCGACTATGCCGGCTGGCTGCTCGGGCTGATGGACGCGCTCAGTCTGCGGCGCCCGAGCATCGTCGGGCATTCCAACGGCGCGCGGGTCGCCATCCATCTCGCCGCCCACCATCCCGAGCGCGTGGACAAGCTCGTGCTCGTCGACGCCGCCGGGATCCGCGCCAAGCGCAGCCTCGGCTACTACCGCCGCGTGGCCACGGCGAAGACCGCCAAGCACGCCGCCCGCCACCTCGGCGCTCCGGGCCGGGCGCTGCAGGAGCGGGTCATGGCGCGCGTCGCCTCCAGCGACTATGCGGCCGCTGGCGAGCTGCGTCCGACGCTCGTGCGGCTCGTCAACGAGGACCTCACCCCGCTGCTGGCGCGGATCGCCGCCTCGACGCTGCTCATCTGGGGCGAGCGCGACCTCGATACGCCGCTGTGCGACGGGCGGACGATGGAGCGCCTGATCCCCGACGCCGGGCTCGTCGTCTTCCCGGGGGCCGGGCATTACTCCTACCTCGACCAGCCCCGGCGCTTCGCGCGCGTGACCTCGCACTTCCTGGCGCCGCCGGTGTCGGTGCCGGTGCCGTGACGGTCGCGGTCGCGGGCGCGCTGGTGGCCGCTGCGGTCGCCGGCTGGCGCTACGCGCTGCGCTCCCGGCGGATGCTGCACCTGCTCCAGCTCGAGCACTACGAGAACGCTCGCCTGTTCGTGTGGCTGCGCCGCCGCGGCGAGCTGCGCGACGGTCCGCGGACGGCGGTCGCGGTCGGGCTGGCGCTGATCGCCGCGATCCTGGCGGCGGCCGGGCCCGCGGTGGCCGAGCTCGCCGCCTGGCTGGCGCTCGTCGCCGCGCTCGTGCTCGCGGGTCGCCGCGAGCCGGCCCAGGGCGAGGTCAAGCCGCTCGTGTTCACCGCGCGGGCCCGGCGCCTGTACGCGGCGGCGCTCGCGCCGGCGGCGGTTGCGGCGCTGCTCGGCGCGATCCTGACCGCGGCGCTGGATTCCGACGTGCCGCTCGCCGGCGGCGCGCTGGCGATCGTCGCCTGCCTCGGGCTCGCCGCCCCGCTGCTGACCACGGCCAACGCGGCGCTGGCGCCCGTGCAGCGACGGATCAACCGCCGCTTCGAGACGGCGGCTCGGGCCCGGTTGGCTGCCGTCGGGCCGACGGTCGTCGGCATCACCGGCAGCTACGGCAAGACGACGACGAAGGGCTGCATCGGGACGGTGCTCTCCGAGCTCGAGCCGACGCTCATCACGCCGGCGAGCTTCAACAGCTATCTCGGAGTGATCCGGACGATCAACGAGCACCTCGAGCCCGCGCACCGCGGCCTCGTCGTCGAGATGGGCATGTATCGCGCCGGCGACATCGCCGAGTTGTGCGAGCTCGTGCACCCGACGATCGGCGTGCTGACGGCGATCGGGCCCGTGCACCTCGAGCGGCTCGGCTCGATCGAGGCGATCATGGACGCCAAGGCCGAGCTCGCCCGGGCGCTGCCCGCCGGTGGGTACCTCGTCGCCAACGGCGACGATCCGCGCTGCGTCGAGATCGCGGCCGGAGTCGACGTCGACACGATCGCGTACGGGATCGAACGACCCGATCTGCCGGTGTCCGCGCGCGCGATCGCCCTCGCCGACGGCCGGACCCACTTCGAGCTGGTCGTCGGCGGCCACGCCGTCGCCGTCTCGAGCGGCCTCCTCGGCCGCCACAACGTCTCGAACCTGCTCGCCGCCGCGGCCGTCGGCCATCTGCGGGGGATGGACCTGCGCGCGATCGCTCGGGGCATCGAGCGCGTGGAGCCGCCCGAGCATCGCCTGCAGCCGATCCCCAATCCGCGGGCGGGCATCGTCGTCATCGACGACGCCTACAACGCCAATCCGGCGGGCGCCGCCGCCGCGCTCGAGGTGCTCGAGAGCCATCCCGCGCAGCGGCGGATCCTCGTCACCCCGGGGATGGTTGAGCTCGGCGAGCAGGAGGCCGAGCTCAACGAGGCGTTCGGACGCCAGGCGGCGGCCGTCTGCGATCGGGTCATCCTCGTCGGTCCCCAGCGGACGCGTCCGATCGAGCGGGGCCTGCGCGCCGGGGGCATGGCGCCGGAGGCGATCGAGGTCGTGCGCGACATCGCCGGGGCGACCGCGGTGCTGGCGCGGACCACGCGCGCCGGCGACGTGGTGCTGTTCGAGAACGATCTCCCCGACCTCTACACCGAGGCCGTCGGGGCGCCCGTCGCCGCCTAGCGACCACCGGGCCGGGACCGAGCGACCACCAGCCGGCACGCCTGATCCACCAATACACTCGCGCGGTGCCCACAAGCGGATTGCGCGTCGGAGTGGTGTTCGGCGGACGCTCGGTCGAGCACGACGTCTCGATCATCACCGGCCTGCAGGCCTGCGAGGTGCTCGAGGCCCGCCATTCCCCGGTGCCGCTGTACGTGGACCGCGACGGCCGCTGGTTCACCGGCGACGCGCTGCGCGAGATCGACAACTATCGCGACGGGACGGTGCAGGCCACCCCGGCGATGCTCGACCTCGGCAGCGGCCGACTGCGCTCGCCGGGCGCACCCAAGCGCCGCGGCGTGTTCGGCGGCGGACGCGAGGAGCCCGAGCCGGCGCTCGACGTCGTTCTGCCCGCCACCCACGGCACGCAGGGCGAGGACGGCTGCCTGCAGGGCGCGCTCGAGCTCGCCGACCTCCCCTACGCGGGGCCGCCGCTCGAAGCCGCCGTGCTCGCGATGAACAAGGCGGTGACCAAGAGCGTGCTTCGCGCCTCGGGAATCCCGGTGCTCGACGATCTCACCCTACGCCGCTCCGAGTACGCCGAGCAGGGCGCCGAGGCGATCGTGGCCAAGGTCAAGGCCCGCTTCGGGCTCCCGGTCTACGCAAAGCCGGCTTCGCTGGGCTCGAGCATCGGCGTGACCCGCTGCGTGCAGGAGGCCGAGCTCGCCGACGCGCTGGCGCTCGCGTTCGAGCTCGATCGCGTCGCGCTCGTCGAGCCGGCGGTCGAAGGCGGGATGGAGATCAACTGCGCGGTCCTCGGGCGTCCCGGCGCTCCGCCGCGCGTCTCGGCGTGCGAGCAGCCGATCGCCTCGGCGGGCTTTCTCTCCTTCGAGGACAAGTACATGCGCGAGGGCGGCAAATCGCCGGAGCGGGCCCCGGGCGGGCTGAAGGGAGAGGGGATGAGCTCGGCTGCCCGCCTCATCCCGGCGCCGATCTCCGACGAGCAGACCGCGGCGGTGCAGGACCTCGCCCGCCGGACGTTTCAGGCGATCGGGTGCGCGGGGGTGGCGCGGGTCGATCTCCTGCTCGATGCCCAGGACCGGCTGTTCGTCAACGAGCCGAACACGATCCCGGGCTCGTTCGCCTTCTACCTGTGGGAGCCGGTCGGCCTCGCGTTCGGAGACCTGCTCGACGAGCTGATCGACATCGCGATGGCCGAGCACGCCTCTAAGCAGCAGACGACGCGGACGTTTACGACCAATCTGCTGGCCATGCGCGGCGAGGGAGCGAAGGCGGCGGGAGCCGGATGACTCACGCTGCCGACTTACGGACGAGCCTGGATGGCGAGCGGAGGCAAATGGCGTGAGCGCGCGACGGGTGGCCGTCGCGCGCGGCGGCACCTCGATCGAACGGGAGGTCAGTCTCAGAGGGGCGCGACGGGTGACGGGGGCCCTGCGCCAGGCCGGCTACGACGTGGCCGAGGTCGAGATCGACCACACCGTGCTTGATCACCTGCGGGGAACCGATCCGGAGTTCGTGTTCATCGTCGCGCACGGCCGCAATGGCGAGGACGGCTCGCTGCAGGGCCTGCTCGAGCTGCTCGAGCTGCCCTACACGGGGTCGGACAGCCTCGCGAGCGCGCTGTGCATGGACAAGGTCCTGAGCAAGCGGCTGCTGCAGCGGGCCGGCCTGCCGACGCCGCCGTTTCACGCCTTCAGCCGCAGCACGTTCCAGGACCTCGGGGCCGCGACGGTGTTCGACGACGTCCTGCGCCGGCTCCAGGCGCCGGTGGTCGTCAAGCCGGCGCGCCTGGGCTCGTCGTTCGGGATCAAGTTCGTCTCGCACCCCGAGCAGCTGCGCACCGCCGTCCTCGGCTCGGTCGCCTACGACGATGAGATCCTCGTCGAGCGCCACGTCGCTGGACGCGAGCTCGCCGTCACCGTGCTCGGGGGCACGGGCGCCGCGCCGGCGCGGGCACTGCCGATCGTCGAGATCTTCTCGACGCGCGAGTTCTACGACTACGAGGCCCACTACGACTTCGACGTCGTCACGCTTGACGCCCCGGCTTCGCTGCCCGACGCCGTCCGGGAGTCGGTCGAGGCGGTCAGCCTCGCCGCCTACGAGGCGCTCGGGTGCCGCGACTTCGCCCGCGTCGACCTCATGCTCGACGCCGACGAACGGCCCCAGATCCTCGAGATCAACACGATCCCGGGGCTGACCGAGACCGGTCCCACGCCGTTCGCCGCGGACGCGGCGGGACTCTCGTTCGCCGAGCTCGTCGCCGCCATCGCCGCGCGCGCCGCGGCCGTCGCCGCCGGAGCTAGCGGCTGATCGCCGCGTCCCCGCCGTCCGCGGTGACGGCGATGAGCTCGCGCAGCAGCGCGTCCATCCCCGCGATCTCATGGACGCGGCGCTGACGCCGGGCGCCGCCGCCCTGCGCGAACAGCTCGCCGACCCAGCCGAGCTGCTCGACGCAGCCCAGCTCGGCCGCGTGGGGCTCGGCGGCCTCCAGGGCCGCCTCCAGGACCGCCGCGGCGGGATGCAGCTTCCCCTCGCCGTCGGGCAGCTCGGCGGCGACCCCGAACCGGGCGGCGCGAAACAGGCCCTCCTCGATCAGCTCGGGCGGCGATGGGCGCTGCACGCGGCGCTGCGCGGCCGCGCGGGCGAGGCAGTGGACGAGCGCGACGAGCGCCGCGGTGTCGCGCAGCGAGGCCTGGACGTCGAGCGCGCGGACCTCGACGGTGCCAAGCCGCGGATGGGGCCGCAGCTTCCACCAGAACCACGTGTAGTCCTCGACGCCGCCGGCGCGCGTCAGCAGCCTGGCGAGCCCGCGGAAGTCCTCGTAGTCGCGCAGGGCCCGCGGGACCCCCGAGCGCGGCCAGGCGCGGAGGCTGACCTCGCGCGCCGAGGCCAGGCCGGTGTCGCGCCCGTGGCGAAACGGCGAGTTGGCGGCGAGGACCTGAAGCAGGGGCAGATGCTCGCGCAGCCCGTTGAAGGTCGCGATCGCCGTCCGGGCGTCGGGCATCCCCACGTGGACGTGCAGTCCCGCGACCGGCGTGACCGCGGCGTCCCCGAGCAGGAAGCGGATTCGCTCGTAGCGCTCCTTGTCGGTGATCGCCGCGTCGCCCTCGGCCGCCGCGGGATGGGTTCCTGAGCCGAGCAGACCGGCGCCGGTGGCCAAGACCATCCGGCGCAGCGAGCGCAGCGCCGCGATCGCCTCGCCGACGTCCTCGCAGACGTCTGAGATCAGCTCCACCTGGCAGGCGTGCAGCTCAGGCTCGACGGCGCCCGAGAGCTCGACGCCGCCCGAAAGCTCGACGCCGAGCTCCTCGATCCGGGCGGTCACCGCCGCCGAGGCGTTGGCCTGTACGCCGGTGCGCGGGTCGACGAGGAACAGCTCCTCCTCGACGCCGAGCGAGAACGGACGACCGGAGCCGAAGCTCGTCTCGCTGGCCGCAGGAGAGCTCAGGCGGGCACGTCGGTCCGGTCGCGTGACGTGTCGATACTCATGCCCCGAGGCTACCCGGCCGGGTTAGCGAACCACGCGGCGCGGTAGCCCTGGCCCGATCAGTACGAGCAACGAAAGGAACACCATGTCGGAGTCGGACACCTATCGGATCGTGGAGATCGCCGGCACCTCGCCGCAGGGCGTCACCGACGCGATGCGCTCCGGCGTCGCCCGCGCCGCCAAGACGCTGCGACAGGTCGACTGGATCGAGGTCGTCAGCATCCGCGGCCACGTGGAGGGCTCAGAGATCGAGCACTTCCAGGTCGAGATGAAGGTCGGATTCCGGCTCGAGACCCAGTAGCGGTCAGGCTTCGCGGCTCTCGAGCGTCTCGGTCAGCTTGGCGATCGCGAAGCCCCAGGCCTCGTGGCGGGTGACCTTCGGCGGAAGCGAGACCTCGTCGGGGTTGGTGACGACGTCGAGCAGCGACGGGCCGGGGACGGCGAACATCGAGCGCGCCGCCTCGTCGAGCTCCTCGGCCCGCTCGACGCGCAGGGCCTGCAGGCCGACGGCGCGCGCGATCGCGGCGAGGTCGACGTCGCCGAGCTTGGTGCCGAACTCGGGCAACCCGGCCTGCTCCTGCTCGAGCTTGACCATCCCGAGCCGCCCGTTGTTGAACACGACGAGGCGGACCGGGAGCTCGTGTGCGACGGCGGTGATGAGGTCGCCGAGGAGCATCGTCAGCCCGCCGTCGCCGCAGAACGCGACGACCTCGCGCGTGCGGTCGAGCGCCTGGGCGCCGAGCGCCTGGGGCATGGCGTTGGCCATCGATCCGAGGTTGTAGGAGCCGAGCAGCCGCCGCGTCCCGCGCATCGTGACAAAGCGCGACAACCACACGGTCGACATCCCGGTGTCCGAGGTGAAGATCGCGTCGTCGGCGGCCTGACGGTCCAGGGCGGCGGCCACCGCCTCGGGTCGGATGCGCCGGTCGGGGTCGTCGAACGCGGTGCGGACCTTCTGCACGATCCCGCGCGTGTCGTAGTCCGGATCGACGAGGCGACGCTGGTGGCCCACCCATCCCGCGTAGCGGCCGGTCGCGTCGTCGAGATGGCCACGGTCGGACTTCGCAGTCAGCCGCTCGAGCAGCCCCTGCGCCCCGAGGCGGGCGTCGCCGGCGATGCCCAGGCTCACGTCGGTGCGCCGTCCGAGGTGCTCTGAGCGCTCGTCGATCTGGATCACCGTCTTGCCCGTCGGATACCAGTCGCTGTAGGGGAAGTCGGTGCCGACCATCAGCAGGGCGTCGCAGCGGTCAAACGCGCGTGCGGCCGCCGGGTTGCCGATCAGGCCGCTCTGGCCTACGGCGAACGGGTTGTCGTGCTCGAGGCCCTCCTTGGCCTTCAGCGTCAGCACCATCGGCGCCGCCAGCCGGTCGGCGAGCGCGAGCACCTCGGCGCGGGCATGCCGGGCTCCGGCGCCGACGAGCAGCGTCACCGCACCGGCGTCGGCGAGCAGCGCGGCCGCCTGTTCGAGCGCGTGGGGGTCGGGGACCACCGGACGCCGCTCGGTGCTCAGGTGCGGTCCGGGACCGGGCGCGTCGAGACCGCCGATGTCGCCGGGAAGGGTCAGCACCGCCACGCCACGCTCGGTCAGCGCCCGCTGGAGCGCCTGGTCGAGCATCGTGCGCAGCTGGTCGGGGCTCGTCAGGGTGCGGCAGTAGACGGCGACGTCGCGGAACACGGCGTCGTTGTCGACCTCCTGGAAGAACTCCGAACCGAGCTCGGCGAGCGGCACCTGGCCGCAGATCGCGAGCAGCGGGGCGTGGGACTTGCGGGCGTCGTAGAGCCCGTTGAGCAGGTGCAGCGATCCCGGTCCGACGGTCCCCAGGCACACCCCGAGCGTCCCGGTCAGCTGCGCCTGGGCGCCGGCCGCGAACGCTCCGACCTCCTCGTGGCGCACCCCGATCCATTCGATGCGCTCCTCGCGGCGGACCGCATCGGTGACGGGGTTCAGCGCGTCGCCGACGACCCCCCAGAACGTCGTGACCCCGAGGTCGGCGAGGGTGGTGACGATCGTTTCGGCGACGGTGGGCATCGGCGGCTCCTCGGGGGTCGCTAGTGGACGAGCGGGGCGAAGCTGTCGGGGTCGGCGCGTTCCCAGTCGACGATCCAGCTCTCGGGCGGGTGGTCGAGCAGCGCGCCGGGCTCGAGCCACTCGTACAGCTTCGCGTAGCTCTGCGAGACGACGTGGTTGACGCGGCGGACGAGGTGGTGAGGGCCAACCTCGGCCGGGGAGTGCAGCCCCATCGAAGCGATGATCCGCTGGGCCTCGGCGACGGTCGCGTGCTGGTAGCGCTGGGCGCGCTGCGTCTTGTCGGGGATGTCGAGCGCGCGGGCGCGCCTGGGGTCCTGCGTGGCCACCCCGACCGGGCACTCGTTGGTGTGGCATCGCTGGGTCTGCAGGCACCCGACGGCCTGCATCATCGCCCGCGCCGCGTTGGTGTAGTCCGCGCCCTGGGCCAGGCGCTTGACGATGTCCGAGCCGGTGGCGACCTTGCCGCTGGCGCCGATCTTGATCTGCTCGCGCAACCCGCAGCCGACGAGCGCGTTGTGGACGGTCATCAGTCCCTCGGTGAGCGGCACCCCGACGTGGTCCTCGTACTCGGCGGGCGCCGCCCCGGTGCCGCCCTCGGCTCCGTCGACGACGATGAAGTCCGGGGCGATCCCCTCGGCGAGCATCGCCTTGCAGATCGCGAGCAGCTCGTGGCGCAGCCCGACGCAGAGCTTGAAGCCGGCGGGCTTGCCGCCGGCCAGCTCGCGCATGTGGCCGATGAAGCGGATCAGCTCGCGCGGGGTGTCGAATACCTTGTGGCCCGGAGGGCTGACGCACGTCTCGCCGGCGGGGACACTGCGCGCATCGGCGATCTCCTGAGTCACCTTGGCGCCCGGCAGGACGCCCCCGATCCCCGGCTTGGCGCCCTGGCTGAGCTTGAGCGAGACCATCTTGATCGCGTCGTCGGCCGCCTTCTCGCGGAACTGCCGCTCGTCGAAGCCGCCGTCCTGCGTCCGGGCGCCGAAGTACCCGGTGCCGAGCTCCCAGACGACGTCGCCGCCGCGCAGGTGGTACCTGGTCAGCCCGCCCTCGCCGGTGTCGTGGGCAAACCCGCCGGCCGCGGCCCCCTGGTTCAGGGCGGTCAGCGCCGCTCCGGAGAGCGCGCCGAAGCTCATCGCCGAGACGTTGAGCAGCGCCATGTCATAGGGCTGGGTGCAGTCCGGCCCGCCGATCCGCACCCGGTGCTGCTCCTGCGGCGGATCGAAGGAGTGGATCGACTGCAGCAGCCACTCGTAGCCGGGCTCGGCGACATCGCGCTCGGTCCCGTAGGCCTGCTCGTCCTTGACGCCCTTGGCGCGCTCATAGACCGCCGTGCGGGTGTCGCGGTCGTAGGGACGCCCGTCGTAGTTGCGCTCGATGAAGTACTGCTGGAGCTCGGGGCGGACCGTCTCCAGGATGAAGCGCATGTGGCCGAGGAGGGGGTAGTTGCGCAGGATCGAGTGGCGGCGCTGGAGGACGTCGTGGACGCCCACGGCGCTCAGCAGGCCGGCCAGCACGGCGATCACGATCCAGACGATCGAGCCGGTCAGGATCGCGGCGGCGATCGTCAGGGCACAGACGACGACCGCGGTGATCAGGCCGGCGAACCTCACGCGCGATGTCTACCCGGGTCATGCCCGCGCCACGCGTCCGGCACGATGGGTGCGATGGCCGCAGAGTACGTGTTCGGATACGGCTCCCTGGTCGCCGACCCCGGATTTCGCCCGTCACGCGACCCCGATCCGCGGGGCTTCGTCGCCGACGTGGCGGGGTGCCGCCGCGGCTGGGGCGTGGCGATGGACAACCGCCGCGACCTTCCGGGCTACAAGTACTACACCGCCCCCGACGGCTCGCGGCCGGCTCTGTACGTGTGCTTCCTCGACCTCGCCGACGACGCGCCCCCGGGCACGGCCGTCAACGGCCTGTGCGCCCCGGTCGACGCCGAGACGCTCTCCCGGCTCGATCGGCGCGAGCGCAACTACGTCCGCCGCGACGTCTCGGATCGCCTCAACGCCGCCGGCGCCCGGGTGTGGGCCTACGTCGGTCGCGACGATGCTCGCGAGCGCCTCCGCGAGGGCCGGCGAAACGAAACCGCAGCGGTCGCCGCCGCCTACCTGCACGCGGTGCGCAACGGGTTCGCCGCCCTCGGCGAGGACGAGCTCGCCGCCTGCGAGGCCTCGTTGGACCCGGGCGACCTGCCCGTACGCGAGCTCGCGCGCCACGAGCTGTGAGCGGTCATCGCGCGCCACGAGCTGTGAGCGGTTATCGGGCGCCACGAGCTGTCAGCGGTCATCGGGGCGCCACGAGCTGTCAGCGGTCATCGGGCGCCACGAGCTGTCAGCGGTCATCGGGTAACTCGGGATGCGCCGTCAATCGGGGTCCCGGGCCAGGTCGGTCGCGGAGACCTCCTGCACGCCGTCAAGCTCGTTGAGCGAGCTCGTCAGCGCGCCGGCGGCGGGCTGCCCGTGGACCTCGAGGCTGACCGCGACCGCCGGGAGGCCGCCGATCATGCGCTCGAGCTTCTGCGTGGTCAGGCGCTCGATCGAGAACCCCTGGCGGGTGCACTCGGCCAGAAGGGTGCGCAGAACGCCCCGGCCATCCTCGTAGACGACGCGCAGCCCGAAGCCGGCGGCCCCCGAGCGCGGGACCCGCCGACCGAGCCATCGGTAGCCGAACACCGCGACGAAGTGCGCCGCGGTCGCAAACACCGCGAGGATCGCCAGCCCGGCGCCGCACGCCATCCCGATCGCCGCCGTCACCCACACGATCGCCGCCGTCGTCAGGCCGCGCACCGCGTCGCCGCGGACGAAGATCAGCCCACCGCCGATGAAGCCGACCCCGGACACGATCTGCGCCGCCACGCGAGACGGGTCGAGGGTGACGTGCGTGCCGAGGACGTCGCTGAAGCCGTATTTGCTGACGATGAGAAACAGCGCGGCGCCGAAGCCGACGAGCGTGTGGGTGCGCAGGCCGGCGGACTTCTGGCGCCACTCGCGCTCCAGGCCGATCAGCGAGGAGAGCGCGAAGGCGAGCGCCAACTCGCCGAGCTGCTTGAGGCCCTGGCCACTGGGAGCCGCGGCGGCGCCGAGCACGGCGTGCATGGGTGCACTTTCGCCGCGAGGTCTGCGATTCCCGTTGGCGCCGTGAGTAGCCTTGCTGGGGTGGATCGCAAATGGTGGACCCTGATCGCGGTATGCGTCGGCACGTTCATGCTGCTGATCGACGTGACGATCGTCAACGTCGCGCTGCCCGACATCCAGTCCTCGCTGAAGGCCAGCTTCAGCGATCTGCAGTGGGTCGTCGACGCCTACTCGCTGATGCTCGCTGCGCTGCTGCTGACCGCCGGATCGCTCGCCGACCTGTTCGGGCGCCGGCTGCTGTTCATCATCGGCCTGGTCATCTTCACGCTGAGCTCGCTCGCCTCGGGCCTGGCGACGACGCCGGTGTGGCTGAACCTCGCGCGTGGCGCGCAGGGAATCGGCGGGGCGGCGATGTTCGCCACCTCGCTCGCGCTGCTCGGCAACGCCTTCCAGGGTCGCGAGCGCGGGACCGCGTTCGGGATCTGGGGCTCGATCGTCGGGGTTGCGGTGGCCATCGGGCCGGTCGTCGGCGGCGCGCTGACGACCGGGATCTCGTGGCGGTGGATCTTCCTCGTCAACGTGCCGATCGGGGTCATCGCGGTCATCCTCTGCGTGGCCAAGGTCCGGGAGTCGCATCAGCCCGGCGCGCCGCGGCCCGACATCATCGGCGTGGTCACGTTCAGCGGCGCGCTCGGCGCGCTCGTCTACGCCCTGATCAAGGTCGACACTCGGGGCTGGGGATCCACGCTGATCGTCGCCTGTCTCGCCGGCGCGGTCGTGCTGGGCATTGCCTTCGTGGTCGCCGAGCGCGTGCAGCGCGAGAAGGCGATGTTCGATCTCAGCCTGTTTCGCAAGCCGACGTTCGTCGGCGGCTCGGTCGCCGCCTTCGGGCTCTCGGGGGGCCTGTTCTCGCTGTTTCTCTACCTGACCCTGTACCTGCAGGACGTCCTCGGCTACTCGGCGCTGCAGACCGGCATCCGCTTCCTCGTGCTCTCCGGGGGGATCCTGCTGACCTCGACGATGTCCGGACGCCTGACCGCCCGGGTGCCGATCCGCTTTCTCATCGCCCCGGGCCTTGCGCTCGTCGGCGTCGGCCTGCTGCTGATGCGCGGCCTGGATGCCGGCACCCATTGGACGCATCTCATCCCGGGCTTCATCGTCGCCGGCGCCGGCGCGGGAATGGTCAACCCGCCGCTGGCCTCGACCGCGATCGGGGTCGTCGCACCCGCTCGCGCGGGGATGGCGAGCGGGATCAACTCGACCTTCCGGCAGGTCGGAATCGCCACCGGGATCGCCGCGCTCGGCACCCTGTTCGCGCGCGTCGTGCGCACCCACACGGTCTCGATGCTCCACGGGGTCCCGGGGATCGGCAGCAACGCCGCCCACGCTCTGGCCTCGACGATCTCGCAGGGCAGCGGCGCGGCGGGCGCGTTCGCCTCGCTTCCGGCCGCGGCGCGGCCCACGGCGGCGCACGTGGTGGCGGCGAGCTTCACCACCGGCCTGAACGACATCTTCCTCATCGGCGCGATCGTCGTCTTCGTCTCGGCGGCGCTGACGCTTGTGCTCATCCGCAGCAAGGACTTCGAGGCCTCGGCCGCGCGTGGCGGACCCCCGCCGGCCGCGGCCACGGCGTCTCCGGAGCATGCGCCTCCGGAGCATGCGCCTCCGGAGCACGTGCCTCCGGCACATGCGCCTCCGGAGCGGTCGGCTCCGGGGCAGGCGGCCCTGCGGGTGGCTCCGGGCCAGGCGGCCCTGCGGGTGGCTCCGGGCCAGGCGGCCCTGGAGGCGGCTCCGGGGCAGGCGGCGGTGGAGGAGGCGTCGTCAGGACCGACACCCGCTGAAGCGACGACCGGCGAGTCGACGACGGCCGAAGCGATGGCCGGCGAGTCGACGACGGCCGAACTGCTCATGGCGGGCGACGAGGCGCTCATCACCGCCTCCGAGCAGGCGTCGCGCGACTACGAGCGCCAGATGAACGATCACATCGCCGAGCACCGGGCGCGCGAGCTGTCAGGGGCGGAGGCCGAGTCCCGTCGGCTGCTGCTGGAGGCGATGGCGCGCAACGATCGGTATGCGAGGGATCTGCGGCGGCGCCTGGCCGAGATCGGCGGCGAGCGCGAGCGCCTCGTGGCGCAGCTGCGCGACCAGATCGCGACCGTCGCGCGGGGCGCCGGCGAGGCGGCGCTGACCCGCACCCGGCTCTATCGGATCATCGGCGAGCTCGGGGCGTTGCATCAGGGCGTTCATCCCGACGTCGACGCGCATGCCGACGGCTCGAGCAACGGGCGGGCGCTTCGAGCTGACAATCGCGGGCCCGCGAGCGCGTCTCCCGGCGGCGCGTCTCCCGGCGGTGCGTCTCCCGGCGGTGCGTCTCCCGGCGGCGCGTCTCCCGGCGGCGAGTCCGCCGGCGGCGCGTCTCCCGGCGGCGCCCGGCTCCCCGAGCCGCCCGCCCACGCCTGACCGGTCCGAGGTCGTGGCCGACGCCGCGCAGGTCAGTCGCCGCCTCGACAAGCGGCCCGACATGGTCGTGCACGAGACCGACCCGTACAACGCCGAGCCGCCCCGCGGCGCTCTCGCCGAAGCACCGTTGACCGCCCTCGACGCCTTCTACGTCCGCAACCACGGCCCCGTGCCCGAGGCCGGCGCCGAGTGGCGCGTGCGGGTCGACGGGCTCGTCGAGCGGCCGCTGGAGCTGAGCGTCGACGAGCTGCGCGAGCGGTTCGGCGCCCGGCGGGAGATCGTCACCCTGCAATGCGCCGGCAACCGTCGCGCCGGCCTGCAGGAGGTCCGCCAGATCCCCGGCGAGGCCCCCTGGGGTCCCGGGGCGACGGGGACCGCGGAGTGGACTGGAGCGTCGCTCGCCGACGTGCTCGCCGCCGCCGGCCTCGAGGCCGAGGCCGGCCACGTCGAGTTCGTCGGCGCGGACACCTCGCCCGAGGCCGATCCGCCCGAGCCGTTCGGCGCCTCGATCCCCCGGCGCAAGGCGCTCTTCGGCGAGGTGCTGCTCGCCTGGGAGATGAACGGACACCCGCTGCGCCCGGCGCACGGGGCGCCGCTGCGCGCGATCGTGCCCGGCTACATCGGCGCGCGCAGCGTCAAGTGGCTGCGCCGCGTCCATGCCCGCGCCACGCCGTCGGAGAACTTCTTCCAGGCCCGGACCTACCGGCTGCTGCCGGCCGATGCCGACGCCGATGCGGGCCTGCGCGGCGAGGGGGTGGCGCTCGGCGCCGTCGGGGTCAACGCCGACTTCCTGACGCCCGCCGACGGATCGCGGGTCCGCGCCGGCCCGCTCGAGGTCGCGGGCTACGCGTTCTGCGGCGACGACCGACACATCGTCCGCGTCGACGTCTCCAGCGACGGCGGGCGGCGGTGGTGCCAGGCCCGGCTGCTCGACCCCGCCAGCCGCTGGGCGTGGCGGCGCTGGCGCGCCCGGGTCGAGGTCCCCGTCGGCGAGGTCGAGCTCGTCGCGCGGGCCTGGGACAGCGCAGCGGCCACCCAGCCCGACGATCCGGCCCAGCTGTGGAACCCCAAGGGCTACGTGAACAACTCGTGGGCCCGGCTGCGGCTCACGGCTCGCTGACTAGCGGCCGGCCCCGTAGTTACGGTCGCACTAACGGGTGCGGCCACTACCGGAGGGCCACCGCGGTGAGCTCACGGCAGGCCTCGAGCAGCCCGTCCTGGGCCGCCGGATCCTCGGCCGCGGCAGGCATCCGCTGCTGCGCCCGGTGAAAGAAGGAGCGGCCGGAGACGAGCGCCTCCGAGTCCTCGGAGACCGCCAGCCACGCCTGCGTCTCGTCGCCCTGCGCGAGGTCGTCGGGAGCACCGGGTCCACCCATCTTCGTCGGCACCCAGCCCGGCGCGACCGCGTTGGCGAGCACGTCGGGCCAGCGGCGGGCGACCGCGCCGGCGAGGACGAGGTCGAGAAGCTTGGAGTCCGAGTACGCCTGGGCGCCCCGCCACGGCCGATCGCGCCACTGCAGATCGCGCAGGCTGGCGTCGCCGCCCCGCGCCATCCCCGACGTCAGGTAGATGAGTCGGGCCGGGCGCGTGATCAGCGCGGTGAGCAGGTACGGGGCGAGCACGTTGATCGCGAACACGTGGCTGAGCCCGTCGGCGGTTTCGATCCGGCGCGGCTCGCGATAGCCGACGGCCGCGTTGTGGATGACGGCATGGAAGCGGCCGCGTCGATTGGCTCGCTCGGCGAGCTCGCGCACCTCGGCGATGCTCGCCAGATCGCCGGCGAGCGCGTCGGCGGCGTCGGGCACCGCGCGCCGGGCCTCGGCCGCCCGGGCCTCGTCGCGGCCGTGGAGCACCACCTCGTGTCCGGCCCCGGCCAACCGCTGGGCGGCCATCTGCCCGAGCCCGTCCGCCGATCCGGTGATGAACACCGAGCTCACCCGTCGAGCATAGGGCTGGCGGTCGCACGGGCTCTCGCGCTGCCGCGGCGCGGCCGCCAGTGATTGGGGATGGCCGCTGGCGCCCAACGGGATCGGATCAAAGTGGGGTGGTGGTCCCGGTCCCAAGGCTGACGTCTGCTTCGTGCTGTGCGCTCGCCAGTCAGGCGCCTGGGAACGTTGCGGCGGCCATCGGCCGGGGAGGCGCTGGGACGAAGCGGGCGCGGAGGCGCTGGGACGGCGGCCGCGGAGGCGCTGGGACGGCGGCCGCGGAGCGCTGGGGCGATGCAGCCGCGGAGCGCTGGAACGAAGCGGCCGGGAGAGCTCGGGCAAACCGGCCGCCGGAGGGCCCGTGGTCCGGGGGCAGCGCGACACCGCCGACACCCGCGACGGCTGCCTGTCGTGCGGCCCCCGCTCGATGGGGGTAAAACGACTTGCGCCGCCTCGCCGTGCGCGCCGAAGTCGCGCCACCCCCGCTCGCAGCGCGGACATCGGCACGCATGTACGCCTCAGGCCAGAAGTCGATCCTCAACCCAGTCGGCTGGGCGCGACGCCGCGGCTGGCGGTCACCGCACGGGTTCGCGACACCGCGACCCGATGCGGTGACAGGGTGGCAGCCGATCCGTCGCGCCGGACCGGCTTATTGGCGGCCACCCCCGGCGTTGCGGTGACCCTTATTGGCGGCCACCCCCGGCGTTGCGGCGACCCTTAGTGGCGGCCACCCCCGGCGTTGCGCCGAGCCCTTATTGGCGGCCACCCCCGGCGTTGCGGCGAGCCTGAGAGGTCGGCGGTCGCGCAAGCGCTACACGCTCCCGCGCCGGCCCGGCGCTCAGCTCGGGGCGTCCGGGTCGCGGTCGGGCTCGGGCGGGCGCTCGATGACCCGCATCGGCGTCGCCACTCCGCGCCGCGCCAGGCAGCGCGGACAGTGCTCGAGGACGAGGTTCGAGTAGCGCACGCGGAGGCTCAGTCCACAGCGAGGGCAGACCACGTAGGACACGGTGCGGGCACCCTAGATGGCCTTCCCGCGGGCGCGAAGCGATCGCGTCCGCGCCCGGACGTCGGAGCCTGCGACGGGCCGCCTCAGTCCGCGGCGGCGGCGCCCTTGCCGGGGTTGAAGATCCCGTCGGGATCGAGCGCGTGCTTGATCGCCCGCATCATCTCCACGCCGGCGACGCCGTGCTCGTCGACGAGGAAGCGCGCCTTGCCGTAGCCGACCCCGTGCTCGCCGCTGCAGGTTCCGTCGTGTGCGAGGGCGCGGCGCACGAGGCGATCGTGGAAGGCCTCGCCGCGGGCGATGTCGGCCGGATCGTCGGGGTCGACGAGGATGAGCGCGTGGAAGTTGCCGTCGCCCACGTGGCCGACGATCGCCGAGGGGAGGTCGTGCTCGGCGATGTCGGCCTGGGTCTCGCGGATGCACTCGGCGAGCGCCGAGACGGGCACGCAGACGTCGGTGGTCAGCGCGCCGCTGCCGGGCCGCGTCGCCAGCACGGCCTCCATCGCGCCGTGGCGGGCATGCCAGAGGCGGCGCCGCTCGCGCTCGTCGGTCGCCCAGCGGAACTCCGAGCCCCCGAACTCGGCGGCGATCGCCGCGGTCTCTCGCGCGAGCGTCTCGACCTCGGTCCGCGACGCGCCCTCGAACTCGACGAACAGCGTCGGTGCGATCTCGAACGCGGTCTCGAAATGGGAGTTGAGCGCGGTCATCGACCGCTCGTCGACGAGCTCGATGCGCGTGACCGGGATCGCGTGCTGGCCGACGCGGATGACGCAGCGCACCGCGTCCTCGAGGCTCGGGAAGGTGCACTGGGCGGCGGCGACCGCCTCGGGGATCGGATGCACGCGCAGGATCGCCTCGCAGATGAGCCCAAGCGTCCCCTCGGAGCCGATCATGAGCCGGGTCAGGTCGTAGCCGGCCGAGGACTTGCGCGCGCGCGTGTGAGTGCGCACGACTCGCCCCTGGCCGTCGACGACGGTGATCGAGAGCACGTTCTCGCGCATCGCCCCGTAGCGCACGGTCGTCGTCCCCGACGCGCCGGTGGCGATCATCCCGCCGATCGTCGCGTCGGCGCCGGGATCGACCGAGAAGAAGACCCCCTCGGGGCGCAGCCGGGCGTCGAGCTGACGGCGGCTGACCCCAGCCTGGACGTGGACGTCGAGGTCGTCGAGCGAAGGGGCCCCGATCGCGTTCATCTCGCGCATGTCGACGCTGATCCCGCCCGCGAGCGCCGCGACATGGCCCTCGAGCGAGGTTCCGGCGCCGAACGGGACGAGCGGCAGGCGGTGAGCCGCGGCGACCCGGACGATGGCGGCGGCCTCCTCGGTGCTTCGCGGCCACACGACCGCGTCGGGCCGCGCCTCGGGATGAAACGACTCGTCGTGGGCGTGCTGGGCAAGCACGTCAGCGCCGGTGAACACGCGGTCGACGCCGAGCAGATCTGTCAGCGCGCCCATCGCGTCGGCGACGGCGGCGGCTCCCGGGCGCTCCAGAATCGACATCGCCCTACTGTGGCAGGTCGGCGAGCATCGGGTACAGGGCGCGGTAGCGCTCGCGCTGGGAGGCGTAGCGCTCCACCCAGTCGGGTCGAGGGAGGACCTCGCCGCTGATCCGCACCCCGAGCCGGGCGGCGGTGCGCGCATCCTCGAACACCCCGCCGGCGACCCCGCCGAGCAGGGCGGCCCCGTACGCCGCTCCCGCCTGCGACTCGGTGCGCTCCAGCGGCAGATCGAGGATCGAGGCGAGGATCTCGAGCCACAGCTGCGAGCGCGCTCCGCCGCCGGAGGCGCGAGCGCTCGAGGGACCGGATCCCGGGCCCCCGGCGGCGGCGATCAGGTCGAGGCCGTCGCGCAACGCGTGGCCGACCCCCTCGAGCAGCGCTCGGGTCAGCGCCCCGCGATCGTGGCGGAGCCCGAGGCCGGCGAAGCCGGCGCGGACGTCGACGTCGCCATGCGGCGTGCGCTCGCCCGAGAGATACGGCGCGAAGGTTAGGCCCTCGGCGCCCGGCTCCCAGCGGGCGGCCTCCTGGAGCAGCGCCGGGATCCCGTCGCCGTGGCCGATCGCGTCGTCGAGCCAGCGCAGCGCGCCCGCCGCCGACAGGATGACGGCCATCACGTGCCAGCGCTCGGGCAGCGCGTGGCAGAACGCGTGCAGCCGGCCGGCGGGGTCGGCAGCGTAGGCGTCGCGCGCCGCGAACATCACCCCGCTGGTGCCGAGCACGAGCGAAGCGGGTCCGCCGGCGTCGGTCACCGCCACGCCGAGCGCCCCCGCCGCCTGGTCGCCCGCGCCGGCGGCGATCGGCACCCCGGCGGCGGTGGCGCCGGTGACGGTCGCCGACTCGTGGACCGCCGGCAGCCACGCCTCGTCGACGGCGAAGATCTCGGCGAGCTCCGAGCTCCAGCCCCGGGCGGCGACGTCGAGCAACAGCGTCCCGGAGGCGTCGGAGACGTCGGTGGCCAGCTCGCCGCAGAGCGCGAGCCGGACGTAGTCCTTGGGCAGGAGCACGTGCGCGATCGCGGCGTGCACGTCGGGCTCGTGCTCGGCGAGCCAGGCGAGCTTGGGAGCGGTGAACCCGGCGAGCACCCGGTTGCCGCCCAGCTCCACCAGCCGCTGCACCCCGACGCGCTCCTCGATCGCGGTCGCCTGCGGCTGGCTGCGCCCGTCGTTCCACAGGATCGCCGGCCGCAGCGGGCGCCGGTCGGAGTCGAGCGCGACGAGCCCGTGCATCTGCCCGGTGAGGCCCACCCCGTCGGCGTGCTCGGCGTCGAGCTCCGCGAGCACCTCGTGGGCGGCCCGCGCCCAGTCCTCGGGGTCCTGCTCGGACCAGCCCGGACGGGGCATCGCCACCCGGTAGGTCCGGGTCGCCTCGGCGAGCACCGCGCCGCGCTCGTCGATCGCCACGCCCTTCAGCGAGGAGGTGCCGACGTCGACTCCGATCAGGCGCGCGTCGCTCATCGTCGGCATTCTCTCCTCTGACCCGAGACGAGAGGAGCGACGCGCCCATGAGCACCACCGAGGAGCCCCGTTTCACCTTCGGCCTGTGGACCGTCGGCCATCCCGGCCGCGACCCGTTCGGCGAGCCGACGCGCCCGCCGCGCGACCCCGTCGACACCGTCCACAAGCTCGCCGACGCCGGCGCCTGGGGCGTCAGCCTGCACGACGACGACCTCGTCCCCTACGGCACCCCCGCCGCGGAGCGCGACCGGATCGTCGCCCGCTTCGGTGAGGCGCTGCGCGACCGGGGGCTCGGGGTGGGGATGGCGACGACGAACCTGTTCACGCACCCCGCGTTCAAGGACGGCGCCTTCACCTCCAACGATCGCGCCGTCCGCCGCGCCGCGATCGGCAAGGCGATGCTCTCGATCGACCTCGGCGCCGAGCTGGGTGCCGAGGTCTACGTCTTCTGGGGCGGGCGCGAGGGGACCGAGGTGGGGACCGCCAAGGACCCCCGCGACGCGCTGGAGCGCTATCGCGAGGCGATCGACGTGCTCGCCGACTACGTCGTCGAGCAGGGCTACGCGCTGCGCTTCGCGATCGAGCCCAAGCCCAACGAGCCCCGAGGCGACATCTTCTTGCCGACCGTCGGCCACGCGCTGCACTTCATCACGACGCTGCAGCGGCCCGCGATGGTCGGGGTCAATCCCGAGGTGGCCCACGAGACGATGGCCGGGCTGTCCTTCCATCACGGGGTCGGCCAGGCCCTGTGGGCGGGCAAGCTCTTCCACATCGACCTCAACGGCCAGCGGATCGGCCGCTACGACCAGGACTTCCGCTTCGGCGCCGAGGACCTCAAGGAGGCCTTCGAACTCGTGCGGCTGCTCGAGCGCGCCGGATATGCCGGGCCGCGCCACTTCGACGCCCACCCGTACCGCAACGCCGACGAGGCCGACGTGTGGGCATTTGCGCGCGGCTGCATGAGCACCTATCGGGCGCTCGCCGAGAAGGCCCGCCACTTCGACGCGCTGCCCGAGGTCGCCGAGGCGCTCGCCGCCGCCGGCGCGGGTGAGCTTGGCAAGCCGTCGTGCGCGGGCCTTGAGGAGGCCGATGCACTGCGGGCCGCCGCCGGTGACCTCGACGTCCTCGCCCGGCGCGGCTACGCCAACGAGCAGCTCGACCAGCTCGTCGTCGATGTCCTGCTCGGGACTCGCTAGACCGTCGGCGCGGCGGTCTCGGCCGTCGGCAGGTCCGCCGGCGGAGTCCCGGAGAGCAGCCAGCCGTCGGCGGTGGGGCGCAGCACGCCGCGGCGGGCGAGCTCGGTCAGGGCGCTGGTGACCGTCGGGCGGCGCGCCGCCACGAGCTCGGCGAGGATCGTGTGCGTCAGCCGCAGGCGCACGACGACCCCGTCGGCCCGCACCCGGCCCCAGCGGCCGGCGAGATGCCAGAACAGCATGTGCAGGCGCACGTCGACGCGCGCCTGGTGGACGATCGCCATGGTGACCGCGAGCTGACGGGTGCGCAGCACCGAGCGGGCGAACAGGCGGCCCGCGAGCTGCGGGAAGGCGGTCATCTGGCGCACGAAGCGCTCGTCGAGCAGCGCCAGGCGGGACGGCTCGAGCACGAGCCAGCGATCGCAGACCGGCAGCGTCGAGCTCGTGGGCTCGTCGCGCAGCGAGCGCAGCACGTCGCCGTCGCCGAGCACCTCGGCGCTGTAGCGCTCCTCGATCCCGACGCGGTGGACGAGCACGCCCTCGAGCACGAGCAGCCCGAGCTGGCTGGCGGCCGCCGGGTAGCCTTGCCAGGCGCCCGCGGGCACCTCGATCGCTCGCGCCGCCAGGGCGTCGGCGGCCGCCTCGCGGCGATCGGGGTCGATCGCCTCCGCGAGCTCCACGTCCTCCTGGAGCGGATAGCAGACGTTCGCGTTCGCGCGGCCGATGGGAATCACCCTGGTCACTCTGCCAGAGGGCGGGGCTCGGTCACGGCGATCAGGTCGCGCGCCGTCGCGCGCAGGATCGCAGCGACGACCTGGTCGGAGTCGACCCGGCGCTCGCCGACCTCCTCGACGGCGTCCTCGGCATGGCATCGCAGCTGCCCGAGCAGCTCGGGCGCCCACGGCCGCGGGGCGATCGCGAGTCGGCCGAGGTCGGCGGCGAGAGATGCGATGCGATCGCGCAGCTCCGGCGCGGGGGCGGCGCGCCCGTCGCGGCGCAGGGTGGCCGCGCGGATGAGGCTGATGACCGCGTTGGCGAGCAGGTCGAGCTGCGCCGTGCGCGTCACCTCGGCATCGATCGTGCGGCGCAGGTGCCAGCGGCGCGGGGCGGTGCGAACGCCGAGACGCGCCGTGGCGCGCGCGCGGTTCAGCGCGCTGAGCCGGCGGTGGATGTCGTGTCCCGCGCCGAGCGTCCAGGCGTCATCGACGGTCTCGTCCGCGCCCAGCGCCGATCCGACCGCGCCGAGCCGCTCGGCGAGCACGCACAGGAGGTCGCCCTCGGCGTCGGCGAGGATCCGCACCGGGTTCGACGGGAACACCAGGACGCCGACGAGCAGGGCCGCCACGCCGCCGACGAGCACGTCGATGGCGCGCTCGGCGCCGGTGCCGTGCCGGTGGACGGTGACGACGAGGACCGCGGAGACCGCCGCCTGGTTGGGGAACATCATCCCGTCGCCGAAGAACCCGGCGCCGAGCGCGAGCGCGACCACCATCGTCGTCAGCACCGTGATCCCGAGCGCGAGCGTGCTCGAGCCGAGCAGCGGATGCGCCAGCTCGGCGACGCCGATGCCGAGCAGCACCCCGGCGATCATCTGAGCGATCCGCCGGCTGCGCTGGATGTAGCTCGTCGACAGCGAGATCGCCGCCGCGATCGGGGCGAAGAACGGCTCGGTGTGACCGAGCACGTCGTGCGCGAACGCCCATGCCAGCGAGGCCGCGAGCGCCGCCTCGAGCACCGCCGCGAACGACTGGAGCACGCGCCGCCGGGCGTCGCCGCCTGCGCGGGTCACGATTGCGGCGCCAGGAACGCCTCGAGCGGTCGCTCGGGCGCCGCGAGTGATCATCCGGGCCTCCACATCACGGCTACGCTAGTGGCCGTCCGCAACCGGAACGGCCACCGTAGCCACACCGTAGCGACGGGAGCGACCACCACAGCGACGGGAGCGACCACGTAGCGACGGGAGCGACCGGAGCGCCGGCCGTAGCGACGGCAGCGACCAGTCCGCCGCCGCGGGCGCGCCTAGCATGTCCGCGATGCGACTCGGCCTGCTCACCGGGGGCGGCGACTGCCCGGGGCTCAACGCGGTCATCCGCGCCGCCGTGCGCAAGGGGATCGACGAGCACGGCGATCAGCTGATCGGCTTTCGCAACGGCTGGCGAGGGGTGCTCGAGGACTTCCAGGAGGAGCTGACGATCGAGTCGGTGCGCGGGATCCTGCCCCGCGGGGGAACCATCCTCGGCAGCTCGCGGACCAATCCGGCCCGGCGGCCCGACGGCACCGCGACAGTGCGCGCCTGCCTGGAGCGACATCGCCTCGACGGCCTGATCGCGATCGGCGGCGAGGACACGCTCGGCGCCGCCAGCCAGCTCTCGCTGGACGGCATCAACGTCATCGGGGTGCCCAAGACGATCGACAACGACCTCGGGGCGACCGATCAGACCTTCGGCTTCGACACCGCGCTCCAGGTCGCCTCCGACGCCATCGACCGGCTGCACACGACGGCCGAGAGCCACCATCGGATCCTCGTCGTCGAGGTCATGGGCCGCAACGCCGGCTGGATCGCGCTGCACTCCGGGCTCGCCGGCGGGGCCGACGTCATCCTGATCCCCGAGATCCCGTTCGACATCGACGAGGTGTGCCGGCTCATCGGCCGCCGCCACGGGCGCGGGCGCTACTTCTCGATCGTCGTCGCCGCCGAGGGGGCGATGCCGATCGCGGGCACGATGAGCGTGGCCACCGGCGAGCTCGACGAGTTCGGTCACCCGCGGCTCGGCGGGATCGGCCAGGCGCTCGAGCGCGAGATCGAGTCGCGCACCGGGTACGAGACGCGCGCCACCGTGCTCGGCCACGTGCAGCGGGGCGGCACGCCGACCGCCTTTGACCGGGTCCTGGCGACCCGCCTCGGGCTCGCCGCTGTCGACGCCGCTCACGCCGGCGAGTGGGGAACGATGATCGCCCTGCACGCGACCGAGATCGAGCCCGTGCGCCTCGCCGACGCGGTTGCCGAGGTTCGGCGCGTCCCAGTGGCGGAGTACGAGCGCTACGGGGTGCTCTTCGGCTGACGACGACCGTTCGCGCGTGCGCTGACGACGACCGTTCGCGCGTGCGCTGACGACGGCCGTTCGCGCGTGCGCCGACGACGGCCGTTCGCGCGTGCGCCGACGACGACCGTTCGCTTCGGCGACGACGACCGTTCGCTTCGGCTGACGACCACCGGTCGCGCAACCCGCGGCGTTGCGGCGCGCGGGGATGGCTCTATGCTGGTCTTGACGGTCTCAAACGCACACGGAGCGCCATCATGAGCACGACCGAAGCCACAAACGTCAACGCCAATCTCCGCAGGCTGCTCGAAGCGGGCACGAGCCCGTGGCTCGACCTCCTGCGTCGCTCGCTGATCAAGGAGGGCGAGCTCGCGCGGCTGGTCTCCGAGGACTCGCTGCGCGGCGTGACCTCGAACCCGTCGATCTTCGAGAAGGCGATCCTCGAGTCCGACGACTATGACGAGCAGCTGCACGAGCTGTTCGGGCAGTCGCTGAGCGCCCAGGAGATCTACGAGCACATCGCGATCGCGGACGTCCAGGCCGCGTGCGACGTCCTGCGCGAGACCTATGAGAGCGCCAACCACCAGGACGGGTTCGTCTCGCTCGAGGTCGCCGCCGATCTCGCCCACGACGAGCAGACGTCGATCGAGGCCGCGCGCAGCTTCTGGCAGCGGGTGAACCGACCCAACGTGATGATCAAGATCCCCGGCACGCCCGAGGGCCTCGGCGCGATCGAGCAGGGGATCTACGAGGGCATCAACATCAACATCACGCTCCTGTTCGCCGTCGAGGCCTACGAGCGCGTCGCCGACGCCTACCTGAAGGGGCTCGAGCGTCGCCAGGCCGAGGGCCTGCCGCTCGACGTCGCCTCGGTGGCGAGCTTCTTCGTCTCGCGGATCGACGGTGCGGTCGACAAGCGCCTGGACGGCAGCGGGCACGACGAGCTGCTCGGCACCGCCGCGATCGCCAACGCGCGCCACGCCTACCGGAGCTTTCAGCGGATCTTCTCCGAGCCGCGCTGGGACGCGCTGCACCACGGGGGCGCGCACGTGCAGCGCCCGCTGTGGGCGTCGACGGGCGTCAAGAACTCCGCCTACCGCGACACCATGTACGTCGACGACCTCGTCGGCCCGCACACCGTCTCGACGATGCCGCTGAGCACCCTGGAGGCGGTCGGCGACCACGGCACGGTGTCGGGCCCGACCGCGGAGCGCAACCCCGACGAGACGCTGCAGGCGCTCGCCAACGCGGGCATCGACATGAGCGAGGTCACCGACGAGCTGCTCGTCGACGGCGTCAAGCAGTTCGAGGACGCGATGACCCGTCTGCTCGACGGCATCGAGGAGCGCCGCGGGCAACAGTGACAGGGGCGCATCGCGCTCGCCACCGACGTGCGGAGGTAACCCCATGCAGATCGGCTTTGTCGGGCTGGGCAAGATGGGCGGCAACATGGTCACCCGCCTCCGCCGCGACTCCGACCACGAGGTGGTGGCGTTCGACTTCTCCGCCGACGCGGTCAAGGCCGCCGAGGAGCATGGCGCCACCGGCGCAAGCACGCTGCAGGAGATGGTGGGCAAGCTGAACGCGCCCCGGGCGGCGTGGGTGATGGTTCCGGCGGGCAGGCCGACCTCGGACACGATCGACCAGCTGCTGGACCTGATGTCCGAGGGCGACCTGATCGTCGACGGCGGCAACTCGAAGTGGACGGACTCGATCGCCCACCACGCCCGCTGCGCGCAGCGGGGCGTCAAGTTCGTCGACGTCGGCACCAGCGGTGGCGTCTGGGGGCTTGCGATCGGCTACTGCATGATGGTCGGCGGCGAGGACGAGGCGGTGTCTATGCTCGCCCCGATCCTCGACGTGCTCGCCCCGCCGGCAACCGAGGACCTGCCGACGATCGGCTGGGGCCACATGGGAGGCCCCGGCGCCGGTCACTACGTCAAGATGATCCACAACGGGATCGAGTACGGGCTGATGCAGTCCTACGCCGAGGGGTTCGCGCTCCTGCACGAGTCCGAGTACGGCCTCGACAACGAGCAGATCGCCAAGCTGTGGGGCAAGGGCTCGGTCATCCGCTCGTGGCTGCTCGAGCTCGGCGCGCGCGCGTTCGAGGTCGACGGGAACGACCTCGGATCGCTCGAGGGGTGGGTCGAGGACTCCGGCGAGGGCCGCTGGACGCTCGACCAGGCGATCGAGCACGGCGTTCCCATGCCGACCCTGTCGGCGGCGCTGTTCGCGCGCTTCTCCTCGCGCGGCGAGGGCGAGTACGCCGCGCGGGTCACCGCGGCGCTGCGCAACCAGTTCGGCGGACACGCGGTGAAGACCGCGCCGAAGATTTGAGCACCGCCGCGCCGCTGCAGATCACCGGCTCCAACCCGCTCGTCGAGGGTCTCGAGCGGCTGCCGGTCCATCCCACGGCTCTGGTCATCTTCGGCGCCAGCGGCGATCTCGCGCACCGCAAGCTGCTCCCGGCGCTCTACAACCTCGCCCACGAGGGCCAGCTGCCCGAGCGCTTCGAGATGATCGGCGTGGGGCGGCGCGACCAAGAGCACGAGGACTTCCGCGACGCCGTCATCGACTCCATCCAGCGCTACTCGCGCCGGCGTCCCGACCCCAACGTCCTCGGCGGACTGCTCTGCGACTGCCGGTACGTGCAGGGCAACTTCGATGACGACGCGGTGTACGCCGACCTGCACCGCACCCTGCAGGAGTTCGACGAGCAGGCCGGACGCCAGCTCGACCGCGTCTTCTACCTCTCCACCGCACCGGAGTACTTCCCGGTCATCGCCTCAAAGCTCGGCGCCGCCGGACTCGATCGCGCCGCCGACGCGCGCACCCGGATCGTGATCGAAAAGCCGTTCGGCTACGACCTCGCGTCGGCGCGGTTGCTCAACGCCAAGCTGCTCGCGGTCTTCCAGGAGAGCCAGATCTTCCGCATCGACCACTACCTCGGCAAGGAGACGGTGCAGAACCTGATGGCGCTGCGCTTCGCCAACGTCCTGTTCGAGCCGGTGTGGAACCGCAACTACGTCGACCACGTCCAGATCACCGCCGCCGAGGACATCGGGATCGGCAGCCGGGCCGGCTACTACGAGCGGTCCGGGGCGCTGCGCGACCTCGTGCAGAACCACATGCTGCAGCTGCTCGCGCTGCTGACGATGGAGCCGCCGACCGCCTTCACCGCCGACCGGCTGCGCGACGAGAAGCTCAAGGTCCTCGAGGCGATCGTGCCCTGCGCCCCCGAGGAGGTCCCCGAGATGTCGGTGCGCGCCCAGTACGGCCCCGGCGTCGTGGGCGGCGAGCCGGTGCCGGGATACCGGGAGGAGCCCGGGGTGTCGCCCGACTCCCGGACCGAGACCTACGCGGCGCTGCGCCTGCACGTCTCCAACTGGCGCTGGGCGGGAGTGCCGTTCTACCTGCGCACCGGCAAGCGCCTCGCGCGCAAGCTGACCGAGATCGCGGTCATCCTCAAGCCGGTCCCGCACCTCGCGCTGCAGAGCTCGGGATCGGTCGGCATCCAGGCCAACCAGATCGTGTTCACGCTGCAGCCCGACGAGGGCGTGTCGGTCTCGATCGCCGCCAAGATCCCGGGCTCGCGGATGCGCATCGTGCCCGTCAACATGGAGTTTCGCTACGGCACCTCGTTCCTGTCGGAGTCGCCGGAGGCCTACGAGCGCCTCATCCTCGACGCGATGCGCGGTGACGCGACCCTGTTCACGCGCAACGATGAGATCGAGGCGCTGTGGGGGATCATCGACCCGATCCTCGAGGCCTGGGCGCTTGACACGACCTCGAGCATCCCCGCCTATCCCGCGGGCAGCGCCGGCCCCGAGGCGGCGCGCGAGCTGACCGGCGACTCGCGCATGTGGCGGCGGCTGTGAGCGAGGACATCTGGTCTGAGGCGAACACCACCCCCGATGCGATCGAGGCGGCGATGCGCGAGCTGCTGCGCATCCGCCATGCCGCCAACGAACGGCTCGCGCCGGCGCGGGTGCTCAACCTCGTCGTCATCATCGACCGGGAATGGCGGGGCGAGATCGCCAACCGCCTCGAGCGCGCGGGGCGCTATCACGCGTCGCGCACCGTGCTGTGCTCGGTGCAGGAGGGGCGCCGGACGCTCGACGCGATGGCGAGCGTCGCCTCCGACGAGGACGCGAGTGGGGGAGGGGTGATCCACGAGGGCGTCGAGATCGACCTCGGTCCCGGGCATCTGCCCGATCTGCAGACGATCGTCGATCCCGTGCTCATCGGCGAGATCCCGACCATCGTCTGGTCTCCGCACGGGCACGAGGAGGCCGTGCGGGCACTGCTGCCGCTGACCGACGTCATCCTGCTGGACTCCGACGAGCCGCTCGAGCCCGCCGAGGCGCTCGCCCGCGCCGACGCACTGCGCGAGGAGGTGTACGTCATCGACCTGGCGTGGCTGCGCACGACGCCGTGGCGGGAGCGACTCGCGGCCAGCTACGACCTGCCCTCGCGGCTGCGGGCGCTGCGCTGCGTCGAGGCGGTCGAGGTCGGCCACCAGGAGCGCTCGTGCGCCAGCGGCCTGCTGCTCTGCGGATGGCTGGCCTCGCGGCTGCACTGGGATCGCGTCCATCTCAGCGGCGGCCTCGGCATGTACAGCGCCGCGATGAGCCGCGCCGACGGAGAGGTCGAGGTGTCGCTCCGCTCCTTCGAGCAGGAGGCTCCGGGACTTGTCGGGGTGACGGTCACCGGCGGAGACGGGTCCTCGCTCGCGCTGCGGCGCGGCCTCGGCGGCCTCGACGCCACCGAGCAACTCGCCGACGGCGCGGAGCGGCGCTGGAAGATCCTCGGCGCGTCCCGCGGGGAGAGCGGCATCCTCGGCGAGGGCGTGCGTCAGGCACTGCTGCGCGACCCGACCTATCTCCCGGCGCTGAAGGCGGCGCGGGAGATGTGCCCGATATGAGCGTCGCGTTCGAGGTTGTCGAGGACCCGGCCCGCGCGTGCGCGGCGCTGATGATCTCGGCCGCGATCGGCGGCGGGCAGATCGTGCTTGCCGGCGGCTCGACCCCGGAGGCCGCCAACGAGCGCTTCGTGGAGGCGGTCCGCACCGTCGGCCTCGGCCTCGAGGGCACGACCTTCTGGGTCGGGGACGAACGCTGCGTCGAGCCCGACGATGGGCGCTCCAACTACCGCATGATCCGTGAGAGCCTGATCGAGCCGCTCGCGGGCATTACGGAGGCGCGCGTCGAGCGGATCCACGGCGAGCTCGGTCCCGAGGCGGGAGCCGAGGACTACGACAGCCGCCTTCGCGCAGCGGGGCCGGCTCACTTCGACCTCGTCCTGCTCGGCATCGGGCCCGACGGTCACACGGCGTCGCTGTTCCCGGGTCAGGCGACGCTGTCGGTGCGCGACCGCCTCGTGGTCGGCGTGCCGGAGGCCGGCCTGGAGCCGTTCGTGCCGCGCGTGTCGCTGACGCTGCCCGCCCTGACGGCGACTCCCCAGGTCGTCGTCCTTGCCTCGGGAGCGTCCAAGGCCGAGGCGATCGCCCAGGCGTTCGGCCCCGGAACCAGGCCGGACCCAGCGGTCCCGTCCTCTCTCCTGGTCCCCGCCGCCGCGCTCATCACCGTTCTGCTCGATCCGGCCGCGGCCTCCGAGCTGGAGCCCGCGCGGTGACCGACGTCATCGGCGTCGACCTCGGCGGGACCAAGATCGCGGTCGCGCGCCTGACCGGCCACGCGCTCGGCGACTCGACGCTTGAGCCGACGAAGCTCGACGGCGCCGAGGCGTTGCTGCACCAGCTCGTCGAACTCGTCCAGCGCGCCCGCGGCGACGAACTCGACGGCGTCGGGATCGGAGTACCGTCGGTCGTCGATTTCGACGCCGGACGCGTGGTGTCCTCGACGAACATCCCACTCGCCGACGTGCCGCTGCGCGAGGTGCTCTCCGACCGGCTCGACGTGCCCGTGTTCGTCGACAACGACGCGACGGTGGCCGCGCTCGCCGAGGCGCACGACGAGCGGCTGCGCCTCGTCGCCCGGCACCTCGTGATGCTGACGATCGGGACCGGCGTCGGCGGCGGGCTCATCCTGAACGGGCGGATCTACCGCGGAGCGAGCGGGGGCGCGGGCGAGGTCGGGCAGACGATCGTCGGCATGGATCTCAGCGGACCGGTGCCCGACGCCGAGGGCTTCCCGCAGCGCAGCTCGCTGGAGGGCGTGGCCGCCGGGCATGCCCTCGATGTTCTCGTGGACGAGTTCGCGAGGGCGCACCCCGACTCCTCGCTCGGTCGCCGCGCGGCCGCCGGCGAGCGCCTGACCGGGGTCGAGGCGGTGCAGGACGCCGAGGGGGACGATCCCGATGCGCGGCGGCTGATCGAGCTGTGGGGCGAGCGCGTCGGACTGGGGATCGCCAACGCGATCAACACGTTCGATCCCGAGGAGGTGGTGATCGGCGGCGGCGCCGCCCGCGCCGGCGAGCTGCTGCTCGAGCCCGCCCGCCGGACGTCGGCGGCCTACGTGCTGCCGGGCCTGGGCAGGCGCACCACGATCCGTGCGGCCCGCCATGGGGTACGGGCGGGCGTGCTCGGGGCGGCGTTGCTGGCCGTTCACGAGCTGCGGGCGGAGGCCGCCCCCGCTCCCACCCAGGAAGTGACCCGATGATCGTCGCCTGTGGCTTCGACCACGCCGGATACGTGCTCCGCGACCGCCTGCTCGGCGTCGTCCGGAACGCCGGGCACGAGGTCCTGGACTTCGGCACCGATCGGCCCGACCCGATCGACTACCCCGATAAGGCGCTCGAAGTCGGCCATGCCGTGGCCGCGGGCCGCGCACGGCGGGGGATCATCGTCTGCGGCTCGGGCGCCGGGGTCTCGGTCGCGGCCTGCAAGATCCGCGGGGTGCGGGCGGCGACCATCCACGACACCTACACGGCCCATCAGGGCGTCGAGCACGACGACGTCAACGTGCTCTGCCTCGGCGGTCGCGTCGTCGGCGTCGAGGTCGCCGCTGAGATCGTCGCGGCGTTCCTGGCGGCCGAGGTCACCGATGAGGAGCGCCACGTGCGCCGCCGCGCCAAAGTCGCGGAGATCGAGCGCACCGATGGGGACGTCGAGCGGCTCTGACCGCCGCGTGAGGGCTCCTGACAGCGGTGGCCGAGCGCCTGTTCATCGTCCGCCACGGCGAGACCGAGTGGAGCGCCTCGGGCCGCCACACGAGCGTCACTGACGTGCCATTGACCGACGTCGGGCGTGAGCAGGCGCGGGCCGTTCGCGGTCGTCTGCACGCCGGTGCGTTTGGCCTCGTGCTCTGCAGCCCCCGGCGACGCGCGGTGCAGACGTGCGAGCTGGCGGGCTACGGCGACGTCGCGCAGCGCTGCGACGAGCTCGTCGAGTGGGACTACGGCGACTACGAGGGCCTGACCACGCCGCAGATCTGGGAACGCCACGACTCCGATTGGAACCTGTGGCGCGACGGCTGCCCCGGCGGCGAGCGGCCAGCCGACGTCGGGGCGCGGGTCGACGCAGCGATCGCCCGCTTCGCCGCGATCGGCGGCGACGGACTCGCCTTTGCCCACGGCCACGTGCTTCGGGTGCTGACCGCGCGGTGGCTCGGGATGGAGGTGGCCGCGGGCGCGCGCTTCAAGCTCGCCACCGCGGCCATCGGCGTGCTCGGGCACGAGCGCGAGACCACGACGATCGACCGGTGGAGCGCATGACAAACGTCACAGGTGAATTCGGCCGCCCGCCACTTACGGCGCCACCCGGCCGGACATACGCTTGCGGCCATGAACTCCGACCAGCACCATTCCACCCGGGACCGCGTAATCGAGGTGCGCGGCCTCCGGCGCTCCTACGGGGACATCGAGGCCGTGCGGGGGGTCAGCTTCGAGGTCGCCCGCGGCGAGGTGTTCTGTCTGCTCGGCCCCAACGGCGCGGGCAAGACGACGATCGTCGAGATTCTCGAGGGGTACCGGTCGCGGACGAGCGGTGAAGCCACCGTCCTCGGCCTCGATCCGGCCAGCGGCTCGCGGGCGCTGCACGAACGGGTCGGCATCGTGCTCCAGCAGTGCGGCGTGCAGCCCGACCTCACGGTCTCAGAGCTGGTCGAGATGTACGGGCGCTACCACGTGCGCCAGCGCTCGGTCGACGAGGTGATCGACCTCGTCGAGCTGTCCGAGAAGCGCGACGAGCGCGCCAAGCAGCTGTCCGGCGGTCAGCGCCGGCGGCTGGACCTCGCGATCGCGCTCGTCGGCGACCCCGACCTCATCTTCCTCGACGAGCCGACGACCGGCTTCGATCCGGCGGCGCGCCGGGCGGCGTGGTCGGCGATCAAGTCGCTGTGCGAGCTGGGCAAGACGATCTTCCTGACCACGCACTTCATGGACGAGGCGCAGTTTCTCGCCGACCATGTCGCGGTGATGCGCGACGGGCAGATCATCGCCTCGGGCCGCCCCGAGGACCTCGGCGGGCGCGACCTGCGTCCGGCCGAGATCCGCTTCACGCTCCCCGCCGGCGGCGTGAGCGCCGCCGACGTCCCGGCGCTGCCGGGCGAGCAGCGCTCGGTGCAGGGCGACCGCGTCATCGTGACCACCCGCGAGCCGGTCCGGGCCGCGCAGGTGCTGACCACATGGGCGGTCGATAACGCCGTCGACCTCGGTCACTTCTCGGTGACCCAGCCGACGCTCGAGGACATCTACCTGGAGCTCACCGGCTCCGGCGATCACAATCAGACCCGGGAGGAGCAGAGCGCATGAGCACCGTCCCTCACTCCACGCTGCGACGCGACCTCGGTCTCGTCAGCTGGCAGATCCGCTACGAGCAGCGCTCGTACTGGCGCAACCGGGGCCGCGCGTTCTTCACGTTTGCGTTCCCGCTGATGTTCCTGGTCATCTTCGCCAGCATCGACAAGGGCTCGCACATCGCCAGCCGCGGCGGGATCCCGTACGACGACTTCTTCATCCCAGGGATCCTCGCCTACGCGATCATCGCCACCACGTTCACGAACCTCGCGATCAGCACCGCGATCCTGCAGGAGGCGGGCGTGCTCAAGCGGATGCAGGGCACGCCGCTGCCCCGGTGGGCCTACGTGAGCGCCCGGATCGGCTCCACCTGCTTGATCACCCTGGCGATCACGGTGGTCGTGCTCGTCGCCGGGGTCGCGCTCTGGGGCCTGCACTTCCCGGCCGGTGGCCTCCCGGGCCTGATCATCACGCTGGTGCTCGGCACCGCCGCGTTCACGACGCTCGGGATCGGGATGACCCGCTTCATCCCCAACGCCGACAGCGGTCCGGTGCTCGTCAACCTGCTCATCCTGCCGATCACGTTCATCTCCAACATCTGGTTTCCGACCGACAACCTGCCGGGCGTGCTGAAGACGATCGCCTCCATCTTCCCGCTCAAGGCGCTGGCCAGCGGGCTGCAGTGGGTGTTCGATCCGCGCCATCACGGCACTCCGCTCGACGGCGACAGCGTGAAGATCCTGGCCATCTGGACGGCGATCGGGATCTGGCTGATGATCAAGTTCCTCCGCCGTCCCCAGGGCGAGGTCGTGTGAACCGGCTGCTGCGACGGCTCGGGCGCCCCGGGATGGCGCACGACTGGGAGGGGGGAGCGCCACCGGCGCGAGGCCGGGCGGTCGTCCTCCTGGTGTGGCTGGCGTTCATCGTCGCGCCGCTGCTCGACGCGATCTTCCGCCCGGAGCACGGCTTGACACACGGGCTGGTGATCGCCGCGGCGCTGACGTTCTCGGCGCTCTACGTCTGGCTGGTCCTGACCTGGTTCGATCCCGGGACGCGGCGCACGGCGGCGATCCTGTCGATCGCCATGCTCCTCCTCGCCGTCGGGCTGACGGCGCTGGACCGGACCTCGTGGGGCTATCTGTTCTCCTACACCGCCGCCTGCACGGCGCTCACCGCCCCCCGGGGATGGAGCTTTCCGGCGGCGTTCGGCAACGCGGCGCTCGCGGTCGTGGTGTCAGCCGCGGCCGGCGCATCGGCGGGAAGCTCGTTCGGCTTTGCGATCAGCGCGGTTGGGGTCGGGCTGCTGCTGTCGCTGATGCGCGACCTGCGGATGCGCAACGCCGAGCTGTGCGCCGCCCGCGCCGAGCTCGCCCACGTCGCGGTCGCCGAGGAGCGTGAGCGCTTCGCGCGTGACCTGCACGATCTGCTCGGGCACACGCTGTCGGTGATCGCGATCAAGGCCGAGCTCGCGGGTCGCCTGCTGCCCGACCGGGCTGCCGAGGCCGCCGCCGAGGTGCGCGACGTCGAGCGCGTGGCGCGCACGGCGCTCGGCGAGGTCCGCCAGGCGGTCAGCGGCTACCGCCAGCCGACGCTCGCCGGCGAGCTCGAGGGCGCGCGGGTCGCCCTCTCGGCCGCCGGGATCGCCGCCGAGTTCGAGGGCGCCGAGGTCGCGCTGGAGCCCGAGGTGGAGGCGGTGCTCGCCTGGGCGGTGCGCGAGGGAGCGACGAACGTCATCCGCCACAGCCGCGCAGGTCGCTGCCGCATCCGGGTGTCGAGCGGCCTCGTCGACGCCGCCGTCGAGGTCGTCGACGACGGCATCGGCGCCCAGCCCACCAACGGCAACGGCGGCGACCTCGGCAACGGGCTCACGGGGCTACGCGAGCGTGCCAAGCGCCGGCGTGGCCGGATCGAGGCCGGCCGCGCTCCCGGGGGCGGCTTTCGCCTCGCGGTGTCGGTGCCCATCTCGGTGGCCGCGTCATGATCCGCGTGCTGATCGCCGAGGACCAGGGCATGGTCCGCGGAGCGCTCGCGAGCCTGCTCTCGCTCGAGCCCGACATCGAGGTCGTCGCTCAGGTCGCGCGTGGCGACGAGGTGGTGGCGCTCGCCCGGCGCGAACGACCCGACATCGCCCTGCTCGACATCGAGATGCCGGGCGCCACCGGGCTTCAGGCCGCCGAGCAGCTCGCCACGGCCCTGCCCGACGTCCGCGTCCTCATCCTCACCACCTTCGGACGACCGGGATACATGCGCCGCGCGATGGAGGGCGGAGCTTCGGGCTTCCTGCTCAAGGACGCGCCCGCCTCCGAGCTTGCCGCGGCCATCCGCCGCGCGCTCGCCGGGGAGCGCGTCGTGGACCCCGGCCTCGCCGCGGCCGCGCTCTCCCAGGGCGAGTGCCCGTTGACCCCGCGCGAGCACGAGGTCCTGGCCGCCTCGCGCGACTGTCGCACGATCGCCGAGCTCGCCTCGGTGCTCTACCTCTCGCCGGGCACCGTGCGCAACCACCTCTCCTCGGTGATGCAGAAGCTCGACGCGCACAACCGCTCCGAGGCCCTGCAGGTCGCCGAGGAGCGCGGCTGGCTCTGACGAGCCAGCGGCCGGCCGCCCACGTCTGGAAGTGCGGCTGAGAGGAGTCGAACCTCCACGGGCTCTCGCCCACACGGACCTGAACCGTGCGTGTATACCAATTTCACCACAGCCGCTGGAGGAGCCAAAGGTAGCAACTGTCCTGCGTGCCTACTCGCCCCTCCAGACCGGGCGGCGCTTGTCCAGGAACGCCGACATCCCCTCCTGGGCGTCGCAGGTCATCGCGTTGGTCGCCATCACCTCGCCCATCGTCGCGTAGGCCTGCGCCTGCGGACGATCGATCTGGTCGTAGAACGCGCGCTTGCCGATCCGCATCGTCAGCGGGCTGCAGTCCGAGACCTGCTCGACGAGCTCCCACGTGCGCCGCTCGAGCTCCTCGTCGGGCACCGCGTGGTTGATCAGCCCCCATTGCGCCGCGACGTGCGCGTCGATCGGCGCGCCGGTCAGCAGCATCTCGAGGGCGCGCTTGCGTCCCACCGCGCGGCTGAGCGCCACCATCGGCGTCGAGCAGAACAGTCCGATCCGCACGCCGGGGGTCAGGAACTTCGCCGACTCGGCGGCGAGAGCCAGATCGCACGCGGCCACGAGCTGGCACCCGGCCGCGGCCGCCGTCCCCTGGACCTGGGCGATCACCGGCTGGGGCACGCTCTGGATCCGCTGCATCATCGCCGCGCACGCGTCGAAGATCTCGCGCTCGTCCTGCAGCGTGCGACCCACGAGCTCGCGCAGGTCGTGTCCTGACGAGAACGCCGGTCCGTCCGCCCGGATCACGATCGCCCGCACCTCGGGCTCCTCGGCGAACCGGTCAAGCGCTCCGCCGAGCGCTTCCATCACCTCCAGCGACATCGGATTGCGCTGCTCGGGCCGGCTCAGCGTGATGAACGCCGCCGGGGCCCGGAGCTCGAGCTCCAGCGGAGGCGAAACCGCCGTGGCGTCAGGCATGAATGCTCCCCTCTGTGATGACACTTGTTGCTGACGACCGGTCCCATTCTAGGTTCCGCGCTAGGCTGGAAGCCCAGCGTCCCGCCGCTATCGTCTAGGGGACTAGGACGCCGCCCTCTCACGGCGGAAACCCGGGTTCGAATCCCGGTAGCGGTACCTTCTTTATCCCTGCAGATAGCGAGTTTTAAGGGAGCAGAAAGGGCCTTTGGGGGCGGGCGGTCAGAAGATGCGCCGCCCGTGACCGCACAGAACTGGTCGAATCTCGTGCCGATAGTCGACCGGATCCGGACCGTCTGGCGCCGGTGACAGGGTCGAGCGATGGCACAGCTCGGGGTGAAAGAGCGGGTCCGGCCGCGGGCGTCAGCTCGAGGTGGTCGCGGTGTGAACTACGCTCGACAGCAGTATTGGCGGCTCTCTCGCGCCGGCAGAGCGGGGCTGGGAAGCGTCATCGCCGCGCTGTTCGGACTTGTGTTCGCGAGCGCGGGAGCGGCGGCGCTCGCCGGACTGCTGCTCCTCGCAGCACTAGGGCTCGGTCTCTACGCTCGGCACTGGCTTTCGCTCGCTGGTCGCAGTCGAGTCGGCGCCCGCTCGGAGGACGAGGTGCAGCGCGCACTCGCCCCTCTCCAGGCGGAGGGGTGGCGGCTTCGGCACTCGCTGCTGTGGCAAGGCCAGGGAGACATCGATTCGGTGGCGATCGCGCCACCGCCGCGAAACGGCGCTCTGGAACGAACTCGCGCGTCTGAGCGATCACCGGCCGCTCGACGCAGATCCGTCGGCCAAGCCGCGATGACCTATGCAATCGCCAGTCGCCATCCCGCCCGCACGCGCCCCTCGCGTGGACGCCTGCACGGG
This sequence comes from Solirubrobacterales bacterium, assembly GCA_019240115.1. Lineage (GTDB taxonomy): Bacteria > Actinomycetota > Thermoleophilia > Solirubrobacterales > Solirubrobacteraceae > Palsa-465. The sequence continues at coordinate 23,173 of JAFAYV010000038.1, read as the reverse complement.
GACGACGCGAGCCTGACTTTCGCGCCATCGCCGCGCTGTGGGGTCAGGCTGCGGCGAGCGAGACGGACAGTGCGGCGAGTGCGATGGTTTGCAGCGCGACGCGCGCGTTGATGACCGAGTCCCAGCGGGCCTGGAGTTCTCGGGCGTCGTCAGGCACTCGGTCGGCGAGTGCCGCTGCGGTCAGGGCGGTGTTGACGGGCCTGCTGACCTGGTTGTAGACCCCGGTGAAGCTGATCAGGGCGAGTGTGGCGACCGCGCTGGCGGCGGTGCTCACCCAGTGTTCGCTCGCGGCGGCGAGCGCGACCGTCGCGATCGCGGCGATCAGACCGGCGGCGTCGATCCCCGGAAATCGGCGGTCGGCGGTGCGGTGGATGTGGCCGAGCAGCTGGGTCAGGGTGCGATCGTCGACTGCGGCGATGGCGGGACGCAGGATGATCGCGCCGAAGACGTCGGTGCCGTAGAGGACGGCGTTGGCGAGGATCGCGACGCCGGCGAGGACGTCGATGAGCGTGCGCATCAACGGGCCTCCAGCGGGGTGAGCATGCGGTGGGCGAGATCGAGCCGCGCCTGGACGGCGTTTGCGCGTAGGCGTCCGCTGGCCTGGAGGGTGGCCAGGCCGTGCAGGGTCGACCAGGCGACTTCTGCCCGGGTGCCGTCGGCGTCCGGGAACGCGTGGCGGATGCCCGAGAACGCCCGCCGGAGCGGTTCGGGCTTCTCCTCGGCCGCGAAGGCCAGCCCCGAGGGCAGCGAGAACATCGCCTCATAGACCCGGGGGTGCGCGACCGCGAACTTGAGGTAGGCACACATCCGCGCCATGGGCAGGGCGTCGACGGCCTCGAGCTCCAGGGCGAGGTCTCTGAAGCCCGACAGCGCCACCGCGTCGATGAGCGCCTGGCGGCTCGCGAAGGCCGAGTAGAGCACCGGCTGGGTGACCCCGAGCTCCCCGGCGAGGCGGCGCATCGTGACGGCGGCCCACCCGTCGGCCTCGGCGAGGTCGCGGGCGACACCCATGATCTGATCGCGTCTCAGGTCCAGATCTGGAGCAGGTCGGGGCGACATCCTAGATAGTCTAGCATGGTTATCTAACCTTGCTAGCGAGCGGACGGAAAGGAACCTTCACATGCATCTCGCCGCTCTCTTGGTCGCGCTCATCGCTTGTGTCGCCATCATCGCCATCGGCGGCCGCTTCCTCCTACAACCTCGCCACGCGACGCTCGCCTTCGGTATCGCCGCCGACAACCTCCGCGCCCTGACCGAGATCAAGGGCGTCCGCGACATCACCTCCGGGGCGGTGCTGCTCGTGGTCTGGGCCGCCGCCGATCGCACGGCACTTGGCTGGACGCTGATCGCCGCAGCCCTCACGCCAACGGCGGACGCCACCATCGTGCTCACCAACGGCGGAAAGCTCTCAACCGCCTAGGCATCCACGCGCTCACCGCCGGACTGCTCGTCGCGGCAGGTCTCGTCCTGGCCCTCGGGTGAGCAACACGCCCGATGACTGAACCCCCGTTGCTCACCACCGGACACGGCTCTCCGGCGTTCTTCACCGCCGGCAGGCAGCGTCCCGGTCGCCACGGCCGGTTAGGCCGGGGCGCGACGATGGTTCCGCTGAGGTTGATCAACCCCAGGCGATCCGGAGATTGGTAGGCGACTGCCTTCCAGCCCCAGCGCGAGCTGCGCTTGTGGCGTTTGGCCACGAACCGCGCGAGGCGGTTGAGCGCATGCTGGGCGATCTTGTCGAAGGTGCGAGCTGAGTTTCCATAGCGGAAGTAGCCCGCCCAGCCACGCAGGAAGCGATTAACTTGATGCACGATGGTTTCGACGGCACCAGCAGCCTGCTGCGATCCGTAAGTTCACGGAGCCGGTTGCGGGCGTGTTGGGTTGCCTGCCGTGAGGGCCAGCGGGCGAGGAAGCACAGGTGCCGCGAGCGCGGGGTGTTGCCGCGCACCCAACGGTGCTGGAAGCCGAGGAAGTCGAACCCCTCGCCTGCTTCCCGCAGGCGCCCCCGACGCGCGGGGACCTCAGCCGCGAGGCGATCCGCCTCGAGCTCGCGCTCGCCGAGCTGATGCCCGACGAGGCCGAGGTCCGCGGCCTGCTCGCCCTGATGCTGCTGAACGACTCGCGCAGCGCGCCCGCGTGCGCGATGGCGAGCTGGTCCTGCTCGCCGAGCAGGACCAATCGCTGTGGAACCACGCGCAGATCGCGCGGGGCCGGCGGGAGCTCGACCGAGCGCTGGCCATGCATGGCCACGGCCGCTACGTGATCCAGGCGGTGATCGCCTCGCTGCACCTCGCAGACGACCGCGACTGGCCGCAGATCGCCACATGCCTGCAACGCGCGCCACCACCGCCGCCGGACGACCGGCAGCGACCAGCTCGCAGGACCGGGCGACGCGCTGTCTCACTCAGCCCCGCGAGAGTTCCCCCGAGATCTCCAACTCTATCGTCTTTTTGCGCAGCGCCCGCTCGAGCTTTGAGATCTTGGCTCGCAGCTCGTCCACCTCGGTCCGCTCAGCCTTCCCGGACAAACGCTCCGCGCCGGCGGCCGAAACACTGCTCGCGCCACTGGCGCAGCAGGCGCTCAGAGATGTCGTGCTCGCGGCAGAGCTGGGTCAACGGAGCGGACCCGGTTCCGCGGTCCACCCAGAGCTGGGTGGTCGTAGTTGGTCCAGCATGGCAGCTGCTGAGGGCGGTCGTGCTACCGCTGAGGTGCGTGTTCATCCTCAGCAGGATCCTGCCGTTGGTAATGCTGGCAGCACCGCCACTGGGGTGGGCCAGGTCACGGTGGCGCTGCTGGGCGGTCTCTCGCCCCCTCCCCCGCCCGGTAGCGGGTTGCGGTGCTCGGCAGCCGCGGCGAACTCGACGGGCCAGGTTGCCGAGCGCGCGGTGGGGCCTGAGGGTGTTGTAGTCCGGCGCGCCAGTCCCCGATCACCATGCGCCTCGGCTAGGCAAAGAACTGCTCGATGTCGAGGAGCTCGTCGCGCACACGGGCGTGGAAGCTCTCCACGTAGGGGTTCTGCCACGGCGGCCCCCGGATCGATGAGCGAGCTGCCGGTGCCCGAGAAGCGACACCAGTCCCGGACGGCGTGCGCGGTCAACTCGAGCCCTTTGTCACAGCGGATCAACTCCGGCGCCCCATGCCGGGCCACGAGCGCCTCCAGGACGCTGACGGTGCGGTCTGAGTCGATGCGGCGGTCGACCAGCATGACCAGCGCCTCTCGCGTGTGCTCATCGACGACGTTGAGCAGCTTCAGCAGCCGGCCATCAGCGGACTGGCCGAACTGGAAGTCCAGCGTCCACACGTGATTTGCCCGCTCTGCCGCCAACCGCTGGGCGGGCACGGTGCTCTCACCCAGCCGCTGGCGCTTGCGCTTGCGCTGGGGCACCGTGAGCCCTCCTCGCGCCATAGGCGCTGCACCCGCTTGCGGTTGACCTCCCACCCGTCCCGGCCCAGGAGGACGTGCGCGCGCCGGTACCCCCACCGAGGGGCGCTTGCGGCTGAACTCCCTCAACCTGGCGCGCTGCGCCTGATCCTCGGCCGCCGTGGTCGGCTCGTAGCGTCGGGCGGAGCGATGCTGCCCCACCCACCCGGCACGCCTTCCGCTCGCTGACACCAAGACGATCGCGCAGCATCGCGACCGCCCGACGCCGTCGGGCTGGGCTCACCAGTTTCCCGAGACACCACCCGCAGTGCCCGGTTCTCCAACGCCTGATCAGCCACGATCGCCTTCAAGCGCACGTTCTCCCGCTCCGGCTCTCGCAGCCGCTTGGCGTCATCGGCCGTCATCCCGCCGTACTGCGCGCGCCACCGATGAAACGTGGCCTCCGAGACCTCCAGCTGCTTGGCCACCGCCGCCAAGTCCTGCCCCTCGCCAAGCAGCCGATCGGCCGCCCGCAGCTTGCGGATGATCTGCTCCGGCGTATGGCTACGTCGCTTCACGTGATCGCTTCCGTCCTCGCCCCATCATTCCAGGGCGCTGGAAGCTCTCAAACAGGCCGGACCGAGCCACGGGGTTAGACCACGGCGCCCGCGAACCAATGGCGAGCGAGCTCGTCAAAGCAGCCTTGCCAACCGGTGTGCTGGAGGTCGCGGCGCTCGCCGGAGCCGATTCGCCGGTTTACCAGCACGACGGTCGTCCGGCCGCCAGACTCGGAGAAGCAGAGCTCGAGCGCCTGTTCGTCGGACGGCTCCTCGCTGAATGTCCAGGTCATCGCCAGGTGCCGAGGCCGGTCGATCGACGTGAAGGTGCCGCCCATCTCCTCCTCGGTCGCGTCGGGGTGGCGCATGACCACGCGGATGTGGCCTCCAACCCGGAGATCAACCTCGACCTCCGGGGTCGACCAGTTCTCGCGACAGTGAAACCACCGCCGCATGACCTCGGGGCTCGTCCAAGCGTCGAAGACTTCTTCAGCGGACGCGTTGAAGGTCCGCTCGATCCGAAGGCTGTATTCAGACGAATCGCTCACGGCTGGCGACTCTGTTCTTGGAGGTATTGGTCGACGACGTCCAGGAGTCGCTCCCAGCGGCTGCGCTGGGCATCGATCCACTGCTCGGCGTCGGCGAGCGCCTCGGTACGGAGCGCGAGCCGGTGGTTGCGTCCCACCACCACGCGCGAAACGACTCCCGCCTCTTCGAGCATCCGCAGGTGGCGCGAGATGGTCGGCTTGGACACCTCGAAACCGCGTGTGACCTCGCCGATCGTGGCCGGGCCGGCGCTAAGTCGTTCAACGATTTCACGCCGGAGCGGATGAGCGAGCGCCTGGAAGGTATCGTAAGCGATTATGCTAACTATACCCAGCGATGAAGGCGAAGGAGAGCGCATGCCGCAGCTGATGCCCCTGATGGTGCTACGCAAGCGTCCCGAAGCGGCCGCGGCGCTCCTCGTCGCGGCGGCCCTAGCATGGTGGTGGTCGGCTCAGCGGATGGCCGGAATGGACGCAGCACCGGGGACCGATCTGGGCACCCTCGGCTGGTTCAGCGTTACCTGGCTGGTGATGATGGCCGCCATGATGCTGCCCTCCCTCGCCCCGACGCTCGCTGCCTACGCGGCGGCCGAGCGCGCGGGAGAGCCGGCGCGATCGCTTGCCTTTGCTGCTGGGTACCTGCTGATGTGGACGGGGGTCGGGATCGTCGCCTACGCGTTGCTCGCGGTCGGTAGGGACCTAGTCGGCGGTGACCTCGTTTGGCGATCTGGCGGCCGGTGGCTCTCCACAGCTGTGCTCGCCGCCGCCAGCGTCTACGAACTCCTCCCGCTCAAGCGCGTCTGCCTGACGCGGTGCCGGGGGCAGCTCACGCAAAGCGCATCGCGCCCGACCGTGGCCCACGCGCTCGTCATCGGTTTACGCAGCGGCGGCTGGTGCCTGGGTTGCTCTTGGGCACTGATGGCGGCGCTGTTCGCGCTCGGCGCGATGAGCCTCACCTGGATGGCCGTGATCGCCGTGCTCATCGCGCTCGAGAAGATCGGACCATGGCCGCGGGCCACGCGGGTGGCGACTGCGGCCGTCCTCGCCGCCCTCGCGGTAGGTGTCGTCGCCACGCCGGACGACGTGCCGGGCCTGGTCCTCCCCTCCTCCGGAGCCATGCACGCAATGAAAGCGATGGGGTAGCCGCTTTCGGCCAGGACCGGCGACCGCACGCGCTGCCGATGTGGTGCCGCGATCAGTACACGCCGGCATCGGGTGGGCGATCAACGTCGACAAAGCGCGAGGAGTCATGGTCGGACGGCGACACCGCGCGGAAAGTCTCACTAGCGGCGCGTGAGCCCGCGCAACTCAAAGATGTCGAACTTTGAGACGCGCTTGCCGGCGTGGCGTGGATGTCGGCACGCCCGCTGACCGGAACGACCGCCGCTGGCTTACAGACCCAGCCTCAGTGGGCCGCATACTCATCGTGGCGACGGAGCCGGAACCGGGTCGGATCGTCCTCGTCGCGACCTTAGGAACGCGGTCGAGGATTCGAGACGCAAATCAGCGTCACGTCCCAGGCCTCGAGATGAGCCAGCCCTCCGTCGAAGCTGTCGGCCGTCGCCCCAGCGCGAGTACTCCTTTTCGCGCACGAGCAGCTCGGCTCGTGCGGCCGTCCGCTGCTCGCGCGTGGCGGTCCTGTGCTCAGGCATTGGCTCGCCTCTCCGTTGTCGTTGCGAGTTGAGGGGCTCATAGTTAGCATATTGGCTAACAAGTTGGGGTCCCCGATCACTGGCTGCTCGCGGTCTGGGGTTGCGGGTTCCCCCGGCTCGCGGCGACCACGGACGAACGCTCCATCGGAGCATCGCCGCACGTGGCGGCGAAAACGTGAAACCCACGAACGACGGCGGCGTAGCGCGGGAGACCGACATGGCGGAGATAACAGACGACTACAACGCGAGAATCATCAGGGAGTTTCGTATGAACGACGGCGCCGTAGGCGGCGACTGGACGGACATTCCACTGCTGCTGTTGCACCACACCGGCGCAAAGACGGGTGCGCGTCGAGTCAATCCGGTCGCATATCTACCCGTCGATGGTTGCTACCTGGTCTGGGCGGCGAACGGGGGCCAGGCGAACAACCCCAGCTGGTACCACAACCTCAAGGCGCACCCCAATACGAGGATTGAGCTTGGAGCGGTCACGCGGACGGTCGTGGCTGAGGAGGCGGTCGGTAAGGGGCGTGACCGCCTGTTCGCGATCGTGAGCGAGCGATATAGCCAGTTCGTCGAAGCCGCCAGCAGGACCGAACGGCTCATTCCGATGATTCTCCTCACCCCGCAATCAGAGAGATCGAGATGAACCAGCAGTGCTGTCCAGCCTGGAGCGCCCGCCGGTCGCAGCACGCGGTCAGCTCGCGACGCACCGCGCCAGGCTTCCCGTGGCCGCGATGGTCGTCCAGCAGCCCAGAGATGGTGCTGCGTGGTGCCGGCGGAGGCTATCGCGGGAGCGTTCGCGGAAGCCCGAAGTATGGGAACACGCCCGTGTCGCCGAACCACGTGATTGCGGAGATCTGGGCGTCTGCGAGCGTCAGCACGAGCAGTCCGGATGGCCGGGCGATCTCGGTGTGCGGAGCGGGGAAGTAGCAGCCGAAGGCGGGCTGGTTGTTTGCGCGTGTGGGGATGAGCCTGAGGGGGCCTCCGCGTCGAGTGGCGCGGTCGTGCAGGAACGCGGTGATCGCGTCGCCGCCCTGATATTCGTAGGGCTCGGGTGGCATCGTCAGCCACGCGTCGTCGGTGAGCAGGTTGACGACTTGTTCGGTGTCGCCGTCCCGGACGGCATCGGCAAATCGCCCGACGATCTCTCGCTCGAGCCGAGTGTGTGGCAGTGGTGCCCGCTCGGGTCCGGCGGCGGGCAGCCGTGACTCGAACGCGGTCCGGGCACGACGCAGGAGACTGTTCACTGACGCCGCTGTGGTGTCAAGTATCTCGGCGGTCTCGTCGGCGTGGTAGCCGAGCACGTCACGCAGCACGAGGACGGCTCGCTGTTGTGGGGGCAGGTGTTGCAGACCGGCCGTGAACGCGAGCGCGATCGTCTCCTTGGTCTCGTATCGCGCATGCGGCCCGGGGGACTGGTCGGCGATCCCTTCGAGCAGGATGTCGGGGTAGGGCTCGAGCCAGATCGGCTCCGCACGTCGGGTTGGCTTCGGCGGTTCGATCATCCGCTGCAAGTCCTCGGGACGGCGCCGGTTGGCACGCAGCATGTCCAGGCAGCGGTTGGTCGCGATCCGATACAGCCAGGCCCGGACCGACGCGCGACCCTCGAACTGATCGAGTCCTCGCCACGCGGCCAAGAGCGTCTCCTGGAGAAGATCCTCGGCGTCCTGAACGGAGCCGACGATCCGGTAGCAGTGCAGTTGCAGCTCATGCCGGTACGGGTCGCTCAGTTCACGGAACGCGTTCTCGTCGCCGCCACGAGCCCGGGCCAATGTCCCGTTGGTCACGTCCGGATCCTCGCATCATCGCTCCTCATGGCGGTCATCTCAGATCATGACGACGGGCGGCCCCGAAATTCGCCGCTCAATTTCCGTCGTGCTTGGCGCCTCAACGAACGCAACCGCAATTCATTAATCGTTGGAGGCTGCAATGACGAGCATCCCCCCGCATTTCAATCGCTGGCGCGCGTTTGCGTTGCTCGCGGTTCTGTACTTGATGACGACGATCGACCTGACGATCGTCAACGTCGCGTTGCCCACGATCGGCCGCGACCTGCAGTTCTCGCACACGAACCTGCAATGGGTCGCAACCGCGTACGGACTCACGTTCGGCGGCTTTCTGATGTTCGGCGGCAGGGCGGCCGATTTGGTCGGCCGCCGTCAGGTCCTTATGGCCGGGCTCGGCCTGTTCACAGCCGCGTCGCTGTCGTGCGCGGTCGCGCCTAGCGATGTGTTCCTGATCGTCAGCCGCGCGGTGCAGGGTTTGGGTGCGGCATTCATGCTCCCGGCCGCCCTGTCGATCGTGATGAATCTGTTCCAGGAAGGCCCCGAGCGCAACAAAGCACTCGGAATCTGGGGCGCGCTCGGCGCTGGCGGAGCGTCGATCGGGCTGCTCATGGGTGGCCTAATCACCCGCTTTGCCGGCTGGCCGTACATCTTCTTCCTAAACGTGCCGATCGGGACGATCGCGCTGCTGCTCACACGGAGAATGATTCCCGACAGCCGTCCCGCGACCGCGCGGCGGCGATTTGATGCCGCCGGCGTGCTGGCCGGGACTAGCGGGCTGGTGCTGTTGGTCGAGGCGATCTCTCAGGCGCCGAGCTATGGCTGGGGGACGCCGAGAACGGTGACGGTGCTCGCCGCGGCCGTAGCGTTACTCGCCGCGTTCGTGGCGATCGAGCATCGGGTCAGCGATCCGATCCTGCCGCTGTCGATCTTCCGGCGGCGAACGCTGGCGGGCGCGAACATCGCCGGGCTGCTGCTCGGTGGCAGCTTCTTCGCGTTCTTCTTCATCGGCACTCTGTACATGCAGGAGGTCCTGCACTACAGCGCCCTCCAGACCGGACTCGGGTGGATGGCCGCATCGGTCACCTCAGTGGCGCTCGCTGGCCTTTCGCAATCCCTGGTGACAAGGGTTGGGCCGAAGGCCGTGATGGCAGCCGGTCTGGGCATGATTGGCGCCGGCATCATCTGGGCGAGCCAGGTGCCTGTCCACGGTCACTTCATTCAGAACCTCGCCGGGCCCATTGCGGTCGCCGGTGCTGGGACCGCGTTCTCGTTCATCCCGATCTCGATCGCCGCGCTCAGCGGGGTCGGAGAGGACCAAGCGGGTCTGGCGTCGGCGCTGTTGAACACCTCTGAGCAGCTCGGCGGAGCACTGGGGACCGCGATCGCGTCAAGCATTGCCGCGAGCCAAACCGTGGTGCTGCTGCACACCGGCAACGCTGCTCCGGCTGCCCTCACCGGCGGCTTTCAGCACGCGTTTCTCGTGCTCGGAGCGACCGCCCTGATCGGGGCTCCGGTGATCATCGCGCTGATCCGTCGAGCCGCACCCCGGCAGACCGAAAACTCCGCGAGCCCAGACACACTCGCTGCGACCAGCTGATACATCGCAAATCCGACAGTGCGCGACCTCAGAGAAAGGGAGGAACGATGACGGATATGAACGAGCAGCCACGAGCGGCGCAGGCCGGGATAGCCGACGCGGTCGGGATCCCGCCGATCGTGGACCGAGACGCGTTCCAGACCGAGCTTGACTCGGTTCGGGTCAGAGAGAAGGCGCACACCCGTGAAGGGGACGCACTCGCCGCCGCTCGCCGCCGGCTGCCGATGGTGGAGGTCGACTCCACCATCGGGCTGGTCGGCCCCGACGGCCCGCTGACGCTGCTGGACGCCTTCGAGGGCCGACGACAGCTGATCGCCTACTTCCACATGTGGTACCCGGGCCAACCTGCCGCCGAGCAGTGCGAAGGGTGCACCTACTACAACGGTCAGGTCCGGGAACTCTCCTACCTGCACTCGCGCGAGGTCACCTACGCCACGCTCTGCCAGGGGCCCTACGAGGAGAGCATCCGCTACCGGGACTTCCTGGGATTGGAGATGCCGTGGTATTCGATGCTCGACTCCGCCGAGCGGCTGCTCGCTGGGCGCACCTTCAACCGGTTCTACCTCGTGTGCTACCTGCGCCAGGACGACCGGGTGTTCGAGACCTACTGGACCACCGGACGTGGCGCCGAGGCGTTGGGAAACAGCTACCCGTTGCTGGACCGGACCGTGTATGGCCGCCAGGAAGCCTGGGAGGACTCGCCCAACGGCTGGCCGAAGCGATGGGGGCGCAACACGACCGAACCCAATCCCTACCGCACGAACGGACGCCCCATCGCTCAATGGTCCCGCATCCGCGCTGGCCGCTCCGACGACCTGCAACCAGTATGACGCCACGGGCCGAGCATCTCCACGACGTCCGGTTTCCGGGTGAATCGGAGGAGTACCGCCAAGCGCGCGACGAGCTCCTGCGCGCCGAGAAGGACGTGCGCGACCGCACTGAGAAGCTCGCGCAACAGCGACGTCAACTGCCGCTGGGAGGCCAAGTTCCGAGCGATTACGTGTTCCAGGAATGGGACACCCGCTCCGGAAGCCGCCGCGCAGTCAGGCTGTCAGAGCTCTTCGAAGACCGCAAGGACACGCTGTTTGTCTACAGCTTCATGTTCATCACCGGTCCGGACGGCAATCCGATCGGCTCACCGTGCCCCAACTGCACCTCGATCGTCGATGCCGTCGCCGGACAGGCCCAGCACCTGACCCAGCGGATCAACCTCGTGGTGTCGGCCAAGGCGCCGATCGAGCACTTCCGAGCGCATGCCTACAGCCGTGGCTGGGCAGACATCCGGATGCTCTCCACGGGGCAGAACACGTTCAATCAAGACTATGGCGCCGAAGACGAGCGGGGCCGCCAGTGGCCCATCGCCACCGTGTTCGTCCGCCGCAACAGCCAGATCTACCACTGGTGGAGCTCTGAGCTGTTCTGGACCGCGCACCGCGACGGCGAGGAATCGCGCCACGTCGACTTCATGTGGCCCTACTGGAACATCCTCGACTGCACGCCTGAAGGCCGGCCCCAGGAGAACGCGCCACGTCTGAACTACCAATGAGTGGCCGCTGCGCTCAGGCGCTGCCCACGGTGCTGATCCTGTGGCCGACCTCGCCTGATGGCTGAGCGTGCACCGTATGGGGTTGTAGCGGCTCTGACCGCCGCGGACATACGGCCGAGCTGCCAGCGGATCTCCTCCCCGAGCAGCACCACCGCCGACGAAACGGTGACGGATCTCCTGCGCGACGCGAAGCTCGCCACGGGCAAAGGCCCGTGTCTGGGCGATGGCCTCACGGGGCCGGCTATCGCCCGGAGCTTCTGCCTCGAACAGTCCCAGCACCCGCTCTGCGCAGTCCGCCGCCCACACCGCGACGATCCGCCGGTCAGCTTCGCTCAACGTCTGGGAGGACCCCATGCCCAACATTTCCACGCCGCGTCAGATCGGCGGTAGCGCATGAACCGCGCCGTTTTCAACGAGGGATCCTCAAGCGGCAGCCTCGTCGGGTCATACGCTCAGATCATCCACAACGACCTCGATATCCGTCGGCCGGAGCTGCTCGGCGTGCGGCGATGTGCGACGGTGCGGTGGTTCAAGGACGACAAGGGCTATGGCCGGATCACCGCGGACGACGGCGAAGTGCTGTTCGTCCACTTCGCCCATATCGTCGCCGATGCCTACCGGACGCTCCGGGCCGGCCACCGGGTCAGCTTCGTCTGGAACGGCGCGATCCAGGATCACGGCCGCCACCGGGCCGAGGACGTTCGCGTCCAGACTTGACGCGCACATGAACAGCCCCTCCGGGGTCGATCCCCGATCGGCGATGAGTCAGGACGCCGGCTTGGCCCAGACGAGTGAGTAACGCCACAGCAGGTGTCGGCGGTAGCGCGCTCCGGGCAGCTGCTCGCCGGCGGTGTCAATGGCCATCTGATTCTCCCCAACCGTGGCCATGTTTCTCCCCGCTGGTGGCCATGATTTCCCCACTGGTGGCCATCAAGTCTCCCCACCAGGGTTGCCGCGGGGTCTGGTCACCCTGGCCACCAATCAGGGCACCGTCGCCCAGCGCACCCAGCTGACCATCGCCCAGCGACCCATCCTCACCGCGCTGGGGCTGCGCGAACCCCCGAAGTTCTACGACTTCACGCCCACCGCCGGCGGCGAATAGCCCCCGCAGCCCTGTAGACACACGGCCCCCACAGGCCGATCCTGCCCGTAAAACCCTGCTCACAGCGAGTTTCTCGGATCGTCGTGTGCCTCGCTTCTGCGGAACTCCGGGATGACGAGTCGATCGACACGTTCCTCGCCCACTGGGCCAATCCCGGGTGGTGGACCCGGAGCATCGCTTTCACCGCCGTTGCCGGACGCACACCGAGCGGCTGAGATACGTCGGCGGGGTTAGGATGGCGAAATGGAGCGGTCCGGGATCTCGCACACGGGCCGCCGAGCCGGACGGCGATGCTCGCGGCGGGCGGGAGGAAATCGCACCTGCTCATGCACGGCCCGCGGGCGGTTTTGACAGACTGGTTGGCATGGCCGTTTGTCGGGTGCGAGGCGGAGGCGCCGGCAGCGAGCGCGCGGACGGCATTTGGCGAGCGCGCGGCTGTACTGGCCACGTGCGTGTCCGCCCGCTCGCGCATCACTGAGGACTGGCTGGCCAGCTCGGGAGCCGAGCAATACGTGGCCCTGAGTGCGGGGCTTGATTCCTTCGCCTGGTGGCAGACAGAGGGCGTGCGGGTGTTTGAGGTCGACCATCCCGCGACCCAGGCGTGGAAGCGGTCTCGTCTCGAGGCTCTGGGGATCGCGACGCCGCCGGAGCTCGTATGGGTGCCGGTTGACTTCGAGGTGGAATCGATCACAGACGGGCTCAGCCGGGCCGGGTTGGGCGCGGACGAGACGTTCATCAGCTGGCTCGGGGTGACCCCATACCTCTCGCTGGATGCGATCGCCGTCACGCTGCGCGGCCTCCCTCCGTCGTTGCTCGCGGTTTCCTACGCGACGCCAGCAGACACCTGGCCCGCTGACGCGCGTGCTGTCTCCTCCGGGTTTCGCACGATGGCGGATAAGGCCGGTGAGCCGGCGAAATCTCGGTTCACCCCCGATGAGTTCACCGAGGTGCTGGCCGATCACCAGTTCGCCCTTCTCGAAGACGTTGGCTTCGAGTACGTCGCGCCTCGCTACGGCGTCCCGGTCTTGAGCGTCGGGAACGAACGGATCGCCTTGGCCAGCAAGGGGGCCTCGCACGCGCAAACCGCAAGGAGGAAATGAGTTGATTTCGTTTGACGGCAAGGTGGCGCTCGTGGTCGGTGGAACCTCGGGCATCGGGCAGGCGACCGCCGAGGGATTTGCCCGGCTGGGCGCCAAGGTGGTGCTCGCGGGACGCCGCGAGGACCGCGGTGAGCGGGTCGCGCAGGGCATCATCGATGCCGGCGGTCAGGCGAGTTACGTTCACGCCGACGTCCTCGAGGAGGACCAGGTCGAGGCGCTCGTGAGGAGCACCCTCGAACGCCACGGGTCGCTCGACTGCGCGTTCAACGCCGCAGCCCTCGAGCTGACCGGGGCGCTGGTGGATTTCCCGGTCGAGGATTTCGAGCGGGTGCTGTACACCAGCCTCCGCGGGGCGTTTCTCTGCCTCAAGCACGAGATGGCGGCGATGGCGGACACCGGCGGCGGAGCGATCGTCAACGCCAGCTCGCGGTCGGGAACCGAGTTCGGCGTGCCGACCAACGGTGCCTACAGCGCGGTCAAGGCGGGGATCGCCGGCCTCAGCCGCTCCGCCGCTAACGAGGGTGGCTCCGACGATGTCCGCGTGAACTGGATTGTCGGCGCTCACATCCGCTCGGAGATGGCGCTCGAGGCCTGGAAATCGTTTGGCATCCCGGAGGACCGCATCGCCTCGCTGACCGCGATCGGCCGGGTCGGAACCCCGGAGGATTTCGCCAACGCGGTGCTGTTCCTGTGCTCGGACGCGGCGGGCTTCATAACCGGCGCGGAGCTCGCCGTCGACGGTGGCTGGGGCGTCAGGCCGGTGCTGTAGCGGCCGACTTTCGCTTGGCCGCAATGTCGCCGCGTCAAGCCGGTGCTGTAGCGGCCGCCTTCGCTTGGCCGCGATCTTCGCCGCGCTGATACAGCGCCGGCTGACGGACGCTAGGCTCCCCCGGGCTCAGGCTCTCAGATCGCGTTCGCGCCGCCGTCGAGCAGGGGAACGTAGACCAGGCTCGCGACCTGTTTCACGAGGACGTGACTTTCCGCAGCCCGGTCGTGTTCAAGCCGTACGAGGGGCGCGAGCAGGTGTTGAAGGTTCTCCGGGCGGGCGAGCGGGTACTCGGAGATGGCGGCAGCTTCCGCTACCTGCACCAACTCGAGGACGCTCGGCGCGCAGCCCGCCGGCCCCAGCGATCTCCTCCTCGGTCGAAGCGCTGGCAAACAGCTGGTCCATCACCTCATCCGGGATCCGACCCTCGCCGAGCCATCTCGCGCGACCCACGGCGTCATCGACTGTGCGCGTGCCCAGCTTCAAACCTCGCCGAACTGTCGGCGGGGTCGCCGGCGGCTCGCCTAGCGGCTCGCCGCCGGCTCCCCCCGAGTCAAGGCCAGTCGCTGACTCGAGGAACTTCTTCTGTTGGGTTGAAGGCATGAGCGTCGCTTTCGTTCATGCCTACACAATTTCTAGGACACTGCCTTCGAGGACCGGTGAGGCGATGCTGGCTGCCCGGTGGGCGTCGTGTCCGTCGAGGGTTTCGACCACTGCGACGCCACGAGCCTCTGCGGGCGGTGGTTGCAGCTGGCGTGCTGGGCCCGGCTTGAGGTAACGGCCGGTGCGGGTGATGCGCTCGTGGCCGTGGGGACTGAGGCGCTGCACGTGGCGGTCTTCGACGGCTCCCGCCCGGCGGGGAGGGACCAGGGCGCCTGCACGGGTCAGCGTTCAGCGGGTCGGCCCGTACTGCTCCTCGGCGAGCCCCAGCAACCCCCTGCGCTCCAGCGCCTCGGCGGGGGCCCGGAAGGTGACCTGGACCACCCCGGGATGGCGACCGATCTCGATCGCGCCCGTGACCGTCGCCCGGTTCATCACCTCGGGAACGGTGCACTCGAGCAGCTCGGCGGCGCGGGCCAGGCCGTTGTCGGTCGCGCTGTTGAGATCGGGACCGGTGCCCACAACCGAGACCGGCGCGGTGCGCTCGAGTTGCTCGACGCCGTGCGCGCGGGCGACGGCGAGCGCGCGCTCGCGCTCACGTTCGCTCAACGGCCGGGCCAGGAAGGGCAGGTCGGCGGCGACCGGGAAGAGCACTGGGCCGTCAAGCGCCAACCGCTTGAGGACGTGCACCTGGAGAGTCACGGTGCCCGAGACATCGCAGGTGTGACCGGCGATCTCGCCGTCGCCCTGCATGGCGTGCATGTCGCCGAGATAGACGCCCGCGCCAGGAACCTTCACCGGGCACACGAGGATCGCCCCGTCGCGGACGGCGTCGATGTCCATGTGGCCATCGGTGCGGTGCTCGTCGAGCTGCTCGGCGGACAGCGCGTACTCGTGCGGGGCGTCGACGAGGAACGAGCCGAAGTCGCCAGCGTTGTGGGAGTCGGGCATGTCGATTGACGGCGTGGTGCCGAGCTGGCCCATGAACGGCCGCAGCCGGCCTACCATGCCGACGATGTCGTGGGGGGCGAAGGTGAGGATCGGGTTCTGCTTCGAGCCCGCAGGCAGCGCCGCGTAGCGGCGGGCGTCGCGGGCCAGCTTGCTCGCCGCGGGTTCGGGCAAGGTCACCCCGACCGAGCGATGCTCGTCAAAGCCGATCGTGTAGCCGTTGGTGAAGGTGAACGGAGCCGCGTCCGCGCCGCAGTTGGCACAGCGAATTGACTCCGGGCCGATGCCCTCGATCCGCGTCGGCTCGTACATCGTGCCGCAATCCGCACACTTCGCCGCACAGTAGGGGTCGGCGAGGAAGCGGCCCTCCATCGCCTGGTCGTTGCCCGACGCCGTGGCCAGGGAGGTCACGACGATGTCCTTGATGTGGATGGCAACGGCGTCGCCGACCTCGGCTCCCTCAACGAGCACCGGGCGGGTCACTTCGTGGCCGCCGCGGATCGACGGGGTGATCATCGGCCCCCAGCAGCCGGGCGCGGTGTTGGCCGCGATGTGACCGCCGTCGCGCACCATGCCCGCCGGTGGGCGGCCGGGGCCGAGCACGCCGTCGCTGAACTCGCTGACGAAAACGGTCTCCTGGGCTTGGGTGACATCGACACTCATGGGCTTCCTCCTCGGTGGACAGGCCGGCCGGAGTCGGCACAGATCAGGGTGCGCCGGCCCCCCCGGCGACCGGCAATAGCAGGGACACCTCGTCGCCGTCGTGCAGCGGGCCCGAGGCCGGTAGATGCCGGCCGCCGAGCACGGCCAGCGCTCTGCTCAGCGCGCCGTTGAGGTCGGGGGTCCGATGCGCCAGCGCCGCCAGCAGGTCGGCTACGGTGGCGTCGTCGTCGAGTTCGACGACGACGCGCGGCATCCCGGCCAAGCGACTCAACCCCGCGCCGAAGCGGACCCGCACCTTCACGACACAACCGTACCGCACGTCGGTAGGAGTGCAACAAGAACGAGCGACACGCTCTCCGACGAGCCTCTCGCGGCTCAGACGAAGGCCGGCGGTTCGCACGACCGGACGGCCGTTCTGGGCGGCGGTCAGAGGTCTGCATCCTCAGCGTCCGCAGGGGCTCTATTCGGTTCTGATCGGCCCCGGAGCGACCGCATTGATCCGGAGGTTTTGGCCCGCCCATTCAATTGCGAGGTGCTGGTCAGACCCGACGCACCCGCACTTGGCAGGGCCATACGCAGCCTGGCTGGCCTGACCCGCGCTTCCGAGGATCGACGACAGACAGACGATCGACCTTCTCTCGCGCATCACCGGGACAACGCTCATCGCGCACCACGCCGCGCTTGACCTGCGCCTGCTCTCACGGGAGCTTGCGCTTGCGGGACGAGCGACGCGGCCCAGCTGGGTACAGTGCGCGCTCGCCCAGGCCCACAGTCCTGGCCCTCGGTCGTATCGGCTTGGGGATCTGGGGCTTCCGCCGGCATCGCACGAGGCGCTCTCGGACGCGCGCTCCGCGTTGGCGCGGCACCGTGCATTCACGACTTCTGCGCGCCGGGGTGAACCGGATCAGGGTGACGCCGTCTCGCGTCGCGGGCAACCGCGTAGCCGCCGGGCGAGCGGCAGCCCGCGTAGAGACGACGGACTGCCGCTGTCGCAGTCTCCTGCCACGCGGTAGGCGAGGGTTGCGAATGGGACGACGAGCTCTGGTCAGCCGCCGGGACCGTCGCTGCGCTGGCGCGTCAGCGTGAACGTGTCAAAGACCTCGAGCTCGTCGCCGAACCCCTTGACGCGGTAGTAGGTGACCTCGATCGACGTCTGCCCGCCCGGCTGGTTCCCCGGATCGACGGCGAACGCCGCAAATCCATAGGCCCAGTCCTTATCTCGAACCGAGGACCAGATCGCGGCCTCGTTGGTGTAGTTGGGCACGAAGTGCCCGGTGGGGGCGCCTGGGCCAGGCGCGGTCTTGGCCGGCCCGACCGAGGTGATGACCGAGCACGTCGGCGGGTCGGTCAGGATCTGGTTGCTGGGCGCCGAGGTCCCGCCGCCGCCGATGATCATGTGCTGGGTGCCCCTCGTCGTGTCGATCGAAGAGCCCGGCATCGGCACTGGCTGGGGCGTCAGCAGGTCGGTCCCGGTCGTGCCGCGGACGGGCAACTCGCGCTCGTAGTGGTGCTCGTGACCGGCGACGACGAGGTCGACGCCGTACGCGTCGAACAGCGGCAGCCACTCCCGCCGGATCCCGAGGTCGGCGCCGTTGAACGGCGGCGCCATCGCGGTCGACATCGCCACCTGGTGCATGCAGACGACGATCCAGTCGATCGAGCGGTCGCGGCGCGCGGCGGCGAGTTCACCCTCGAGCCATCGCTTCTGGGTGCCCCCTGAGTATCCGTGCACATACACGTCGCCGGCGTCCTGCAGGCAGACGTCGTCGTTGTTGAGCGCGATGAACTTGACCGATCCGACGCGGAACGAGTACCACAACCCCTCCAAATCGGCGGACTCGCCGTTTGAGGGAACCGTGAAGTAGGTCTGGTACGCCTGGAAGCCGTGCGGGCCAAGCGCCTCGTTCTCGTGGTTACCCGCCGTCGGCATCCACGGCCGAAAGCGCGCCGAGCGGCTGTTGTTGGACATCCAGTCCGACCACGTCCGGACCGGGACCGTCGAGAGGTTCGCATAGCAGAGGTCCCCGTTGACGAGATGCAGCAGCGGCGCCACCTCCTCCACGCCCGCGGTGACGTCGCCCGCGGCCGGCGAGCCGAGGTTGTCGTTGGCGAACTTCGGCGCGGGCGACGGCAGGTTCGTCGGTGCGGTCAGCGTCGGCGTCCCCTGGTCCCCGAAGCTGGTGAACGTGAACCGCGCCCGGCCGCGCGGGGCGGTGCGAAAGCCACCGGTCTCGGGATCGGCGCCGTCGTGGACGGCGACGTAGAAGTATTCCCGGTCGGGACGGAGGCCGCTCAGGCGCGCCGAGTGCACGAACACCGGCTCGTCGGGCTGCTTGGGATCGACGTAGCTGCGCGTCGTCGCAGCCACCGGAGAGCCGCTCAGCCCGCGCTCGGGCGTGCCGAGAAACACCTGCGGGGAACCGACCGGCGCATAGGTCTGCCAGGTGACCACGACCTCCTCGGAGGCGTCGGCGCCGAACTGCAGATGCAGCCCGTTGACCGGCGGCGTCGTGCGGCCGGCGGCCCACGCCGCCCGCGGTCGGACGCCGTGGCGGCCGGGCGCGCGCTTCGCCGTCGCAGCGACAGCGTTCGTCGCCTCGAGCTGGACCGCGCTCAGGGTCAGGCCAGCGGCCGCGGCCCCCTGCAGCAGCCTCCGGCGACTGATCGAGCCCGGAGGCCCGAGCCCGCCCGCCTCCTCGCGCCCGTCGTCCGTCCCGCTGTCGCGCTCCATGTGCCGCCCCTTTCGCTCGCTCGCACGCAGTGAAAGCCACGTTCTCAGAGGCCGCCAGCGACGAGGTTACGGACATGTGGCCGGATCGCCGAGGGCGACGCATGCGCTGCGCAACGGGACCCGCGCTGACCGCCAAGACGTGCTTGAGGCCCGGCCGACCACCGCCTCAACCCGTGGAACTTCTCATCAAGCCCGACTCGCCCCGGGCGGCGACGAGCGCGCGGAGATCGTCGCGGTACCCGCGCCCGGCGCCCGCCACCGGATCCGCTCGGCGCCAGTCCAGCGCTTGTATGAACGCCCGAACCATCTAGTGTCCCGAGTGGTTAATTCGGTTGCAGTAGGTGGCGATCGATTCGAGGATCTGATCGGTGGTCTTGGTCCAGACGTAGGGGCGGGGTTCGCCGCTGCTGCGCGAGATCCTCACCGAACACACGGCGGCCAGCGCGAAGACAGGGCCGAGCGACCCTGTGTTCGTCACGGCCAGCGGCGCGCGCTCCCGCCACAATCTGCGCCAGGACGTAGTCGACGCAGTCGTGACGACGGCGAACCGGCTCGCCGAGGAGCGCGGCACCCAGCCGCTTCCGCTCGGGATCACCCCGCACAAGCTGCGGCACACGTACGCCTCGATCCTGGTGGCGATCGGCAAGGACCCGACCTACGTGATGCAGCAGCTCGGCCACACCGACTCCGCGTTCACGCTCCGCGTCTACTCGCACATGATGCGCCGCAGCGAACCCGAGCGTGAACAGCTCAAAGCGCTCGTCGCAGGCCATGATTGGGCACAGATTGGGCACAAAACGCCTGAATCAGCCCCAGCGGCCGTCGCGCAGGACGACGCCTAAGACGCAGAAGCCCGGCCGAAGCAGGGCTTTCCTAATCGGGGCGCCCGGATTTGAACCGGGGACCTCACCGACCCGAACGGTGCGCGCTACCAGGCTGCGCCACGCCCCGATGACCGATTCAGTATTCCACAGCGGCGGCGGGCCGTCCGCCGTGGGCGCGGATTGCTAGAGCCCGCCGATGATCTTCGCGACGGGGGGCACCGTGATGGGGTCGGAGGAGCCGGAGCCGCCGGCGGACGACCCGCTCGATCCGGAGCTCGAGGCGACCGACCCGGAGCCGCTGGGGGTGATCGGGCTCGACGGCGTGGTCGGGACCGGGATGGGGGGCACGCCGCTCGTCGGAGCCGATGGAGCGGTCGGGGTCGACGGCGTGGTCGGGACCCCCGACTCGGGTTGCGTCGACGTCGGCAGCGAGGTCGTCGGCGCCGAGCTCGGGATCGTCGACGTCTGCGTCGGAACGGTGGTCGTCGTCGTGGGCGGGCTCGTGGTCGTGGTCTGCGAGGGACCGCTGCCGCCGACGGGCGACAGGATCGGGTTCACGGTCGAACCAACGGTCTTGCCGACCGTGCGACCGACCTGCCCAGCCGTCGCGCCGGCGCCCTGGCCGAGCTGGTCGAGGCTCTGCGCCGGCTGACCGGGCTGGCTCGGCTGCTGCCCCGCCGGGCTCGTCTGCGCGAGCGTGCCCACCGTCTGGACCACCTGGCCGACGGTCTCGCCGATCTGGTTGACCGTGCGGTCGACGGCCTGCGTCGTCCGGTCGACCGTTCCGCCGGCCTGACCGGCGGTCCGGTGGACCGTCTGCGTCGTGGCGGTGGCGATCTGTCCGAGCTGCCCGACGGTGGTGCTGAGGGTCGGGCCCGCCTGCGCGAGGATCGTGCTGGAGGTCTGGCCTGCCTGCCCGACCGCCGCGACCACCGTCTGGCCGACCGTGCCCCCGGCGCCACTCAGCGTCTGCCCCGCCTGTCCGACCGCACCTTCGAGCGTCCGACCGGTGCCGCCGACCGCACCGCCGAGCGTCTGGGCCGCCTGACCGACCGCACCACCGAGCGACCGACCGGTGCCGCCGACCGCACCGCCGAGCGTCTGGGCCGCCTGACCGACCGCACCACCGAGCGTCCGACCGGTGCCGCCGACCGCACCGCCGAGCGTCTGGGCCGCCTGATCGACCGCACCACCGAGCGTCCGACCGGTGCCGCCGACCGTGCCACCGAGCGTCCCGCCCGGCTGACCGACCGTCCCGCCCAGTGTCCCGCCCGGCTGATCGACCGTCTGACCCGCCCGACCGACCGTCTGACCGGCCTGGCCAACCGTCTGCTGTGCCGTTGAACCGGCCGTCTCCCCGACCCGACTGACGGTGCCGCCGAGCGTCTGGGTCGGCTTTCCGATCGTCTGGCCGGCGCGCTTGATGACGCCGCCCACGGTTCCGGTCGGGTCGATACCCGTCGGCGAGCCCGCGGCCGGACCGGTCGTCGGGGATCCGGACCGGGTCGGCGAGCCGGGATCACCGCCGATGGGCTGACCGGCCGTCGACGCGCCGCCGGTCGGCCGGCCGGCGGGGGGGGATCCGCCTTCGCTGCCCGACCCCGTCCGACCGCGGACCGCGCCGGCGCCCGTGACGCCCTCGCCGATCGATCCGGTGGCGGCCCGCCCGCCGGCGGTCGTGGAACGCGCCGTCGCACCCGCGCCGGTGCTCGACGAGGATCCGCGAACGGCGCTCGAGCCGGCGCCGGAGACCGGCGCGCGCGGGAATCGAACGTGGCGGACCGACGCGGCGCCGTGGTGGCCGTGATCGTGCTCAGCGACGATGATCCCGCCGCCGGCGCCGGCGATGGCCAGCACCGCAAGTGCCGCGGCACCCTGTCCAATGGTGATCGACGTGCTCGCCACGCCCGCCGCGCCGGCGCCGGCGCCGTGCGCGGACGCGCCCGCCGTCGATGCCTTTCCGCCTCCGCGGCCGAACCAGCGCTCGAGTCCGCCGAAGGGCAGCAGGGCCGCGATCTTGTCCGCGGTGCTCCGCGGGCGCAGCAGGGTCTCGTGGACGCCCGACACTTGGGCGTGATGTCGACATGGCTGGCAGTGGGCGAGGTGACGACTGAGACGGCGTCGCTCGCGGATGCCCAGGGCCTTGGGCGAGCGAGCCGCGCCGGAGTCGATGACGCCCTGGACCTGCAGGCAGCGTTGGCCGCTGGCGAGCTCCTGATACTCCTCGGAGAGCTTGCGCCGGGCGCGGAAGATGCCGCTCTCGACCATCTGGCGCGTCATGCCGAGCTGCTCGCCGATCTCGTCGTAGGAGCGGCCCTCGAACTCGCGCATGACGAGCAGGCGGTGCTGGTTGTCGGTCAGGCCGCCGAACGCGCCGCGGAGATCGCGGAGCCGTTGACGATCCTCGGCCTCCGCGTGCGGCGCGGGAGCGACCGCCCGCAGCGTGCGCGGTTCGGACTCGTCCTGGGTATCGACCGGCACCTCACGGCCGCGGCGTCCGCGCCGGAACTCGTCGATGCAGGCGTTGCGGGCGATGGCGAAGATCCAGGGCTTGAAGTCGATCTCGCGCTCGGTGCTGCGCAGCTGGCGCAACGCCGAGATGAACACTTCCTGGGCGACGTCCTCGGTCCGACCCCGATCGCGCACCCTGGACGCGACGAACGCCGACACCCGGTCGCGGTAGCGGAAGTAGAGCTTCTCGAACGCGCGATCGTCCCCAAGGCGCGCGGCGGCGACGAGAGCGCGCTCGGTCGGGCGCGTCGACGACCACGCGGGCGTCTGCGGAAGCTCTATCTGACTGACGCTCATCGTCCCCGGTATAACCCCGTGTTTGGCTTTCCACGAAGCCCGACCGCTCAAACCGCGGGGCGGTGGAAAATGGGGGAACGGCGCCCCGGAGAAGAAACTTCTGCGGAAAAACCCCCGGAACTTCCACGTTTCTGGTGCGGTCGCCGTTGTGAACATCCGGTTCACCAGGCATACTTGCGACCATGGACTGAACCGCCGCAAAGGAGAGAAAATCCATATGGCAATCCACCTGACGCCCACCGAGCTCGCGCGCGAAGCGGGACTCGAACGCCGAGACGTCATCGTCAAGTGCGTCGAACTGGGCGTCCCGATTTTCAACGGCCGGATCGACAAGACCTTATTCCTCTCCAGCCTGCGGGCGACGGCGGTCACCACGACGGTTCAGACGCGCTCGGCGAGCGCGAGCGTCTGAGCCGCATCTTCGCCCGCCGCTGACTCGGGGGCGGGCCGTCCGGCCCGTCCCGCCGACTGTCCGGCCCCCCGCCGACTGTCCGGCCCCCCCGCCGACTGTCCGGCCCCCCCGCCGACTGTCCGCTCCGCCCCGCCGACTGTCCGCTCCCCCCCGCCGACTGTCCGGCCCCCC
>JAFAYV010000034.1 GCA_019240115.1 Solirubrobacterales bacterium | reverse complement strand
GCCGGGGCGGCGGCGAGGTCGGGGGCGGCGGCGAGGTCGGGGGCGGCGGCGAGGTCGGGGGCGGCGGCGAGGTCGGGGGCGGCGGGCGCGGCCGCGAGGTCGATGAGCGTCCGGGCGGGGCTGGTGACCGGCAGGCCGTCGCGCAGGCGGACGTCGCGGCGGTCCAGCGCGGCCACCCGGTAGACGCACAGGTCGGGGCGGTCGCGCTTGTGCCGGCCGATGGCGGTCACCTCGATCGGGCCGGCGGGATCGGCGGTCAGGCCCCAGATCGCGGCGGCGGTCGCGTGACTGAGCACGCAATCGTCGCCGACGTGAAGGATCGCGGCGACGCGCAGCGCCAGCCGGGTCGTCGGCGGGTGACCCACGCCGTAGACCGCCGGAAAGGTGAGATGGAGGCGTCCGGTGCGCAAGCGGTGGCGGATCGACCCGGCGCCGATTCCCAGCTCGAGCAGCTGGGAGCGGTGGACGACCCCCTCCTGGGCGGCCGCGAGCTCGGCAAGCCCCCGGTCGCCGCTCCCCTCCGCACCCCCGATGCGACAGATCCGGACCGGACGTCCGGATTTGCCCGATCCGCGCCGCTCAGCGTCGGTGATGCGCCAAACCCGAAGCGGCGGTGCAGGTTTGTCGCGCTGGGACGGGCGGCCGCCCATTCGCGAGTGGCGAGGCAGAGGCACACGTCGAGACCGAGGCACAAGCGGTGGAGCCGCTGAGCAGGCGACCTTCACCCCCCGGCGAGCCGCACCCGGGCTGAGCAGGGGATCTTCACCCCCCCGCGGGCGACGGCCCCGGTGACCTTCACCCCCCGGCGAGCCGCGCCCCGGGGACCCGCGGGCGACGGCCTCGGTCAGACCGCGGCCGCGGCCGCGCCCAGGTGCGCGTACAGCGGGAAGCGCTCGGCGATCGCGGCGGTGCGCTCGGCGAGCTCGGCGCGACGGTCCTCGAAGGCGTCGCCGGCGGTCAGCGCCTGGGCGATGATCCGGCCGACCTCGGTGAAGTCCTCGACCGCGAGGCCGCGGGTGGCCAGCGCCGGCGAGCCGATCCGCAGCCCGCTCGTGACCATCGGCGGGCGCGGGTCGAAGGGCACCGCGTTGCGGTTGACGGTGATCCCGATCGCGTGCAGGCGGTCCTCGGCCTCCTTGCCGTCGAGCGGGGACTCGCGCAGGTCGACGAGCGCGAGGTGGACGTCGGTGCCGCCGGTCAGCACCGAGACGCCGCCACCGACCGCCAACAGCTGCTCGGCGACCGCGCGGGCACCGTCGATCGTGCGCTGCTGGCGCTCGCGAAAGGCCTCGGTGGCCGCGATCCGCAGCGCGACCGCCTTGCCGGCGATGAGGTGCTCGAGCGGCCCACCCTGCTGGCCGGGGAAGACCGCGGAGTCGATCTTCTTGGCGTATTGCTCGCGGCAGAGGATCATGCCGCCGCGACCGCCGCCGATCGTCTTGTGGATCGTGGTCGTGACCACGTCGGCGAACGGCACCGGCGAGGGGTGCCGGCCGGCGGCGACGAGGCCGGCGAAGTGGGCCATGTCGACGAGCAGGTAGGCTCCGACGGCGTCGGCGATCGCCCGGAAGCGCTCGAAGTCCAGCTGGCGGGGATAGGCCGACCAGCCGGCGATGATCATCGTCGGCCGGTGCTCGTGGGCGAGGCGCTCGACCTCGTCCATGTCGATCAGCGATGTCTCGCGGTCGACGTGGTAGGCGACGATGTCGTACAGCCGGCCCGAGACATTGATCTTCATGCCGTGCGACAGGTGGCCGCCGTGTGACAGCTCGAGGCCCATCAGGGTGTCGCCGGGGGTCAGCAGCGCGTGGTAGACGGCGGTGTTGGCCTGGGCGCCGGCGTGCGGCTGGACGTTGGCGTGCTCGGCGCCGAACAGCGCCAGCGCGCGGTCGATCGCCAGCTGCTCGGCGACGTCGATGTACTCGCAGCCGCCGTAGTAGCGCCT
The DNA here is from genome assembly GCA_019240115.1 of Solirubrobacterales bacterium. Classification (GTDB taxonomy): domain Bacteria; phylum Actinomycetota; class Thermoleophilia; order Solirubrobacterales; family Solirubrobacteraceae; genus Palsa-465. The sequence continues at coordinate 31,457 of JAFAYV010000034.1, read as the reverse complement.
GCCGGGATAGCCCTCGGCGTACTTGTTGTTCAGCACCGACCCCTGGCAGTCGAGCACCGCCTGGGGCGCGAAGTTCTCCGAGGCGATCATCTCGAGCGTGCGCTGCTGGCGGTCGAGCTCGAGCGCCAGCACCTCGGCGATCTCGGGGTCGACCTCGGCCAGCGGCCGGTTGAAGTGGTCGGGCGGCAGCTCGGCGGTCACGGCGCTCGATGCTAGCGGCGGGCGCCGGCGGTCATGCCAGCTCGGCCACGACAACCGCGAGGTCGGCGTCGCACCAGCTGACGCGCGCGCGGCTAAACCCGGCGTCCCGCAGCCAGCGCAGCTGGTCGGCGACCGAATCGGGGCGGTCGAAGCCGGGGGTCAGCTCGATCCGCGCGGTCGTGGCGTCCTCGGGGACGACGACGTCGGCGAGCACGAACCGGCCCCGGGGGCCGAGCGCGTCGCGCACCCGCGCGAACAGCGAGCGCTTCTCGGCGCCGTCGAGATGGTGGACGCACAGCGCCGAGGCGACGAGGTCGAACGGCCCGGGCGGGAGCGGGTCCTGGAGCCGTGCGACCCGCAGCGACGTCCGGTCGGCGGGCAGGCGCGCGCGCGCCGCGGCGAGCATCGCCGCGTTCTCGTCGACGCCGACGAGCCGGGCCCGCGGGTGGCGGTCAAGCAGCCGCGCGGCGGTCTCCCCCGTGCCGGTGCCGAGCTCGAGCACCCGCTCGACGTCGGCGCCCGAGACCTCGGTCAGCTCGTCCTGAAAGCGGTCGTAGGCCGGGATGTCCTCGCGGATCATGTCCATGTAGCCGGCGGGGTCGAAGCGGTAGCGGCCGTCGAGCGCGGCATCCACGACCGCCGCGGACACCGCGCCCTCGCGCACGATCCGCCATTCGCCGGAGTCCTCGTAGGCGCGCAGGTCGATCACCGTCGAGGGGGTCCCCGGCAGCCGGCCGCCGTCGAGCACGAGATCGGCGGCGCGGCGGATCGGCGCCGGCACCTCGGACAGCTCGCGGGCGTCGGGGCCGCCGGCGCGGTTGGCGCTTGACTGCAGCACCGGCCACCGGACCCCCGCCAGCGCCGGCACGACCGGGACGCGGAGGCCGAGCGTCGTCGGATCGTCGCCGCAGGCGAGCGGGAACCGCTTCGCCGGATTGGGCAGCAGCAGCGTCACCCCGCCCGGCAGCAGGCGGCGCAGCCCCTCCCGGGTGGCCTCGCCGAGCTCGGGCAGCGCCGTGAGCGCGAGCGCGACGTCGAAGAGCATGACCGCCGAGGGCTTGTCGAGCCGCCGGCGCTTGAAGCGATACAGGCGCTCGACCGCCACCCGCTCGTCGGCGTCGCAGGCGAGCCCGTAGACGGTGTCGGCCGCGAACACCGCGACTCCGCCGACGCGCATGCAGCGCTCGAACGCCTCGGCATGCTCGCCGACGAGGCTCACCGCCGCCCCACCACCACCCGCTCTGAACCGGCGAGATCCCGCCGTACCTCGACCTGCGCGAACCCGGCCCGACGCACGAGCTGGGCCACCGCGGCCCCCTGCTCGCTGCCGATCTCGAGCGCTAGGAGCCGCGGCCACCTCCGGACGGCCACCGCCCCGACCAGCCGGCGGATGACGGCAAGCCCGTCGGGGCCGGCGAACAAGGCGCCGCCGGGCTCCCAGCCGACCACATCGGCGGGCAGCGGGGCGCGGTCCGCGACGTAGGGCAGGTTGGCAAGCACGTGGTCCGCCGGCGCGCACCCCTCGACCAGATCGCCGACCCTGAAGCTCACGTCGAGCCCGAGCCTTGCCGCGTTCTCGCGCGCGACGGCCACCGCATCAACGCTGACGTCGACGCCGCGCACCTCGAGATCGGGGCGCTCGTCGGCGAGCGCGAGCGCGACCGCGCCGCTGCCGGTGCCCACGTCGAGCACCGAGCTGCCCGCCGCGAACTGGAGCCCGACCTCGACGAGCAGCTCGGTCTCCGGGCGCGGGATGAGCACCCGGCGGTCGACGGACAGCTCCAGGCGCCGGAAGGCCCGCCGCCCGAGGATGTAGGCGACCGGCTCGTGCGCGGCCCGACGCTCGACGAGGGCGTCGAACCGCACGGCCTGCGGAGCGGCCAGCGGCCGTGCGCGATCGATCACCAACCGCTCGCGCCCGACGCCGAGCACGCGGCCGAGCAGCAGCTCGGCGTCCAGCCGCGGCGTCGCCGAGCACTCCGCGAGCTGCGCCGCGCCCGCCCGGACCGCCGCCCCGACCGTCGGCGGCGCGGCGGCCACCCGCTCAGCCAACCGCCTGCGCTTCCAGGCGCCGCCGCTTCTCGTCGTCCTGCAGGGCGTCTGTCAGCTCGTGCAGCTCGCCGAGCAGGATGCCGTCGAGGTTGTGAACGAGCAGGTTGATGCGGTGGTCCTTGACCCGCCGCTCGCCGTAGTTGTAGGTGCGGATCTTCTCGGCGCGCTCCCCCGTCCCGACCTGAGCGAGGCGGCTGGCGGCGGTCTGTGCCCGCTGCTCGGCGAGCGCGCGCTCGTAGAGCCGCGCCCGCAGCACCTTCATCGCACGCTCGCGGTTCTGCAGTTGGGACTTCTCATCCTGCATCGAGACGACGACGCCGCTCGGCCTGTGGGTGATGCGCACCGCCGAGTCGGTCGTGTTGACCGACTGGCCGCCCGGACCCGAGCTGCGGTAGACGTCGATCTGCAGGTCGTTGTCGTCGATCTGGACATCGACGTCCTCGGCCTCGGGCAGCACCGCGACGGTGGCCGTCGAGGTGTGGATCCGCCCCTGGGACTCGGTCTCGGGAACCCGCTGGACGCGGTGGGTGCCGCCCTCGAACTTGAACACCGAGTACGCGCCGTAGGGTGGGCGGGACTTGATCTCGAACGTGTAGTCGCCGTCGCCGATCGCGAGCGGCTCGACCTTGAAACCACGGCGCTCGGCGTAGCGGGTCAGCATCCGGTACAGGTCAGCGGCCCACAGCGCCGCCTCGTCGCCGCCGGCCCCGGGCCGGATCTCGACGATCACGTTCTTGTCGTCGTTGGGGTCGCGCTCGACCATCGCCAGCCGGATGTCCTCCTCGAGGGATCCGAGGCGCGCCAGCGAGGTGTCGAGCAGCGCGCGCAGCTCTGGATCCTCGCCGTCCTCGGCGAGCAGCTCGCGCGCTCCGGCGACGTCGTCGGCCGCCCGCCGGTACTCCCCGGCCAGCCGGGCGGCCGGTTCGAGCTCGCGGTAGGCGCGGCTGGCGACCGCGAAGCGCTCGCGGTCGCCGATCACCTCCGGGTCCGACAGCTCTGACTCGAGCTCGTCGAACCGCGTCTGAACCTGGCTGACGAGGTCGTCGATCATCCCCGCCGAGTGTAGGACCGAGCGCCGGCCGGGCCCGCCCCTCGGCGGCGTCGGTCAGCGCTCCGCGCGCTCCCTCGGGTTGACCGCGTCCTTGACCACATCGGCGGCGTCGCCGATCCCCTCCTTGATCCTGCCGCTCGCCTTGTCGACCCGGCCCTCGTTCTTCAGGCTCTCGTCGTCGGTGAGCTCCCCCGCCGCCTTTTTGAAACGGCCCTTGGTCTTGTCGACGTCGCCGTCGGACATGCCCGCTCTCCTTTCGATGAATCCGGTACCGCTGAGATACCCGGCCCGGGAACCGGCTACGCGACGACCTCGAGCCCGAGCATGTCGTCGGCCGACCGCTCGCTGGGCCGCTCGACCTCGAGCACCGCCTGCAGCGCCGCAATCGAGACCGCAAGCTGGTCGAGGTCGGGCTCGCGCGTGGTCAGCCGCTGCAGCGCCATGCCCGGAGCCATGATCCACTGCACGACCCGGTGGCGACGGTTGCGCCCCGCCCACTTGATGACCTCGAACGACAGCCCGGCGATCAGCGGGATGCCGACGATCCGGGTCAGCACGAGCACCCACCAGGCGGGCAGCCCGACCGGCGCGAACACGAAGATCGCGACGACCATCACGACGAGCAGGAAGCTCGTGCCGCAGCGAGGGTGCAATCGGGAGTAGCGAGCGGCGCGCTCGGGAGTGAGCTCGTCGTCGGCCTCGTAGCAGGAGATGACCTTGTGCTCGGCGCCGTGGTACTCGAACACGCGCCGTAGGTCGCGGACGCGCGAGAGCAGGGTCAGGTAGCCGAGGAAGATCGCCGTGCGCAGGATCCCCTCGACGACCCAGAACAGCAGTGAGGAGCCGAGCTGGTCCTTGATCAGGCTCGTCAGGCCGACCGGCGCGACGAAGAACAGCGCGATCGCGAACACCAGCGAGACGACCACCGTGCCCGCCCAGGCGCCGTCTCCGATCTCCGCCGCCTCGCCGGCTTCGTCGGGTGGAAGCTGCGCGCTGGCGGAGATCGCAAGCGCGCGCATCCCGATCCGCAGCGACTGCACGAGCCCGGCGACGCCTCGGACGACCGGCAGCCGCACCCACCGCCGACGACGGGCAGGGCCCGCGATCGCCGAGCGACTGACCGCGATCTCGCCGAGGTCCCGGCTCGGTTCGGCGTCCTCGGCCACAGGCCTGCGCACGGCCACCGCCCAGGTGGCGATGCCGCGCATCATCACGCCCTCGAGCACCGCCTGCCCCCCCAGCGGCGCGTCGCGCGTGGCCCTCAGCGAGCCCGACGGCCGTGCGGCGGTCACCCGGCCGTCGGTCCCGCCGCTCGCCATGCGACGGAGCTAGCTCGCGGGGCGCGCGGCGCGCCGGCCCTTGGCGACGCGGCGCTGGAAGCGCTCGACGCGCCCGCCGGTGTCGACCAGCTTCTGGCGGCCGGTGTAAAAGGGGTGGCACGCCGAGCAGATCTCGACGTGGATGTCGCCGTGCGTCGAGCGGGTGACGAACTCGTTCCCGCACGTGCAGCGGACGTGCGACTCGGTGTACTCGGGATGGATCTCGGTCTTCATGATGAGACCGATTCTAGCCCGGCGAGGTGGCGCTGTTCAGGCCGGGCAGGTGACCGTCAGCGCGTTGTTGTCGCGATCGTAGTCGTCGACCTGATCAAGGGAGTCCGCGACGACCGTCGGCGGACTCGCCGGGTTGCAGACGGGGCCGACGAACACCTCGCGCCGCGACGCGCGGGCGCCGAGGCGCAGGGTCCGGGTCTGGGCCGCCGAGCCGTCGCCCGGGGTGAACAGCACCTGGAAGGGGCCGGCTGCGGTCAGTCCCCGGTTGGCGATCGTCGCCGTGTAGCGCTGCGCGCCGGGGCGGCCGCTGATCGCGCTGACCGCCACGCCCGCGACGAGCAGGTCGGGACGCAGCTCACGCTGGCGGCACGCCGCACTCGTCCGGACCTCGGTGCTAAGGACGCGGTCGTGCGCTCCGATCCAGCGAAACGAGACGCGAAAGTGGTAGCGGGCGGGCGCGGCGAGGTCGAGCACCGGCTTGGTCAGCTCCCAGATGTCGCCGGGCCGCTGGCCCAGCGTCGGGTTCTGCGGGGTCAGCCACACGCCGAGACCCCGGCCGCCGGTGACCTCGGTGAAGCTCGACGAACCGGCCGGCTGCTCAAGCAGCTGGAATCTCAGCTGGAGGCTCTGCGTCCCCGGCAGCGGACGCATCACCGCGCGGATCGCGACCGACCGGTCCGCCGGGCGCAGCGCGGCGTGGCAGGCGAAGCCCTGCAGCGCTGAGCGCGGCGGCGTGCCGGCCTGCGCGACCGCCGCCAACGCGAGCGCCGAGCACAGGCTCGCGATCACCATGCCACGCCTCATCACACGGCAATAAACGAACGACGGGACCGGAAGTTGCAGCCCCGCCCTGGCTAGGTCAGCTGGTACAGCGGCCCGTCGCCGCCCTCGGGCGGGGTCAGCCGACCGCCCTTGGCGGTGATCGCGCCGCACTGGACGCAGTTGGTGTAGTTGACCGTGACGTCGACGAACCCCCTCTGCGGGGCGTCCTCGGGGATCTCGTAGACGCCGGCGGGGCACATCCAGCGCCATGCCTCGGCGATCTCGCGCGGCACGTTGCGGTGCACGCGGATGTGGTTCGGCGCGTCGTCGCGGGTGGCGTTGCCGCTGATGTACACGCTCGAGAGCTTGTCGAAGGTGTAGGTGCCGTCAGGCTTGGGATAACCGTCGGCGGTGTCGCCGACGAACAGCGGCACCTGGTCGTCGACGTGCCAGGCAAGCCGCCCGCGCGGTACCCGGCCGCGGCTCATGATCGCCGCACCGCTCAGGGGCGCGCCCCGCAGGAACCCCTTCTGCAGCGGCTGGCGGGTGTTGCGCACCCGGTAGAGCTCGCGGCCGATGCTCGACTCCTCGACCGCCCGCTCATAGCTCTCAAGCGTCTCGCCGTGGCGCAGCGAGCGGTAGATCGCCTCGCCGGCGAGGATGCCCGAGCTGATGCAGTGATGGACGCCCTTGAGCGCCGCGGCGTCGACCATGCCGCCGGAGTCGCCGACGAGCAGGGCGCCGGGCATCGAGAGCTTGGGCATCGACCAATACCCGCCGCCGGGCAGCGCCTTGGCGCCCCAGGCGACGCGCTCGCCGCCGCCGAGGATCCCCTTGACGAGCGGGTGGAGCTTGAACTGCTGGAGCAGGTCGTGAGCCGAGGTGGTCGCGTCGGCGTAGTCGAGGTCGACGACGAGCCCGATCGAGACGAGGTCGTCGCCGGTCTTGAAGTCCTTCATCGGGTACAGCCACGTGCCGCCGACATGGCCGTACTTGGAGGCCGCCTTCAGCGGCCACGGCCCGAGCGTGTGGATGACGCGGTCCAGGGGCTTTTCGACCTTCCACACCTCCTTGACGCCGAGCTCCCAGACCTGCGGCTCGCGCCCGTCGGCGAGCTCGAACTCCTTGATCGCCGTCCCCGTGAGATGGCCCCAGCTGCCCTCGGCGAGGACGGTGACCTGCGCCTGGATGTCGGTGCCGGGCTCGAAGTTGCCCTGCGGCTCGCCGTCCTTGCCGCGGCCCTTGTCCCCGGAGCGCACCCCGACGACGCGTCCGTCGACGACGATCAGCTGCGAGGCGGCGGTCTCGGTCAGGATGTAGGCGCCGCCCTCCTCGGCCTGCGCGGCCTGGTAGCGCGCGAGCGCCGAGACCGAGACGACCTCGTTGCCGTGGTTGCGGAAGTTCGGCACTGCCGCCAGCGGCACCGGCAGCTTGGCCTTGGCGTTGGGCAGCGCGTAGATCGACTCCTTGGTCACCTCGCCGAAGGCGAACCGCTCGCGGCGCCAGTCCTCGCGCGAGAGGTCTCCGAACAGCTTCTGGAGCGGTCCGGGGCGCATAACCGCGCCCGACAGGGTGTGCCCGCCGCACGTCTTGGCCTTCTCGATGACCGCGACCGGGACCTCGCCGAGGCGCTCGAGCAACGCCTCGTCCTCGGCGAGCAGCTGGAGCAGCCGGTTGGCGCAGGCCAGGCCTGCGGTGCCGCCGCCGACGATCGCCACCCCGACCTCGATCCGCTCCTCCTCGTCGTCGAGCTCACGCTTGATGAACTCGCCGACGGAATCGACCGGCGGCGGGAAGTCGCTCGGCGCGGGCGGCCCGTGACCGTTGGGCGCCGCCACCCTCAGCCGCCCTTCCTGGCTTTGATCGCCTCGGTGAGCTTGGGCATGATCCGATTCAGGTCGCCGACGATGCCGAGATCGGAGAACTCGAAGATCGGCGCGTTGGCGTCCTTGTTGATCGCGACGATGTTCTCCGAGGCCTGCATCCCGACCTTGTGCTGGATCGCGCCGGAGATGCCGGCGGCGAAGTACAGCTTCGGCGCGACGGTCTTGCCGGTCTGGCCGATCTGGGCGGCGTAGGGGTACCAGCCGGCGTCGACGACCGCGCGCGTCGCGGCCACGGCGGCGCTCGCGCCGAACGCGCCGGCGAGCGACTCGGCGAGCTCGAAGCCCTCGGCCTTGCCCAGGCCGCGCCCGCCGGCGACGAGGATGTCGGCGCCCTCGATGTCGACGTCGGCGCCGCGCTGCTCGCCGCGCGTCACCATCCTGGCCTGCGTCGACCATGGCGAGAGCGTCACCTCGACGTCGACGACCTCGGCCGCCGCGCCGTCGCGCTCGTGGGCCTCGAAGGCGTTGATCCGGCCGATGATGATCCCGAGGTCGCCCTGGTAGTGCGAGACCGAGATCTTGGAATCCTGCAGGACCGGGCGCTCGGCGACGAGCTTGCCGTCCTGCGCGCGCACCGCGGTGACCTCCATCGTGACCCCGGCCTGCGTGCGGGCGGCCAGCCCGGCGCCGATCTCGAAGCCGAGCAGTCCGCCGCCGAACAGCGCGTACCCGTGGCCGTGCTCGTCGATGACCTTGGCCATGACGTCGACGACTGGCTGGGCAAGCCCCTCGGGGGCGTGGGCACGGAACACCTTGGTCGCGCCGTAGGCGCCGAGCGACTGGCACAGCTCGTCGGTCAGGTCGTCGCCGCCGACGACGACCGCATGTGCCTCGCCGCCGACCTCGGCGGCGCGGGCGGCGGCCTCGGAGACGGCGCCGAGCGAGTTCTTGTTGAACGCGCCCTCGTTGTGGAGCACGTAGGTGAGCACGTCAGCCATTGTGGGCTCCTTCGTGTGTGCGGCCGCGGACCATCAGATCAGCTTCCTCTCGTCGAGCCAGGCGACGATCCTCTCGACCGTCTCCGCGGTGTCCTCGTCCTCGATGATCTGCCCCGCCTCCTTGGCCGGCGGATCGTGGAAGTCGCCGCACTGCACGCGCGAGCCGTCGGCGCCCACGAGCGCGGTGTCGATCCCGACGTCGCCCGCGGCCACCGTCTGCAGCGGCTTCTTCTTCGCGCCCATGATCGCCTTCAGCGAGGGATACCGCGGCTCGTTGATCGCGTCGCCGACGCTGATGACGGCGGGCAGCGTCACCTCGACCGTGTCATAGCCGTACTCGGCCTGGCGCTCGCAGGTCAACGTGTCCGAGGCGACGTCCATCTTGATCACCTGGGTCAGCGACGGCATCTGCAGATGGTCGGCGACGACCGCGCCGATCGTGTAGCACTCCCCGTCGTCGGACTGCTGACCGAGCAGGACGAGGTCCGGGGACTCGGAGGCGACCGCCCGGGCCAGGGCATAGCCGGTGGCGGCGACGTCGGAGCCCGCGAGCGCGTCGTCACACAGGTGCAGCGAGCGATCGGCGCCCAGCGACACGGCCTTCTGCAGCGCCCGGGTGGCCGTATCGGGGCCCATCGTCACCGCGACGATCTCCGACACCTCGACCTCCCCGCCCTCGCGGATCTGCATCGCGGCCTCGATCGCGTGGGTGTCGTACGGGTTGAGGTTTCGCTCTCCGGAGCGATCCATGCGCCCCGTCGAGGGATCGATGCGTTTCTGCACGGCGGCATCCGGGACCTCTTTGACCAGGACGCAGATCTTCAACGGTGGCCTCCTATCGGTTCCCCGCGCGGGGACACGCCCCCTCCGCAGCGACGGTGCGCGGGAGTCTATTGCAGGCGATGGACATTGACTGACCAGTCAGTCAGGCAGGGACGCGGCCCGCCGAGCGCACGACGGTGCCATCCTCGGGCACGACGGCGCCACCCCCGGTGCACGACGGCGCCACCCCGGCGCACGACGGCGCCACCCCCGGCGCACGGCAGTGCCACCCCCGGTGCGCGACGGCGCCACCCCGGCGCACGGCAGTGCCACCCCCGGCGCACGACAGCTGCCACTCCGGCGCCCGACGGTGCCGCTCCCAGCGCCCGACGCTCACGCGCGGACCGCGCCGCGGATGAAGTCGATCGCCTTCTGGGCCGGGGCCCCGGGGGTGAACACCTCGGCCACCCCGAGGTTCTTCAGCTCGCTCACGTCGTCATCGGGGATCGTGCCGCCGACGGTGACGACGACATCGTCGAGCCCCTGCTCGGACATGAGCTCCATGATCCGCGGCACCAGCGTCATGTGCGCGCCCGAGAGGATCGAGAGCCCGACGGCGTCGGCGTCCTCCTGGATGACGGTCTCGACGATCTGCTCGGGCGTCTGGTGCAACCCCGTGTAGATCACCTCCATGCCGGCGTCGCGCAGCGCGCGGGCGATGATCTTCGCTCCGCGGTCATGCCCGTCGAGGCCGGGCTTGGCGACGACGACGCGGATCTTCTTCTCGGACGACGGGGACACGGCGCCGGGAGTCTAACTCCCCGTGGGCCGGCGCGGCTACGGCATCCCGGCGAGTCGCCAGCGCCAGGCCGCGGAGAGCCCCGGGCGGCGACGGCGGACCAGCGCCGCCGAGGCCATCCCACCGGCGGCCGCCGCGCCGGCCATCGCGGCGGTCGCCTTCAGGCGGCGCCCGAGCCGGTCGAGGCGCACGATCTCCCACCCCTGCTCGCGCGCGGTGCGCGCGAGCGCGCCGTCGGGGTTGACCGCCACCGGATGCCCGACGAGCCAGAGCATCGGCAGGTCCGATTCGGAGTCCGAGTAGGCGTAGGACGCGGCCAGGTCGACGCCCTCGCGCGCCGCGAGCGCCTCGATCGCCCCCGCTTTGCCGCTGCGGTAGACGAACACGCCGGTGGCGCGCCCGGTGAAGACCCCGTCGATGACCTCGGAGAGGTCGGATCCGATCGCTCCGTCGAAGCCCATCACCCGCGCGAGCGTGGCGGCGAGCGGCTGAGCGGCGGCGGTGACGATGTAGACGCGGCGCCCGGCGTCCTGATGGGCGTAGCCGAGCGCCAGCATCTCCGGGTACACCCGCGGCAGGATCCCGGCGAGCACGTCGACGCTGAGTCGTTCGAGCTCCACCTGGCGCACTCCGGCGAGCGAGCCGGCGACCCGCTCGCGCAGCGCGAGCGAGTCGGCGTCGGTCGCGCCGCGGACGCGAAAGCGCAGGTCGGCGAGCGCGTCGTCGAGCAGCTGACGACGGCTGAGCAGCCCGGCCCGGTACGCGGCTCGCGCGACCTGGAAGGCCGACGAGCCCTGCATGAGCGTCTTGTCGAGGTCGAAGAACGCAGCTGCGACCGGAGCGGGCCCGCCTCCCGGCGACGGGCCCGCGGGTCGGCTACCCGCCATGTACCTCGACGATCACGGCATCGCCCTGGCCGCCGCCCGAGCAGATCGCCGCGCAGCCCAGGCCTCCGCCGCGTCGGCGCAGCTCGAGCACGAGCGAGCCGAGGATCCGGGCGCCGGAGGCGCCGATCGGATGTCCGAGCGCCACCGCGCCCCCGTTGACGTTGACCCGGTTCTCGTCGACCTCGAGCATCCGCATCGAGTTGAGCGTCACCGACGCGAACGCCTCGTTGATCTCCCACAGGTCGATGTCCGAGACCTGCAGGCCCGCCTTCTCGAGCGCCTTGAATGCGGCGTTGCCGGGCGTGCGCGCCAGGTAGGCGAAGTCGTCGGCGACCGCCGCCTGGGCGACGATCGTCGCCAGCGGGGTCTTCCCGTTGGCCTTGGCCCACTTGTCGGAGGCGAACACGAGCGCGCCGGCGCCGTCGTTGACCCCGGGCGAGTTGCCGGGGGTGTGCGAGCCGTTCTCGCCGTACAGCGGCGGAAGCTTGGCCAGCGAGTCGAGGCTCGCGTCGCGCCGCGGCGCCTCGTCGACCTCGACCACCGTGTCGCCCTTGCGGCCCTCGACGGTGACGGCGACGATCTCCTCGGGCAGCTTGCCGTCGTCGGTGGACTTGACCGCCCGCTCGTGGGAGCGCAGCGCCCACTGGTCCATGTCGGCGCGCGTCATCTCGAACTCGTCGGCGACCTCGGTCGCCTCCTGGGCCATCTGCTTGCCGCTGAAGGGGTTCGTCAAGCCGTCGGAGACCATTGCGTCGAGCGCCTTGCCGTCGCCCATGCGATAGCCGAACCGCGCCTGCTTGAGCATGTACGGCGCCTGGGACATCGACTCCATGCCGCCGCCGACGGCGACGTCGAGGTCACCGGCGCGGATCGCGGCGTCGATCACGCCCGCGGCGCGGATGCCCGAGGCGCACACCTTGTTGATGGTCTCCGAGGACACGTTCTTCGGGATGCCCCCCTTGATCTGGGCCTGGCGCGACGGGATCATGCCCACCCCCGCCTGCAGCACCTCGCCCATCACGACGTGCTGGACCTCGTCGGGAGCGACCTCGGCGCGCTCGAGCGCCGCCTCGATGACCTTGCCGCCGAGGTCGGTCGCCTCCAGTGACGACAGGCCGCCGCCCAGCTTGCCGATCGGGGTGCGCGCGGCGGACAGGATCACGGTCTTGGGCATCGGGCTCTCTCTCCTCGAGTCATTGGCAGGTAAGGCTCATCCTACGCGGTCATTAGTGTCCACCGCCGTGGACGTCGCCGCGACCACCGAGCCTCCGTTCGCCGCCGACGCCGAGGCGGTGGCGATCGGGCTGTTCGAGGGCGACGACACGGAGGGGGTCCTGCCCGAGCTGACCGCGCTCGTGCGCTCGGGCGAGGCCAGGGGCAGCTTCCGTCATCTCGCCGGAACGCATGTCGACGGTCGGCGGACGATCGTCGTCGGCCTCGGCGCGCGAGCGGACTTCGACGGCGAGCGCGCGCGGATCGCCGCCGCGCTCGTCGGCCGGCGCGCCGCGGAGACGGGCGCGCGGCGGCTGTGCTGGGCGCTGCCCGACGGCGCCGGCGCGGAGACCGTCGACGGGATCGTCGGCGGCACCGTGCTCGGCGCCTATCGCTTCACCCGGTTTCGGTCGGGCGATGGCGAGCCGCCGCTCAGCGCGCTGACGATCAGCGGGCCGCAGGACGTCGGGGTGGCCGTCGCGCGCGCCGCGACCCTCGCGCACGCCCAGAACCGCGCCCGCGACCTCGGCAACCGCCCGCCGAACGATCTCACCCCGACCGCGCTTGCCGACTACGCGCGCGCGGCGGCCGCCGACAGCTCGTCGCTGACCGTGACCGTGCTTGACGAGGAGCAGATCAACGCCGCGGGCATGGGGGCCTTCGCCGCGGTCGCGCGCGGCTCGGCCGAGCCGGCCCGGCTGATCGTGCTCGACTACGCCGGGCCGGGCGCGCTGCACGACGGCTCACGGCTGGCGCTCGTCGGCAAGGCGGTGACCTTCGACAGCGGCGGCCTGTCACTGAAGGCGGCGGCCTCTCAGGTCGGGATGAAGTTCGACATGGCCGGCGGCGCCGCGGTCATCGAGGCGCTGGCGGCGCTCGCCGCGCTCGCGGCGCCCGTCCGCGTCCTGGGCCTCGTCGGGGCGACCGAGAACCTCCCGAGCGACCGCTCGGTGCGGCCCGGGGACATCGTCACCGCGCTCGACGGGACGACGATCGAGATCGACAACACCGACGCCGAGGGTCGTCTCGTCCTCGCCGACTGCATCACCTACGCGCAGCAGCTCGGGTGCGCGTCGATCGTCGACATCGCGACGCTGACCGGCGGGGTCATCTCCGCTCTCGGCCGCGTGCACGCCGGGCTCATGGCCAACGACGACGCGCTCGCCGAGCGGGCGATCGACTGCGGCCGGCGGACCGGCGAGCTGCTCTGGCGCCTGCCGCTGCATCCGGCCTACGCCGAGATGACCAAGGGCCGCGACGCCCAGCTGACCAACCGCCCGATGCCGCGCGAGGCGCTCGCGGTGACCGCGGCGGAGCTGCTGCACCACTTCGCCGGCGACGTGCCCTGGGCGCACCTCGACATCGCCGGCGTCGGCGACGGCGGGCTCGGCGGACGCGCCCCCTATCTCGACAAGGGCGCGACCGGCTTCGGGGTGCGGCTGCTCGTCGAGCTGGCCCTCGCCGGCTCGGTCTAGCTCGGCCCGCCGGGTCGGTCTAGCTCGCGGCCATCAGGACTTCACCTCGCGCTCGAGGATCGTCGTCGCCGCCGACGCGGGGTCGAGCTCGCGGGCGACAACGCGGTCGAGCAGCTCCTGGACCTCCTCGCTCTCGCTCAGCGCCTCCTCGAGCTCGCGGCGCATGCGGAAGGTGGCGATCGCGAGCACCTCCGAGAGCAGGTTGCGTCGCCGGCGCTCCGACAGCGTGCCCTCGGCCTCGATGAAGGCGCGGTGCTCGGAGAGCTTGTCGGCAAGCTCCTCCACGCCCTCGCCGCGGACGGCCTCGGTGCGCAGGATCGGCACCTTCCAATCGCGGTCGGGCCCGAGCGCCAGCACGGCCTTGATCTCGCGGACCATGGTGTCGGTCAGGGGATGCTCGGCCTTGTTGACGACGATGATGTCGGGGATCTCCATCACCCCCGCCTTCAGCGCCTGGACCGAGTCCCCGGAGCCCGGCATGAGCACGAGGACGACCGTGTCGGCGTGGTCGATGACGTCGACCTCGGCCTGACCGACGCCGACCGTCTCGAGCAGCACGAGATCGCGGCCCGAGGCGTCCATGAGCAGCGCCGCCTGCAGCGCGGCCTCGCTCAGCCCGCCGAGCGCGCCACGGCTGGCCATCGAGCGGATGAACACGCCGGGGTCGAGGAAGTGGTCGGTGAGGCGGATGCGATCCCCGAGCAGCGCGCCCTTGGTGAACGGCGAGGAGGGATCGATCGACAGGACGGCGATCGACCGCTCACGCGAGCGCTCGAGCTTGACCAGCTCGGAGAGCAGCGTCGACTTGCCGACCCCCGGAGCCCCGGTGACGCCGACGACGGCGGCCCCGCCGGTGTGGGGATAGATCTCGCGCACGAGCTCCCAGCCCTCGGGATCGTCACTCTCGACGAGCGAGATCGCGCGCGCGAGCGCCCGGCGATCGCCGTCGAGCAGGCGTCGGGCGAGCGGCCGGTCGTCGCGACTCATCTGCGCCATGATGCCAGGCCCGGGCTCGTCCGCCCGAGGTGGGTCCGGTTCCCTACGATCTCGGGTCGTGTCTGCGGCCGGACCCGGGACCGAACCGCCGCTGGTCGTCGACGGCACCCCTGCGGCTCCCGTGGTCCGCGGCGCGCCGGCGCCGCTGCGGGGCGGACCGCTCGCCTTCCTGCGCTTCGTCGTCGCCAACCACATGCTCAGCCGCGGCTATCTGATGCTGGCGATCCGCTGGTGCTGGCTGAAGCTGCGCTGGCGCGGGCGGCTGATCACCGACGGCCCCTGCTTCGTCGGCCCCGGCGTCACGTTCGAGATCGGCCGCCACGCGCGGGTCCGCCTCGGCCGCTGGTGCTGGATCGGCCACGGCACCAAGCTCCGCGTCCACGAAGGCGAGCTGTCGATCGGCGCCAAGACCGTGTTCGGCCAGGAGTGCACGATCTCGGTCTACCAGCACGTGTCGGTCGGCCGCGAGTGCATCATCGCCGACCGCGCGATGATGCTCGACTTCGACCACGGGATGGTCGAGGTCGAGCGCCCGATCCGCGAGCAGGGGATCTACAAGCGCGACGTCAGCATCGGTCACAACGTGTGGATGGGCTACGGGGCGTGCATCCTGCGCGGGGTGACGGTCGGCGACAACGCGGTCGTCGGCACCAACTCGGTCGTCACCGTCGACGTGCCGTCCAATGCGGTCGTCGCGGGCAGCCCGGCGAAGCTGATCCGGATGCGCCACGCCCCGAGGACGTTCCGCTGGGGCTGAGCCGGACGCGGCAGGCCCCGACGACGTCCCGCTGGGCTGAGCCGGACGCGGCAGGCCCCGACGACGTCCCGCTGAGCTGAGCCGGGGGCAGCCGGTTGTCGGGCTCGGGGCGCCCGAGCATCCTCCGGCGGTCAAGCGACGCTCACCCCCAGCCCGCGAGGTCGGGGGCGAGCCCGCGCAGCCGCGGATCGACGCGATCGGGCGCCTGCAGCGCCGCGTGCAGCGCCGCGAGATGGCCGCGGATCCGCTCGCGCGGGTAGTCGCCGGCGAGCCGGCGATGCGCCAGGAACGCCCAGTCCGAGGCCTGGAGCCCGAGCAGCTCGCGGAGCGCGCGCGGACCGGGGGCCTCGCGGCGCGCGGCGAGTTCGAGCTCGGCGGTGCGCAGCGGCCAGGCGAGCTCGGCGACGTCGGGACCGCTCCAGGTGCGGAGGTCTTCCCCCTCGCCCCAGCTGGTCGTCTGCACCTCGACTCTCGCCGGGGCGGGACCGGGCGCGTGACGATGGGCCGCGTCGTCGAGCGTCGTCAGTGGCAGGCTCTGGCGCTGCGCTTCACGCAGCACCCCGGCCAGCCAGGCGACGCCCTCGTACCACCAGTGGCCGAGCAGCTCGGTGTCGAGCGCGCACACGCACACCCCGCCGCCGGCGACCCGCTCGCGGACCCGGGCCACGAAGTCCGCGGCGTCCCGTTCGGCCTGGGCGAGCGCCGCGCCGTGGTCGTAGGGCCGTCCGTCGATCGCCCAGGCGCGGTGGCGGTGCGTCGTGTGGCGGTGGTAGTCGCGGTAGACGCCGCGGCGGGGGTAGCCCTCGCGACCCCACACGAGGTCGATCGTGGCCCGGTCGATCGGCCACAGGACCGGACCGGACCGGGACCGCAGCGGGCGCAGGTGACGGGGGTTCCCCCGCCCGAACCGGGCAGTCAGCTCGACGCAGCCGCCACGCACGCCGGCCTCGGCGAGCAGCGGATCGAGCCAGCTCGCGTGCGCGCACTCGGGCAGCCAGAACCCGCCCGCCCAGGACCCGAACCGGCGCCGGTGCGACGCGATCCCGGTCCACGCCTGCAGGGCGACGCCGCGCTCGGTGCACAGCAGCGGCAGCACGGCGTGGCTCGCCGCCGACGTCCATGCCGCGTGAACGCCGAGCGCGCGGAGCAGCCCGCCGCCGCGCTCGCGTGCGGCCAGCCGCCGCGCCGCGCCGGCGTACTCCGCGGCCGACCGCTGCAGCTCGGCGATCAGCGCCGGGTCGCGCGTGGCCGCGACGTCGCGCCGGTGCGACTCGGGGCGCACGATGCGCAGGAACTGCAGGCAGCGCTCGATCGCCCCCGGATGCTCGAGCTGATCGGCGAGCACCGGGGTGACCGACAGTGTCACCGCGCCGGGCGGCGCGGCGTCGAGCACGTCGAGCAGCGGCAGATAGGAGGTGGCGATCGCCTCCCACAGCCACTCTTCGCCGAACGGCCAGGTCCCGAAGCCCCCCGGGTGGCGCAGGTATGACATCAGCCGGTCGGTGTCGCCCGCGATGCCGCCGTCGGGCCAGGACATCCCGCCTTCGACGTAGGGCATGTGGGTGTGCAGGACGATCGCGAGCTCTCCGCGCATCGTGCACGTATGTGTACCGGTGGGACGGCGGGCCCCGCCGGGACGGGCGGGGCGGCCGGGCCCGCAGACCCGGTTCGGGCTAGACCGCTCGGCGAGCGGTCCGGTACGCGTCGAGCGAGGCCACCGGGATCCCGGGAGAGTCGTCGAGCGGCGCTCCGCGGTTGAGCCGGTCGGCGAGGGCCTGACCCGTCGGAGAAGGCTCGTGCGCGGGCACGTCCTGATCCGCGAGCCACTCGCAGAGCTCGACGTAGCGCATGTAGTTGTCGAAAGTCGTTGGCGTGTTGGTCATGTGCTCACCTGGTCAACCAACGGCTGACCCCCTCGCGAACTTCTCGGCCGTCGCAGGCCGATCAGGATCCGAGACCCGGCGAAGCCGATCAGGCCCGGCAGACGGCGAGGAAGTCGAGCGCCCCGTCGAGCCCACCGGCGCGCAGCGCGAAGTCCCCGGCGGCGATCGCCGGGGTGAAGGTGTCGTAGAACACCTTGGTCAGGTGCAGGCGGCGGTGCACGTGGTCCCAGCCGCAGGCGAGCGCGAGATCGTGGAGTGCGAGCTTGCGCGCGTGGACGAGGCCGAGCAGCTGGACACGGTGAAACGCGGTGCGGCAGAGGGCGTGGAAC
The DNA here is from genome assembly GCA_019240115.1 of Solirubrobacterales bacterium. Classification (GTDB taxonomy): domain Bacteria; phylum Actinomycetota; class Thermoleophilia; order Solirubrobacterales; family Solirubrobacteraceae; genus Palsa-465. The sequence goes on along the minus strand of JAFAYV010000034.1, from coordinate 13,914 downwards.
TCGTGCGCGCGGTACTCGCGCAGGTGCCAGGGGTTGTCGGACTTGACGGCGCCCGGCGGGGCGATCGTCTGAAGGTTCGGGGTCGAGACGTAGGCGACGCCGCCGGGGGCGAGCAGGGCGCGGAGGTGGGCGAGGACCGCCTCGGGGTCCTGGACGTGCTCGATCGTCTGCAACAGGGCGACCGCGTCGTAGGCCCCGGGCTCGCCGGCGCTCTCGACCAGCCCCCGCTCGAAGCGCAGGTTCTGTCGCACGTAGCGGTGCCGGGCGTGCTCGAAGGCCTCGGGATTGCCGTCGATGCCGAGGACCGAGCACGCGCCGCGGGCGAGCACCTCGGACCCGTAGCCCTCGCCGCAGGCGAGATCGAGCGTGCGGGCGCCGATCGTGCGCGCGCCGATCCACTCGTAGACCGCCAGGTGACGACGGAACCAGTAGTTCTCCGCGGGCACGTCGGGCAGCGTGCGCTCGCCCGTGAGCTTCAGCGGCGGCACGCCCGGGGGCTGGTCGCGCTGCACGTACGCGCTGGCGGCCACGGTCGGAGGGTAATGTGGGCGCGGCATGGAGGGGCTGCGCACCGCGGCGGCGATCCGCGACGTCAACACGCGCTACCACGACGTCGCGGCAGCCGGCTACGACGTCAAGTGGGGCATCGACTTCGGCGAGGTCGGCCAGGCGCAGGTGATCGGCAAGATGCGCAAGCTGCTCGGGCCCGACCTTCACCGCGGGTTCGCGCGCTCGCTGGAGGTCGGCGCCGGCACCGGTTACTTCACGCTGAACCTGCTCCGCGCCGGCGTGCTGCGCGAGGCCGTCTGCACCGACATCTCCCCCGGGATGCTCGCGGCGTGCAACGCCAACGCACGCCGGCTGGCGCTGAGCGTCGAGACGACGGTGGCCGACGCCGAGACGCTGCCGTTCGCCGACGGGAACTTTGACCTCGTGCTCGGGCACGCGGTCCTGCACCACCTCCCCGACCCCACCCGGGCGCTGTCGGAGTTCCGGCGCGTGCTGCGCCCCGGCGGGCGGATCGCCTTCGCCGGGGAGCCGTCGCGGCTCGGGGACCGGATCGCCGCGGTCCCCAAACGCGGCGCCGGGGCGGCCGCGCCGCTGTGGCGGCGACTCATCGGCGCCCGCCCGGTGTCTGGGGTCAACGGCGGCGGCGACGGCGCGGGCGGCGGCGGCCACGACCTCGAGCCGTTCGTCGACGTCCACGCGTTCACGGCACCCGAGCTCGCCGGGCACGCCCGCGCGGCCGGCCTCGCCGACGTGCGGGTGCGCGGCGAGGAGCTGACCGCCAACTGGTTCGGGTGGTTCAACCGGGGGCTTGAGGCGTCGGCCGATCCCGACGACGTGCCGATGCTGTGGCGCCGGTACGCGTTCCACGGCTATCTGCTGCTGCAGCGGGTCGACGAGCGGCTGCTCGAGAGCCGGCTACCGCCGGCGATCTTCTACAACCTGCTGCTGACCGGCCGTCGCGGCTGAGCGGCCCCCGGCCGTAGACTCCGAGGGGTCGTGGCCGACGACGTGATCCCCGAGTTCCCGCTGTTCCCGCTGGGGCTCGTCGCGCTGCCCGGGGAGCTCGTGCCGCTGCACATCTTCGAGGAGCGCTACAAGACGATGATGGGCGAGTGCCTGGAGTCCGAGACGGAGTTCGGGATCGTCTGGATGTCCGACGACGGCCTGCGCGACGTCGGTTGCGCGTGCGCGATCGAGCAGGTGCTCGAGCGCATGGAGGACGGGCGCATGAACCTGCTGACCCGCGGCACGCGCCCGTTCCGCGTCGTCGAGCGCCAGGGCCACCTCGCCTATCCGGCGGGGATCGTCGAGTTCCTCGGCGATGAGGTCGACCCGGTCGACGAGGAGGTCGCCGCGACGGCGCGGGCCGCGTACGCCGACCTCGTCAAGCGGGCCACCGACCGCGACCCCGAGGACCTCGAGCAGATGGGCGCCTACGATATGGCGGCCACCGTCGACTTCGGGCTCGACGCCAAGCAGGGCCTGCTCGACCTGCGCTCCGAGAACGCCCGGCTCGCGCTCGTCACCCGCCTGTTCCGGGCGGCCACCAAGCGCCTGGACTTCGTCGACCGCGCCCAGGCCCGCGCCCGGTCCAACGGCAAGGTCCGCTTCTAGTCGCCGTCCCCGACCACCAGCGTCGGCTCGCCGTTCACGCAAACGCGGGCGCCGCGGTCAGGGCGCGCCGGCGATGAGCGTGAACGCCACCATGAAGGCGCCGAAGGCCAGGCAGTAGATTCCAAACGGGACGAGGTTGCGCTTCTCGAAGTAGCGGGTCAGGAAGCGCACCGTGATGACGGCGGTGATCGCCGCGCAGACCGCGGCGATCACGGCGGCCCCGCGCACGCCGCCGTCGCCGAGGTGGCCGGTCAGGTCGCCGAGCTTGAGGACCCCGGCGGCGAGGATCGGCGGGGTGGCGAGCAGGAAGCCGAAGCGCGCCGCGTCGCGGTTGTCCAGGCCGCGGGCCAGCCCGGCGGTCATCACCACCCCGTCGCGGCTGATCCCGGCGATCAGGGCGGTCGACTGGACGAGGCCGATGATCCCCGCCTCGCGGTACTCGAGCGTGTCCAGACGGCGGCCTCCCTCGGACGTCACCCCCTCGCGCACGGCGAGCTCGCGCACCTCGGCGCGCCGGCGGAAGCGCTCGGCGGACAGCAGCACGCAGCCGTTGACCATGAGGAAGATCGCCGCCGCCAGCGGCTTGGCCAGCGCGTCGCGGACGGCGTGCTCGAGCAGGACGCCGAGGATCCCGACCGGGATCGTGGCGGCGACGATCAGCCACGCCAGCCGCTCGGTCGAGGTCTCGATCCGACGCTTGGAGAGCGTCGCGAAGAACGCACGAATGATCGCGACCCAGTCGCGCCAGAAGTAGATCAGCAGCCCGATGGCGCTGCCCACGTGGAGCATGACCACGAAGGCCAGCCACGGCGACTCGGGCTCGGACTGCCAGGCCACGATGTCGTGCCAGCGAAACAGGGTCGGGAACAGCACCGTGTGCCCGAGGCTCGACACGGGGAACAGCTCGGTGGCGCCCTGCAGGACGCCCAGCACGACCGCCTGGAAGGTCGTGATCAGGTGTGTGGCGGCCAGGATCGGCACGACGCGCCAGGGTAGCCGTCGGCCCCTCGGGCGGTCGCAGCGAGCGCGCCGGCGCTCATCTCGCGCTCATCCGCCCAGGCCGCACGGCCGCTGTGCGGCCTGGGCGGCGAACAGGGTCGCCTCCGACAGTTCCCTGTGCCGGCGCGCCGCGAGGTCGGGGAACGAGATCGTCCCCTGCTGCATGCGGATCCGGTAGTAGTAGACCGTCCCCGGGGCCCGGGGAATCGTCAGCGTGCGCTTGGAGTCGTTGTAGAGGTCGTCGGCGAGATCGCGGGCCTGGATCACCTGCGCGCTCGAGAGCATCTTCTGCTCGCCGGCGTCGCAGCGGATCGCGCCGTCGCTGTTGACGACCATCGACAGCGCGTGCCCCGGGCCGGTGCGCGTCAGGGCGAACAGGTCGGGCTCCTCGACGTTGAGGCCGCACCCCGCGGGCGCGAGGATCAGGCCGGCGAGCGCCGCCGCCAGGACGCGCCTCACGGCGCCCTCACCACCGACGCGGCGCCGCCGCGACGTGGGTCGCCGCCGCCGGAGAAGCCGCCGCCGGGCTCGCGGGCGACCGCCTGCGCACCGCCGAAGAAGAGGTTGCGAGCCGCGAAGCGGCTGACGGTGCGCCCCTCGCGGATCAGGGGCGCGTCGTCGATTCCCGGCTCGACGTAGACGACCCCGTCCTCCCAGTGGACGCGGGGGGCCTCGATCGCCGCCTGCGCGGGGAGGCGATCGTCGAGCGAGCGGATGACCACCTGCAGGACCGAGGAGCGGATCCGGTTCGAGCCCGCGCTGCCGACCGCCAGCACCGGCTCGGAGCCCTCGCGCACGATCGTCGGGGACATCATGCTCGGCATCCGTCGACCCGGAGGGTGGCGATGGAAGCCGAGGGGGTTGAGGTCCTGCTCGCCCATCATGTTGTTGAGGTGGACCCCGGTGCCGGGGACGATGACCCCGGAGGCCGAGCCGGCCGAGCAGGTGACCGAGCACGCCCAGCCGTCGCGATCGAGCGCGGCGATGTGGGTGGTCGAGCCGAGCGGGCTGCCGAGGAAGCGCTCGACGAACGCCGGATCGTCAAGGCCGGTGATGAAGGCGGCGGTGCGCTCGCGCTGCGTGCGCTCCATGACGTCGACGACCTCGGCGACGCCGGGCGGCCCGGGGGCCGCGTCGAGCAGGGAGAGGGCGCGCGCGATGAGGATGCCCCCGGCCGACGGGGGCGGGTTGGTCAGCACCTCGTAGCCGCGGTACCCGGCGCGCAGCGGGGGGCGGTCGACGACGGTGTAGGCGGCGAGGTCCTCGCGGGTGACCATGCCGCCGCGGTCCGCGAGCCAGCCGACGATGGCCGCGCCGATGTCGCCTTCGTAGAACGGCCGGGCCCCCTCGGCGCCGAGCCGCTGCAGCGCGTCGGCGAGCTCGGGCTGGCGGATCCGGTCACCCGCGGTCAGCAGCGGGCCCGACGGCGCGAACAGCGCGGCGGCCTCCGGCGTCGAGGTGACGATGGGTCGCAGGATGTCGACGATGTGGGCCTGCTGGAGCGAGAGCTCGACCCCGTCGCGCGCCAGCGCCGCCGCGGGCGCCACGAGATCGGCGAGCGGCAGGCGGCCGAATCGTCGCGCCGCCTCACAGACGCCGACCGGCATCCCGTAGGTGCCGACCGAGGCGCAGCCGATGTTGAACTCCTGGATCGCGTCGCCGAACGAGACGCTGACCGGGATGAGGTTCGCTCGCGCCGCGGGATCGGCCCCCCGACCCGGGGCCTGCACGAAGAAGTCGAGCAGCGCGGGCGCCTGCCCGGGCGCGACGACGAGCATGTAGCCCCCGGCGCCGAGGCCGGTCAGCAGCGGCTCGCAGACGAACGAGGCGAGCATCGCCCCCAGCGCCGCGTCGACGGCGTTGCCGCCCGCGCGCAGGGCATCGGCGCCCGCCTCGGCGCTGACCGGATGCCCGGCGGCGACGACGCCGAGCTGGTGCTCAGAGGAGCTCAACCCAGGGAATTGTCACGGGTCCAGTCCCTGACGGTCGGAGAGCCAGCGCGTCCCGGAACGCAGTGAGCCGTGTCCGCCAGCACACGAGCGAGCGAGGACGCCGCCAGGCGCGGGTATCCGGCCGTCAGCGGCGGGGGATGAACTCGGGCACGTCGAGCTCGACCGCGGACCGGCGCGACCGGCGGGTGACCCGGGGCTCGCCGACCGGCTCGCGCAGCTCGCGGCGCGCCGGTGGCTCGTCGCGGGCGGCGCCGAACGGCTCGGCGTCGCGGCGCCGCGGCCGCGGGTCCCCGAACCCAGTGGCGACCACCGTGACCCACACCTGGTCCTCGAGCTTGTCGTCGACCATCGCGCCGAAGATGATGTTCGCCTCGGGATGCGCGGCCTCGGCGACCGCCTTGGCGGCCTCGTTGACCTCCCACAGCGAGATGTCGCGTCCGCCGGTGATCGAGAGCAGGATCGAGCGCGCGCCCTCCATGCTCGTCTCCAGCAGCGGCGAGGCGACCGCCTGCTCGGCGGCATCGATCGAGCGTCGCTCGCCGGTGCCCATGCCGATCCCCAGCAGCGCGGTGCCCGCGTCGGCCATGATCGTGCGCACGTCGGCGAAGTCGAGGTTGATCAGCCCCGGCAACGTGACGAGGTCGGAGACGCCCTGCACGCCCTGGCGCAGGACGTCGTCGGCGACCCGGAACGCCTCGACCATCGAGACGCCGCGGTCGAGCACCGACAGCAGCCGGTTGTTCGGCACGACGATGAGGGTGTCGACCTCCTCGCCGAGCGCGGTGATCCCCAGCTCGGCCTGCTCGCGCCGGCGCGAGCCCTCGAACTGGAACGGCCGGGTGATGATGCCGACGGTCAGCGCGCCGAGCTCGCGGGCGATCTGGGCGACCACGGGCGCCGCGCCGGTTCCGGTGCCGCCACCGGCTCCGGCGGCGATGAACACCATGTCCGAGCCGCGGAGCATCGCCTTGATCCGGTCGTACTCCTCGCGCGCCGCGCGGCGACCGAGATCGGGGTCGGACCCCGAGCCCAGGCCGCGGGTGATCCCGTCGCCGATGTGCAGCGTATCCTGGGCGGCGGAGAGCTGCAGCGACTGCAGGTCGGTGTTGATCGCGAGGAACTCGACCCCGGAGATGTCGGCCTCGACCATCCGGTTGACCGCGTTGACCCCGGCACCGCCGACGCCGACGACGCGCAGGACCGGCTGGGCGATCTGGCCGTCGAACGGCGGGATGTCGATCTCGCGCTCCGAGCGCGCGTAGACGTCGGTCGGAGGCCGGGCGGGCGCGGCGGGAGTCGCTTGCGCGCGCTCGAGCACGTCGTCGGGGATGTCGACCGAGAACGCGCGGTGCAGGCGTTCCTGGGCCGAGGCCAGGGTGGCCTCCGACGCCGCGACGGGTGGGGGGGCGGCGGGCGCTGCGGCGGCAGGCTCAGGCGGCGCCGGCTGAGGCGGAGGCGGAGGCGGGGCGGCGGCGGGCGCAGGCGGCCCCGGCTGAGCCGGAGGCGCCGAGGCCGCGGGCGTCGAGGCCGGCGGCTCGGGCGCGGACGCCGGGTCGGCACCCGAGGCCGGGTCGGCACCCGAGGCCGGGTCGGCAGCCGAGGCCGGGTCGGCAGCCGAGGCCGGGCCGACGGTCGAGGCCGGCGACGCGTCCTCGGTGGTCCTGCGGAACAGGTCGGCGAGCGGGCCTTCGCGCATGCTCGCGCGCTTACCGGTTGCCATGGGAAAGGACCTCCTTGGCGAGCTGCCTATAGGCGTGGGCGGCGAGTCCGTCGGGATCGTACTTGAGCACTGACATGCCCTTGACGGGGGCCTCCGCGAAACGAACCGTCCTGCGGATGCGAGACGCGAAGACCCGGTCGCCGAAGTTCTCCTCCAGCAGCTCGATGGCCTCCTTGGCGTGCAGCGTGCGCAGATCGACGAGCGTCGGCAGGATCCCCTCGATGTCGACGTCCGGGTTCAGGTTCTCCCGGATCATCGACAGCGTGTTCTGCAGCTGGATCAGGCCGCGCATGGACAGATACTCGCATTGGACGGGGACGATCACCTTATGCGAGGCGGTCAGCGCGTTGATCGTCAGCAGGCCGAGGCTCGGCGGGGTGTCGATGAAGACGAAGTCGTAGTCGTCGGCGACCTCGGCCAGCGCCTTCTGCAGCGAGCGCTCACGCCCGATCATCGTCGACATCGCGATCTCGGCCCCGGCGAGGTCGATCGAGGCGCAGGCGACGTCGACCTCGCGCCGGCGGATGACCTCACGGATCGGGGTCTTGTGCACGAGGACGTCGTACATCGACTGGCCCAGGTTGTCGGGATCGATCCCCTGGGACATCGTGAGGTTGCCCTGAGGATCCATGTCGCAGCAGAGCACGCGGTGACCCTCCTCGGCGAATGCCACCGCGAGGTTGAGGGTCGTCGTGGTCTTGGCGACGCCGCCCTTCTGATTGGCGAGCGCGATCACCTTGCTGGGCATCTGGCTGTGGCTCCGATGCGTGGGGGACTCGTACGCGGTGAGTATTCGCACGCCGGAGCGGATTTCCTGCGCGACCCGCGCCCGCTGCGCCGTCGGGGGCGGTGGCGGGGCTATGTTGGTCGCTGTGTCGGACCTTCTGCGCCACCGCCTGATCTTCGTCACCGGCAAGGGCGGCGTGGGCAAGTCGACGGTGGCGACCGCGCTCGGACTCGTCGCGGTGCGTCGCGGCCGGCGGACGATCGTCGCCGAGCTGGCGAGCCAATCGCGGGCGCGGGCCGCGTTTCACGAGTCGGGCGCGACCTTCGAGGAGGTGCAGCTCGCCGACGGCCTGTTCACGATCTCCATCGACCCCGAGCTGGCGATGGAGGAGTACCTGCGCGTCAAGACCGGCTCGGTTGGCCAGGCGCTCGGCTCCAGCCGGCTGTTCCAGGCGCTGGCCATGGCCACGCCCGGCATGCGCGAGCTGTTGAGCATGGGCAAGGTGTGGGAGCTGGCCCAGCTGCAGCGCCGCACGAGCGGGGCCGACGTCTACGACCTGGTGATCGTCGACTCGCCGGCCACCGGGCACGGCGCCGGGCTGCTGCGCACGCCGCAGACGTTCGCCGAGATCGCCCGCGTGGGCCCGATCGCCCACCAGGCCCGCACGATCGCGGCCACGATCGCCGACCGCGAGTTCACCGCGGTGGCTGCGGTCGCCATCGCCGAGGAGATGCCGGTCTCAGAGACGCTGTGGCTGCGCGACGCGCTGGCGCGCGACGGGATGGGACTCGACGCCGTGATCGTCAACGCGCGCTTGCCGGAGCGGTTCGCCGAGCGCGACCGGGCGCCGCTGGCGCAGGCGCGCGATCGGGCGCGCTCGCCGCTCGTCGCGGCCGCGCTGGACGCGGCGCTGTCCGAGCAGGCGCGCGCCCGCGGCCAGGCCGAGCAGGTGCGCCGCCTGCGCGACGGCCTCGGTCAGCCGGTGGCGCAGCTGCCGTGCCTGTTCACCCCGCAGATCGGCCGGCCCGAGCTCGAGCTGCTTGCCGACGCGCTCGAGCTGCCGCGGCCCGAACGCGCGGCGGCCGCGGTGGGCGGATGAGCAGCTGCATGACGCACGCGTCATGCGGTCCGCGAGCCGGTCGGAGGAGCGCATGACCAGCGTGAGCGGGCTGCTCGAGGGCAAGCGCGTCTGCGTCTGCGGCGGCTCGGGCGGGGTCGGCAAGACGACGACCTCGGCGGCGATCGCGCTCGGGATGGCGATGCGCGGCGCCAGGGTCGCGGTGGTCACGATCGATCCCGCGCGGCGACTGGCCAACGCGCTCGGCCTCGAGGAGCTCGAGAACGAGCCGCGCCGCATCGACCCCGCGCACCTCGGTCCGGAGGTCGCCGGCGAGCTGTGGGCGATGATGCTCGACCCCAAGCGCACCTTCGACGAGCTGATCGCGCGCCTTGCCCCCGATCCGCAGCGCGCCGCGGCGATCATGGCCAATCGCGTCTATCGCCAGCTCTCCACGGCCGTCTCGGGCTCGCAGGAGTTCACCGCGGTGGCCAAGCTGCACGAGCTCGCCGCCCGGGCCGACTTCGACCTGCTCGTGCTCGACACGCCGCCGTCGCGCAACGCGCTGGACTTCCTCGAGGCTCCCGCCCGCCTGACGTCGTTCCTCGAGGGCGGGGCGCTGCGCGCGCTCGTGCGCCCCACCGGACTCGGCATGCGCCTCGTCGGCCGGGGCGCCGCGCCGCTGTTCGCCGCCCTGCGCCGCGTCACGGGCGTCGACCTCGTCTCCGATCTGGGCACGTTCTTCTCGCTGCTCGGCGGAATGACCGAGGACTTCGCGCAGCGGGCCCGGGCGGTGCAGGAGCTGCTGCGCGCCCCCACGAGCGCGTTCGTGCTCGTCACCTGCGCCCAAGCGGCCGCGATCGAGGAGGCGATCTGGTTTCGCCGCACGCTGCAGGAGAGCGAGCTGCCGTTCGCGGGCGTGATCGTCAACCGCTATCACGCCGACGGCATCGCCGAGGTGCAGCCGGGCAGCGTGCGCCGCGCGCTGGACGGCCGGCTCGACTCAGAGCTCGCGCGCCGGGTGGCGGCGAGCTTCGCCGACCACCACCGGCTGGCGCTGCGCGACCGGCGCAACCTGGAGGCTCTGACCGCCGAGCTGCATGGCGCGCCGCTGCACCTCGTGCCCCAGCTCGACGACGACGTCCACGATCTCGCCGGCCTCGAGCGGGTCCGGCGCCATCTATTCGCCGCCGGCGACGACGTCGCGGGCCTCCGACGCGCGCAGCGCGAGCCGCGGATCGCCGGGGCCTGAGGCCCAGGTCGACCAGCGCAGGAGCACCGGCTGCCAGCCGGCGGCAGCCACCGGCTCGCCTGCGGAGAGCAGGACGACGCGGTCCTGGTGCAGGAGCTCCCAGACCGCCTCCTCGGCGAGCGAGAGCTGCTCGGAGGCGCGCCAGTCCGGATGCGCGGCGGCGGCCAGCGCGATCGCGTCGGCGAAGCCGATCGGCGCGGCGGCGCGGGCCTGCAGCACGTCCTTGAGCGCCTCGATCGCGGGACGCGACTCGGCGCCGCGCCGCGCCTGCGCGATGGCCTCGTCGGTGACGTCGCGCGCGGCCTTCGTGATCGCGCCCCAGCCGCGGCCGAGGCCGAGCTCGGCCGGATCGACCTCGGGACCCTCGAGAACGATCAGCCGGGTCCGCTCGGGCGCCCACCGGCGGTCGTCGTGCTCGATCAGCGCACCGCTCACCCAGGGCCGCAGAAAGCGCGTCTCGAGCTCCTCGCGCCCGAGATTGAACACCCGCTGGACGTGCGGGAACTGGCGCAGCTCGAGGTGGTACATCGGGGTGAGACTAGGGCGTGGACGCACGCGGGCCCCTGGACGCAGAACGAGCGGACTCAGAGCCCGCTCGTCACTGCGGATCGCGCTCCCCCTGACTTCATACGAGCCCCAGGACTTACGTGTTGAGCCTGGCGGGCAAAACACTCCCGGTCTTGCGACCGAGTAGGGAGCGGTCCGTGACTCAGGTTAGCCCACCTCGGCCTCGCCGCCCACGCCGGCCTCGGCGGCCTCGCCAGCCTCGGCGGCCTCGGCGACCTCGGCGACCTCGGCGAGGAGATCGTCGGCGACGCGACACAGGTCGGGGTCGAGGTGGCCGCAGAGCGCATCACGAAGGATCGCGCGCAGATGCTCGGCGAGCTCGTCGACGAGCGCGGTGATGCTCGCGGCGCCGTGATCGCCCCTCCCGCCGCCCGCCAGCACGGGGTGGGCATCGGCGGGCGCCGGCTCGGCGCTCATGCCGGTGATGATCGCGCGCTCGAGCGACACCGCGCGGGCCGTCCGGCGCGCCAGCGGCGCGCGCTCGCCGGGGGCGGCGCAGATGATCGCCAGCCGCTGGGCCAGTCGCCCCGAGGCCGGGCCCTCGGGCTCGAGCAGCGCGCGCAGCGCGAGCAGGTAGTCGGTCAGGGCCTCGAACGCCGCCCGTCGCTCGCAGCCCATCTCGAAGCGCGCGAGCGCCCAGCCGAGCTCGCCCCCGCCCCGGGGACGGCGCGAGACGAGGCGGTGCAGCGCCCGCAGCTCCTCGTGCCTGGCCGCGTCGATGAGGGTCGACCGGCGCGCGCCGCCCGCGCGGCCGCCGGCGCCGAGCGCGGCCGGGCGCCAGCCGCCGGTCTCCGCGCGCGACCAGCCGATCGGGCCCAGCGCGTAGGCGCCGCGATCGAGCAGCCGCAGCGCGCTGATGATCCGGCGAAACCGCGGGCGGGCGACGGAGATGACCGGGCGCTGCGAGCGCTCGTCATCGATCGTCAGCATCGCGAGCACCTGCGGCTCCTCGCCATCGCCCCAGACCGCCTGCACGGGCGCGTCGCAGAGCGCCTCGCCGCGGATCAGCGACAGGCCCTCGCCGAAGCTCAGCTCGATCGTGTCGGCGTGCAGCGCGATCCCGAGCACCGGGGCGATGACCGTCGCCATGCCCCGGCGCTGGTACAGCGCCCGCTCGAGCTCGGCGTACGCGGCCTCGAAGTGGGCGGGCTCGAACCCGAACTCGCCGCGCTGGGCGAACGTCGACTGCAGGAAGGCGACGAGCGCGCGCTCCGCCCGCCGCCGAGGCTCGGGCGGGATCTTGACCTCCCCGCGCCCGCTCAAGTACTCCAGCGTCCCCTCGGTGTCGGCGATGGCGTCGACGGCCGGCCCGTAGCTGCGCAGCGCCCGCAGCGCCGCGGCGTGCGAACCAATGAACTCGCCGAGCAGCGGCCGATAGACGTAGAGCGTCCGCCGCCCGGCCGCGCTCGCGCTCTGCTCCTCGGCGAGCTCAAACGGGACCTCGGCGCCCGCGGCGGCCTCGGCGGCGAGCCGACCCGAGGCCTCGACGGTGAACGTCTCCATCAGGCGGTGCAGGGCCGCGTTGCGCACGCGGCGGGATTCGCCTTCTCAGCGTGCGATCCTGCCGCCCGCACCCGGGCTTGCAGCGCCCTCGATCTCACCGAGATGGGCGAGGTTGCGCTCGTCGTCGGCCTCATCGCTGGCCGGCGTGGCCAGCCACGCGTCGACGATCTCGGCCAGCTCGGCCTCCGAGGTCGTGCGCAGGCTGAGCGCGAGCACGTTGGCGTCGTTGAAGCGCCGGGCGCCGGCGGCGGTCGCCGCGTCGGCGCAGAGGGCGGCGCGGATGCCCGCCACCTTATTGGCGGCGATCGACGCGCCGGTGCCGGTCCAGCAGGCGACGATCGCCCGCTCGGCCGATCCCTCGGCGACGTCGCGGGCGGCGCGCTCGGAGGCCCATGCCCACTCGGGCGTCTCGGCGGCGACGTAGGCACCGTGCAGCAGCGGCTCGTGGCCGCGGTCGCGCAGCAGCTCGGGCAGCGCGGTGGCGATGCCGGTCAGCTCGTCGGTGGCGACGGCGATCCGCATCGCCCGGCGACCTCGATCAGCGGGCGGTGCCCGCGGGCTCGCGCGCGCCGCCCGCGACCGCGTCGCGGTCCTCGGGCACGGCGAGCTCGCCGCACTCGCCGCCGAGCCACTCGCGCCCGTAGGCGCGCATCGACTCGATCAGCGGCACGAGCGCGCGTCCCTTCGCGGTGAGCACGTACTCGACGCGCGGCGGGACCTCGGGATAGGTCTGGCGCCGGACGATGCCCTCCTCCTCCAGCGCCCGCAGGCGCAGCGACAGGGTGCGCGGGCTGATGCCCTCGAGCGAGCGCTCGAGCTCGCAGAAGCGCGAGCGGCCGTCGGCGAGGTCGCGGATGACCAGCAGCGTCCACTTGCCGCACACGATCTCCGCGGTCCTGCACACCGGACACGTCCCGTCCATCGCCATACCATCGAGTCTAGCGCGAGACTTCACCAACTGAAGTGACTCGGTGATGGTGGATTCGGGGGCCCCGCCACGGCCGGGCGGCGGGGCCGGGTGCCTGGGGGCGGGCGGGTGGGGCTGCGCCGGAGCGCGGGGGCTAGGCGACGTCGCGCAGCTTCTGCGCTTCGGCCAGCGACTGCAGCTTCTTCAGCGACTGATTCTCGATCTGGCGGATTCGCTCGCGGGTGACGTTGAACGTCCGCCCGACCTCGTCGAGCGTGCGCGGATGCTCGCCGCCGAGGCCGTAGCGCAGCTCGAGCACGCGACGCTCGCGATAGCTGAGGTTCTCGAGCGCCTCGCGCAGCGCCTCCTTGGTGAGGATCTCGGCCGCCCGCTCGTAGGGCGACTCGGCCCGCTCGTCGGCGATGAACTGCCCGAACTCGGACTCCTCCTCGTCGCCGACCGGCTTCTCGAGCGACACCGGGGCCTGAGCCGAGCGCTTGATCGACTCGACCTCCTCGGGCTCGATCCCGGTGACCTCGGCGATCTCCTCGGCGGTCGGCTCGCGTCCGAGCTCGGTGACCAGCTTGCGCTCGGCCCGGCCGATCTTGTTGAGCTTCTCGACCACGTGGACCGGAATGCGGATCGTCCGCGCCTTGTCGGCCAGCGCGCGGGCGATCGCCTGGCGGATCCACCAGGTGGCATAGGTGGAGAACTTGAAGCCCTTCCGGTAGTCGAACTTCTCGGCCGCGCGCACCAGCCCGAGCGTGCCCTCCTGGATCAGGTCGAGGAACGGCAGGCCCTGGTTGCGGTAGTTCTTGGCGATCGAGACGACCAGACGGAGGTTGGACTCGACCATCTTCTGCTTCGCGTCGAGGTCGCCGCGCTCGATGCGCTTGGCGAGGTCGACCTCCTCCTGCGCGGTCAGCAGCCGCACCTTGCCGATGTCCTTCAAGAAGAGTTGCAGCGAGTCGGTCGTCATGTCCGGCTTGAGATCAAGCGCGGTCTTGGCCTTGCGCCGGCCGCGCTTGTCCGGCGCGCGCTCGAGCTCAGCCGCCGCGATCGCCGGATCAACCTCCTCGACCAGCTCGATCTCAGCACGCTCGAGG